>JAHHID010000104.1 GCA_019359015.1 Spirirestis rafaelensis WJT71-NPBG6
CGCTAACGAAGGGACTGCACCTAAAGGTGCTTCGCATTCATCCCACCCCTGAAGGACGTAACAGCCTGAAAATTTTTTGGATTTTCAGGCTGTTACTGGTGGGCTTTCTGCTTCAATACTTGTAAACTATAAGCGTTTTGAGTAAGTTTAGTGTTGCACAATTTAAAGTTACCTAAATTCGCCTCCGTTTTGAAACGCTTGTACCGCCAGCAAGGCTAACGCAGCTGTACTAACAACTGCACCCCACTTGATTTGCGGATTTTTATCCAGCCAGTCAGAAATGCTTGGGACCACCTGGTGGCTAAAGTCACCGTCTACTCTAGTATCAGTGTGGACTGGCTCGTAAAAATTGTTGCTTGCATCTTCAGACTTTGGCTCCGAACTGCGCTGGAGCCGGAAGCCGATGAGTAGTAACAAGGAATCCACCAGTTCAGGCGAGAGCCGCTGAAGTGCATCTAGCGCCTTAGCTGTATCCCCAACCAGGAAATCACGAGTTGGATGTTCAGCAACGTAAAGGATCGCGTCAGCCACTAGCTTAGGGTCATAATAGGGCGGTATCCCTGCTGGCTTTACGCCTAACTTAGTGCGAGCATTGTTCCAAAAGGGTGTGTTGATGACCGCCGGCTTCACACTCGTCACGCTGATAGGTATATTGTCATGTTGTAGCTCAACACGCAGGGCTTCCACAAAGCCTTCTATGCCGTGCTTTGCTGCGGAGTAGGAACTCTGGTATGGGAGACTTCGCCTGCCCTCGATTGAAGATAGATGAATTAGCGCCCCGCGCCCCTCACGCTTGAGATGGGGTAGCGCCGCCATCGCACCGTATACCTGCCCCATTAAGTTAATATTAACGACGCGCTGAAACTCTTCTGGTGTGGTGTTATCGAACGTGGCAAAGACAGCGATCGCGGGGCAATGCACCCACGTATCGAGTCGCCCGTACACTTCGACGGTACGGTCAGCGATCGCCTTGACCTGATCAAATACCTGTACATCGGCGACAATAGCAGTTGCTTCACCGCCAGACGCTCGAATCTCGTCCACCAAGGAATTTAGCTTCGGCTCACTGCGAGCAGAGACAACCACCTTTGCCCCACGCCGTGCAAACTGGAGGGCTGTCTCACGCCCGATGCCACTCGAAGCTCCAACGACCGAAACAACCTGCTGATTTATTGGCTTTAGCTGCATTAATCCTACTCCTTAAAGTTCTCACTAAAAATCAACGCCCGCCAGAAACTGGCTCAACGCGGCGGTAAACTGTTCGGGACGCTCAATATGGGGTATGTGACCGCAGTCAGGTATCAATGCTAGTTGTCCTTTCTGTAAACGGCTGACCGCATCTTGAGCCTGTTCTTTTGGGAAAATCAAGTCTTCAGTACCCCAGACAACAAGGGTTGGCATCTGCAACTGCCCTAAGGAGTCAAGCAACACATGGCGCTGTCCAAACACATTGAGCTGGTCACGCAGCGAGGACAGGGTGGCTTCAAGAAAGTTGGGAAGAAGCGACATGCGCTCCTGCTCTGCTATCCACTCTTCGGGAATCTGGGAGGGATGAGCGAAAAACAGCGATGCCCGTGCCCAAGCTCGCAGCTTATTGTTAGGAGGCACTTTGCACATAGTAATTGCAGCCTCCCCATACAACGGCAGGGTCAAAAGGGGCAGGACAGGGTTGACCACCTGACCCAGCCCGGAACTGTCTACCAGCACCAAAGCAGCCACCTTCTCTGAATGTGACAGTGCAAAGCGCAAGGCAACCAGACCACCTAGGGAGTTGCCGACCAGTATCGCCCGCTCGATTCCTAACGCATTGAGAAAATCAGCCACGAACTGCGTTAGAAATTCAACCGAGTATTCGCGGTTGGGTTTAGCAGCATCGCCGAAACCAGGAAAGTCCAATGCCAAGACGCGGTGATGATTAGCCAGTGTGGGCATCACCCAAGACCAATCAACAGCGCTGTCAGCATCTCCATGTAGCAACACTAACGGAGGGTCATAATCGCCCGCCGTAAAGTAGCGGGTGGTTAAACCGCCTACATTTATTCGCCGCTCTTCAACCGCAGTTTTCACAGTTAGCTCCCCGTAGTGTTTCAACATTCGCCTTGCCGTTATCAACCTCAAGTGTGATGGGCACCATTAACTCGGAGAACCTCACCAGTGACGTAGCTGCTGGCTATGGGCGACAGCAGGAACGCCACTGCCCAGGCAACCTCCTCAGGCTTGCCGAAGCGACCCAAAGGAATCTCAGACACAATGCGCTCTTTCACTTTGTCTGGAACCGACTTGACCATATCAGTCTCAATGAATCCCGGTGACACAGCATTGGCTCGCACTTTGTAGCGAGCCGCTTCTAAAGCTAGGGACTTTGTTAGACCAATCAAAGCCGCTTTGGATGCTGCATAGTTGGTCTGACCGATGTTTCCCCGCTCACCCGAAATTGAGGTGATACAGACAATCGAACCTTCCCGACGCTCGTACATCTTGGGGATAACGGGCATCAACGTGTTGTATACTCCCTTCAAATTTGTATTTATTACTTCATCCCAGTCATCTACCTTAAGTTTGGGAAAAAATTTGTCTCGTGTAATTCCAGCGTTAGCCACAATTCCGTAAATTGGTCCTAGTTTTTCTTCAACCTGTTCTGCCACTGCTGCCATTGCGGCAACGTCGGTAACATCGGCTGGAAGTGCTAAAGCCCCATTTTGACTATTGCTATCGCTGCGGTAGGTGTAAGCTACCTTGGTTCCCAGTTCTAAGAGCAAACTGACTATTGCCGCTCCTATTCCTCTATTACCGCCAGTTACCAGAACGACTTTATCGGACAGTCCCAAAGAGACCATAAGTCACTTCCACCCCTATTTTTATTTCAGCCATGCTACCTCAGCGGCAAAGCGCCAATGTTTGTAGCTTTCTTTAGCATTGTCAGTTAACGCTCAACCGACTTACATTATTTGGAGAATGATTTTATACAACAACCTAAAAAGCCATTTTTGTGTTGCTCCCCTGAGCTACATTCCTAATAAAGAGTCATTGAGCCAACTGACAATGCCTTTCGCTGTAATCAGTACAGCAAGATGCTGACTGTTATTGCAATTAGGCTGTCATTTCTTGCTGAATCTTGCTTTTAGCAGCTTTAAATTCAGTAGCCATTTGCTCTTTCTGCTCATCGCTGCAATTGTTGTCAATCGCTGAGAACATGGTGAATTCTTCTTGGCGAATGTGGTCGCCGAGCACATCCATCAGCTGTTTAACTTTTGATCTGAACTCGTCGGCTGAAGCGGGATCAATAGACTTAATTTCATCTAGCATCTGCTTCATTTGCGCTTGCTCATCGTACAATTCTTGAGTGTTGTCATCGCCATAGAATGAGCGAACTTTCGGATACACTACTTCTTCTTCAGCTTGAGTGTGTGTTAATAAATCTTTGTAGAGCTGCCCGAAATACTCTTGGAGCTTTTGAGGATCTTTAGTAGCTCCGATTTCGGTGAAGATGGTATTTACTTTGTCGTGATCCAGCCGGATGAGGGTCTGGATGTTCATATCTTGCTTGTCAGTGTTTTGGGTAACCACGCTACCAGCTACACCCGATAATGCAGCGACCGCATCTTGCACCCGCCCCCAGAGTCCCTGGTGTGCGTCTTTGCCAGTCATTTCGCGGACACCCACCTGTTCGAGCATCCCCTTAAGCTGTTCTTGGTGAGCGCGACCCTCGAAGTTGACAGTATTTAAAGGCGCAATTGCTACTTCAATATCAGCCCCTACCACCTGAGCGGCTTTGTGGATCATGATTCCACTCATGGCTTGACCATGCTTCATTAGTTCATGGTGAATGAGTTTCTGATAAAACGTAAACTCATTGCCTGACATCATCTGCTCAAACTGCGGAATAAATATCTTGGTTGCAGCACTAGGTTCAGTCTGAATGCCATATTGAACGATTACAGTGTCTATGATGCCTATGTTTTTCTGGTCATCCTCAAGCATATTTTGGAGACGCTCTCGAACGTCTTCATAAGGACAGGCATCTATTAGTTTTTGATCGTTAGAGATAATTAAATTTTGAAATGCTTTCAGGTCTGCCAATCTTTCGCCGATCGCAACGCGCTTCGTATCGTCTAGTGTTGTAGCCATGCTTAGTTCTCCTATTGAAAAATAATCTGATTGATCCCCTTTCACCGCAAAGGTAATGTAGCTCACCACGAGTTACCCAAACGTTACTCACAGAGGTTTTAGAAGCGTTTTTCAGGTCTTTTTTTGAGAACCTGATCAAACACCATTACCAAAAAAAATGGAAAGGGGTTATGTTTTTAAGCGACAAAAAGCTTGAATACCTTGATTTTGCAGGTAATCGAGTTATCGTCCACCTAACCCAGGTTAGATGTTTCGGTTTAGCCCAGAAAAAGCTGAGTCGAATTACTGAACAAAGAATCCCACGGCTTTTATGAACAGGACTTACGCAATCGCCCCTAATACCGTTTCATACTAAGTTGCATTCAGAAATAGCATCTAGAGGAAGATAAGGACACAAAAATTCAAAATGTAAAATTCAAAACAAGAATCTTAATTTTGAATTTTGAATTCCCCGAAGGGGGAGCACAATATCTAATACTGCGTAAGTTCCGATCAAGTAGAGCCGTGGGAGTGTCAATTGTCAAAGTCGCTCCAGTGCGATCGCCGTACCACCGCCGGTGCCATGACAGACTGCTGCTAGCCCTAACTGCCCATTTTTCTCTTGTAAGGCATTGAGCAGCGTGACTATAATTCTTGCTCCTGAAGCCCCGATGGGATGTCCGAGAGCGATCGCTCCCCCATAGACATTCAGCTTTTCGTAAGGAACGCCTAGCACCCGGTTAAATAGCACGTTGCTCAGAGCAAAAGCCTCGTTGTTCTCGAACACGTCAAAATCGTAGATTCTCATCTTCAGCTTGTCTAAAAGCTTGTTGACTGCCAAGATAGGAATTTCCGGGAAGCGCCAAGCTTCGCCACCTACCCAGGTTCCTCCAATCACCCGTGCTTTTGGCACAAGTCCGTAACGTTCTACTGCGCTCTTGCTTGCCAATACTAATGCTGCTGCTCCGTCCGATATCTGGCTGCTATTGCCAGGTGTGAATACCCCATCTTCTATAAAAGCAGGCTTGAGCTTGGCTAGGCTCTCCAAGGTTGTTTCGGGACGGATTCCCTCGTCTTTGTCCACGAGTTGCAAACCTTTCTTCCCTTTAACTTCAATCGGTACAATTTCCTTCTTGAAGCAGCCTTGCTCAGTGGCGATCGCTGCCCGCTGCTGTGAATATAAAGCTACTTTGTCCAAGTCATTGCGCGTAACCTGGTAAGCCGCTGCCAGCCGTTCAGCTTGCTCACCCATTGCTTCGGCAGTAGTGGGATCGGTGAGACCATCGTAAAGTAAAATATCCGTGAGTTGCTCTGGCGCACCCAGCAAAAATTTATATCCCCATCTAGCTCGATGCGACAGGAAAAACCCTGTTTGTGTCATTGATTCCATTCCGCCGGCAAGTACGATTTCCGCTTCACCACACCGGATAGCGGTGGCAGCGTTCATCACGCTCATCATTCCCGACGAACACACCATGTCCACTGCATATCCGTTGACCGTCTCTGGAATCCCTGCCTTAAATGCTGCCTGACGGGGCAATGACTGTCCGTGACCAGCTCTAAGTACGTTGCCAAAAATGTAAAGGTCTAATGCTTCCCCGGATACTCCAGCCCGTTCCAAGGCAGCACGCATGGCGATCGCACCTAAATCTACTGGAGAAAAAGCCGCAAGAACACCTCCGAATCTACCCAGTGGCGTGCGTACTGCTGAGACAATATAAGCTTCTTCCATATCCCTCATTATTTTTTACAATCTCCGTGCCTCAACGGCTACCAATCCAAGCAGGATGCTTAGGTCAGCAGATTTCATCGGTACAAGACTTGTGAAATATAGTTATGTTTGCCTGAAACTAACTCTATTAATCTTCTGTAGCTTGCCTAATCAGACAATTTTTTAGCTTTGCCCTTACAACACTGACTAATTTTGGTAGTAAATAGCTTTACTACCAAAATTATATTTATTATTTTTATAAAATTTACTTGATCATACATCAGCCATTAGAGCGAATATTCGATTATTATTTAATAAACTATCAGACAAAATTCACAGGAGCAATACTAATGGATTTGTTCACTAATTTGGAGCAGTTTTTAAGACAAGTTAGCGAATTACAAAGGGGAGTTTTCACTAGCTGGACTTCTATGATGCCTATGCAGAGCATAAATACGCCCAATTTCCGAGAGAATTTTGATAAAACCCTGAAGTTTCAGGAAACCACCATCACAAATTCTTTGGAATTTCAGGCTTTGTTAGCTCGTATGTCACTAGAAAGCCAAAAGCAATTTTGGGAGAGCTATTTTAATATGTTACGCAAGATGTAAATCAAACAGGCTTTGTAGTACATTAACATGAATAAATTCCCCAAGAATTATCTTGGGGAGCTTTTTAAATATGAAACTCTTATCGTTATAAAAAAATTTTCTATTTGTTCTATTCCTCCAATACTTTATCTTTAGAAAAAGTCCATTGACTAAAATTTAATCTTTAGAAAAAGTCCATTGACTAAAATTTAAACCTGCTACTTGGTTTAATCGTCTACCTAAAGAAAGGGCATTATATTAAACAACTTTGTACTAGTGAATACAAAGATACTTTTATCGGGGAGGGGGAAAGAAGAGGCAGTGGGAAGCATCTGCCGTAAAAGGAAAAAAGGTTAAAGGAAGAAGTAATTTAAGACACGCATAAAGTTCATTTTTTCTTCCATTGGACGTTTGGGGTTCAAGACCCCCACTTCGGGATTGTGGTCTTTAATTGGGATAGTGCAATCCCCATCCAATTTCTTCCCCCTTTACCCTTTCCCCCTCTTCATGAATCAGGTTCGCGCTTTTAACCAATCGACAATGGTTGGAGGAAGGTTTTGTTGTACTTTGTTGCTCACGTACATCCCAATATGTCCGACGGGGAAGGAACGCACTGTGTAGTCAACGCTAGCGATGTACTTTTCAAGAGCTAAGGAAGACGCTGGCAGAACCAGATGATCCTGTTCGGCATAAATGTTCAAAATCGGCATGTGGATATTCTTCAGATCCACTCGCTTTTTGCCAATCTCGATTTCACCTTTGATCAGTTTGTTTCCCTGGTAAAAGTCCTTGATAAACTGTCGAAATGCTTCGCCGGCTTGGTCTGGGCTGTCGAAAATCCACTTTTCCATCCGCAGAAAGTTGAGCAACTTATCTTCACAGTCAATGATTTCTAAAAGGTCAACATACTTCTTGACCCCTAAGCCAAAAGGCTTCAGCATTATGAAGGTAAAGTTGAGCAACGAGCCTGGGATATTCCCCAGAGTATCTACGATTAAATCGACATCCAGAGCCTGTGACCCCAAAGTGCTTCCACTCCAAACATTGAGGAGTCCCTCATTAACGTGGAAATCCACGGGTGTAACCATAACAATCAGGTTTTTTACCTTCTCTGGGTACAGCGAACTGTAGCAAAGGCTGAAGGTTCCCCCCTGACAAATCCCTAACAGGTTAATCTGGTCTAAGTTGTTTTGCTTTCGCACTACGTCCACACAGTTATTGATATAGCCATTGATGTAGTCGTCAATAGTCAGCCAGCGATCGCCACGGCTAGGATAACCCCAATCTATTACGTATACATCTATACCTAGTTTCAGGAGATTGGCAACGAGCGATCGACCCTCCTGTAAATCCACGATGTCAGGACGGTTGACTAGGGCGAAAACTATGAGGATGGGGATGTTTAGCAAATGCTCCACCTGAGGCTCAAAGCGGTAAAGCACCACCTTGTCCTCTCGGTAGACTTCTTCCTTAGGTGTCACCCCGATCTGAATGTCCTGTTCGCGCATGTGGCTTAAAATATTAATAATTTTGACCAGCTTTTGGATGAACTCTAGGATTCTGCTAAGGCTTTTTTAAGGTTTTTAACTTCCTTTTTCAACTCGTAGATGCTGCGGTGAATCTCGTCTACTTCGGTACGAGTTGGCAGGTTATTCATCTTCAAAAACATTTCTATCACCTGTTGCTGGTCGAGCGAGAGCTTCATGCTTGCATTTAACAACTTTCCCTGAATCTGAAGGGCATGTTCTGAACGAAAAGTTTCTGCAAATATTCGGTCAAATATGCGGCTCCAAACTTGCAGAAACTGCTGCCAATTTTCTACCGTTCCACATGATTGCAACTCAAGGATCGCCTCCTGAAATGCCCTCGCCGAGACATCGAGTAGTAGTAACTGATAGTCAAAGCCCGCAACATAAATGTTTATCCAGGCATCAAAGTTCTGAAGCAGTTTGTTAGATGATCGGTTATCCTGCTGTAAGGTCATTTTGCTGTAAAACATTAATTAATTTTAATATATCTTAATACATTTAGAGGAATTTCAAAAATATTTTATTAATAAAGCAACGTCAAATAATGGAGAATATTTTCGTCCTTATAGACTACATCTTTAGAGCGATGAATTTTAGAAATAAAAGCATAAAAATATCATTTGAATATCCATAAAGCTATGTGGTTACATTCGTAATAAATCGCACTTATAAGGAATATATGATAGCAACAAATGCCCCAGAAAAACGCGCTGTCGGAGTGTTTACAAGCCGTAAAGAAGCAGAGCAAGCAATCAATGAATTGAAAGCTTCAGACTTTCCGATGGAAAAATTTTCCCTCATTGCAAAAGATGCAGACAAAATTGAACAGGTTGGTGAAGCTGAAGTAAGCGATCGCATTGGCGATCAAGATGTAAATAGTTCCACAGGTGCAGTTGCAGATACTCTCACTGCAAGTACCTGGGGTAGCTTCTTCCTAGGTTTGAGTAGTTTAGCCATTCCTGGCTTAGGAGCTGTGATAGCAGCAGGTTCCGTAGGCGTAGCACTAACTACAAGCGTAGCTGGTCTTGCTGTAGGAACGGTAGCGACTAATAATTTAATCAAGGCGCTTGCTGATTTAGGCATTCCAGAAGAACGAGCTAGGGTTTATATTGATCGCCTGATTCAAAGTGATTATTTGGTGATAGTAGAAGGCACAGATAACGATATCCAAAGCGCTCAAGCAATCTTGGATAAACACCGTATTCAATATTGGGATGTTTATCAGCCTTCACAGGGTGAGAATAACTCCTAATTCATTGTTTACTGTTAGCAGCTAGTCGCCGCTGATAACAGTAAACCGCCTTCAGGCGGAGGCTTGAATAATGTCCCGTTCGTTCTTCTTCTCCATTAATAAATTAAGGGGCTTGTCACGAATGCTCCAATTTAAAATACAAAATTTAATTATTTTTGAATTTTGAATTTTGAATTTTGAATTGGAGCGAAGCGACGGTCATTGCGTGCTGCTAGATGCATTGTTCTTGTTACGACGACCAAGCAGGGTGCGAACCGCAGTGAGTACTTCGGGTATAGCGAGTACCAACGACGCTACTGAGCAAACAGTCGCAACTTGGCAGTAATCGCAAAACGCTTTGTTCTCACTCCACTCTTCACGAGCCAGTTCAAGGGAGACGCCTGAGTCGATGAGGATTTTGATGCCCATTGCAATTGGCAGCAACGGGTTACGCCTAGCGCGGTCAAGACCACCAGCTGAAGCCACCCAAGCAGTGAGGGCGTAATTAAGCATCATTATTGGTCCATCGGGTGAGTTGAATCGGCTGTAAGCGTAGTTAGCTGCGTCAACACGGTCTGCGTCGAATAACGGCACAGGCAGTGAGGGTAGGTGACTAACGATCCCGGTTTGGTAAAGTGTGACGATTTGTCCCATTGAACCTCCGAGCATAGACAAACCGATAATTGCTCTGCGACGGCTCATGTCAGGATTCTTTCCTTGACGCAGTTCCTCACTGAGTTGTTTTGGCTCCATAAATTGTCATCCTCGTAACGTATATGTTGACGGTTACATCAGCCGTAAAGCTCGACTTTACGTAAAGAGTGCGTTTGGCGCTTTTTGACCGATCGCAGTATTCACGCTCGTTGCGCGATCGCAGCATTAATGAGAGAGAGAGGCGAGTCAGCTAGTAATCTTCCTATTCTCAACAATCGATTCAATGCGTACCACTTACTTTAGAGGTACTCCGCGCTGCAAATAATTAACAAAGGGTGTGATGCTGGATACATAAATTCAGTAGCTCACAAACTTTTTTCTTCATGGCGATCGCAGGCACTTCTTTACGCTTAATATCTGAAATTAAATTTATATGCAGATATTTAAAAGCTTCAAACTTTCTAACTTATAGAAACAGGTTTTCATAGACCTGACAATATTAGTCTAGGAAGTTTATCGTTGCCACAGACAGTCTTGGCTCTATCATAGACATGCTCTGGCTTTGATATTTTTCCATAAATTATACTTTGGCGGAAGTGATAAATAAATATAAATGCGGATTTTGCATTATTTATCGTTAGTATCAGTTTCCTGTTGCCTTTTAGTGGCAATTTCTGACAGTTCTTTTAAGTCTCGTGGATTGACAAGCCATTCTTGTTCTAAGTTAAATGTATCTGAACCATACTGACTTTGTTGCTCTTTTAGTGTTGTTAGTTCATGATTAATTATTGCTAATGCTTTACCTTGAGTAATTGCCTTTTTTAACACCTCAAACCTTGTTGGTTCTTCAAGCCTACGCAATAAACGCGAGAGAAAACGGCTAATTATAACTTCATTACCAAAATTAAAAATGCTTTGAGATTCCTCTTCAGGACACAACAGCTGTTCGCCTACATCAAACAAGGCTTGCACAATTGAGGGAATGAAACTCAGAGGAATTTCTTGTTCAGGGTAATTTTCAAGCTGTTCCAGAAATGCTCTAACTTGCGTTGTCCCATCTAGACGTTTTTGATTAGCAAGTTTTATCAGATGTTCTCCAAATTTCTCTGCATCTTCAGCTAAAGCCAGGATAGCTTTTATCTGAGTATTAGATAATTGACTTGCTGAGAACGTCAGACGAAAGTAGATAGGAAATATTTCTAAGCTACATACACGTAGTTTTTCGCGCCATTTTAACTCTTCTTCTGCATCTAAATAGCTATTATCCCAAACAAATTTAAATTTAGGAAAAAGGTGCATGAGCATATTTTTAATCGGCTGCTTATCCTCATCTCGCAATTGAGCAATCCAGGCATTATGCAGATTTTTTAATTCGTTTCTTGAAGTGTTTACCTCTCCTACAAAAGCGTGGGGATTATGGATAATTGTGTCATATACAATTGGGCAAAAGACTCTCAGAGACTCAATAGCAATGAAATCAACTGGGTTCACTTCACCTTTAACTGCTGGATATGTAACTGTTAGAGTGTTAGTCAGATGAACAATGTCGCGGAGGTTAGTAATAAAATGGTCTATTCCTTGAAAGTAAATATTGCCCCAGTGAATTTGGTCGAATTGTTCTTCTGTATCAGCAAATATGCCATCAAGCTTTTCAAAAAGCAGCCTGCGGAGTGAAGTTTTATCTGGAATAGGCAACTCGAAAGCAACTTGAATCATTTTTTCTAAGTATGCTTCTCCAGATATTTCTTTGCTTTCTGCAATTGTTTTAATTACAACTTGTTTATCAAAGAGCAGAACATAAACAACGTTAGTAAAATTTGGTATTGCTTTGAAAATGCGAAGTAGCTGCCTAATATCCTCAGCCGGAAGTCTATCAATATCATCAATCGTTACAACTATTCGCTGCTGCTGCTGTACCAGTGTATCTTCAACTTCTTCTTTGAATTCCGAAGCTTCCTTTTGCTTATCGTCGAATAATGTTGCTACTGGCTTGGCTGTGTCAGCATAAGGCAAAGGAATTTCCGAAATAACTTTAGCAAAATCAGCTATTCTCTCTCTCAAGCCTTTGGGCATAGATCCTTGTTTGCTTAAAACATTTTGTAATTGCTCAAAAAAGCGCCTTGTAATGTCTTGGTGTCCAGAAAACAACCAGGGATTAAAAGGAACGATGATTGGTTGCTCTTCATCTGGCTTTGAAGTGAGATAGTGAACTAAGAAGTTCAATAATGTGGATTTGCCGGAACTCCAAGAACCGTAGACTGCAATAACGAATCCTTCAGGAAATGTCATTTTGCAAATACTGTCTGCCAGATACTTGGCGAAGCTGGCATATCCCAGTCGGTCTTTTTCAGGATCGATTAAGGAGTTGTCTCCCGATATGTCGTTAATTTCGGTCTGCGTCATAAAAAACTTTTTTTACTTATACTGCGATCGTGGCACAATTAGTGGGGTAGGCGATGCTAGCCCGGAGATAGAATTTTTCAGATAACATTACATTCTCAAGGTATACGCAAATGCTCACACATCTGACGTAGAATTTAAAATAAGTCATTTGATATCGACAAACAAACTATCTTGGATATCTCCCCACGCCATGTAGGAATACTCAAAGAAGTTCAACTTAAAGCTAAATCCTAAACTCTTGGCTGTATAAACGTAGCTTTATTTCTGTCTACGTGTAAATAGATGGGCTGAATTAAATATAGAACCCATTTGACATCTTTTACTGTCTTGAAGTACAGCTACCGCAAAAGCCGTACCCAGCAGCCATGCCGTACTCTAGCAGCCTAACAGACCAAGAGTGGGAAATCCTTGAACCCTTACTGCCGACTATATTGCCGCCTAAGAAGCAGACCAGACCCTCCAATTGGACAAAAAGAGAACTCTTGGATGGCATCTTCTATGAACTCAAGAATGGCTGTAATTGGGAAGACTTGCCCAAGGACTTGCCCCCCTACAAGGGCCGTATATTGGCATTACAAGCAGATGTCTTGGTGAAGGAGCGATCGACTTTCCTGATGGATATCTTACATTCTAAAGTGCGTGAGCAAGTAAAAAAAAAGCTTTTCGGGACGACGTTGCTCATAATCGACTCGCAGGCGGTGAAAAACACTTGTAAACAAGAGTGTTGAATCGCTCATGATATTGTTTCTACGCTCTCGACAAATGGCATTAAGAGACATCTAGCCGTTGATACCTTGGGGTTTCCCTTATGCACTCACTGCACCAAAGCAAATGTATCTGATGATATGGGTTTGCTTGAGATGTTGACTCAAAACATTGATTATTTCAAGTCTAAACCTGTCAATATTCCCAAGACCACCATACTGCTAGACCCCGGTTATCAAGAAAGAATATCTCAAGGAGAAGTTAGAAGAAGTTTATCCCCATATCATGAGGAAAATTAAGTTTGAACTCTCAGTAAAACCATCGAAACAACAGAAGTCAGCGCAGGGTAAATCCGGATTTGTTCCGGTTGCGGCAAGGTGGGTGATTGAGCGGTCACTCTTCTTGGATGGAGAGGGTAGGACTAGGTACTAATTTTATAGACAATCTTATACAATCGTAGACAAAACCTACAGTTGTATTTATGTTTAAGCCTCACAAATTCGAGAGAGAAAATTGGTGTCTCTAGAAAAACTCGCGCCTCGTTGGGACACCTGTGGTAAACTTCCAGCCAAGCGAACTTTCCTGTACAAGAACTGACAGAATCAGACAAGAAACAAATGCAGTGTTGAGGGTCGGTCAATGCTTTTGTCCATCAAAACAAAGTTAAAACTAAGCAAAACTCAAGAAATTATTATGTGCAAACATGCGGGGATCGCAAGATTTGCTTACAATTGGGGTTTAGCAAGGCAGCAACTTTATAAAGATGGATTAAAACCGAATAAATACATTCTGAAAAAGTTTTTTAACAACCATGTGAAGCCAGAATTTACATGGATTAAAGAGAAAGGTATTTGCCAAAAAATAACTCAATACGCTTTCGACAATCTAGGTGATTCTTTCTCTCAATTTTTTAGTGGTAAAGGCGGTTATCCCAACTTTAAAAAGAAAGGACGGCACGACTCTTTCACTATTGATGCGAGTGGTAAACCTATTTGTGTTGGTGGTAAGTCTATCAAACTACCTACTATCGGATGGGTGAAAACGTTTGAAGGTTTACCACATACCACATGTAAATCAATTACGATATCCCGAACTGCTGATAGTTGGTTTCTCGCCTTTGCTTACGAACAGAGTTATCAGCCAACTGTCAAAAAGCATGAGGTCGTGGGTGTTGATTTGGGCATAAAGCAATTAGCTACACTCAGTACGGGTGTAGTATTTTCTCACCCTAGACACTACAAAAAACACCTGGAAAAACTTTGTAGATTATCACAAAAGTTTGCGAGAAAAGTTAACGGCTCCAACAATAAATATAAGACTAAAATTCATCTAGCACGGCATCACGCAAAAGTTGCTAACCTCCGGAAAAATACTCTTCACCAAATTACTACTTACTTATGCAAGAACCACGCAAAAATAGTAGTAGAAGATTTAAACGTTTCTGGACTGCTAGCAAATCATAAATTAGCCCAAGTCATTGCTGACTGCGGTTTTTACGAATTTCAACGACAGCTAGAATATAAAGCCAAAAAATTTGGTTGTGAAATAATCATTGCCAGTCGTTGGTTCCCATCAAGTAAAACGTGTTCTAATTGTGGTCATATTCAAGATATGCCGTTAAAAGAAAGGGTCTATAATTGCTCAAGTTGCAAGCACTCAATAGACCGTGATTTGAATGCATCAATAAACTTATCACGTTTGGCTAAAGCGTGAAAGCTTACTGAGGGATAGCCGCTCCCATGCCCCCGATGAAGTAAGAAATAAAATGTCTAGACTTGTCTAACTTTTCTATAGCAGATGCTCTCATCCTCGTCAAGAATTTTGAGAGAACTTTAGGTAATGCGACTGCCAAAGTCAATCTTTGTTTTATTAGACTGATGCTGAAAAGGCTTACAGCCACTTCTTAAATGTCAAATGGGTTCTACAGTAGTTTCAGTTTCGCTTTAATTATATCAATCCGATTCACTAACTCTGCTTGATTCGTCTTGAGCAGATTCAGTATTCATTTTTGATATGTGTTGCATAGTCAGGACTGAGCAGGGAGCATTGTGGAGTACGTAATTGCTGACACTGCCCAAGGCTAACTCACTCAAACCAGATAGACCCTGACGTCCAACTACGATTAGGTCAGCACCCCACGTAGAGGCTAAGTTACAGATGGTTTGACCAGGATTACCAGGGGATTGGATGAATTCTGTACTCACGCCTGCTAGAATTGCTTCATCCGTACACGATTGTAGTAGCTCTAGACCTTGCTTTTCCAAAACCTCCCACCGCTGTTGATTGAACTCCAAAGTTTTTTTACTCATCACGGGATATGGATAGTAATCCTGCCTGGGAAGTATAGGTATATTTACTGTGCCCTGTTCTTCACCCGACAGAACCTGCAACAGCATAAGGCTGGCCTTGCTCGCTTTTGCTAAGAACAAGGCTTTATCAAAGACATCCTTGGCGGATGCAGAAGTGTCGATTGCAACTAGAATCTTGTGAAACATATAGACTTCCTCCAAACTGTTGTGACTCCATATAAGAGCTGATTTATAAAGGTTCTCTTTAGGCAGCAAGGCGCTTCAACATCAAGCGCACCATTGCCGTTTCGCTCATCAGCTCGCTCACGCCTGGCAATAGTTCATAGTCCGTGGCTTTTGCGATGCTACCAGCGAAACCACCCAAATGTACACTCGACAACCCAGGTTTTGGCAACACCTGAAATTATGCTTCGGTTCGCTTGATAATTTCAACTTTGGCACCACAAACCTGCAAAAATGCTTGGGCGAACTTCTCCTTACTGTAGCCCTAGTCTATCTAAATCACAACTAACATAGATCAATCTTAGTTCCTTTCTTTCTATCTCCTGTCTCATCAATAATTAAAATGATTGGTCCACCTTTTAGTATCTGTAAAATTAGTTCTAAACGCAAAGCTCTTAACTTCTCTACATCCCAAGATGATATTGTTAAGAAATGATGTAGCCCTTGATAGTTATCTAATCCGACAATCTTTGCTATGGGAGGCTTTTCCGTTTTAAATCAGAAATACATCCTATATGTAGATACTTAAATGCTTCAAAAAGCCTAAGATATGAAAACAGGTTTTTATACAACAGACAATATTCGTCCACAAAGTTGATGGTTTGTACGGGTGAGCGAGGCTCTACCATACTCTGTATCTTCGTTCTAGACTTTGTACATTATTATACTACTGCTAAAGTGACACAACAGGGCTAATAACCCCTCATTCCCTAACGTATCTTTCAAAAGATTGTCCCAGTAGGCAGATGCGCGCCTACTGTTCTCTACATTAAACCAGCAATTAAGGCGGCGTTAACTGTTTTTAAATTTTGGCTATTCAGTATGTTTAAGGAAGTAGAAGACGAAAGCTTACTAATAAAGATCCCTCTCCCCATTCAGGAAATACCAGAGGATAGGGAATTAACAGAGACGGTAGTTCTTCCCACAAATCTGCCTATTAAACTTTCCAAACCGCAAATTCGCACAAGTCTCAGCGCATTAACTCTCGAGAGTCTCTTCGCTGCGGTTTTTTACAGTATCATCGGTTCAGCGTTGCTCAGTAATTTCTTGCTAGAGCTGGGTGCCGGTCCATTGGAAATTGGTCTGCTCGCCTCTATTCCTCAGCTGGTGAATCTGCTCCAACCGCTGGGAGCTTATTTGGTAGAACGAAGTACCAGCTTCAACTGGTATTGCATGAGCATTTTCATCCCGGCGCGGCTACTATGGATAATTCTCGTGCCAGCGATATGGTTAGTCAGCTCATCTAACCATATCACTAAGCACCAAGTGGTGCTGTTGACATTGGGAATTATGTTAGTGGCTAATATCATTGAAGCTTTCGCCCGTGCTCCCTGGATGACCTGGACGGCTGTGTTAGTACCTGGGCGGTTGCGGGGGCGGTATTTTGGCTTTCGCAATAGTGTTCTCAGTTTGATGAATCTCATCGGTGTGCCGTTGCTGGGTCTAGCAGTATCGATCTGGCCTAGTGGAACGCTCCAAGGCTACGGTGCAATCTTGGTTCTAGGAATTGTGCTTGGGCTACTTAGTCAGGGCTGTCAGTTCTGGATGACAGATGTGAACCCGCAACTTTTAAAAGCTGCGGGTTCAGATCCACCCCAACCATACCGCAGCGGGATACATCTTCGCTTCCTGAATGATGCCAATTTTTTGAAGTTACTGCTTTACCTTGCCATCTGGTGCTTTGCCGTTAACGTCAGCGCTCCCTTCTTTAACCTCTACATGCTAGATGACCTAGATATAGATGTCAGCTTAGTAACAATCTATAACGGCTTAGGAGCTGGTGCTAATATGCTGCTGCTGGTTTTCTGGGGTAAACTGTCTGACCGGATTGGGAATCGTCCCATCATGTTATTAGTAGGAATCTTGGTGGCGGTGACGCCTCTATTATGGCTAGTAGCTGGCAATGATTCAATTTCCCTTTGGATATGGTTACCCTTTTTACACGTGCTGGGATCTGGGACGTGGGCGGCCATAGACCTGTGTACCAACAATCTGATGATGGGAGTGGCACCGGTGACTAATCAGTCCACTTACTTCGCGATCGCCGGAGCGGTAGCTGGTGTCACTGGAGCAATGGGAATCATAGCTGGTAGCTTTCTCGCGACTCTGCCTGGTGCCGGTGGCTTACTGGGACTGTTTGTTCTTTCAGCCGTTCTACGGACGGCTGCTCTCTTGCCCTTGGTTTATGTTCAGGAGCAGGGCTCTGTACCTCTGGGTCAGCTTTGGCGAGTCCTATTCTCAGTCAAGCAGCAAAGAGTACCGATTTAACAATATTGAACGTCAACCGCTTGGGACTTTTTCTTTAGCATTGGTTTAGGTGGAGGATTGCGGCGCTCGACATTATGCTTTTTAGATGGTCGCTGCACTTTAGGCTTATCCTTTTTCGCTGCTTGCTGCGGTGATATTGAGTGCCACATAAAGCTGTACAAGTCCGTTTATACCCAACTAAAGACCAACAAACACTACTAGTTCAGGCATTTGGATGCTCTCGTTGGTGGTGGAATTACGCTTTGAATAAATCTATCGAAGTTTATAAGCAGACAGGTAAAAGGCTTGGACGGTCGGCACTCAATGCACTTCTCCCAGCGCTCAAAAAAGCAGAAGATACTTGTTGGTTAGCTGATTGTTATAGCCAAGTTTTGCAAGCTACAACACTCAATCTAACTACGGCATATAAAAACTTTTTTGAGGGGAGAGCGGAGTTTCCTCGCTTCAAATCCAAACACGGTAAACAGTCAATTCAATATCCTCAAAACGTCAAAATTGTAGATGGCAGCGTAAAACTCCCAGGCAATATTGGAGTGATCAAAGCCAAAATACACAGACCGATTGAGGGGAAGATAAAGACCGTCACTGTTAGTAAGACTCCATCAGGCAAGTATTTTGCATCTATCTTCACTGAGGTAGAGGGAGAAAACCCTTCTTCATCTGAAGGCAAGATTTATGGTGTTGATTTAGGGTTGAAGCACTTTGCCGTCGTGACCGATGGTGAGAAGGTTTCTAAGTACGACAACCCAAAACACATTGCCAAGCATGAGAAGAGCCTAAAACGCAAACAACAAAAACTAGCACGTAAACAAAAAGGAAGTAATTCAAGAAGCAAGTATCGTAAAGTTGTTGCCAAAGTGTACGAACGAGTGAGCAACTCAAGGCAAGATTTTCTACATAAACTGAGTTATAAGTTGGTCAGCGATAGCCAAGCTGTCATAGTAGAGAATCTTCATGTCAAAGGCATGGTTCGTAATCACAATTTGGCGAAAGCAATATCTGATTGTGGATGGGGGATGTTCACCAACTTCTTGGCTTATAAGCTAGAGCGCAAAGGTGGAAAGTTGATTGAGGTAGATAGATGGTTCCCCAGTTCTAAGCTCTGCTCGAATTGTTTCTACCAAATGGCAGAGATGCCGCTAGACGTGAGGGAATGGACGTGTCGCCACTGCGGCACTCATGACGATAGGGACGGCAATGCCGCAACTAACATTCGGGCAGAGGGCATCAGATGGCTATTGGCGGAAGGTTCAGCCGTCTGGGCTTTCGGAGGGGAGGTAAGACCAAAGATGGGGCGAAAGTCCCATCTGCGGCACTCGCCTATGAGTACAGAAGCCTACACTGTACCGCAAGGGAGCGTGTAGGTAGTTCACTGTTACTCCCCTTCCCGGAATAGGGAAGGGGTTGGGCAGCCAGCGCCGTGGGCGGCTAGAAGCGACAGTCACGCATCTGGCGTGGTTAGTTATATGTTATATTTTTTACCTTTACCTACTTACTAGTCCCAGCTAAATTTAAAAATTACTTTATAAACTAATAATTACCAAGAAGGGGCTAGAAATATTTAAAATTATTCTCTCCTAGAGAGGATAGGAATTATTTGCTAAAAATATTTATGATAATAAAGCTCTTAGCAAATTTTGTATCAAACCAAAATTATGTCTATTTATTGACTTTTTTGGTTAAAAGCTCAAGCGCAGTTATATACCATTTTTTCTGTTAAGGCAGTCAATAGTTAATACTTACTATAAGCTATCCTTCCGGATAAGTGAGCAATTTTAATGCGTTAGGGCTTATTTCTGAAATCCTCTATAAAATTTACTAATTAATGCTAAAAAGGGAAATACTTGCCTTGATAATTTAACTCTTTAAATGTTGGCACTTATACTATGCACCGGCAACAAGAAGATGATATTTCGGTAGAAACAAGTTCTCTTCCCCCTGTCCCCATTCAGGAAATCTCAGAGGATAGGGCATTAACAGAGACGGTACTTTCTCCAACTCCGAATCTGGTTTTAAAGATTTCTAAGCCAGAAATTCGGACAAGCCTCAAGGCGTTAACTTTTGAGAGTGTCTTCGCTACGATTTTTTACAATATCATTGGCGGCGCGTTGCTCAGTAATTTCTTGCTAGAGCTAGGTGCTGGTGCAGTAGAAATTGGTTTGCTTGCCGCTATTCCTCAGATAACGAATCTGATCCAACCGTTAGGAGCGTATTTGGTAGACCGAAGTACTAGCTTCCGCTGGTATTTCATCCGTATTTTCGTTCCGTCGCGGCTGCTGTGGTTGATTCTCCTGCCAGCGATTTGGTTGGTTACCTCATCTCATATCGCTGGACACCAAGTAGTGCAATTGACATTGGGAATTCTCTTGGCAGCTAATGTCATCGAAGCTTTCGGTCGCGCTCCCTGGCTTGGTTGGACGGCTGTGCTAGTACCTCAGCGGTTGCGGGGGCGGTATTTCGGCTTTCGCAATAGTATTCTGAGCTTGACAAACCTTGTCGGTGTGCCGTTGCTGGGTCTAGCCGTATCGGTTTGCCCTGGTGGAACGCTTAAAGGTTACGGTGCAGTCTTGGTTCTAGGAATCGTGGTGGGGCTAATCAGTCAGAGCTGTCAGTTCTGGATGACCGATGTGAACCCGCAGCTATTTAAAGTCGCGGGTTCAGACACATCCGAACCGCAGCCGGAGAAAATAGATTTTAGCTTCCTCAAAGATGCTAATTTTTTGAAGTTTGTGCTTTACCTGGGCATCTGGTGCTTTGCCGTTAACGTTAGCGCTCCGTTCTTTAACCTCTATATGCTGGATAACCTGGATATAGATATCAGCGTGGTAACGATTTATAACGCTTTAGGAACTGGTGCAAACATGCTAATGCTGCTTTTGTGGGGCAAACTGGCTGACCGGATTGGGAATCGCCCGTTGCTGCTATTAGTAGGAGTTTTAGTGGCGCTGACACCTGTGCTGTGGCTAGGAACCGGAAGCGATCAAATTTCCTTTTGGGTCTGGTTACCCTTGTTGCACGTACTAACCGGCGGGACGTGGGCAGCAATTGACTTGTGTACCAACAATCTGATGATGGGAGTGGCACCGGTGCATAAACAGTCTAAATACTTTGCGATCGCAGGAGCAATTGCTGGGATCACTGGGGCAGTAGGTATTGCTGTCGGTAGCTTTCTCTTGACTCTACCTGGTCTCAATAATTTGCTGGGGTTGTTTGTTCTCTCAGGTTTCCTACGGCTGGCTGCCCTCCTGCCCTTAGTTTTTGTTCAGGAGCAGCGCTCTGTGCCATTGGGTCAGCTAATACGAGTCTTGTTGTCAATCAGGCAGTCAACAGATCTAATTGAAGTAAAGGAATAAGTTTTCAAGCATTCTTATTAACTCTTAGAACAGGGGCAGAAGCCATATCTGCCTCTGTTGTTAGGGAAAGCAAAACGGTGCTGCTTCAAAATGGCAAGGGTTTGATAATTGGTAATTTATCATCAGTCATTATTTTTATTTATCAGCGCTTGCTGTTTTTCCTAATACTCCTTTAGCAAGAGACTTTTTATGTCTAAATTATCTCTGATAATTGTACGCGGTTGAGTAATTCTAGCCAGAGAAACTCTAAACAAGCAATGGAAATTTAAATTTGTAAGATTAAAAGTTGCTAAATTTCAAGCTCCTTATATGATAAATAAATCCCAATTAGGTAAGTTTTAAGTAGCAATAGAGTGGTTAGCGTGAGGCAATTAAAAGCTGATTTTTATATAAAGTTTTGTAAATGAGCAAAATTAAAAATGTAAACACTAATGGCAACAAATACAGAACTTACGCATTGACAAATTAGACAATAAGTGCCATATGGAAAAGAAGAAAAAATATGCGATCGCTAATCACTCTTGGACTGGAAAGACGGATAATTTACGTCCAGAGCGTATTTAGGGTTCA
>JAHHID010000105.1 GCA_019359015.1 Spirirestis rafaelensis WJT71-NPBG6
GCTATGGTGGTAATGCAACGTGGTCTAAGAGCCGTAGGGCATACGGTCAAGATGCTTGGCGAGGGGTTAAGCAATAGCTCCCCACTAACCCAAGAATCCCCCGTTTTATAAACGGGGGAGTGTCAAAAGTTGTTTTTTCATACTTCGTTGATATTTTGTATTATTCGATTAAGTTAAATTTTTGAGCAAGCGGACAAAGGAGGATGAATTTAAACCCTGTGTTGTATATTTGAATTACCAAATTATAAATTCAGTAATTATACTAAACTCCTAAGTGAATAATAACTTTAACTATGCGTTTATAGTTACTATCAGGCTTATCTTTAATAGTTTTTGAGAAATTTGAGATATTTTGTAAAGTTATTGTCAAGGGGCGAGGTACTGCTCACCACAAATGTTGTTATTGTTGAGGCGATCGCTTTAACTTCAACGCATCACTCGCCGATACTCCATCGCCCTGAGTACCAAAATACCACAAAGCCGCCGCCGCCTCAGCGCGAGTTACCGGCTTTTTAGGCTGAAACAGCGTTGTATAACCAAACACTCGCCGAATATTCGATTGTTCGGCATTCTGAAAATCTGCTAAAACTGCTCGTAAAGCCTTCGGGTCAATTTTCCCCACATCCTGAAAACCCCAAGTTTGCTTCACCGCTTCTAAATTTGCTCCAGGTAAAGCTTGACGGGTATCCAAAGGTAACTTCCACAAAATCAACTGTTCGCGCGTCAAGGGTGCATCAGGACGGAATAAAACTTCTGTAGAATCTCCAGACAAAGGACTAGGAATTAAACCAGCTTCCGCTAAACCCTGAATTTCTGGAAAATCAGGATTAGTTTTCGGCACATCACTAAAAGCTGATTGTACGCTTTCCGATGCCAAGCGAATCTGTTTCGCTGGATTATTAGCATACATGGCATTGTTCGCCGCTACTAACCAACGAGCATACTCGCGACGGGTAATGATTTTACTAGGTTCAAACTGGTTTGTTGTTGTCGCCGTGTCGCTCTTACCTGCATTTGATTCTATAGACAAAACGCCTAATGCTGCCAAATCTTGGATGTGTTGGCGCAATTCTGGCGGTACTTTATTCAGATCGCTAAATTCCGACGTCGTTTTGCTATCATCCGGCGTATTTGCTGGCTGTGATACTGATGTGGGTGGTATCGGTCCAATAAATTGTGGATCACCAGGTTGGGCAACCTGATTATTAGTTTCGCTAGGTGTTGTCGCTGCCGTAGGTTGTGCCGTTGCAGCCACATTACCACCGTACTCAATCAACAATTCAGTATTTGTCTGCGGTTGATTGGGTGCTGGGTTACTAACTGATTTCGGCTGTATGGAAACTTTTACCTGTAAGTCATTGCGCCGCGCTGCAATAACATTAGACTGTTGATCTGTAGGTTGTTGTAAAATCTGCCAGTTGTTTGCTTGAAAGGAACTGCGGTAAAAACTTTCAATTATATTACTGGGGTCAGAACTTAACCAACGAGTTGATACACCACTACTTGAGGGTGTAACTTCTTGTAATTGAGCATTGGTATAAAGCGGGATATCTGAGGGAAAATCAGCAGGTAATTGGACTGTTGATTGTTGCTGTTGTTGCGCTTCGGTTTGCTTCGCTTTCCCAAAGATAACAGAGTTATTTTCCAGCCTGGAATCTGCCGCCAAAGACTCCTCAAGATTTTTGGCGACAGGACTGTTAGCACAAGCTGTTAAAGACGAGAGTAAAACAGCCAAACTCAGAAATACAGCTGGACGTTTACAGGGCACCACAGGAAATCACAAAACAAGTGTCAATTCCTACCCTAGCGCAGACTGTCGAGAATTTATTTATCTATCAGATGTTGTTACCAATGCTTTGGAAGTAAGTTCACGGCAAATTTCCAGCAGTCGATTAACAGCACGCGCAGCCGAAAAATTTTCCGCAACGTATTCGCTGGACTGAAAACCCCGGTTAATTACTTCATCCGGATTATCTAAACAGTATCGCATACATTTGGCTAGTTCTTCTGCATCTTCGTTTTCAAAAAATAGGCTGTGTGGTCCTGCCACTTCTGGCAATCCTCCCATTTTTGAGACAATTGAGCAGGTTTGAACGCTAGAGGCTTCTTGCACTACATAAGGTGCTGGATCTTGCCAACGAGACGGAGCAATTAAAGCTAGAGCATCTTGAACTTTTAGAAGTACTTCTTTTTGAGGGAGTTTACCTAAAAAATTCACTTTTTCGGCAATTTCTAAGTTAGACGCTAGCTCTTTTAATTCATTAGATTGTCCGCCATCGCCAATTATAATAATTTGAAAGTCTTTATTTTCATCTTGTAAAATACGCGCTGCTTTTAATAAAATATCAACTCCCTTATCTGTGGCTAATCTGCCAACAAAAATAAACTTATATGGATTGGATAAATTTTCTAAAGTTTTAAGTTGGTTTTCCGACTTTATTTCAATCGGATTATATAAAGTATCAACTGGCCAAGGAAAGGCAGAAGATTCTCCCAAAAAATTGCTACAAGCTGTATGAGCATCGGCTAGTATTGCAGTAGAAAGGCGGGTGAATAGGCGTGCCCATTTAACAAAAGTGTGTAATTTCCACTTCAATGGATAGTTAGCTTTTGGTAATGTCTGTTTAAATTCGGCTTTTAGCCGTTGTGTCAACTTCATCGACTCATAATTAGTATGAGTAGATTGATAAAGACAATAATGATATTTAATAATTATTTTTTTATGCAAAATCTTACATAGTAAGGTAAAAAATAAGTCATTTGAATTCATATGGACTATATCTGCCCAAGCAATATAACTAAACCATTTTGCGATATTGTCTTGTTTGGTAGATATAGTTTTAACTTCAATTCTTCTTACTTCGAGTTCGGGAATAATCGAATGGATGTAAGTTAAAACCCCACTAATTTCGTTTTCATAATGACGGTGTTGAATTAATATTTTCATACATCAG
This sequence comes from Spirirestis rafaelensis WJT71-NPBG6, assembly GCA_019359015.1. GTDB lineage: Bacteria > Cyanobacteriota > Cyanobacteriia > Cyanobacteriales > Nostocaceae > Hassallia > Hassallia rafaelensis. Next base: position 2,955 of record JAHHID010000105.1, read on the forward strand.
TTGAAAGTTTTGTATTTATGTAAACTGTGTTTGAGCATAACTATGAAACAAGTGTTTCACTAAGCTCCAAATCAACTTGGTTTCTATATCCAGAAAATTGGGAAAAAGGATTTTTAGCGATAGTTATAGTTATACAGTTACTGTAAATGCTGCTCAAGTAACATTTTCGCGCAAAAAAGCGTGAAAATGTTTAACATGACTGGAGGCTCTGCCTCCAAGAAGTTGCACATTCCCTGGCTGGAGCCAGGGAACGAGGGCTAATGCGGACTCGAAACCAAAAACCCGACGTAGGTAGGCTTTGTTCCTGTTGACGTGGGCTTGAAACCAAAAACCTACGTAAGCAGGCTTTGTCGGTATAGCTACAGATTGTAAGCCTGTAGGTTAAAATTTTACGTGGTTCTCTAAATCTTGAATTTGCGGTGCGGGTAATTGATTAAGAACTCGCCACAGAACTGTGTAGCTACCATCAGAACGGCGACGAACTGGACGGAAGGCGAAGATGATGTCACTGCTGTGCATTTGTTGTAATTGGTCAAGGTGGCGTCGCTGGGTTGGGGAAATAGGCTGACCACTTACAATCATCTCTGGTAATTGAAACTGTAGCGATCGCACTAAATAAGTACGGTTCAATTGTGCTTTAGCACCAGCTAAAATTACTTGATGATTCAAGTTCTGGTTTTTCCCGCTCAAAAATCGCCGTTGCTCTACTTGCAATGCCTCCAATTGCTTGGGAGGCTGATAGCTAAGAAAAAATTCTCGCGTTTGCGGCGAAATATTTTTCAAACTTGTATCTAATTTTTCTAAGGGGATATCGCCGACATCCACCATAAAGTTGTAATCTAGTTCTTGTTGCTTTAACTGAAAGTTATCGCCAACCATCACAAGTGCTAAACTGGGGGTAAATCCGCCTTTAGCCTCACCCAAGGACGGAAAAGGATAGCGATCGCTTACTTGCGCTTGCAATCGATTCTGAAGTGTATTCAGTGGACGATCGTAAGCTGTATGGGGCAACACGCGAAAAATACCAGTATTAGGTGAAGCGAGAAACTTTGCGTAAGTTTGCGGCTCTTGAGGGTCGAGGTCGTAGGCAAAACGATCAAGTCTAGTAAGAGTTTCCCTCGGATCGTTAAATTTTATGTCTGGGGGAAATGCTGCTTGTGCTGTTGTTAAGAGCTGCTTTGCAGTTTCTATAGTAGTCAACGCTTCTGCTGGAGGTGCGATCGCAGGTTGTCGTGGTGGTACATAATCAGCTATGGCTGTTTTTGCAGTTCTACCAATTATTTGTGGTGGACTTGGTGGTATCGGCTCCCATGTGGAAAAAGGTATCGCCTGTTTTCTCAAGTTGGGATACTGCGTGAGTGCTATAGAAAGCACAGGATCTGATTGTCGTTCACCAGATACTAGTGGTAGCTCTCGTACCAACGCCAACTCTCCCCGACGAGATAACAACCTATCTAACAGTGGAGCAAGCTTTGACAATTCGGAGCTTGAAGCGTACAAAGAACAATATATTTGTGTTTGTGATTCAGTTAACTGCTCAGGTAAAGGCAATTTTGTAGAAGAATCCCCTGGAGTACATAAAGCTTTCGGGCTATTGTATTGATATTTGATAAAACTTTCTATAGCCTTAACTTGAATTGTTAATTGCCCTCTAACAGATCGCATTCGATTCGCATCAGGTTGAAATAATGCTTGCTCAATGCGAGCAATCAAATTGATCTGTTGCTGCACTAACAAACTGGCAGATTTATAAAAGCTCTTGCTCGCTGGCGGTAATGCAGAATTTTGACTTTGGGAAGATTCTGGCTGATATCCAGCCGCTAACGTGTTTCTAGGAACACAAATTAGCCAAAAAAGAAGCAAAAAGCTGAAAAATATGTGTCTCATGTTAAAAAGGCAGATCGAATGGGAGTATGAAAAATCTAAAATAGATATTAAATTGAGAAAAACGCTCCTACCATCGACAATTGTCCGTTCATTCTAGTTTCTCTCTCAAGCGTCGCCGGGTTGTTACCAGTGCTGAAACACGATTACATGCAAGTTTCCCAGGATCAGCCTATTTACTCTGAGGCTCCACTCCAGCTCTTACTATTTGTCGATGGACGTCCAAAGTCCCGACAACAAGTACTGCGAATACGCGCCTTTCTCAAGGAATTACAGGCTGAGTATAAATTTGAACTTCAAATTGTCGATGTTGAGCAACAACCCTATTTGGCGGAACACTTTAAATTGGTAGCAACGCCAGCGTTGATTAAAATCCGTCCTGACCCCAAGCAGATACTCGCTGGCAGTAATATCATCGCCCAACTGAAAACCTGGTGGCCCCGGTGGCAAGCGGTGATCGCAGAAGCTTATTTAAAATTAGAGAATGAGGTGCAAGAAACCATAGACGACAACGCTTATGTGGCATCAAGCAAAACTTCAATCTCTTCAGTTGCCGTCTCTGCCGAACTAATTCAACTCTCGGATGAAATTTTTCGCTTAAAACAGGAAAAAGAAAAACTCCAAGAGCAAATACAGTTTAAAGACCGAGTAATCGCTATGTTAGCTCATGACCTCCGCAATCCGCTAACTGCTACAGCGATCGCTTTAGAAACTTTGCAATCTAACTACAATCCTGATATCGGTCAATTCCATCGCCTCAAACCAGCTATGGCTGTACATTTATTAAAGCAAGCCCGTAGTCAAACTCGCACAATTGATCGGATGATAGCTGACCTTTTAGAAGTTGGTCGGGGAACAGAAACAGAATTGCCACTTCTACCACAAAAGACAAACATTCGCAAGCTTTGTTTAGATGTACTAGAGGAATTAGGCGATCGCTACATTGCTAAATCTCAACAGGTAGAAATAGATATCCCGAAAGACTTGCCTTATGTGTATGCTGATCCAGAACGCATCCGCCAAGTGTTGGTAAATCTTTTAGATAATGCGATTAAATACACTCCAGATAACGGTAAGATTAGCGCTTGTGGATTGCACCGCACTACTCAAAAAGTGCAATTTAGTATTGGAGACAGCGGTCCTGGTATTCCTGAAGAAAACCGCGATCGCATCTTTGAAAACCACTTCCGGCTAAAACGCGATGAAGCCACAGAAGGTTATGGCATTGGACTATGTTTGTGCCAACGCATCATCCGCGCACACTACGGTCAGATTTGGGTAGATTCTGCCCCTACCGGGGGAGCATGGTTCCATTTCACTTTGCCAGTTTATCCTTCTTAGATACTGGGGCATGGGGATTTTAAAGAGGGGGAAAGGGTAAAGGGAAAAGGGAAAAGGGAAAAGGGAAAAGGAATAAAAAGCTTTTTGCCCAATGCGAGCGTGCGAGCGTGCCCATGCCCAACATTCTTAATCAAGCATTTGCTTAAGAATAATCCGATTGCGCCCCTCTGCTTTTGCTTTGTAAAGAGCCTTATCTGCTTCCACAATTAAAGTTGAGGGTTCAGATTCAAAAGTAGGAATAGTGGTAGCTACGCCTAAACTAAGAGTAACGTAGCGGCTAACAGTCGATGGCTCGTGAAGAATTTCCAGTTCCCTGACTCTGGCTTGCATTGCAGCGGCAAAATGAACTGCTTGACCCATCTGGGTATTCGGCATAATTACTGCAAATTCTTCACCGCCATAACGCGCTACTAAATCCTGAGAGTTATTTACCGTTTCGCTTAATACAGTACCAATTTTTTGTAAGCACATATCTCCAGCCGGATGACCATATTTATCGTTATAAAGTTTAAAAAAGTCGATGTCGCAGAGAATAAGTGATAAAGGCGATCGCTCAGATGCTAAAGTTAACCATTGAGAATTTAAATAATCATTAAAACGACGGCGATTAGCTACATTAGTTAAACCATCCACGTTAGCAAGATGTTGTAGAGCCTGGTTAGCTGCTTCTAGTTGTTTGTATAGTTGCGCTTGTTGCAGCAAGCGTCGTATTCGTTGGCGCAATACAGCCAGGTGAATTGGCTTGGTGACGAAATCGCTTGCCCCGGATTCAAAAGCGCGATCTACTGACTCTGGATCTTGCAATCCTGTAATCATCAATATGGGAGTGCGCTCCCAAAGCTTTGAGATTACAGTAGTACCTAAAGAAGATCCACCAGTATCAAAGTTGGCTAGAGCTAACGCCAAGTTATTTCTGGCAATCTGGATCAGCTGCTTGCAACACGTAAAACCATCCATGACGGGCATTATCGCATCTAACATAACTAGATCCGGCTTAACAGCTAAGAAAACTTCTAAACACTCCTTACCATTTGTTACCTCTATAACTCGGTAACCTTCTTTTTCCATAAATTCACGCAACACTCCTCGGATGATTTTGTCATCATCAGCCAGCAGAATTAAAGGAGGTTTGTTGCAAATAGAAATTGGTTTATTGCCTGACATGAGTTGCGTTCCACGAAGAATGGGGCATCTGGAGGCAAGCTATTGATTTATATTTCTAGATTTTGCCGGATAACCACCAGAGCCAGTAATATTTACTGAGTAGAGACGGAAAATTCCGGCGCTTTCTTGCGTTGCGTTGATTTCCCAGGTATTGATTGTATGCAATTTATAGTAAAAGTCAGGAACTTACGCCCTGCGGTAGTGGTAAATATTTTTTTATGTCTGGGTTTTTCGCGAGTATTCTGACAAAATAGCACTTAGAACAACCTTTTTCTCGTCTGTTTCCCAGAGTGGGTAACTTTGGGGTGGTTAAGGTGCGTTATCCTAGAGGCAGTGATTTGGGTATTTATGCGATCGCTTATTAATGTCATAAATTGCCGTCTGGGTGCATTTGGCTTCACAATGAACTGTTTTCGGGCAATAGACCCCTCAATTGTTTTGAGCCAAGCAAATGCTAGATGACTGGGTTGCATAAAAAATCTATCTCGAACGCGAAGGCAAATTTTTTAACTTTTTTTATCCTGACACGTACATGGCAGGAGTTACTATTTATATTTCCCAACTGCCAACTTAGAATTGCTATGTTATTGAAAACTTAAACAGTAAATCTTTAAACGTTCATTAGGAGCGTGATGTAGATGTAGCAAGTAAAAGTAAGCGCGATCGGCTGAGTTCCCCAAATCCTGAGCTAAAATTTTAACTTATTAAGCATCGGCAGACTTTGCATAATTTTATGATAATTGGATATAAAGTTACCAATTTTCTTCAATGCCAGACTCATTAATGTATCAGCAGGATGATTTTGTCGTCTTAGAAACAAACCAACCAGAACAATTTCTGACTGCACCTGAGTTATTAGAAAAGCTGAAAAAAGTTCTGCAACAATTCAACTTTCAAGATTTACCACAAGATTTGCAAAAATTTAATTCTGTGGAAGCCCAAGCTCAATATTTACTTGACACTAGTTGCGAGTTGGACGTTGGTGTTGGTCAATATTTACAGTGGTATGCTGTTCGTTTAGAAAAATAATTACTTATTAGTTATTAGTCATAAGCCCTTTGCTAATGACTCATGACTAATATCATGTCCGGCAAATCACATATATTGTAGAGACGTTCCGTCAGAATGTCTCTACGACGGTTGCGATATTTTTATTAGTATTAGTTCAACGGACATGATATGGTCTCTATTTAGGAGTGCTGATCAGCGTCAGTTCAAGTTCATCTTCAGCTGTCTGAGTAACTTTAACTTCAACTCCCGGACCGAAAAACTTGGTCATTTTATCTAGCTTTTGTTCCCAAATATCAATTGGTATCATTGGCGAATCAAATTCTAAAATTAAAGCATAAGCACCATTAATTTCTGTTTCTCGCCACCCCGTAATTAATGGTCGTTCTTCGTCTGTCGGGCTTAAACCCAAAAACGACAAAGCCTTATCTAAATGAGCGTCTTGACCGTAGCTATATTGAGTAATGTCTCTGCGAATTTCATTTTGAGTATTAGTTGCTTGCTGTTCGCGCAGTGCTAATACTGATGGTGTTGGGGGTTGGGTGAAAGGTACGGGCTTGAGTTCATTTGCCTTCAGCGCGAATCCTCCCAACAGTAGAGGAATCCCGTAAAAAAATCCGACAAGATTAAGTGTGGCATAATCAGCAGCGTAGGCGACGAACCCCATAATGGTCAAAATCCCACCAACGGTTATACCGAGTGTTCCCAAAGAAAATTGACGTAACATAATTTCAGATTAGTATAAATTCTTAACACCTCAGCTTTATTATCATCGCTTATGTGTCGCCCCGGCGGCAAAAGACTAGTGTTTTAAAACACTAGTCTTTTCATGGTAAGCCTTTCAAGGCTTAAATCTAGGACTGAAACCCTGACTACCATGAAGAGTACTTAGCTGTAGTCAAGTTAAACTTAAGAAGTGTAAACAAGTCAAAGACAACAATGGATATACAGACTATAAAAGAACGAATCGCCGTAGTTGAAAGCAAACGCGAGTACTTGCTGAGTCTCTTGGAGCAACCCAATTTGGGAACTTTAAGAGTAGATGTAAATCAGGCTTTAGAAGAAATGGATGATTTAATAGACGAATTCAGACGCACGTTTCCACAAACGGGAAGCAATTAAGCGGACTTCAGTGGCGATATAATACTAAATTACGTCGGTTTAAGTCTCAATTGAGACTTAAACCGACGCTTTTAAGGGTTACCATATTCCTAAGTATCTGTTCTTCGATTAACCACTGATATATATTATATTATGCAACGGAGCGATCGCACTGACGCTGCCCTAATTCCTTAACCAAATCAATTAATTCCCTGGTGGGTACATCTTTTTTGCAGAAAGCATCCAAACTACTCATTGCTTTTTTCTCCAGCAACTTGCTGTCTTCCACCGAAGAGTAAGCAATGATTTGAGTATCAGGGGAAATTGCTTTAATGTGACCAGAAGCAGACCATCCATCCATCACTGGCATTTGTAAATCTAAAACAATCACATCTGGCTGGTGACGCTTAACCATTTCCACTGCTTCTTGACCATTACTTGCTAAACCTACAACTTGAATATTTTCCTGTGCAGAAAAAGCTAATTGCAGTGTTAAACGAGTCAGTTCGTGATCATCAACCACTAAAATACGCACAGTAGAAGATTTACAGGACAGCATTAACATTAAAGGAAACGATTAAGTACAACAACTCCTATAGCTTATGGGAAGTAGTCATCATATTTACTCTACCCTATGGTTGAATAATTCCTATGCAGTTATAAAGATTAATCAGATAGCTAAGGCAAAAATTAAAGTTTTATTAAAAAACTTGCGTTTTGTTAGCTATCTATATTTGAAAACTGTTTTAAATCAATCAGGTTTTAGGCAATGCTAGTTGAACGTAATGCCATAGACATGAGAATTTTTTGTGAGTGAGATTCACGAGAATCCTCACCTGGGCGGCGTTGGATGTAACTGCCATCATGCTGTAATTCCCAAGCTTGGCGGTTATCTGCAATCATAATTCCTAAAACTTCCTGTAAATCTTTAGCAATATCTGGTTCTAGGACTGGGGTAATCACTTCCACCCGACGATCTAAATTGCGGCGCATCCAGTCAGCACTACCGATGTAAATTTCTTCTTCTCCATTGTTATGGAAGTAAAAAATGCGCGAGTGTTCCAAAAAGCGTCCGACAATACTAATGATGCGAATATTCTCACTGATATCTTTAAGACCTGGGCGCAAACAGCAAATACCGCGCACGATTAAGTCAATTTGCACTCCAGCGCGAGAAGCTTCGTATAAAGTGGCAATGATTTGTGGATCTACTAAAGAATTCATCTTAGCAACAATGCGCCCAGATAATCCATTTTGAGCATTCTCGATTTCGCGATGAATTAAAGCCCCAAAGCGATCGCGCATATTTACAGGCGCAACTAGCAACTGCCGATAAGACTTTTGCCGAGAATATCCTGTCAAGAAATTAAACACATCTGTAACATCAGCAGCCAAATCTTCCCGGCAGCTGAACAATCCAAAATCTGTGTAAAGTCGTGCAGTTTTCGGGTTATAATTACCAGTACCAATATGCACGTAGCGCATAATACGGTCGTGTTCGCGGCGCACCACCATAACAATTTTGCTATGAGTTTTCAGACCTACCAAACCATAGACAACGTGAACACCAACTCTTTCTAATCGCCTTGCCCAATAAATATTATTTTCTTCATCAAACCGCGCCTTGAGTTCGACTAATACAGATACTTGCTTGCCATTTTCAGCAGCATCAATTAGAGCATTAACTATTGGCGAGTCACCAGAAGTCCGGTAAAGAGTCATTTTAATTGCCAACACACCCGGATCATGTGCCGCATGGGTAATAAAACGTACTACCGAGGTAGAAAAAGATTGGTACGGATGGTGTACGAGTAAATCCCGTTCCCGAATCACGGAAAAAAAGTCTCTGCCATCCTCTACCCCTGACACACCTGCTTCTACAGCTGCTTCCTTAATGCGTTGTAAACGCGGGTGTACTACAGACTGCCACGGTTCGTCTTTGAGTTCTGACAGCGGCAACCCCATAAAATACATTAAATCTCGGTGTCCCAAAAGACCGTCTACTTCATAAACATCGCTTTCTGCTAATTCTAAATCTTGTACTAGTCGCGATCGCACGTTTTCCGGAGTTTGGGATTGAATTTCTAGCCGTACCGAACTTCCCCCAAAGCGGCGTTTTCGTAATTCTTGTTCAACCGCCAACAGCAAATCGTCAGCTTCATCTTCTTCAAGTGCCAAATCAGCATCGCGAGTAATGCGGAAAGGATGATATTCTTGAATAGTCATTCCTGGAAATAAAGATTCCAGATTATGGGCGATCGCCTGTTCCAAAGGTACACCAGTCCAATTAGCAGGTTGTCCTTGGGAGTGAATTCCCAACTCTGGCGGTAAAGGCAAAAATCTCGGTAGGACATTCGGGACTTTGACTCTAGCAAAAAATTCTTCCTCAGTTTCTGGGTTTTTGATCACAACAGCCAGATTTAAACTGAGATTAGAAATGTAAGGAAAAGGATGGCTAGGATCAACAGCCAGTGGAGTCAGAACCGGAAAAACTTGTTCGTTAAAATAGTTATCTAGATAACTTCGCTGTTTTTGAGTCAATTGTATGTAATCCAGGATATGAATACCATGACTTGCCAGCTTAGGTTTTAATACTTGCTCAAACTCTTGGTGCTGTTGCGTTACCAGAGGACGCAAGCTCAAACTAATATCATCTAGCTGTTGTTGCGGGGTGCGACCATCAGGAGTTAACAGGCTGACTTTTGCTTCTACCTGTTGCTTTAACGCTGCAACGCGCACCATAAAGAACTCATCCAGGTTAGAACCAAAAATTGCGAGAAATTTGAGCCGTTCTAAAAGGGGTGTTCGCTCGTCACAGGCTTCATGCAACACGCGACGATTAAATTCTAACCAGCTTAACTCACGGTTCAGGTAATATTGTGGGTCACTAAGATTTACTTGTTGAGCGATCTTCTTAGATTTCGGCATAATCACTTAGGGATAGACAAGCCTAACCCATTTAACTAGAACAGGATACTAAACATAGTAAATTAAATCGGGTCTAGAAGCGTTTGCCCTAAAGTGTTCCCTTGTTTCCCTATCTCATTTGTTCTTCGCTGCGGCAGAAATAAATAATTGCAGATTTTGGTTATAAACAAACTCGCTCGTAATAACTAAGAAAAACTGATTGCTAATAATTAATGACTAAAAAGTAACAATTATGTTTCAAGCTACTCGTCGCCGTCTCGCCCTTTGGTACACTGCCGTCACAGCGGTACTGCTGCTAGTGTTTGCTAGTGGGGTATATTTATATGTCCGCAGTACGTTGATTGAGCGAATTGACGATACTTTGAATCATGTGGTGGAAGTAGTAGAACGATGTCTGACCACAAGCCGTTGTGCATCTACGCTTGTTGTTGAATCGCTAAACCCTAATTTAAGTCAGTTCCGCCTTAATGTGGAAGCTAGTTTTGCCAACAATGGCGACACGGTAGAAGATGACCATATCGATTTAGAGTGGTTTAGTCCCACTGGTGAATTAATTTGGTCAACTTTATCTGAACCGCTAAATATTCCTATTCATCCTAACCGCACTGGTGAGACTGTGCGTGTGATTAAGAGGAGTGGGGGAGTCGGGGACAAGGGGGACAAGGGCACAAGGGCACAAGGGCGAGCAAATTCTTCCTTATCTTCCCCCACTCCTCCCCTCCCCCACTCCTCCACTCCTCCCCCGATGTTGCTGCGGCAAGTTACGCAACGGGTGGAAGTCGGACGGATGGTATTAGGATATCTGCGTGTTAGCCATCCTTGGTTTGAAGTGACTAAACCGAGTCGTCAATTGATTTTTGATTTGGCATGGGGTACTGGGTTGATGGTGCTTTCGGTGGGTGCTAGTGGTTGGTTTCTTTCAGGTAAGGCAATGGAACCAGTGGGTGAGTCTTACCAACGTCTGAAACAATTTACTGCTGATGCTTCTCACGAACTGAGAAGTCCGATCGCTTTAATTCAAACTAATGTGCAAGTTGCTCTTAATGATTTGGAATGGAGAGACGCGAATCCTACTTCTTTACACTATCGCCAACAACTAAAGGTAGTGGAACGATTAACGCAGCGTTTGGGGAAGTTAGTCAACGATCTACTATTTCTCGCAAGGCAAGATAGTGGCATTAGCAAAGATGTTTTTTCACCTTGTCCGCTTGATGCTTTGCTGATGGAAGTAGTTGAAGAACAACATCTGCTAGCTACGGAAAAAAACGTCGCTTTAACTTTAAATTTGATTGATCCCCCAGCTACGGAAATGAACCACGAATTACTTGACGATTGGTTTACACTTGTTGGCGAATGGGATCAATTGGTGCGATTGTTCACAAATTTGATTGGCAATGCTTTAAGGTATACGCCATCTGGTGGACGGGTAAATGTGGAATTAACGCGGATTGAGGCAATAAATCCGGTTTCTCGGCTACGTCACAGCACCGCTTTGCAAATTAAAGTGAGTGATACGGGGATTGGTATTCCCAGCGAGGCTTTACCTTGCTTGTTCGATCGCTTTTATCGAGTAGATCCAGCCCGTACCCACAGCACAGCAAATAAAACTACCGAAAGTGCCACTGGTTCAGGTTTGGGACTAGCGATCGCTCAAGCTATTGTCCAAACTCATCAAGGTCAAATTCACGTTGAAAGCACTGTTGGCAAAGGCACCACCTTCACCGTCATTTTACCAATCACTCTTGAGTCTTAGTTTTTTAACAAACAATTGTTTCCTGTGACAGATGCAAAGGTATGAATTTAATTTGTAATTTATATTGCGAAGCCATGAGATTTGAGCCATAAATTTGGTCTCTAGCGGTTTGAAATTCCTACTGCTAAAAGTTATTTTAGTAGTTATTCAAACTGCTAGCTTGCTATTGGTAAAAATCGGTTCGGCTAGAACGCATATATAAAAGCATTTGTGGAGGGTTAGATGCCAATTTCTATAATCAGACATGAACTTTACGATTTAGTAAAAAAAATTGCCGAAACTGGGCAGGGATTGCATGAAGTTGATTTTTCGGGAAACAAATTATCAGAAGCAGATTTATTAGCTCATTTAGATTATCTAAATCAAAATCAGTACATTCATGCTGAGTTTACAAACGATGGTCATTTTCAGAAGGCAGAAATAACTGATAAAGGGCGTAATCTGATAGATAACTATGAGGAGAAGTTGTCGAAAAACCCAGAGTCAGGTTCATCTGCACCAATCGCTGAGAAAGATTTGCCCTTTTTGGAAAAGGTGATGGTGAATGGCGGTTTATCAGATATCTTCGACGCTAGAGATATTACAGAAGTCGCATTCCGGGTGATGCGCGATTTAATGAGTACCGAAGCAGCTGATCGCGTTGAGGCTGAATTGCATAAACCAGCCGAAAAAAGTGATGATAAAGCGCTACAAATGGAAATTGCGGAACTATGGCGCGATACTAATCCGCTTGTCGGGTTTTTGAGTCGGGTGCGTCCACCTTGGCAAGGTCCTGGTATCTTTAAGATTGATAGCGATCGCTTTTTATTTCGGGTGGCTAATGAAGGTACAATGCCACCAAATGCTGACCGCGAAAAGGTAGTTAAAGCAATATTTTCTGCCACTAAAGACGAATTATCACAAGAACGAATTCAGGAAATTGCTAGCTGGTTGCCCGATCTAGTTCGCAAAATGTGGGAAGAAGCGTAAATCAAATATAAAGTTAGGAGGTGGGAATTTTCAGCAATTCTTACCTCTTAATTTTTTTATCAAACTATAACTAATGATAGATTTACTTTTTACTTAGGGTTGAAATAAAAATCGCAAGTTTTTTCTTTTTTCACCTATTAGTTAGAGGTAAAATTTATTATTCATTAGCTAATATTCAAGTATTAATATTTTTTAATATATCTGAGTCTAAATAATTTCTAGTGGAGAAAAAAAATGAACAAACATCAAAATAATTTCCGCAAGTCGGCTAAATTTCTAAGTACTATTTTTGGCGGGCTAATTATTGGTTTGCCAGCAATTCCACATGCGGCGATCGCACAACAATCTACTCCCAAAGTTAACCCCTGCCCTAGTATTTTCTACCAAGAACCGCACAACAATCGAGTTATGGTTCCTCAAGGATGCCCTCCTAATGCTTTCACTCAAAAAATGGGAATGCAAGGGCAAACTCCTATTCGCAACAACAGCTCTGTTAACCCAACACCGGAACAAACAAGGATGGGTGTAGGTGGTCAAATGCCCGATGGAACAAGCAGATCGCAGAATTACAATTATAATAGCCAGTCGTCGATGATGCGATCGCCACAAGGCATGAGCAATTCATCTAGTGCTGTTAATAATTCCACCATACAACAAAGCCAAACTTCCGTAATCCAAACACCATCGCCACAACAGCAACAACCCGCTGTAGCAATGGTAATGCCCATGAGTGGCAAAGTAGGTGTGCGCTTGGTAAATCAGACAGCTGCACCTATTAGCTACCAAGTAATTGGCGATACAGCACTGCGAACGCTACAAGGTAAGTCTGAGGTGATGCTGCAAGGTTTAAGCACTCCTCTAACGGTTACTTTCTACCGTCAGGATAAAGGACTATTGATGGTGACACCACAAGGATCTTCTCAACAAGGTATGTTGCAACTTTCATTCAACGAAACAACCGACGTGAAGATGGATAAAAGTGCAATGAGAATTGAGGAAAATGGTGCTGTGTTCTTCAATTAGAATATGCCTTCAGACTGAAGTCTGAGCCTATACGAACAAAGCCTACCTGCGTAGGCTTTTAGACATGAAGTCCGCCTACGCGGACTTTGTTTATTTAGCGGAGCCAGTGCGTTGCGGTGAAAGACTTGACGGTTGCCTGTACCGTGCCGCCAAAGTGTTGTTAGCGAAGCGTTAGCGACGCAGGAGCGTCACCCGTTCGCGCAGCGTCTCCGACAGGAGAAGGGAGGTTCCCGAGGCAGCGTGTTGCGCGGGTTCCCCGCGTTGTAGCGACTGCCGTTCCGTTATAGCACCTGGCGTGCGACTTTAGTCGTCGGGTAACAAGTGCTACCGATGTTTTGACAGTTTTAGCATTTGCGTCAGTCTATCAACTAATAGAACTTCACGCTTGCTGTCTTCCAGTGTCCGCGCTAGTATGATTGCTCTTTCATAAAAATTGCGGGCGGTGGGATAGTTACCTAGTTGCTCATACAATAGAGCATAAGACTCAAAAGATTTTAATTTTTCCCCTAAATTTTCTGATTCTGTAGCCAGTGCTAAACGCTGTTCTAGTAAGTTGAAAGCACGTTCATATCTTTCTACAGAACGGTGAGCTGTCACTAAACCGTCGATTGCTCGTAATTCATTGGTGTGATCGCGTGTAACTTTTGCCATTCGCAGTGCTGACCCATAAGTGCCAATGGTATCTTGATAATTACCGGCGGCTAGGTAAGCATCGCCTAAATTATTCAAGGTATTTGCTTCGGCGATCGCATCCGGTGTTCGACGGCGGAAAATTAAAGCAGTTTCCAACAGCTTAATCGCTTTGTTATAATCTCCTAGCCTGACTGTTGCTAAACCCAGATTGCTTAAAGACAGTCCTTGTCCTTCAATCTTTTTGACATCGCTGGCAATTGTAACTGCTTCTGTAAAGGTTTCAGCGGCTGCGGTGAATTCTCCTTTTTGCAGTAGTAATGTGCCGATGTTATTTAGCCCAAAAATTTGTCCTTGAAAGTCTTGAGTATCACGGGCGATCGCTAACCTCCGACGCATTGGATCTTCAGCTTCTTTTAATCGACCCAGCTGCACATAACCTTTACCAATTAAATCGTAAACTAGACCTTGCGCCTTCAAGTCGCCGATAAAGTGATAAATATCCAGTGCTTGTAACCAAGACTCAATTGCTTTATCCGATTTTCCTGAGGCTTGTTGTTGTTCACCTTGGCGCACCAACATATCAGCCTCGTCTCTTGATTGTCCCACTGCTGAATGGTTTGAAGGGCGATGGAGTTGTTGAGTAATATCTACCGCACCTGCCGCGATCGGATTTAGCAAAACAGTCAACAGTAAACAATAGACAGCACAAACTTCAGATTTTGGCAATAGTTGCCCAGAAAGTTTGCTTACAAGTAGATGCTTTTGCTTCATAAAATTTACCCGTAAAATTACGGTTTTAAATAGAAAAACTGGTAACTATTTTATTGTTTATTTGAGAACACACTATATTAGGGTTAATACTGAACCTAAGATTGAGGTAAATCTTCCCCCAAGTAGATTGCGCGGACATCCGCAGGTAATTTGTCCTCTAGCATAAGATAGCCTTCCTGAAGAAAATTGGCTACTTCTACTGGAGCGATCGCTTCTCCTTCAGCTTGCAGATAAGCAGCAATGCGAGTTTCGCTCCAGTGAAAGGTTTGAGCCATTAAAACCATCAAGCGCAAAACTGGGGGCATTTGTTCCAAAGCTTGTTCGATATAACACCATAATGGTGGTGAAGTCGCTTGAAGAGAATAATGAATTGCTTCTGTGGGTGGTAATTTCAAATCGTTGATACAAAAAGCGGTCATATTGATCAGCCAATTTTGCAAAGTTAAAGTATCTTTACCTTGTTGACTGCTGGTTAAATCAAGTCCACCGAGTTCGTAGTATATATGTCGCCAAGTAAGAGCAAACAGATAATCTGCTTGCACAGGCGATCGCGCTGAATGGCGAATCAACGTGTATACTATCGGGCTATAACGGCAAAACATCGCCGTAAAGTATTTTCCAGCTTCCGGATGGCGCTGAAATAAATCCAAAAGTTCCTGATCGCTATGATGAAACAGCGATTTAACTAGCGGGTGATTAGCTTCGGGGAAATGTGGTATTTGCACAATCCAAATAAATGTATGTTGTTAGAATGAGTGTTATTAGAAATGGCAATTTCCTGGGACGCTTAAATTGTTGATTAAGTGTCCTCCAGTTAATCGCGATCGGGTCTTGGTGTTGGTCTGTTTGTGGGTAACATCCAGACTAGTTCGTTATTGATACACTATAAATACGGACTTTATTTTAGTCTGTACCCTTGAATAATAAAATCGATTCCTCAATAAAATCCTAGATGTGTTCATGGTTATAGCAGTTAGTGTGACACCGGTGTTGATTCAACCTTATACTTTAGGCTCTTTCTTGCCTTCCCTGCCGTTAGATACCTTATTCTCCACCCAAGGCATTATGGTGATGCTGCTAGCAGCATATGCCGGTGCTATGTGGATGTTCCTCACCAGTGCCCCAAAAGTACACACCGTTATGGTGTCAGATTTGGAAATTGCCCGCCAGCTGTACGAAGGACTGCTAGATTTACCAGCAGCAGAAGTACCTTTGCACTACTACTACAACTACGAGCAAAGTATAGGGGCAGCGGGAATCGATCCGCTTTATATGTCTGCCAGCCCAACGTTTTCCGGCAGCAGAATGATGAATAATGGTAGCGAAGGGCTTTGGTATCAATTAAAGAAAAACACCCAGCTACACGTTATTACTGGAGCTAGTTTAGGCAGCAAAAGTCAGCAACGCCACGTTTGCTTTGATCGTGAGTGCCTGGATATGGTTTTAATGCGTGTGGAAACGCGAGGTTTGAAATTCAAGATTCGCAATCGCAAGCCATTGAATTTTTTGGTTAAGGACTATGAAGGACGTGTGATTGAGTTGGCTGAGGTGGCGAATTAGTTGTTGGTCAAGAGTCAAAAGTCAAAAGTCAAAAGTCAACAGTCATTGGTTATTAAATTGTTGATTGGGTTTCGTCCTAGTAAACCTAATCATAATTTTTTTTAGATACGTGGGCGAGAGGCTTGCCTTAATAAGAATGTACACGTATAACCTCTATAAGACAGATTTCTATGCTTGGACTCAAGAGCAGGTGAGCTTGCTGACAACTCAACAGTGGGATCAATTAGACACGATCAACCTGATTGAAGAAATTGAAACTTTGGGTAGAAAAGAACGGCAAGAATTGAGAAATCGGCTGGCAATTTTGCTCGGACATTTACTGAAATGGCAGTTTCAATCTGAAAAACGTAGCAATAGTTGGTTAAGTACAATTCGAGAGCAACGTATTCAAATTAAACTGCTTTTGTCAGATAGCCCTATTTTGAAACCTTATTTAGATGAAGTTTTCGTCACTGTTTATGAACTAGGCTTGGCTTTAGCGATTCGAGAAACTGAGTTGGGTGAGCAGGTTTTTCCAGAAATATGTCCTTACACTTTAGACCAAACTCTGAATCCTGAATTTTTACCAGAATTGAATTAAGTTGATGATAAAGGCGATCGCTTTACGCAGTCAAATTAGAGAAAGTGTCACTAAGTAAGAAGTAGTTAGGCGATCGCACTTCTCGCTTACTCATACAATATTTATTAACATTCTTGGCAACTTGCGAATAATTTTACCCACCTGTGATTTACTCATCACTAGTGTAATGAAGTAAACACTGTAATACTTGGGGAGGGTGCAATGTCCGCACTGAGTAATCGTTGGGGCTGGTTGTTAGGTATTGCGTTTGCTTTCTCTGGAAATTGCGCTCTTGCCCAAATTACCTCAGATGGCACTCTACCCAATAATTCTGACGTCAGATTGCAGGGTAATACCTTTAACATCACTGGCGGAACCCAAGCGGGAAGCAATTTATTTCACAGCTTTGGGCAGTTTTCTGTTCCTACTGGTGGTACAGCTTTCTTTAATAATGCTGTAGGTATTCAAAATATTATTAGTCGGGTAACAGGTGGGTCAGTTTCTAATATTGATGGTTTGATTCGCGCTAATGGCACAGCCAACCTGTTTCTAATTAACCCGTCAGGGATTGTTTTTGGGCAAAATGCTAGTTTGAATGTTGGCGGTTCGTTTGTAGCTAGTACGGCAAACGCAATTCAATTTGGCAATCTTGGCTTTTTCAGTGCAACTAATCCAAATAATCCTGCGCTGCTAACGATAAATCCTTCAGCTTTGTTCTTCAATCAAATTGCTGCTGCGCCGATTCAAAACAACTCAGCTGCACCAGCAGGATTAGATCAGTCCGGCTTTAATGCATTTGGTCTACGTGTACCAGATGGTCAAAGTTTGCTGTTAGTTGGTGGTGACATCAGCATGGATGGTGGAAGGTTAAATGCCTTTGGTGGGCGAGTGGAGTTAGGAGGATTAGCAGCAGCCGGGACAG
This sequence comes from Spirirestis rafaelensis WJT71-NPBG6, assembly GCA_019359015.1. Classification (GTDB taxonomy): domain Bacteria; phylum Cyanobacteriota; class Cyanobacteriia; order Cyanobacteriales; family Nostocaceae; genus Hassallia; species Hassallia rafaelensis. Next base: position 20,571 of record JAHHID010000105.1, read on the forward strand.
TTGGACTGAATGTAGATGATAGTAATCTTAGTTTGAGTTTTCCTGAAAATGTAGCACGGGCAGATGTGTCTCTGATTAACGCAGCGAGTGTTGATGTTATTGCTGAAAATAGGGGAAGTATAACCATCAACGCCCGGAACATAGATATTTTGGGTAGAAGTAGGCTGCTAGGTGGCATAGGGTCGGGTTTAGGGACACCTGAAAGTCAAGCAGGAGATATTACGCTCAATGCCATAGGTACGATTAGGGCTGGGCAGGCTGGTAGAATTTTAAATATTGTGGATTCAAATGCTATCGGTAACGCTGGGAACATCAACGTTACTGCGGACTCACTTTCTCTGACCGACGGTACTCAACTGGCTGCCAGTGCTTTTGGTCGAGGAAATGCAGGCAATGTCAAGATTCAAGTGCGCGATAACATCTTATTTGATGGCATAGACAATAATGGATTTTCTAGTGGTGTATTCAGTTCTGTGGAACAGGGTGCATCAGGAAAAGGCGGCAATATCAACATTACAACTGGGTCGCTGGCTTTAAAAAATGGCGCTCGTTTGAATACTAGTACTTTTGGGCAAGGAGATACAGGCAGTATTACAGTTAAAGCCACAGATACCATCTCTTTAGATGGGGTAGGCAGTAATGGATCTCTCAGCGGTATATTTAACAATGTGTCACCAGGCGCTGTAGGTGAGGGAGGCAACATTAGTTTGACAACCGAGTCACTTTCTGCATCTAACGGAGCGCAAATCATTGCTTCCACTTTTGGACAAGGGAATGCAGGTAATATTAATGTTAAAGCTGACACTATCTCTTTAGATGGAATAGGTAACAATGCATCTAGTGGTGTATTCAGTTCTGTGGAACAGGGTGCGTCAGGAAAAGGCGGCAATATCAACATTACAACTGAGTCGCTGGCTTTAAAAAATGGCGCTCGTTTGAATACTAGTACAGTACGGCGGAAATAAGCCAAGTATCAGATAGCCAACACTTTACCCTTATATGTCCACTTAAAAGGTTTAGCCATTGTTTTATTAAAATAGTCGATAAATTCAAGAATTTGAGTTTTG
>JAHHID010000106.1 GCA_019359015.1 Spirirestis rafaelensis WJT71-NPBG6
GGCTTAAGGATTTTGGAGCTAATTGTGCCACCTCTTCATTCCTTCTTTCTGCTTTTAGTGCTATTTAATGCTTGTGCTTAGTATCTCATACTATGGATATTTTACTTACGCCGTGCTGTACTAGGTATTTTTGCAACTGCTCTAAGTTCCTATGCCCCGATATCTCCTGAATCACCCTTAACGGAATACCAGCGTTACTCATCTGGGTTAGCGCGGTGCGCCTAAAGCTGTGTGTACTTACGCCAATTATCCCCACTTGTTTACATGCTTCTCGCAGTATCCGAGCGGCTGAATCGTGGCTTATGTGTCCGTTACTGCGACCGGGAAACAGGTAAATATCACCGCGTTGCGGATAATAATTATTCAGCAATTGGCGTAAGTCTTCAATCACTGGGATAGACCGCGTTGCTAATTTACCTTTAGTGTTGGCTTTACGAATTATCAGCCGTGGTCTAACTTTGCCGTTTGGGGTGTAGATATCTTCAGTCAGTAGGGTGCAAGCTTCACGGATTCTACAGGCGCTAAACAGGCACACGCCAAACAAGGTTTTATCACGGTCGGTTTCTAGCCCGTTGCTAAAAACTAGCTGTACCTCTTTTGGTGTAAGAATTTTGGCGCGTCCATGCCTGTTGATTTTCACTGATTCTCTTTTGAGTGTCGTTTTGCTTCTATTAGTTCCTGTAGTACATCAACCTCATCTATCGTGTAAAACTTTTGGTTAGGTTCTGCGTTAATTCTGTCCATTAGCGTATGAAACGCTTCTGTATCGTTACGATGCTCTACCAAATAACGCTTTAGCTCTGTTTTACTCATTGCCGCAAAGTTGGGCTTACTCATTCGTCGTATCTCCATTTACCATTACGGTTGATTACAATTCCGGTTTCTTCTCCAGCCAAGATATAGATGTTTCCCGTTCGTTCATCCAGTCGCACTATAAAGATAGGTAGTAGAAACGTTGTTAGATTTTGGCAGAGGATAAAACAAATCAAACTTTGTTCAGTAGTTGGATAGCGCGAATTTCTCATCAACGTTGATTTACTTTTGTGGTTGCTGCATCACACCACATTCTTATTGCTTCTTCCATCGCCTCACTATGCCCAATTTCTAATTCCAGAGCTAACTGTTTGAAATTTTTTACCAGTTGTTTAGGAAGGTAAGCAGCGCTTTGGGTGTAATCGCTATGGGTGCGTTTGTTAATTCGACTTTCCATAATGAACTAAAAGTTAATTTGCTGTTATGCTAGCACACTAACTAATCATCAGCTAGAAGCGCGATTACTTTCTTTGATATAGGATTGTGGGCGATAACGGGTATTTTCGCTCTATGTTGATTGCTTTATACTCAAAGACTAAAAAACCCGCAACTGGTACGGGTTTAGCTATTCTTTAGGTTTAATTTTTAATCTCGATCAACCCTATAAGAATTCAGAATTTCAAGTTCGTTATAATCTGACTCGTCTACCCCGTGCGCTTCTAGAATAATTAACTTGACTTCGTTGTGCCAATCATCTTCGGGGCATTTCGATCTGTCATAAATTTTCCAAATTTTTTTCCAGTGGGTTCCTTTTAGGTTTTCAAGAGAGTAGTATTCGCTTGAATCTAGGTCAAGTAAAATAGAATTAACCCATTTTTGCAATTCTTCTTTTTCTTCTTTATTTCTAGCCATAGCGCTACGCCTGTCTTTTGCTACACATAAGCATAAATGTATCACAAATAACAAGAATGTGTTAGTGTTTTCCACAATTAGAGATGTGATTCTCAACACATACTTCAAGTGAGCTAGCGACGATACATCTCCATTTAGCTTTTTTTCTGTACAGCATTAGGGCAATGGTGTTTTAACATCATGCGTATTTCTTAATAGCTTGGGGTTGCTTTGGCTGTAGTTTAAAACCAGGCTTTTTCGTTCCCAGCCCTATGTATTTAAGGACATTTTTCGCCATCGCTTTGAATTGTTTTTCGTTTTCTCATGATTTGATTTAGCCACAGCGTAGAGATAGCAAGGATTTTAGACCTTAATTCTTACTATTTAGCGTTATACGTGAGAAACTGTTAGTAGAAAAACACCGTAATTTTAGGTGCGTAATTCCGCTTTGTGTCAAAGGTGGAATAGTTGAGACACCAAAGCGGAATACTTGAGAACGCAAGAATCACGGTTCTACAGATGTGGCATACCGTGCCGCTTTTTTGGCTCTCGGTTTTATTAAAGTCTGGGAAATGTACAACAGTACTTCATCTTTGGTGTAGTTGCTATTAGATGAATAGTGTTTGTTTAGCATTTTTCCCCATCTATAAAGCGATTTAAGGCTTACTTGTCTACCAGTGACCATTCGTATTACTTCCGGTAAAGAATCGCCTCTACACTCATCAGGAATTAGGTATAGGGTGTAGTTGTTACGAGCCTCTTGAAACTCCTTTAACGTTGCTTGCTTCGATTTAATTACCTGGGTTAGAGTAACTTTGTCATAGGGCTTGGAGCGTTTTAGATTGGCAAGCGTAAGAAGTTGCTCCATTTGCGCTTGCGATATATCTTTTACGTATTTTGGCAGTGATAACGATGCCTTCCACTTGCGCCAAGTACGGTCAACTATTGGACGCTCATAAATCGCCTCACAGACTTGTTTCACGTCCGATAATTTGTATGTGGTCATAGTCCAAATTTCTCCATCAAATATTTAAGTGAGTCGCCGTGTAGTCGTTTCCCCGTCAGCTTCTCCCATGCAATCGCCACTTCTTCCGGTGTGGGTGGTGTTTTCCTGTCGGTTATCCATCCTTTCATAGCGAGATAACTTTGCTGGTCTTTGGTTAATTTCTCTTTTGGCTCTGTCTGTGCTTGTGGCGGTTCGGCTTCCTGATGCTTGGATTGGTGTTGTGGGGTTCCTAGAACCTCGGTTAGGTTGATGTGGGGAATTGATTCGATAAAGGGGGCACTGCCTAAGTTAGGGGCTATCATAGCTACGCGATCGCCGTTACCGATGATTTCCTCTAACTCCTCAGCGAGTGCCTGAGCCTTACCCTTGAAGGGGAAACCAGGGTCTTGGACCCACTTAAGCGCTTCATTGCCCAACACTATGCGAGTGGCGCTGTTGAAACTACTGCGACTGAATCCGTTATCGGTAGCTAATGGGGATTGCCCGATAAGAATTAGCGAGAGGTTATAAGCGGCGGCTTCCTTGAAAATCCTTTGCAGTTTCCCCTTTATTTCCAGTGCTTTTTTCTTGATAATGACATCAGCGTAACCGTTACCATTTCCCCAAACGTTATCCCATTCATCGACAATCAACAGGTAGCGGGTAAACGTGGGTTGTTCCTGCTTATTTTTAGCCGCTTGCAAACAAAGTTTTTTCCGGTTTTCTAGTTCTGCGATCGCCGCGTCGATACCGTCCCCCACTTGCTCATAGCCAACGAATGAAGGCTCAATCATCCACTGAGTTTTGGGGTATTTTGGGTCAACTAAGTTTATCTGTAGCTTCCCTTCCATGCGGCTAATTAGGGCGATTATGAGGGAAACCAATGTACTCTTACCAGACTGTGACCCGCCGTCAATTTTAATGTGTTGATGGCTGCGTTTCTCTAGCGGTAGGCAGGCTTTTTCGGCAATGTCAACTATCCATTCCATACCCGGCGTGACTACGACTTTTTGCACTGATTCAATTTCAGGCTGAGTATTTTGCCATGATTCGGCGGTGCTTTGGCTGGGTAAGGCTTGCGGGTTTTCTGTCTCGCTCTCCACAAAGAAAGACGTGATTAACTCACTTATCTCTAACTTTTTACTCCAGTAAAGCTTCTGGAACCAAGGGACGTTGTTCTCATTGTCGATGTAGTTAGCGAGAATGTTTTTCTCCCTAATTTGAGTAATGGCGTTGATACGCGCTACTTCGTGCTTAAGTTGGGTCTTGTAATTCTCGGTTGCGATTTTCTCATAAGCGCTTTGTAGCTTCTCATCACGGGTGTTTTTGGGCAGTAGACAAGCGGTCATGTTACCCATCAACCCGGAGAACAAAAGCAGTGTCTTAGACTCTCGGTCAAGGTTTTTAAAAAGGAGTGGCGTAACGGTTCCCATGATGCCCAGTGCAATCGCCGCCGTTAAAACTGTCTTTTTCAAGCCCACTGACTTGCGAACTTGGTTGATATCAACGCTTAAATCGAGTTGTTCGTTCATAGTCCGATCCAAATGCCAACGAAGAGGACAAATAACAGTGTGGTAATCATTGCGAGAGTTGCGCCGAAAATACGCCATAGTTGGGCTTTGGGTAGGGCGTGGACTGTTCCCGCCTGAGTCTTAGCCCATTCGCTAACACCCAATAACAGACAAGCTAGAACCATCATCAGGACCAAGATAAACATTGGCTGGGATAGCCAGGTGTAAGAGATGCCCAAATATCCGATGAGTTGCACTATGGAAAATCCAGTAAAACCGTAAATTAGATTGTTTCTGAGTTGCATATTTTTTTGATGTTTTTGGGGAAAACCCGCCCTAGAGCGGGTCTTAGACTTTGGCGATGTCCGAAGCGCTGATTTCGGACATGGGTTTAAATGTCGATGGTTACGCCGTTAAAGCGGTTCTCGTAGCTCTCAAAATTCTGTACCGTGGCTTCCTTGCCAATTTGATGTTCCAGGATGTTTTTACCGTGGCGTGACATTTTCTTTTGGAACTGTTGAGTGTTAGCCATCGACTGTTTGGCGTGGTTAACTCGCACCTCCAAGTTAGCCAAGGAAGCCTTTTGAGCTTCGAGCTTTTGGGCGGATTCTTCCTTGAGTAGCACTGTTTGAGCCTCTAGATTACCCGCCAATTTAGCCGCTGCGTTTACACTGGCTGGGGTGGGCATCGCTGACAGATTCGTAGCTGTATGGAAGTCGGCGCGATCGCTGCCATTTAGTTGTTCCGGTTGGTTGCCAATGTCAAGTGATGCATTACCTTTTTCATTGTCACCAAATAGATTAGGAAACATATTGCCGAGCATGATTTTCTACTCCTGAAGTTTTAGTGAATTTGGATATGGTCCGAACTGTAGCGAAACTGATTGAAAATAGACCCAGGGACACGAGAGCAGCTATCATGAGAGTGTATATCTGATGCTGCTTATCAATGGCGCGTTCGTGTTCTAGACGGGCTTTCTGATGTAGTAGTGATGAATCCAGTAGGGGTTGTAATTGGTCGTTGGTCAATGGGCGTTGACTCTCGATTTGTAACCCCATCTCTGGGTTCATTTTGACTTTGTAGGTGCTTAATTCCTCCAATCGTTAGACCTCCTATCATTAATGTTCCGGCGATGGTCAAAGCAGATGCACCAAGTAAATAAGCTAGATTCTCGCCTCTATTCAATCCCGAATCGATTGAGAAAATTGTTTTCAACGTCTTCAATCGGCGTAAGAAAAAAGTCGAGATTGCCCTCGCTATCGTCTAAAAGTTGGCGCACCCTTGCCATCGTTGCATTGGGGATGTCTTCAATAATTTCGATGATTTTATTTGACTTTGCCTCAACGACTTTATCCGCAAGTTGTTGGTATTGGGAAACCATCGCATCGACCTTCTGAACTGCCTTCTCAGTTGCTTTCTCAGTGGGGGTAGCTGGTAGTGAGTTCTTTGTATTCTTGGCTGGTGTAGTCATTTTCGATCCTTGGCGTGATTTGAGTATTTCAGCGATTTTCAGTGTGTCATCATCCGTCAAATTATCAGGGTCAAAACCCAGCGCCCGAACCTCAGCAGGCAAGTCAGCGATGATGGTTTTTGATTCAGCTAGGAGTTGCTTGAGTAGTTCCATGATTAAACTTCCTTAATAGATTCATAGTCGGGGCAATATTCCATCTCAGGGGTGCAAGCTGATGTGGGATGAATCGAGCAATACATCGCACAGTCGTCATTGAAGTATTTACAAGTGGGACAATGTGATTTTTGTCTTGCCTTTACCCGTGCCCACATGTCCTCTGTTTGTTTGCTCGAAGCTTCGATGATTTGCCGATCGCTTTCCAGAGCCGCGCCAGTAGTAAACAACGCAGCGCCGATGGTTGTGCCCACACCAAGTAACAAACCCTTTTTGATGTATTCATCAGGCTCATCCCCTTGGAGCCATTCAGCGGCGGTTATAGCGCTTGTGGTTAACAGAATCGCCGCACCTCCAGCCGTAACCCACGAACCTGAGAGGCAGACCTTTGACCAGGCATCCAATTCCATGAATTCGATGTAGTAACGTCTTAGATAGTTAAACATTGGTTGTTCCCTCAATTTGTTTAATGAGGAAGTGGAGTACATTCTGAGCGTCTTCGATGCAAAGGTCTGTGGAGTCATACACGGCGGTGTTGAGATAAGTTAAGTCTTCAATCTTCCGGAGTTGCTCTACTTTGTCTATAAACACTTGGGCGGCATGGGCTACCTCTCCTTTGGCTGTTCGTAGTATCATCTCTTGACGGTTCATTGTTTGTTTCCTTGATTGTGGTTAGTGATGCCGTGGCGAACCTTGGCAACAGTTAACCGCAATTTAATTTTGAAACACACCTATGTTTATCTCTGGGAATCGTTCGGTGACTCAAGCCTTTGGTTGCGGTGCGGGATGTTTCTTTGCCCCACCCCTTAAGAATAACACCGTCTTATGTTTTTGTGTGTCTAAAATACAAAAGTACCTGGGATATGTACACTTGGACATATAAAATATATTTATACGCTGTTTTGCACATAATATAGATAAAATAATATATAATGGGAATATAAACACACACCGCAGGTAATCTATATGTATATAGTTGACGAAACCTTAAAGATGATGCCAGGAAGACCACGCCGAGATGATGCTACCGAAAGAGCAAACCTCAAGTTAAACTCAGATATCCGCAAACAACTAAAAACCCAAGCAATTTTCGGTAGTAGAAGCGAAAGCGCCCAAGTCGAACGATTGGTTATGGAGTCAATAGCCTGGAAGCGTTTTCTAGATAAGCACCCAGACCTCACCAATGAAGTAAATGCCGAAATAGCCGCCGTCATCATGGAGCTAAAAGGCGAGGGTAACGACTAAAAGTAGCGCACATATAGCAGTAAGAAAGGAGAGAAACACAGTGCAGTCAAAGTTAAACCATATTAAAAACCATGAAAAAATCGCCCTCCCTTGAATTCTCAGCCCGTACCGACATGATAAACAAGATGATTGCATCAGGGCGGGTAAGCCCAGAAGACAAGGCGTTCCTCACTTCTATCCTGCCAGTGAAGCGCCTATCTGACTTACAACAACGGAGCCTGGACATCATCATCGGTCGAGTGGTGCGGCAAATCTTTCCTAAATGAACACCTATGCAGAGATCCGTAGTACACTAAGTCTATAAGCGGCAACGCACCCGACAACAGAACTAACAACGAAACTTCGGTAAAAGACCAAAACAAAAGCCTCAGAGAATCATTACCGATTCGATCCAAGGCTCCCACCCCCGAAAGGGCTTCTAATACTCTACTTGACTTCAGTCTAACTTAATTAGTGGGAAAATTGGTATTGATTTTGTAAAGGTTTTCTGGGGAACAGCAAACCCCAGGAGCCTTAATTGTGGAAAACTTAATTTTAAATGAGTTTGATAACGTTATATTTGATAGAGATATAGCTCCATTGTACCCCACTTTAGCGGTACATGAAACTGAACGGTTTAGTTTCATAAAAAACTCTTTACCTCACCCCTTCGAGAAAGAATTACTAGCTTCCGGCATCCACCCCGACCTAATTAATGAGATCAACTTCCCAGTGTACGCCGACAGCGAGGAACTAGTTGATGCTATCGTTCCTAGCCGCGACTACATCACCAAGCGCGACGGGTCGCAGTACCCTAGAGCTTTTGAGGTCAAGCGGTTCAGCGACACAGACGGCGGCTACGGCATCAATACCTTGAGTCCTACTGGTGAAATCAGACTTAGCCAGGTTAAGCCACGCAACCCCATACCCGGCAAGGATGGCAAAAATCAGAAGTACGTTTCCCCCACTGGGAGCCAGAACACCTTAATCCGTATCCCATCGCTACCAGAATGGCTCACAGGCAACCAAAGCGCTCACAATTGGTATTTACAGCAACGTAATGCTAAAAAGGCTTTGGGCTTCTCTGTGGAGGAACTTGAACAGCTATGGACTGCTTTTTGACACTCCCCCGTTTTATAAACGGGGGAGTGTCAAAAAGCAGTCCATAAAGACAACGGGCGCTGGCTAAACCAGGCTAAACTGTTTTGGCATCTAGAGAATCGCGATGCACTTGCACATAAAGATGAAAAGCACTGGAAGTCAAAATTAGCACAATTTAGTAAAGGCGTGACTTGCCTCTGGGATGTCAAAACCGATACCCCAAAGGTTGAAGCGATAATCAAGTCTGGATTGCTGGATTGGGTGAAACTTGACGACTTGGAGACTGAATATAGTAGCGAGTCCGAAGGCGGTCAGCAATTTCTCAGAAAAGCATTAGCTAGCAAGAAACAGCTTAAAACAGCACTCGGCATCACGGTCAAGGATGATAGCAGCCCTATCAAGCTGGCTATTAGACTATTAGACCGATTAGGACTTAAGTTAGCTTACAGCAAGAAAAATGACGGCGTTAAGTACTACAAGTTGGATGAGGAGTTAGTAAACGACCCTGACCGCCAAGCCGTTTTTGATGCTCTAAATTTAAAGTGGCAGAAAGAAGTGGCTAAAATGGCTGAAACCCATTACCTGACTGCTAAAATTTACGGGACTGGCGAAAATAATTTCTTATATAAAAATGAGGCCCAGTCCCGTGAATTTAAGCCAGAAGAATTAGCCGAAAATCATGTAGTTCAAGATACTACAGAGGAGTGGAATAAGCCAGAAGAAATTCAAAATATAGCCGAGATGCTAAACGCTTGTGAAAGTGTCGAGATGCTTGCCGAACTAAGGCAGTGTGATATTCCCACTTGGGTCTTGAAAGCGGCTTCTAAGCGCTTGGAGACGGGCAAGCGGCAAGAAATCAAAGCGTGGGTGGTTAAGTTAAACTCAGTCGCCTAACTACCGAATAATCGGCGAATGCCTGCCTAGAGGTGACAGTCTTAAGCACTTACAAGTAATAAAATATCCAGCCGTGTCTAAGCGTTGTTTGGTTGGGTATCGTGGATCGCTTGTTATGCCGGGATGATATTTTATTTTTTGGATCTCCCTTAAAGGAATTTTGCATTAAATCAATTGGCGGTACAACTACGGCAAGAGCTAATAGATGAGGGACATTTCATAATTGATAAGGAAGGCGACGAAAAAACCAGCGCAGGTGACGCGGTGAGCGCTGGCAAGGAGGAAATTAAGCTCCGCGATGCCAATCTAACGGCGATCGCGGAGGATATAGAATTTGAGGATGCTTTAGAATTGCGACATCAGGCGGCGCGGACGACTGAGGAAGATCATAAAATCAACAAAGCATTCCTCAAGCATGACTTGCCAGAGCTAAATTTAACCGCTGACTTTATTTACGAAGCAATCCACAAAGACAACGGGCGCTGGTTAAACCAGGCTAAGTTGTTCTGGCATTTAGAACATCGCGATGCACTTGCCCACAAAGATGAGAAGCATTGGAAGTCAAAACTATCCCAATTCAGTAAAGGAGTCACTTGCCTATGGGACGTGAAAACAGATATGCCAAAAATTGAGGCAATAACCAACAGTGGGGTACTCGACTGGATTAAGCTTGACGATTTAGAGGCGCAATATAGTAGCGAGTCTTTGTATGGTCAAGAGTTTCTCAAAAAAGCATTAGCCAGCAACAAACAAATTAAGATCGCGCTTGGGATTACAGTTAAGGACGATAGCAGCCCTATTAAGCTGGCTATGCGACTACTGGCTCGATTGGGGTTTAAGCTAGCATACAGCAAGAAAAACGACAGCGTCAAGTACTACAAACTGGATGCAGAACTGGTCAATGACCCCGACCGCCAAGCGGTTTTTGATGCTTTAAATTTTAAGTGGCAGAAAGAAGTGGTCAAAATCGCTGAAACCCATTACCTGAGTGCTAAAATTAACGGGACTGGCGAAAATAATTTCTTATATAAACATGAAGCCCAGTCCCGTGAATTTAAGCCAGAGAAATTAGCCGAAAATCATGTAGTTTAATATACTACAAAAGCCGGGTTGACCGCTGAGAATTTAGTTGCTACGGCTGCTTTGTTAGAAGCTTGCGAGAGTCCTGAGATGTTGGCAGATGTTCGGGCTATTGTGCCGGATTATGCGCTCAAAACTACTTGGCGTACAAAAATGTCAAAACTAAAGAACTAATACTCGTACCACCTCGCGACTGCTAATCCTGCGAGTGAGAACGGGTGACAGTCGCCCATCGCTAACGGGTCGGACCCAGTCGGGTCGGTCGTGGCGGCTGGCGGGGCGTGGCGTGGGTGTAGGCGGGGCGTGGGCTGTGGCTGTGGCGGCGGTCGTGGGGTCGCTGGCGGCTGCTGTGGCTGTGGCGGAGTCATAGGCTGTAGCTGGCTATCCGATGCTAAATAGTGCAGCGTTTTGCAAATAATTGTTGTATTATCTGACATAGCAAAAATTTGCTAGGTGGATATCATTAATCAAAATCTTGCGTAATATTTGCTTCGTCCAATCGTATGCAAAGTCGGGCTTAATTAACCAGACACGATGTCAGTCAGTGCCAATCCGTGGGCAAACTCCTTGGATGACGACAATAACGGCATAGCCTGCGAATCTGGTCAGTAGCGGAACATTGGTTATGCCAACGCAAACACTCACTGGTATAACAGTGGCGATCGCATGGCTTTGCTTTAAGTCAGTAATAATTTATACGATAACTGCCAAGGGGACACCCTTCCGCATCTAATGGTAAGTTCACTATAAGGCGAAGGGTGTCCCTGACTCAAACCCTTACCCTGACTTTTTTTAGATTAAGTATTTATTCTAATTCCTTTTTTTGGGTGCGGGTATCCCCTACTTTTCTACTGAGATGATTAGTAGTGTTTATTTGAAATTTACTGTACTACATACACTTGCAACCATTTGGGCAATTGCCGTTGTCTTTTGGACGACACGCGTCAAGGTTTGTAATAGACTTCAAACCCAACACACAGCGATCGCGGACAAGGCGGAGTTTCGCCTATCGCTGCCTTTGGTAACTGAGGTTGCGCTGGGTTTACTGAACTGGGCAGGACTTACGCAACTGGCACATTTATCTTCAAACTGTCACATTTAATTAATTTGGCTCTAACGTTTATAAATCAATACTTACAAGTATTAACGTCAAATTTAAATATATGTGCTAGTTGGCATTGTTTTGTGACGCTTGCGTAAGTCCTGCTGGGGTGCGCTTAGGGTTGTGCTGATTCTGCTGAACTGGGGTGCGATGCGGTTGCGTCAGTGCCATGTATTCCATTAGAGCAGATATGTTGTATTACTTTTGTATTTATGCTGAAAACTAGTCAGGACAAGGTTTTCAGGACTACCTGATAAGTATATACAGAATGCGATAGACTTCGGCGATCGCCATAGACCCAAGAAATTGCCTATATTATTTTGCAACACAAATAATTAAGTATTCCAAAGAGATACAGCGTGACTGACGGAATGCTATTAATTATTATTTATAAGGGTTACATCTGTAATTATGAGTGTGACACAACGTGACACGGCAAGCGCGTTAATGTCATTTTTATTGCTACATTTATGTAACAGACACTCAAAAAGGGGACAATGTTTGTAGAATAGATGTAACTTTTGTGAAATATAGGCATCTAAGTGCAACACATATGGCTGAAACATCAGTTCGGAAAAAACATCAGCGAGAGCAGGTCAAGCGTCTATTAGCGCAAGGTTTTACTAAGTCTGAGGCGGCTGATAAATGTGGGGTTTCACGCCAAAGTGTGATTCGCTGGAGTAAGGAGGAAGATTTTATTGCTGCGATCGCAAACGCTGATTTTGTTAACGAGCAGCTTGAGGAAACCGACCCAGCAAAGGGCGAAAAGGCGTCGTCGGGTGCCTCACTAAAAAGCAAGAATTTGCGTGTAGCTCTTGAAAAACACAGGCTACTGGCACAATCAGCCGACGATATGATTGTAGGCTTATTTCCGATTTGCCAAGCTGTGATTACACACCTACATGAAAACTTACATGATATACCACCTCGAATGCTCCCACAGATTGGTAAAACTATTACCGATCTATTTAAGGTATCAAAGGAATGTAGCTCGCGAGCAACTACCTTAGAGGCTTTGATTCGGCATGAGGAGGTGGATTCACTATCTCAGGCAGAGTCAGAGTCATTAACCGACTATAATTGGCATTTACGCGAGATTCAACGCACCCAGAAAAATTTATTAAAAGATTGTGACTACGTTCGTAATAAATTTTTAGAACTGACGCAATCTTTAGACCCTGACAAAAATGGCGCAACATTGGTACGGGCAATAACGTCGGGGTTAAACGATATGTATGATTTAAGAATGAAAGCGCTGGGCATCGAGGAATTAATAAAAAAGGTGGATATGCTAACTCCAACAGAGGACGCTATAATTCCTACCAAAGATGCGATAACTCCTACCAAGGATGCTATAACTGATGCATATTCCGATGAATCACAATTCAACGATAGTGAAGATATGATGACAGCGGCGATCGCATAGCGCTTCCAGCGAGGATGCACACCACTGGAAATACTGACATGGGGTGGTAAGAACTCTGTGCAAAGTAACGAATATTTTTATAAGTTGGTAGTACAATAGCCGCATATTGAGCAATCAAGCGATGGTCATTCGCGTAGCGTCTCCCAGAGAAGACCCGCCGAACGCGCTCTTCTCTACGAGAGGCTGTCCCAAAGCGATCGCGCCGAAGAAAATCGACGGTCGCTTCAATTGTTGGTGACACGCGGTCTGCAATTTTCAACTACCAATTCCTTTTTACACTCTTGCTGTTAACGACTTTGTAAGTGTATACGGCATTCCCGACAGGCAATTTAGGATAGCTAATTTGTGTTTGCACTATACAAGTGGTGCTTACACTAGTAGTACAAACATGTGTACTGGTAGGTTACTTTCTTTTAGAAATATCATCACAAAGGTGACGGTCATCATTGTTAACATTAGGGTTGTTCTTCAGATAGCTATAAATCCAATCACAACCACGTATCAGTAGATTATCTAAATTCAAATTCCACAGTTTAACTGTGTTGTCATAACTAGCACTTGCAATGGTCTTGCCATCCGGGCTGAACACTACACTATTGACATTACTGCTGTGCCCTTTGAAGGTATAAAGTTCCTGCCCAGACAGATTCCACAGTTTAACTGTGTCGTCATCACTACCAGTAGCAATAGTCTTGCCATCCGGGCTGAACACTACACTATTGACTGTACGGCTATGCCCTTTGAGGGTATAAAGTTCCTGCCCAGACAGATTCCACAGTTTAACTGTGCTGTCATCACTACCAGTGGCGATGGTTTTGCTATCAGGGCTGAACACTACACTTGTGACTGTACTTTTATGCCCTTTGAGGGTATAAACTTCCTGCCCAGACAGATTCCACAGTTTAACTGTGTTGTCCCAACTAGCACTTGCGATGGTCTTGCCATCCGAGCTGAACACTACACTTGTGATATAGCTATGCCCTTTGAGGGTATAAAGTTCCTGCCCAGACAGATTCCACAGTTTAACTGTCTTGTCATCACTACCAGTGGCGATGGTCTTGCCATCCGGGCTGAACACTACACTTGTGACTGTACGGCTATGCCCTTTGAGGGTATAAAGTTCCTGTCCAGACAGATTCCACAGTTTAACTGTCTTGTCATAACTAGCACTTGCAATGGTCTTGCCATCCGGGCTGAACACTACACTTGTGACTGTACGGCTATGCCCTTTGAGGGTATAAAGTTTCTGCCCAGACAGATTCCACAGTTTAACTGTGTCGTCATCACTACCAGTGGCGATGGTCTTGCCATCCGGGCTGAACACTACACTTGTGACCGAACCGCTATGCCCTTTGAGGGTATAAAGTTCCTGCCCAGACAGATTCCACAGTTTAACTGTGCTGTCACGACTACCAGTGGCGATGGTCTTGCCATCCGGGCTGAACATTACACTAAAGACCGGACCGCTATGCCCTTTGAGGGTATAAAGTTCCTGCCCAGACAGATTCCACAGTTTAACTGTGTGGTCATGACTACCAGTGGCGATGGTCTTGCCATCCGGGCTGAACACTACACTATAGACCGAATCGCTATGCCCTTTAAGGGTATAAAGTTCCTGCCCAGACAGATTCCACAGTTTAACTGTGCTGTCACGACTACCAGTGGCGATGGTCTTGCCATCCGGGCTGAACATTACACTAAAGACCGGACCGCTATGCCCTTTGAGGGTATAAAGTTCCTGCCCAGACAGATTCCACAGTTTAACTGTCTTGTCATCACTACCAGTGGCGATGGTCTTGCCATCCGGGCTGAACACTACACTATAGACCGAATCGCTATGCCCTTTAAGGGTATAAAGTTCCTGCCCAGACAGATTCCACAGTTTAACAGTGTGGTCAGAACTAGCACTTGCGATGGTCTTGCCATCCGGGCTGAACACTACACTTCTAACATTACTGCTATGCCCTTTGAGGGTATAAAGTTCTTGCCCAGACAGATTCCACAGTTTAACTGTCTTGTCCCAACTACCAGTGGCGATGGTCTTGCCATCCGGGCTGAACACTACACTTATGACTGTCTTACTATGCCCTTTGAGGGTATAAAGTTCCCGCCCAGACAGATTCCACAGTTTAACTGTGCTGTCACGACTACCAGTGGCGATGGTCTTGCCATCCGGGCTGAACACTACACTTGTGACATAACTGCTATGCCCTTTGAGGGTATAAAGTTCCTGCCCAGACAGATTCCACAGTTTAACTGTGTTGTCATCACTACCAGTGGCGATAGTCTTGCCATCCGGGCTGAACACTACACTTGTGACCCAATCGCTATGCCCTTCCAGTCGATTACGTTCACTTAACCCGTAAACAACCTGTTGTAGAGCAACAATTGCCTTTGTACGGTTATCTGTATTTACAGCATTATCATATTTCCTCAAATTTTTCCCTACTTTCAAGCCGGATAATAAAGCTTCTAGTTCTACACCTGAGGCAAAAAGATTTTCTGTAGTGAGGCTTTGAGCTAAAACCTCTGCATTGACTCGCCGTTTTTCTGCTTCTGCTTTGGCTATAATTGCTTTGTGTTCACTTTGTCTAGAATTGTTTCGCTGCTGCTCCGCTATCTGCCGTTGTTCAGTCTCAGCGTTTCGAGCAGAAACTGCTTGACTTTTACGTTCTTCAGCAATCTGTTGTGCCTGTTTAGCTAGGCTTTCTCCTTTTTCAGCTCTTTGACGCTGCTGTTGAGCATTCTTTTTTTGCTTTTGTGCCTCTCGGTTTTCTAGTTCTGCCCTAAGCTTTTGTTCTTGAGCCTTTTGAGCTTGAAGCTTTGCCTGTTGACGTTGCTTTTCTGCTTCTTGCAAAGCCGCTTGAGCTTGCTGACGCTGCTTGTCTACTTCTTTCAAAGCCGCTTGAGCTTGCTGACGCTCCCTTTCTTCACCTCGGAGGGCTTTTTCCGCATTCAGACGTTGTGTGTTAGCATTCAGACGTTGTGTGTTAGCATTCAAACGTTGTGTGTTAGCATATAGCGCCAACGCTCCCATTGAAATTGAAAATACCAACAATCCAACAGCATAAGGAAGTGCAGGCTTGTAGCGCTCCCAGAAATCCCGCAAATTCAACGGCAAATGTTGATTGACCCATCTTAAATCAAATACTCGTTGATAAATGGGATTTCGCACCTTCAAAACCCCATTGTCCCTTTTAACGACACCTGACAGTTTCAGGTGAGATTTAATTATTGACTGTTCTTCATCAGGAACGAAGCGTTTGCCTCGCCGAATTTCGCGATAGATGGTTAAAACAGCAGTTAGGTCAGATGCGCGTTTGGTCAGCATATCGCGGACAAACTGCAAGTTGTTGTCCTGCTCGCTCATTGCACCTAAAAAGGTGCTGCTCACCACGCGGTCAACATCGGCTTTTGACCAACTTTTCTGGGATTGTTGACTAATAATACTACAAAGCCGTTGCGATAAGTACGGGTGTCCCCCTGTCCAATTCAATACCCACTCTAACACCTGTTGTGCTTGCAAAGTTGGCAACCCCAATCCTTCGGCTAGCGGTTTTGCTTCAGTAAACGTAAAATCAGTCAGATCAACTCGCTGTCCAATATTGAAAGGTGTTCGCTTCGAGTTGCGGATCAAATCAGCGGGAGTTGCTACGCCAAATAAGACAAAAGAAAGGCGCTCAAATTCTGATAAAAAAGCACGAGAGACATAGAGATAACGAATAGCTGCATAAAAATCGTCTGTAAAATCTAAGCTAAGAGTTGTATCAATTTCATCAATAAAAATCACCACTGGTGTCGTTATCTCAACTAACAACACCCGCTGAAAAAATTCTGTCAACCGCTGTGTCAAACCCAGATGCGCTTGTGTTTGCCACCATTGGTGTACATCAGTATCAAGCATCAGTTGTGCTTCTATTTGAACAAGTAAACCTAGATACCACTGTTCTGCGGTTTTGACTTGCGTACCTATCCCCGTTAGGTCAATCATCACAGACTGAATCCCTTCATTTCTTAATTGAAAGGCAGTACGCACCATTAAACTGGATTTACCCATCTGACGCGGTGTCAGAACGTAAGCAAATTTTCCTTCTCGACACAGTGCTAACAGTTCCTCATCTGCTTGTCGAGGAATATAAATTCCTTGGCGGTTCGTCTGTACTGTTCCACCAACAGTGTAAATACTTGCATCAGCCATGCAGATTTTCCCGAAAATATTCGGCGTACAACTGACAACGGGGCAAGGCTGATTGTCCTGAAGCACGTACCAATCCGGAACCCCGCAACCGCCAAAATATTTGCCTGTCCGGACAGATATTTTGGCTAATGACAAGCTGTAAACCTTGTATTAATTCTTGCTTATCATATAATAATGACAGCAATCGCCGTAGATGATCCCCAAAAGGTCCAGAGGCAGCGGTGGCATTGGTGAATAATTCTGGTGGAGTAATTTGTCCGCTAGCAACCAAGTACAGTGCTTTGCGTACCAAGTAAGGATGTCCACCAAGCAACCGAAGTAATTGTTGAAGCGAGTTGGTGTCGAAGGGTAAATTATGACGACGATTGAGTTCAGCAACCTGTTCGGGTGTGAAATCTTCTAGTTCAATGATTTGCCCGACATTAAACGGAGATTGGTTAAGGTCATCAATTAACTGATAAGGTTCAGTAGAAGTGACGAGTACTAAATCTAATTTGTCTAAACTAGGATAAATTGCGCGGCTATTATGCCAGCTACGCAACATTCCAAAGAAATCATTGCGGAAGTTGGTATCAAAAACTCTGTCTACTTCATCCATCGCCAACATTAACGGATGACCCAATCCTTTCAAAATATGACGTTGTAAGTAGCGATCTACGCGCTGAATAGTTGTTAAATTGAGACGAAAATACTCCTCTACTTTATCTGATAGTTCCAGTTCATCGCTAATCCAACAACAGAAGTGACGGAAGAATCGTTCCTCATCGTTTAGTACTGCTGTACTCAAAAGTTGAAAATCCAGGTAAGCAACTCGCTTACCCGTATTTCTAGCCTTCTGAATTAGCCGCATCAATAACGAACTTTTTCCAACTTGCCTGGGTCCTTTAATCGGAATCGTTACGCCCGGCTGTACAATAGTCGATAACGCAATTGCGTCCACATTGCGTTCTACATAAAACGCAGATTCAGGTTTCATCGTCCCGGATGGCATTTCTAAAACCACTGGTTGTGCAAATGGAGTTGGTGGAGGCAACGGCGACGGTTGACTTATCTGGAGTAAATTAGTTTTAGCTTCAAGGTTTATGCTTAAGGAACCACCATTAATTGCTTGCCTTAACTCTTCTATTAAACGTGGTGTATCCTCTGCATTTTCCCAAAATGCCCAATTGATGTGGTTCAAGTAGATGCTCAGAGGATGAGGAAACGCTTCTCGATATGCTAAACGCACTGGAAGAATAATAGGTTTTCCCGATTGCCGAAGTGCTAATTCTTGAGCAAGGGAAATTTCCCACTGCACCATCTCGCTATTAACAGACTGCTTGGATAGGAAAACGATGAGAAAATCAGCATTTCTTAATTCCGCTTCAATGCATTGTGCCCAGCGGTTGCCTACTAGTATTCTTTGGTCAATAAAAACATTGTGCTGTTGTGACAATGCCTGGTAAACTTGATTCGCTACAGCTTCATCCGGTTCAACATTACGCTTGTAACTGATAAAGACCCGCTGTTTTTCAGTTGAAGCAATCGTGTCTTTATTACTATTTCTAGATTTTAAGATAGGCGTTTCTGATTCAGGAATTCCCTCTAAATCAATTGAGGTGCAACCAAATTCAAAAGCATCTTCGTAGCTTCTGCCCGCACCGATAGCATCATAAAATCCAACTGCAAACTCAATTGCTGCGCGATCGCCAACTACTTGGCTCATACCAATCACACAATTTATGTTTTCGTGAATTGCCAAAGCTTGTACCTCACTATAACAGGCGTTCAGCAAGACACACTCTACTTTATCTTTAAATAACTTAAATAAGCGTGTTAAGGATTGGGTACTGACAAGTTGCAATTCTCCAGAGTTATTCTCCAGCGCCAAGCCATTACTCCCTAGCCCATGTCCGGAAAAATGCACAATTTGCGGCTCGTGATCTAACAAAGCTCGTCGCAAATCGTCTACTCGTACTGCCCACCTGGTAATAATTTCAAACTGCGAACGCTCCTTTGCACGTTCTAGCCCTGTCTGAATTTCTCTAACTTCAGAATCCAGACGTAATTTGGAGGTGTTCTTTGGGTTAGCTGATAAAATCAGAATTTTCTTCACGATGCTATCAACAAGTGTTGAAGGAAGCTGTCATTTAGTATCTTTTAGCATAATGCACGCATAAAGAAAAAAATTTATTTCGTGATAATTAGTGGTGGTAGCATTCAACGATTGGGCATCTTTGTGGAACATACGCCCAGAGTAGGAAAGATATTTTGTAAGTACCAACTTTTAGGCGAATGTTGGTAAAACGATAAGAATCAGGCTGCTCTGGCGCTAACGCTAACCTTTGTTGTGTTGAGTTTTGCCCGGTAAGTCTCGCTTTTCTCCCCCGCCCGATCGCACGCTGGAACTTTTTGATAGGTTCCTTAATTTATAGAAGTCCCTGTGGGCTGTACTCCAATTTTGAATCCGCGACTGCTGTTTACTCTTAAAGTAAACAGCAACTTAAGAGCGTAAACACCTACGCCAGAATAAATCGGCGATTGCCTGTTGGTGATACTCTGCGGATGCTACCCAATTTTGAATCTCCAATTCTAGTTCGCTGTTTACACGATAAGCCGCTGTTTACGTAATGTGTTAACGCTAATCTCCAATCATCAACACGATGCCGGAAGAATTGGTGTTCGCATACAAAACCGAGTACCCTCAAAAACTAAAACACCTCCGCGTGATTTCTGGAGGCGTTTTAATTTAGTTATAGAGATTCATTTAGTTATTGTCTGTATATACCCATAGTTTAACGGTGAATTCAAATTACAAGGTGAAGAATGTATAGTTATATTTGGAGTTTTATAAAAAGAGTGTTAAGATTAGCCGACTTGTTAGGTAGCAATTTTAGTCCAACAATGTAGCCTGTTTTGGAGGTTTAAACCTTTGACGCAGAACGGGCGATCGCATCCTCACCTCTCTCGTCTTCCGTCGCCAGCAATCAGGATAAGGGTTTCAGCCGTCACCGACACCAGGCGATCGCTAATGATGCACTCATCCCGTTAACGCTCCTATTTATCCTGTTAACCCTCCTCTCTGTGCAAGTATAAACACCAACAGCAGAACTGCGAGGCGAATTTGAACTTTGAATTCTGAGGCGAAATCTCAGATGTAACGGTCAACGCAATTTTGAATTGGGAATTCTTGCTTACACTTAAGCGTAAACAGTAATTCGAGATGAACGCCGACGTGGCGTTAACACTATTGTGGCTTACGCAGCATTAATAAAGTACAAACAGCAGTTACGGTTAATATGGGCGTTGTAGCTTAGTTGATAAAGCTTCTGCTAATTACCCATAATGCCTCTATTTAAAGCCTACAGAGGCTTATTTGCGATTAGTTATTGGATTCATCATCTCCGTTTGTTCAGGCGATACCGGAGGCGCGCTTCGCGATCGCGTAGGCTATGGCATGGGTTTGTTGCTATAGGACTGTAAACACCAGAACTCTCAACGGCGGGGCGGAAAATCGGCATCCGCCTCGGTTGCTGGTGACACCCCTCCGGCTGTCGCTATCAGCTACGGATTGAAAGCGATGGAAAGACCCGCACTGAGTGTGATCGCGCTGAAGATAATCGGCATCCGCCTCGATTGTTGGTGACACCCCTGCGGTCTGCACCCCAATTTTGAATCTGCAATTCCCGTTTACAGTACTATTGTAAACAACAGCTTAAGTGTCTACGTCATCCCGATCCGCGAACAGTATTGCATGGATTCGCTGCTATAGACTGTAAACACCAAAACGTCTCAACGGTCGGGCGGAAAAATCGGCGGTCGCCTCGGATGGCGCGGAGCGATCGCCTTGAACAATTTTGAACTTTCAATTCCTGTTTACACTATTGCTGTAAACAACGTAAGTGTACACGGCATCTCGACAGCCAGTTTGGGATCGGCAATTCCTGTTTACACTATACGAATGATGCTTACACTTATAGTAGCAACAGCAAGGATGGCGCTTACACTAGCGCATCTGCCACTCACACTCAAAGTACAAACAGTAACTCCGGTTAATATGGGCGTTATAGTTTAGTTGATAAAGCTTCTGCTAGTTACCCATAATGCCTCTATTTAAAGCCTAAAGGGGCTTATTTGGGGTTACTTATTGGATTCAT
>JAHHID010000107.1 GCA_019359015.1 Spirirestis rafaelensis WJT71-NPBG6
CGCTCTCTCTTCAGATGTTAGAGAGACAATGTATTTTTTCTTTGGCATCAGATACGCGGATTGCTTTGAGTATCTACAGATTACACTGTCCGCGTATCCATCAATTTTAAATTGACAGACTACTACTTATCAGCAGCCAAAACCTTGAAATGCTGATAATGCACTCTTTACAGAAATAGATGAGTTATGGAAAAGCAACCAGATATAAACAAGTTTCTTTATCAAAAGTATGATTACAGAGGTAAATTTACCCCAGAAAATTTAGTGTTTAATGCCAACTTGCAAGAATTTGCAGCACATGTAAGCTACATTTGCGATTTAGAAACTCTTGGTAAACTTTCGGCAGAAGGTGCATACAACCAAATTAGCGAACTTTGGCAACAGTTAGAACGCAGCTATGTAGAATTGGGGTTTAATTCCGAGAAATGATGTGCTTGCAGTAGATCAATTAACACATCTTTTTGTTATGTAAACTCCTGCTCTAGAAAGGGGATTACAAATCCTCGCATTGATAGTATGGAGCGAAGCAGATGTGAAATATCTATCATCAAAGCAGCCTCCAGTATATCCTGACTGGAGGCTTTTATATTCAGTAACGCACCACAGGGTTAACCAGCAAGCGCTAATGCACTGTACAAAGAGTGTTGACCAATAGCAAAATTGGCAAACCTAAAAGCGGCAAAGTTTTAAGCTAACTCAACTGCGCTACTAATTGATTTTCTAAAAGGGTTTCGTTTGTGAATAAGTCTTCAACTGTGATTCGCAAAAAGCGTTGCCCATCGACTTGAAAAAGAATTTTGATGCGATCGCTTCCGGGATATCCTGGGGGAGTAAGTTGGGCTATTGTTCTGGCACCGTCTTTGTCGTTGAGGGGTTGGACCGTTGTTTGTATGTTATCTTGACGACGAGTAATTAAGCGATCGCCATCAAAAAATACTTCGGTGCCGCCTGTTTGCGCTCCCAATTCGCCCATAATTAATTCTATGCTGGGCTGATTTTCTACAGAAGCACCTAAAACTAATTCTACTGCCTGATTCATCGGGTAAGGCTGCCCCTCTTTGATGATAGGATGCCAGCTATGGCGTTTGTTGCGTCGATCCCAATAGCGGATACCGTAGCTGTGGTAAAGAAAATCTTTGATTTCTACACCTTGGGCTAATTGTAAAGCACCTTGAGCGATCGCTTCAAAAGGACGTTCGCAACGAATTTTATCTTCGCTAAAATACTGCTTTACCCAAGTTTGCACTGCTGGTAATTGTACTGTTCCACCAACTAATAGAACTGCATTTATATCGGCAATTTCTATTCCCTGGCGTCGCGCTTGCTGTAACAGCGTCGTCATCGATTCATCTAATAACTCAAAAAACGAGTGTTCTTTAAGAATATTTTCTAAAGTATCGCGGTTTAATTCCAATTCGTAGCTTTCAAATGTCTCATCATTGAAATAAACTTCGCTTCCTTGAGTTTGCGTTGAAAGCTGAATTTTTATCCTTTCTGCTAATCGCGTTGTCAAAGGACTTATCGCCAATCCTTGAGTTTTGGCAAAGTAATCTACCAACCAATTATCAATATCAGTACCGCCTAAATTTTGTCCTGCTTTCGCTAGTACGCGGGCAGTTTTTACCTTTTGTTTTGAGTCTTCGGCTAAAGATTTATTACCCCACTTCAACAGAAATCCGACTGGTTTTTGGGTTTTTTGTACACTTTTATCTAACTGTACCAAAGATAAATCTAAAGTTCCGCCACCAAAGTCAATTACTAAGAGAATTTCTTCGTTTACCATCCCATAACCCAAAGCTGCTGCTGTGGGTTCATCCAGCATTCGCACTGATTCGACGGGAAGGGCTTGACAAACTTTTCCTAACCAATGACGATAAGCTTCAAAGCTATCTACCGGCACGGTTAATATTAAGGAATCTAACCCCCCTTGCATCGGTGCTAATTGAGAAATCACTTGAGAAAGAAACCATTGCCCTACTTGCTCAAAGGTGATATCTTGTCCATCAAGTTCGGGTAAGAAACCTTGAATTTCTGCACCAATACCGCGTTTAAAGCTACGAAAAAATCGCGGTTCGCTACTTAGATCAAAACCGCGATCGCGTACTTGTTGTCCGATTAAGACTTGTCCTCGCGATGCATCTTCAACATAAACCAAGCTGGGAATTAGTGGTGGGTTCAAACTTTGTTGAACTGACAAACCTGGTAGAGTAAGGGTTTCTGGGCTGTTGGTTACAGGATTCCAACGAGCAATAACTGTGTTGCTAGTACCAAAATCGATTGCGATCGCCATAAAAGGGAAAGGGGAAAGGGGAAAGGGAAAAGGGAGTAGGAAGGAGGAAAGGGAAAATATTTCTTCTTTCTTACGCTTTACCCCTGTTATTTTCCCATAACCCACCAAGAGCGCAAATGGGCGATCGCCTCTTCTTTGCGTTTTGCCTCAATTTCTATCCAAGGTGCTTCGCGATATACACTTGGCATGTCGGTAATCAATTCGCTGTGTTTTCTGTCCTTAAAAGCTTGTTCACCGTTGGAAATATGAACTAATTGCCACTCTGGGTTAGCCCAAGTTTCTCGCGCTGCATAAAACATGGATGCTACACTTGGGTCATCGTAGCTATCTAAATTTTCATGACAGATGTGGTGATGGGCATCAAATACCATTGGCACACCAGTTCGCTGACACACTTCTAAAATTTCCAGAGAACTGTAAGCGTATTCGTCATTTTCAAAAGTCAAGCGGTTTTTGATGTTTTCCGGTAATTCCGAAACTACCCGCACCAGTTGATCTGCGCGTTGAGATTTTCCACCATGAATATTCATCAAAGACCAAGTGGATTTTGGCAACCCTAACAAGTCAAGCGTGTGCGCGTGTCCTTCAAGAATTTTGATACTTGATTTTACCACATCCGGCGAATCAGAACTTAAAACTACATATTGGTCTGGATGCAGTACCATTCTGATATTCAATTGTGACGCTTTTTGCCCGATTTTGGCTAAATCGGCGCTCATATCCTTCAATATATGTGCCCCGATTTCGTCTTCCATGTCACTTAGAGGAAATAAACCACAAGACATGCGATAAAGCCGAATCTGATTCTCTTGACAAAAAGACAAGCCAAGATTCAGACGCTGCAAATTATCCCGATAAAGTTCTCTCAGTGCGCTTTCACGTTGTTCGAGAGTCAGTTGCAAATATCGCGTGCGCGTCATCGTCCGAAAACGCACCTCTTTAGAAAAAGTGATACACACCAGTCCTAACTCAGGTGTAACGCTTTTTTGCTGTGTATTAGATAGATTGTTTATCTGGATTGCAGTCATTTAATAATTTACATAGTATCGCCATTCTTTGATTTAACTAAGTTTTGCCCCGAAAAAATCAGTATCTAAAGGCATAAAAGGAAATTGGGCATGGGGCATTGGGCATTGGGGAGCCAGTGCCGTGCGGTGAGTCCACTCGGCGGTTGCCTGTACCGTCCCGTCGAAGTGGCGTTAGCGAAGCGTTAGCGACGCAGGAGCGTCACCCGTTCGCGTTCGCGAAGCGTCTCGTAGAGAAGCGTCTCCGTAAGGAGAAGGGAGGTCTCCTCCGTTGAGGCAACTGGCGTCATTGGGCATTGGAAAAAAAGAATTATTATTTTGCTTCCCCTGCTCAAGAACAGCCTCCCCTGCCTCCCCTGCCTCCCCTGCTGCCATAATGGGTAATCTTTGGGCGGAAAGGGAGTATGCGATCGCCCTAATCCAAAATTCAAATTGGTATATTGCCCTAGTACCGCAAGGCGGAATTCACGCATTCACGCATTCACGCATTCAAAATCTATACAGCGTAAGCGTTTCATTGATTTGGAATGGGTGGTTTATTTACGCCGTCCTGTACTAGTTACTCGTTCTTTGTAAAGTGTTTGATCGTAGCAGCAGTTTCTTCTGGTTTTCCTCTTAGGGGAAAAACTAAAATACTTTTGATTTTAGTGTTATCAATCAACTCTTTTAAATGATGTAACTGGTTATCTGTAATTGCAACTCCAGCATAATTTTCGGCATAATTTAATTCTTGTTTGAAATTAGCGTCATTATAAACTTGGATGAAGACTCTATCTACATTCCAAGAAAGCCAATCAGCCGCAAAATAACGTTTAGCCCAATAAGGGTTATGATGACAAATGTCAAAACTAACTTTTGGGTTAGCTTTTTTCATGTCAGCTATCATTTGCTGCATAAAATTAGTCAGACGGGCGGTGCGATCAACTTTACCAGGTAATTCGGCATAATAACCTAAATAATCATCCCACTGAACTGCATCAATGGTTGGATATTTTTGGACAAATTCCACTAAAATTTTCTTGAAAAAATTACCAACTTCTGGACTCTCCACATCCAAAACGTAGTGATCGATTCCAGCATAGGTTTTATCGACCCCAGGCACAATCCATTTTTTAGAAGTTGCCAAATCAAAGATAGGACTATTTTTATCTATTTTAATACCCTTCTCAAAATAGGCATGAACTTGCATTCGGTGTTTGTGCGCCTCGTCAATCAACCAATCTAACCATCGCTCTTGAAACTGATTGGCACAACTTTTATATCCGAGTGTTTCCTGCATAACAACGCTATTGTACATCGTGCAACCATTACCCCACACTCCATGAATAATGGTATTAATTCCTTGGTCATGATAATAACGAACTCGTGAGCGAATCGTTTCTTCGTCAGCATTATTAGTAATTTGATACCGGCTTAAATAAATTCCTCGGATTGCTTTTTTATCCCAACTAGTTTGAGATAATTGTGGTAATTTTTGGGGCGTTACGGGTAATGGTGAAGCTTGTGGATTGGTTGTTGGTATATCAGTCGCTCTTGTTTGTGTATGGGGAGAATTAGGAATCTTGTGTTGCAAGCTTGGCAGGCTTGGTGTCTGAGGATTGGTGGTTTGTTGGTTATTAGGCAAGAGTTTACTGATATTTAGATGACCAAGATGGATAAACCACCAATAACTACCGCCTAAGATAACTATAATTAATGAGATTGGAACACTTGAACATCCACATCCACTTGCTTTTTTGGGTGACATAATAACAGGGAGCAGTGCCTTAAAGTTATGTATTAAAAATTAAGAGCATAAATGGCAAGGATAATACTCTTCATACCTAAATTATTTTAATATATCTACTTGGAGTATTTATAGGTTGATAATTGCTGGATGGAGTAAGGAGAAAACAAAATTCAAAGCAGTTGGTATTGATACTCACGGTCACTTGGGACTGTTTGAAAATTTATAGCAGTTCTCATTCGTATGAAGTACAGGCTAAAACCTCACCCCCAACCCCTCTTTGAAATTCGGAGAGGGGAGATAAAGCGCAGCTTTATCGGGGTGAGGTTAACGTGTACCTCACAAAGGTGAGAAGCGCTATAATACAGCCTGGGGGAACTGCACCAGTATGGACAAACGCCAAACCAGGAAGCCCTTTTAGAATTGATGCGGCAATTTGACTCCTAGCCAGTGGTTATAAGCCCAGCTTAAAAAGCAATCTTACTCATCGCGTCTTCCTTTAAATTATTCGTAATTTGAATCGTGTGTGGATGCTTCCATTCTATGGTCGGTTATCCTCACAATTTATTGTCTCTAATTTTATTAAGATTTAGCCACAATATAAATAGAGTAATTTTTGGAATATTAACTATGTTTCCATTCTTTTCTTGGTATAACAATTCCTGCTATGGCGGCGAGCCTATTTCTCGTAAGACCCATTTAGAGCGCAAGCTGAGATTTTTAAAGGCAATGAGAGATGATTTAGAAACAAAGCTTGCTGGTCTTAATGCTGCTATTACTAATGTTGAGCAGCAGGTATCTCGTGAAAATACAACTCAAGTCTAAAACATGGTGATATAAACGTGCCAATATTGCTCATATTTAGGCAATGAGTAAGAAAATACTTCTACTAAAAGTAGCAGTAGTAGAGTACCTTTCTATATTTTGTTGACGCTATACGGGTGGCCTTAAAGTGCATCTACACCCGTATTTTTTTAGCCCAACCGCATTAAACAAAGTCTTCATTTCACTTATAAATATATAGTGGTTCGCTGCAACAAGCGTCCTATGGGTGATGCATTCATGTTAATCCTGTCCGCTGGACGATAAACCCAGATGCCGTTTCCTCTGGGAAATAACCACTACACTATCATCCTTTCTTTTCATCTGCGGTCAGAATCAGCACACGCGATCGCCCTTGCGATAATTTATGGGCGATCGCATTATCCTACTTGCCCAACAACAGTTTTTGAGATAACGAAGAGAAACTTGGAAAGCTTCTAACACTCGAACCGGGAATTTGTTGTGGTGATGGATAATGCAACATTCGATAAAGGTGGGTGCATTCAACAACCTTGGCGGTTGCTATATCTATCTAAAGAGTTAATTTTACGAAATGTTAAAATTATTATAGATTTTAGTCGTTTTTGTAACAAAAATGCATTGCTGCCCTGTTTAGAATTTCAGGACTCGAATCCAAAGGAGGAATGTCCGCAAACGGATATGTACCTTTTGGTAGTGAAGTCAAGTGAGTTAAATATTTATTAATATAAAGTAATACGGGAGCTACACAAAGTTGCTACATATGGGAATTTCTACTCAATCATCTGATTCATCAATAAAGCAGGAAATTATGAACAACGAACAATCACCAGACTCTAAGCAATTTGTGGGCAATCTCAAGAATGGCATTTGGCTGTTTGGTATTTCATCTTGGCTATTTGGTATAACCGATCGCAGTATTGCTTCTTTTTCTGATGGGTATTTGTCTGCTTTGGATTTAACGCAACTGTTTACAGCAGCGACTTTCTTTGTCGCATGGATATTTTTGAAGCCGACATCAAAACCACAATCATCAAATAGATAATGTAGCGTGTGACTAGCAATCGTTTAGGAGAGTGCAAAGCGATCGCCTCCGGCGGGGCTTCGCCCATCGCACAAAAGAATGTAAATTATTCTGTATTAAGCTAGCCCTGAGCTAGCTTAATTGTTAATAATTATTATGGAAAATTATATCTATATCACATTTTGCATCACACCGCCGACACCCTAGAAGGGTGCGGCTACACATACAAAGCCTGACGACCCAGGCTATTAAGATTTTAGTCCGCGCAGGCGGACTTTGTTTGTATAGCCCCAGGCTTCCAGCCTGAGGGTGACTCGCATCATCTGGAAAAGAATCGAACAGATGACACCAAAACAGGTATAAAATAATTTGTCAGCGTAAAAGCATCAACTCCCAATTCTGTGCGTTCACCAGCCGCTAAAATACCCGCTTGCGAATGCCACCAAGAAGCAGTTGCGACAATCTCCTCTACAGAAATATGCTTAGATTTAGCTTGCGCTAATAGTCCACCGAGTACCCCAGTTAAGACATCACCGCTACCACCACGGGCTAAAGCTGGAGTGCTTTCGGGATTAATCCAGACTGAATTTTGGGAATTAGCGATCGCTGTCCTCGCTCCTTTTAATAATACTATCGCACCACTTTGCGCCGCAGCTTCGCGCACTGCCTCCACTCTGTCTTTCATCGGATCGCGGACATCGGGAAACAATCGCTTGAATTCACCAGCATGAGGGGTAAGAATTGTGACTGCTTGTCGTTTTTGTAAAGTGGGGATAGTTCCCATCTGTGCGAGGATATTCAAACCATCGGCATCGAGAATTAAAGGGCGATCGCATTCTAAAACTTGTTGTACAATCGGTGTTGCATCTCGTGTTAAACCGGGACCACAAGCGATCGCATCAAAAGAACTCAAGTCAGTATTTTCGGGTAATTGCAAAGAAGCGATCGCACCCGTTTCAGTTTCTGGACAACCGATAATTAGTGCTTCTGGTAATTGTGCCACCAAAAGCGGTTTTATAGATTCTGGTACAGCAATCGAAAGCATTCCCACACCACTTACCCGCGCACCCAAACCAGTTAAAATTGCACCACCAGAATAGCGACGCGAACCACAAATCAGGAGTAAATGACCTTCTTTATATTTGTGCGTGACGGCGGGACGCGGTAGCGGTAAAGTTGAAAGTGCAGTTTTTTGTGTAATGCGGTGAATTCTCTGTGTTCCCAAAACAGCTTGCACATCAGCCAAAGGGATATCAAAGTCGATTAATTCAGCTTTGCCAACAAATTCTAAAGCATGGTCTTGCAATAAACCCAGCTTCCACAAACCCAAGCAAAACGTGTGAGTCGCGCGAATTGCAGTTCCCAACACCTCACCTGTATCTGTGTGCAACCCCGAAGGTAAATCAATACTGACAATGGGTTTAGACCAAGAATTAATTTGATTTATAGCTTCAGCCATCGCCGAAGCCAACGTTCTTTCCAAGCCAAATCCAAACAACCCATCAATCAACAGATCGCAATCTGACAGTTGCTCTATCGATTCATAACACCGGATACCCAAACTCTGAGCGTACTGCAAATGTTGCGAAGTTAATTCTTTCAGCTTAGAGAAAGAAGAATATATTTTGACATCATAGCCGCAAAAGTGGAGTTCACGAGCGACAACCAACGCATCTGCGCCATTATGACCAGGACCTATGAGAATTCCTACACTCCGCGTCTGCAAATTAGGATAAAGCGCTTGGACACGACGGAAAATTAATCCTGCCACCTTTTCCATTAAAGCTGCTACAGGCATTCCAGCCGCAAACATCCGCGTTTCAATATCGCGCATTTGCTGTGCTGTAACTATTATTTGGGGAATGTGTTCTTGCCTTTCTAGCATCAGTTAGGAGTCAGGAGTCAGGAGTTGTAGAGATTAATCGCGTCTGTACACGAGTCAGGAGTCAGGGGTTTTTATTTCTAACTCCTCACTTTTAACTTTCTACTTTACTTCTACCTCAGCACTGAGCACTGAGCACTTACCACTTTGTTACTTTCCGTAATAAACCCTAGCATTACCGAAGCCCAAATTTCGCAGATAGCTGTTCCATTGTTCTGCTTGTGCGCGTTGAGTAAAAGGTCCCACAGCTATATGTGAACCTCGCGGTTGGCTTCTTTGCAATATTGCGGCATTTTGTCCGATGTTGCGCCGAATTTTGTCTTCAATCATTGGTAAGTCTTGCGATCGCGCCGGAATCGCTACATAGTAATAGTTGCTTCTATTATTCCCCGAAGAGCCACCAGAATAGCCACCAGAATAACCTCCAGAATAGCCACCAGAATAACCTCCAGAATAATTACCGGGTATTTCCTGTCCGTTAGCGTAGCTGATAATCCGTGCCCCATTTATTCCGTTGTCTACCAGTTCTCTGATACGCTGTTGGGCATTACCTGGTTTGCTAAAAACTCCTGCTTGGATGACAGTACGTCCTTGAAATTGCCGTGGATAGGCTGTAGGTTCAATTCGGCGCACTTGTTGCAATAGTTGAGAATTACTATTATCTACAAAAACTAAGTAGCGTTCATAGTTTTGGTTATTTTGGTATTGATATTGATTTTGATAATCATATTGATATTGAGAAGATGGAGTTGTTTGGTTGGTGGTCTGAGAATTATAGTCATATTGTTGTTGCGCCGATTCCACTGGCGGTAATCCTTGCTGATTCATAGGAATAGGCTGCAAGTTTGGCAGTGGGGGTAAAGTTTGAGCAAGCAAAACGCTGCTGTTAATTTGTGCTTGTGCTGGAGTAGAGTATGAGAGTAGGGGAAGTAGGGCAAGTAACGGGAGTAGGCGAAGCCGGAAAGAAGATTCTTGTCTTCTGCCTCCTGCCTGCTGCCTGCTGACTCCTGACTCCTGACTCCTGACTTCTGACTCCTGCCTCCTGACTTCTGACTCCTGACTCCTGCCTCCTGACTTCTGACTCCTGACTCCTGCCTCCTGACTCCTGACTTCATCTAATTCACTTGGTATTGCACTTAACATAATTTTTGTCAATATTTTTAGATAATTTTTTTACAGGAACTAATCGCTTAACCGTTGTAGTAAATACATAGTGTTAGCTTAGAATAAGTTGCCTAAGCTCGATTTACGGATATGAAAAAAGTCGTCGTTGGTCTTTCTGGTGGCGTTGACAGTTCCGCTGCTGCTGCTATCCTGCACAATCAAGGCTATGAAGTTATTGGTCTGACTCTTTGGCTCATGAAAGGCAAAGGTCAATGTTGTTCTGAGGGTATGATCGACGCGGCTTATATCTGTGAACAATTGGGTATTCCCCATCAAGTTGTTGATATTCGCGAAGTCTTTCAAACCAACATTGTCGATTATCTCGTATCTGGTTACAGCGCCGGCATTACACCTTTGCCTTGCTCCCAGTGCAATAAAACTGTAAAGTTTGCTCCAATGGTAGAATATGCCCGCGAACAATTGGGATGCGATCGCATCGCTACGGGTCATTATGCCAAAATTAGCTACAACGAAGCTACTAAACGTTACGAGCTTTTACGCGCTGTAGATCGCAACAAAGACCAATCCTATTTTCTTTATGATTTGTCGCAAGAGTTACTTGCAGCATCAGTGTTTCCACTTGGAGAATTAAATAAGACAGATACTCGCCGCATCGCCGCAGAATATAACTTGAAAACCGCTGACAAGCCAGAAAGTCAAGATTTGTGCTTGGTAGAAAGTAACGGCTCAATGCGGGCGTTTCTTGATAAGTATTTAGCGCCAAAAAAAGGTGATATTGTCAATGCTGACGGCAAAGTCCTGGGACAGCATGATGGTGTTCATCATTATACAATTGGACAGCGCAAAGGCTTAGGTATTGCTGCTGCCGAACCGCTGTATGTCATCGGCTTGGATGCGGTAAATAATAAAGTTATAGTAGGCGATCGCACTTTAGTCACCGAGTCAGAATGCACCGTCCAACGAGTAAACTGGGTTTCTATAGCTCCTCCATCTAGCCCAATTCGCGCCGAAGTGCAAATTCGCTACCGTTCAAACCCCGTACCCGTGACAGTAATTCCCTTAGAAGACTCGCGAGTCCGCTTAGTATTTGACGAACCCCAGTTCAGCATCACCCCCGGACAAGCTGCCGTTTGGTACGAAGGCGAAAAAGTCTTAGGTGGCGGAATTATCGAGCAGTTTAGTTAATTTGTCGTAGTGCCCGCACGCCCGCAGGCTATAAGCCTGGGGCTAGCCAAACAAAGCCCACCTGCGTGGGCTGGAATTCTTCTAGGCTGCGGAGGCAGCCTTTGTTTGTATAGCCGCACCCTTCTAGGGTGTGGGATTTTGGCGATCGCGTAGTGTGTCTCACAAGACAAGGTGTTGTTAAAGAAACTGGGTTTTTCCTATTGACATCTAACACTTGACAGTATATTGTATTCATAATGGAAAAGGTGTGGACATATAGACCCCCCTCCAAAAGAATTTAACTCGTCAGCTTGCCTCTTAACGGTGCGACAAGAGAAAAGCAATTAATAGCACCAGAGAAGAAAACGCAAATTGCACCCAACGCTTCTGGGTAAAGTTGATAAATCTCTCTTTGATTCCTCATGTTGTTGGAGAGGGTGTATTAATCTCGGCGATGCGAGCTTGGGCGTATTCTTGCAATGGTGTATAGTTAATTCTGGCAGCGAGTGTCGCAGCATCATTTAAAGAAGAAATTGCCGCGTTTGATTCTCCCATCTTTAACTGTGTATCAGCGATAAACAGCAAATTGCGACTTTGACTATATATATGACCAATTTGAATGTAGAGATTTTGAGCTTGCTGGAGATATTCTAATGCTTGCTGGGGGTTGTCTTGCAACTTACCAAATTCTTGCAGGATATTTGCTTCACCTAAGCGATCGCCGATATCGCGGTAGAATTGCAAAGCTGCTTCGTAGCGACTTAAAGCTTCATCACTGCGTTTGAGAAATTGTAAAACATCACCAATCGCTATTAAAGTATTTGCTTCACCTAAGCGATCGCCGATATCGCGGTAGAATTGCAAAGCTGCTTCGTAGCGACTTAAAGCTTCATCACTCCGTTTGAGAAATTGTAAAACATCACCAATGGCTTTTAATGTATTTGCTTCACCTAAGCGAGAACCTGTATCGCGGTAGAATTGCAAAGCTGCTTCGTAGCGACTTAAAGCTTCATCACTCCGTTTGAGAAATTGTAAAACATCACCAATCGCTTGTAATGTATTTGCTTCACCTAAGCGATCGCCGATATCGCGGTAGAATTGCAAAGCTGCTTCGTAGCGACTTAAAGCTTCATCACTCCGTTTGAGAAATTGTAAAACATCACCAATCGCTTGTAATGTATTTGCTTCACCTAAGCGATCGCCGATATCGCGGTAGAATTGCAAAGCTGCTTCGTAGCGACTTAAAGCTTCATCACTGCGTTTGAGAAATTGTAAAACATCACCAATCGCTATTAAAGTATTTGCTTCACCTAAGCGATCGCCGATATCGCGGTAGAATTGCAAAGCTGCTTCGTAGCGACTTAAAGCTTCATCACTCCGTTTGAGAAATTGTAAAACATCACCAATGGCTTTTAATGTATTTGCTTCACCTAAGCGAGAACCTGTATCGCGGTAGAATTGCAAAGCTGCTTCGTAGCGACTTAAAGCTTCATCACTCCGTTTGAGAAATTGTAAAACATCACCAATCGCTTGTAATGTATTTGCTTCACCTAAGCGAGAACCTGTATCGCGGTAGAATTGCAAAGCTGCTTCGTAGCGACTTAAAGCTTCATCACTCCGTTTGAGAAATTGTAAAACATCACCAATCGCTTGTAATGTATTTGCTTCACCTAAGCGATCGCCGATATCGCGGTAGAATTGCAAAGCTGCTTCGTAGCGACTTAAAGCTTCATCACTCCGTTTGAGAAATTGTAAAACATCACCAATGGCTTTTAATGTATTTGCTTCACCTAAGCGAGAACCTGTATCGCGGTAGAATTGCAAAGCTGCTTCGTAGCGACTTAAAGCTTCATCACTCCGTTTGAGAAATTGTAAAACATCACCAATCGCTTGTAATGTATTTGCTTCACCTAAGCGATCGCCTATATCGCGGTAGAATTCTAGTGCCTGTTGATAACAATCCTCAGCTTGTGTGACATCATCTTTAAGTTCAAAATAGAGATTCCCCAAATTTCCCAAACTACTAGCCAAATCAGCCTTTAACTCTAACTTTTTTTGCAACGCAATAGCCTTTTTATACGCTTCAATTGCCAATTTGCGATCTTGGGAACTGCGATCGCGTTGTTGATAGGATAAAGCTAAACTGTCGTATAATGTTGCGAGTAAAGGTGCTTCTTTGCCTTCAGCCTCAATTTGCTCAATCAGTCGTAATATTTCTTCCAAAGGTAAACCGCCGATTTCCTTTGGTACACTCTTCAATAATGTATGTTGTTGTGATAGAGAAATATTCTCTGTTTTTATTGAAGCAGATTCTCGCGTAAACCAAAACACCCCACCGCGCCAACTCCAAAAATCGGGCGATCGTTGTGCTAAACTAACCAGCATTGATTCAGTTAACCACAGAACAATTGGGAAGAGAAACTCCCGCAGTCCTTCCCTTGTCCACTGTAAGTAGCCAAAAAACTTATCTTGGTCGGATTTTGGGTTGTCTAGCTTCACCGACAACAGTTCATCCAATCCTAACACCGTAATTACAGCGGATTTATCTGGCTGCAAATTTTCCTTTGCTACCAACTGCGCTAGTGCATAGCGTAAACTGGGATCTTGTGTGCGTACCCTTACCCGATAGGTAAGAAAATCCTGCTGTCTGAGTTCAGTTTCGTATTGATTAATTAGTATTTCCCGCAAATTACGGTCATCGCAAACTGCAATCAGCAAGTTGAGTATACCCTGGCTAGCTTCCAAAGCTACAATTAACTTCTGATAATTGCGTTGATTTTCCGCTTTGATATCATCAATTGTTGACATTATCTAAATTAAATGCTTGCGGTTGAGTATATCTACCACAATTGGATGCACGTCATACCACAAATCATCATTTTCATATTCCAACACATACAATCCGTGCAGTAGCGAGAGAAACTCGTCACTTTTGGCATCTATAGGTGTCAGGTTTTTGTAAGTTGTTACTAATATGGTATACAAATTCTCACCCAAAGGACGGGCAAATTCATTTCGCAAATCCTTAACTGCTAATTGGAGAATTTCCTCATTAATTTTAATATCAGTTCGCTCTGGTTCAGAGCGAATTAGCAGTAAACATTGAGAGCAACATTCCCTAGCTATTCGCACCAACTCCCGCACAACACCACCACTTTTCAGGACAATTTGTTTTGCGGTTTCTGGTTCAATTAACTCCTCTGGAATCCGCTTTTTGAGTATTTCCAGAAACAAGTTTATCAGATGTTCTTTGGGTACTCCATCGGGTTTATGGCTGTCTTGTGGTTTGAATAACTTACAAACTGCCATCAATTGAATGCGCGATACTACTGATTGTAAAATAGCAAGTAATTCATTGTTGCGAATAGCGGAAATAGGAATTGTATAAATAATTTGAAATTTAGGTAAAAATAAAGAATTAATATTGTTTTTATAGATATCTTCCACCAAGCCCAAATCAAGTTTATCCAAGTCATCAATCACCACCAAGACTTGCTTTTTAGTCTCAGCTTGAATTATGGAGGCAATTTCATCAGCTTTGTGTGCAAGTTCAGAAACTTTACGCTCGTAAGTCTTTTTAATTTCTTCCCGAAACGTGGCTTCATTTTTCAACTTCGCGGTGATAAGTTTGAGGTAATCACCACCTATACCCATCTCAGACTTTAAGTCTTTGGTAACAGTCTCAGTTTGAGTGGTAGTAAACCATTCTAAGAGAGATTTTCTGGTATTCTCGGATATTTGCACTCCCGCTTCAGTCGCTTTAGTTAACAGGGTGACGGTGATTGCATACAAAATATTAACGTGGTTAACATCAGACATTTCAATCATGTCAGCAACTGAAAAGAAGACAACAAAATATTCCTGCTGCCTCATTTTTTGAGAAAATTTTGCCAACAGGGTAGACTTGCCACATCCTCGATGCCCTGCGAAAATGATTTTACCATTAGGAGGCGCATCTTCCACTGCTTGCTCTAGGCGGGCGATGGTATCATTAGCAAAATCAACTCGAAACGCTTCAATCTGCCTCACATTGATCAGCGGAAATAATTCTAAATCCTGATACGCTTTGCGAAATGTTTGCAGCAAAGATTTGTCCATATTCCCGCCTCCTGTGATATCTAAATTATCATACCAATTTGCTTTTTATTTCGGAATGCGTTCAGAACACAAGCATGTTGGTTCAGAAAACAAGCGTGTTCGTTCAGAAAACAAGCGTGTTCGTTCAGAAAACAAGCGTGTTCGTTCAGAAAACAAGCGTGTTCGTTCAGAAAACAAGCATGTTCGTTCAGAACGCAAGCGTGTTCGTTCAGAAAACAAGCATGTTCGTTCAGAAAACAAGCATGTTCGTTCAGAAAACAAGCATGTTCGTTCAGAACACAAGCATGTTCGTTCAGAACGCAAGTTTATTCGCAACGAACCAAGCAAATTGTTTTAACGATCGCTTTTAAACCACTCAATAATACCTTGAGCGATCGCTCTAGCTTCTTTCTTCTGTTCTTCCGGATTCGTCACCAACTCAAATTCATCCGGATTACTCATAAAACCCAACTCCAACAACACCGACGGTGAACTTGCTGGACGTGTCAATGCCAAGTTATCCCAAAATACACCATAAGCAGGTAGGGCTATTTCATTCTTGGCAAAACCCACCCTGAAATAAATTTCGGGCTAATAGCTTAAGTCCATTTTAATGGACTGGAACCTTTTGTTAGTCTTATGCGCGAAGACTTTTGCTATTAGCCAGGGATTTTGAATTTCTGGTGGGCTAGGGGAGAATGAAATAGCCCTGCCCTGTAGAGGAACGGGGA
Organism: Spirirestis rafaelensis WJT71-NPBG6; assembly: GCA_019359015.1. Lineage (GTDB taxonomy): Bacteria > Cyanobacteriota > Cyanobacteriia > Cyanobacteriales > Nostocaceae > Hassallia > Hassallia rafaelensis. The sequence goes on from JAHHID010000107.1 coordinate 15,846, forward strand.
ATTTCGCCGAATTCGTTAAAGTATTGCCTGAATTGGAAGACCAAACCCTAACGAATTGCGAACGATCAGAAGTAGAGCGAGTATTCCGATAAAAAAGGCAGTAGTCTGAATATCCTGGGTTATACAGGAGAGTTTTTCTTTTCTTAGCCCATAAAGGTTGACTATGTACAAAGGCATATCGCTGAGTGCGATCGTAACAATTGCCCCGACTGTACCGAATTGGTAAAATGCTAGAGGTAATCCCAGACCAATAACCGTAAACCCAGCTAAATTACTTTGGGCGTTGTATAAGGGCTTGCCAATTGCTATCAGAGCGGGGCTGATAGTGTAAAATAATACAGAAAACCAAATACCGCACGATATAATCGGCATCATCCAGGTGGCATCGGTATACCTTTCATCATAAAGTACAGCGATAACTAAATCGCCAACACTGACTAAAACAGCTAATACCACCGCAAATCCCAATAGTATTAACCGACGTTGGCGGAGAATTTTGGCTCGCAAAATAGACCGAGGCTCGTCAAGAGAGTTGGAAATAGTCGGATAAATAACTTTATAGCTAAGACTTTTAATTAGTTCACGGGGGATGCCTGCTAGGGTATAAGCTATTGTATAAACCCCTAAAATTTTAAAAGATAGTAGTTTAGCCAGAATAAGGCGATCGGCTTGCTCATTCAAAAACGTTATGGCTGTGGCGACAAACATCCATTTCCCGAAAGATAGAATCTCGCCCACTGCTTGCCGATCCCAAGCGAAGCGATTGGAATATCCTGGTATTAACCAATGGCTGCCTACCATTCTATATATTGCGCCTGCGACTGCGCCAATAGCTAAAGCCCAGACACTTCGATTTAACCAGGCAGCGAGAATCATGGTAGACAGAGTTAAGATTTGCACCGTCATCTCGAATCGGGTCATCTTACCCAAGTCGATGCGGCGGTGCAAAGTATGTATGCTAGTGGAACTAAACCCATCGAAAACTGAGGTCAGCCCCACAATCGGAATTAACAACAACAGGCGCTGGTCATTGTAGAACTTTGCAGCAGGGAAGGAAATGAGTAGGAAAAACAACCAGAGTATCCAGCCGCGAATTGCTTGTAGCGTCCAAGCTGTATTCAGAAAAGTTGGCTCCTCGCCGCGTTTATTGTTGACAATACTTTGAGGAATGCCTAAGTCTGAGAATAAATCTATGCCTGCTCTCAGGGTATTGACCACAGCCATCAAACCAAAAAACTCTGGTACTAGCAAACGAGTCAAGAGGAGGTTGCTGCCAAACCGGAGTATTTGAGCAGATCCATAACCAAAAAGTGTCCAGATTGCACCACGGATAGCACGCTTTTTCAGTGTTGTCATAATTTCTTAGCACGCTTTGGGTAAGCTAGTTGACGCTCGGTCTTGGTTAATTTTTGAAGCTTACCTGTAGTTGGTAGTTAGATTGCACATCCTTATTCTCTTGGCTATAGCAAAACAGATTCGCTAATTTACTTGCTTCTTGTACAACATCATGATGCGCTTTAACCGATGCAGTTCCGGCTTTACCCATTCGTTCCAGATTCTCTGTTGGCAGTTGCAGAACCTCACGCATCACTTCTGTCAAAGCTTCCACCGAACCTGATGGTACGAGCCAGCCGTTTACTCCTGGCTTTACTAGTTCAGGAATTCCAGCAATATAAGTACTAATTACTGGACGCTCTAACGCGAATGCCTCCATTATGACTACAGGTAGTCCCTCAGCAAAGCTAGGCACAATCAAAGCGCGAGACTTCATCATATATTTTTGAACATCAGCACCACTAGCCCAACCAGTAATTTTTACCTGCTCCTGAAGACCGTACTCTTTGATTAAAGCTTCGATTTCAGGCTTCAAAGGACCGTCACCTACCAAAGTCAAATTACACTGCAAACCAAGAGCCGCTAGTTGGCTGACTGCTTGAACCAACAGTAGTTGTCCTTTTTCTTCACAAAGCCGACCAACACACACTAAGTTAGGCTCGGATGATATCGCTGTTGTGTATGAATTAAAAAAATGATTGTCTACACCACAACGAATTAGATGAATCTTTTTCCACTGGTGGTGGTCGCACCATCGATAAAGCTGACTTCTACTAAAGGAACTGACGGTGACAACAAATGCAGCTTGATTTATCTTTTCAGCCAGGGCTAAAGTTTCCGGTTTATCAAACTCGTATGGACCATGAACTGTAAAGCTGTAGGGTGGTCCACCGATCGCCTGACACAACATCGCTACAGTCGTTGGGTTGGTTCCGAAGTGAGCATGAAGGTGAGTTATCCCTGATTTACGAAAGCAACGCAGCAGCACGCAAGCTTCAGCTAAGTAGATTATATGGTAAAGAACGCCTCGCTCTGAAGCCCAACCAATCCTCAGAGCCAACCATAGACCCTTCAGCCAGGGAATTGGTCTAGTGATGGCAACGCTTAATAAGTTAAACAGCAAACCTAAAATGCCTACACCCAAAACTACTTGAGTTTTCTCGAATTCCAGCTTGTCCTCTGGGTCAACCAATTCAGATTCGCACTCTCGAATGGAGAAGCGTGCTACCAAAAGACCACAAGCTTCAAGGGCAGCAATTTCACGCCGGATAAAGCTGTGACTTGGTTTCGGGTATTGATTGACTAGATAGGCAATTTTCATCGTCAGTAAGGCGCTTTGCACGCATTTACTCTTCCAACAACTTTCTCACTCATATTTGGAGCTTTTTAACCTTAAAGTAATTTGAACTTATATGATTTACTGGGTGTTTCCGCAGTTATTTTTACTTATATTTACGTATTTACCAAAATCAACATAGTATTTTTACAACTAAAAATCAATTTAGTTGTGTGAAGTTAATCTTTAGATGCGCTGTTAGTTTTTTAAAGTTACTGTAAATATTGCCTAAACACTCCGGAATTACTGACAAAATCCTGAAAAATAACCCGCCAAAATAATAGGGTATACTTCCCTTAACCAGCATATTGCAGATGTTGTTAGTGTCTCTCTAAAGGTAGAAATAGCCAGATAAATTTGGAATATAAGTAGGTAGGCGCAAATAAATCTAATTATGTAACGAAACGTAAAACGCTCGAAACCCTTGCGATTGCTTGTCTGCTACACGCTCCGTACCCTACGGGAACGCCAAGGGCGAACGCAATGACATAGTTATAAATTTTCCTGCCTACCTACTTAACTTCATTCCTTCTAGGGTGTGCTTATACTTACAAAACCTGCGAACGCGAGTGCGTGTCGTAGACAAGGCAGGCTTCGTTTGTATAGCCACAGGCTTCCAGCCTGTGAGCATTTTTGCAGGCATTGGGATGCTATTTGCAACGACAAAATTTGCAGATGTATTGACAACTTTTATACATAGATAGACTGAGAATTAATATCAGGTCGCACTCTTATATTCAACTAAAGTACGCTGTCGTTTGAGTAATCGGGAGATGTGAAAGTGAATTTGACCTTGCACTTGTGGGAATTTGCCTAATACACAAAACAGAGAGTAAACAAGTGCATCCTCTGACTTAAGCCCTCGCTCTAAAGTACTTTTATATACACGATAGCCTAACAAGCCATAAGCAATTAATAACAAGAGTATGCTCAGACCGAAAGTTAAGGGCACAGTTGCAATAGCCAGTAGCGGCAAAAGCAAACCCCAAAACCAAATACTTCGGCTTTCTTTGACCCAATGCCGTTCAGGAGTGCCACGGTGTAACCAAGACCCTTCAGCATAAGCATGACCTCCTCGAAGCGATCGCTTCCACCACTGACTAAAGCGGGTGATTTGAGCATCGTGCAATGTCATTTCAGCATTTATACGTAATAGTTTGCCTCCTATTTGACGCAAACGTACACATAATTCTGGCTCTTCACCGGCAATGAGGGTAGGATTAAACCCAGAAGTCTGTTTAAGTGCGCTTACACGCATCATTGCATCGCCACCACACGCTTTAGCTTCCCCAACGGGAGTATCCCACTCGATATCGCACAAGCGATTATAAATTGAGTTAACAGGAAATTCTTCCCGCCGCCGACCACACACCACTACAACGTCAGGCTGAGAAACCAATTCACACACTGCACGTTCCAACCATCCCTCTACTACCTGACAGTCTCCATCTACAAACTGGACAAATTCGATATTTGGTTCTAGTTGTAATAGATATTCAAACCCGGCATTTCTAGCACGAGCCGCAGTAAACGGAATTGATAAATCTAGTTCTACTACATGAACGCCAAGGGAGCGCGCTAACGCCACACTACCATCTGTGGAACCGGAATCTACGTAAACAACGGTTATCCCTTCGCCCAGCACTGATAGCAAGCACTCTTTGAGACGATTTCCTTCATTGCGTCCGATCGCAACGACTCCAATTTGCTGCACTATGAAACCTCCTGCAAGCGTCAAGATTATGCTTAACTTTCTCTGAAGCTCAAACAGCTATGATTTTATATCAATTTACAATGAAGCTGCATAGAAAAGAGCTTCGAGAATAAAGTCGTAAGAAGTTAGAGACATAACCCGTTCTGATGTAATTTGACTGAATGTATCATTTAGGCGATCGCGAAGTTCATACT
>JAHHID010000108.1 GCA_019359015.1 Spirirestis rafaelensis WJT71-NPBG6
AAAACCTAGTCATTATTCAAATTACTACAAAAGGGGGTGAAGGGGCTGCCGACGGCAGCCCCTTCACCCCCCCAAGAATGATTATCATTTTAAATAATGGCATAATTTATTTTTTGGAAGTCCCTAATTCCACTTGATGGATACGTTGCTCTTGGTGGTATTTTATTCTACGGTGATCAGCCTAACTAGAGACACAGATATAATCTTTGGTGTCTCTAGTTAAGCTGACATCAATTATGCACCTCTCCATATTTTGCTTTGATGTCCTGGATATCTTTAATTTCGATATCCCGGTCGTAAGCCACAGCCGCATCTCTTCCCTCTAACAGAATTCTGGCTATGAAAGATTGTTTTTTCTCATTGTCAGAGTCACTAAAAAGCTTCTCACATACTTGGGCGTAAATTTGACGGGTTAAGTGCCCCTTGAATTTATTAACTGTTTTGCCGTCCTTAGTGAATGTCCAAGATTTGCCGTTGGTAATAGTAACAAGTGGGGTTAGCAAATCCATCTGTTCTGCTATGTAGCGAGAGCATCTGTTATGAGATTTTTTAGCCGCTTCTTGGATAGCTTTGGCAGTGCGTTCGCTGGGAATGGAGCGCTTATCATATTTCTCTAACCAAGCGTTCGCATCAATTACCTGTCTGGCAGCGTTGCCTAGCACTGGGATTTTTTCGGGTGCTACCAGTTCATCAATATGACGTTTTAATTGCCCTTCAAAGATGACGTGAGAATCATCGACATATTCAAAGATACCCGAAGCCATTACCTCGGACTGTCTTCTACCAGTGAGCAACATTACAGCAATAGCAACCTCTCTCCACTTGGCTGAGTTATTCCCAAGATTTGAAACAGTAGCGACAGCCCAATCAATAAACGGTGCTACATTGATGGCTCTTACGTCAGCCTCAGCCTCTTCATTGCCTTTGGAGTACATTCTAGTTTTGAGAGAGGAAATGTCTCTAAAAGCCCCTCGTAGCGCGTCATCAAAATCTTTGAAAGTGTCCAATAAGGTGCGGTCGTTGACTGGGGGGAATTTATCATTGTCAACGTCTACGAATTCCTTTATGTACTTTACAATAGCGACTTTTAACGCAATCGTAGAGCCGGGGTGAGCCTTCCCGTTTGGACTAACGCTATCGGCATAGTTTTCAATAATTACCCTAGACCGTGCTACTAAAATAGCGAATTCGGGCAGAAAATATTTATTTTGCTGACACAATTTGAGGTGATATTCTTGCAGTCCGGTAAGGTCATCGGATTGCGTTTTGCTGTAGTAAATCTTTTTGGCGATCGCTAACTTTTCAGCTTCGGATTGGGTATATTCTTCGCTAGTAACCTTCACAGTTTCTACAGATTTAACTGTATCAATTTTTTCTAAGCTATCAGTGGCAGCTTCAACTACTCCTATTACATCAGTGGGTTCATCTACTACTTTTACTGTTTCAGACATGTATTCTGTTACAGGTTTTTCTAGCTGCCCTTTCCCTTCCCATAAGCTGATGTGTTGAATCATGTCGGCGACTTTCCCTTTCCTTCCTACTTCTCCAGCAGTCCATTCTTTCCCCGCGACTGTATAGATTAGCTTAGGGTTGGCTTTCATCATGTCGCGCACTACTGCACGTAAATTTTGGTTTTTGTAGTCCGCTTTAATTTGTTCTATTGAGCGTGGCATAATTGTTATTACTTGTTTTTTGATTGTCCATACCCCAACTATAACACCCCATTTCTTACCTGTGCTTAAATAAAGCATCAAAAGAATGGGGTGTCTAGAATGGGGTGATAGACTTTTCTCTATGTATGAATTTGAATATGATAAAACCCGCGCTATGACGGGCTTGTGTTGATTAATACTGCTATAACGGGTCTTCTAGCACCACTGAAAATCTACCTTGTGGATTGGTGTAATACCAGTGGTTTAACAATGGATTTGGTACATAGTACTACAAGCTATTAACCACAACCTATAATGAAGCCGACAGCAGACATGATCTTGGAGTTTGCCGCGTCCATCGGCGTGAGAGATATGTACATCAGCAATCGCTACAACAAACCGGGCGACCTAAAGGTACTTTTGTGACCGCTGGAAACGGTATCCCTTACTTGGCTTAACTTTACTGCCCTCACGCAGATGTCCAACGCCGGGATACCTTTGAGAACTATTCAAGAAATCTCTTGCATAGTGACCTGGGGACGTTACAACGTGATCTAGAGGTAACGCCAGAGCAGAAGGGGAGGGCGGTTTCGGTGATTGGGTTTTAGGATAACGCTCGAATCAGTTCCCAAATTACATCTGTTTCAAGAGTAACGAAGTTGCAGAATTAATCGTGGTTTCATCGCAGGTGGCTTAACACGGTGCAAACATAAGGGATTTTCAATAAACCCATATCCCGACTTACCGAGTATCGATGATTTGAGTTGTTGAGGGAAGTATTTATCAAGGGTATTTTCACGGATGCTACTGGGCTTGAAAAGGAGTTGCCAAGGTAGATTTTTATGACTCCCAGAAATAAACTGGTGAGGTCCCTCCTGATCATTATTGACATCAGTGAGATAGAAATTAAAAGTTAGTGATTCTTCACCGACAACATCGTAGTGCCATCTAGTAGTAGGATAATTTTGTTGTATGAAATGTTCACTTTCGGGTACGACAAGACTCCAAGTTAGATGTTGGGTAATATTAGTTGGTTCATATCCTAAAAATTTCGTAGCAATTTCAATTGCCTTGTAGTTAAATTTCACCTCATCTATGGCTGGGCATTTGTGGGTGTTAGTTACTAATCCACGATATATGTAATTTGATTTGGGGAAATTATTATACAAGAGTGCATGAAATTTTTTATAAGTTTTTGGTTCTATACATTCGTTATCAATAGCAAAATTAAATATTTCATCGACTAGGTTTTGCTTGAGATAAAAACCTTGGTATAAAGAAGTATTATTAATTTGCTCAAGACAGTGTTTTGTATTTATATCTTCAAAAAAAATATTGCTGAATTGTACCTTATAGGTTTTAGGGATTTTTTTGATTTTACTGCGGATGCCACGAAACCAAGAGAATCTACCAAGTTTAGTGATTAGCCGATTAGGTACTCTTTTTGAATAGTCGGTTGAGGCGTTAATATTTACCATTATTTGGGAATTACTCTTACTTTTAGGAAATAATTTAAAATACTTTCGCCATGCCAGTGTCATTGTAGATACCACAAGTATCGGATACAGAGATGCTAAATCAACATGAGAGCATCCCACTTTTTATTTAGCGAACAAAGATTAATCCATTAAGATAGGCTCTGGCGTTGAGCAATGACTTGAGGAACATTCTCAATTTTCCATTGTGCGCCAGAAATTTTAGTTCGACGGTCGATCTGTTTGACAGTAGATTCTATTGCACGCTTTGCCAATAGAACAAATTTGTTCGGCTTGATAATACTGATAATTGATAATCCGGTGTCGATGTTTCTCAAGGTAAGCACAGAAATTTTCGACTTGTTTGAGTGTACAGTTACTAACTCGTGCGATCGCACGAGCATGTTCGAGCAACAGTTGGTTTTCTTCTTCAGTCATAGCAGTTCTCATTAAAGCGAACGCATGGATTACATCTTATACCGTCCCACATTTTATTTATCTTTAATAAAAAAAAAAAAAAAAATAAAAACTGGGATGCTCCCGTTGTTGATTAGAGTAAGCCAAGATTTAGAAATCTCACTCTGTTGGCATTTTTATTTGAGTGAAATACTACTTTATTAGGACTATATAAGCAGCGTCATTTGTCGCTAAGGACTGATGTATGTTTCAGTTTGAGACTGATAAAGTATGAATACCAAAACAGAGTTTTAATTATGAAGCGTTCGGACATATCAAAAGTTATTGGCTCTAGCATTCTAGCAGTGGGTCTTGCCATAACTCCTTTAATTATGCCCGCCTCAGCACAAAGCAGCACCTCTGGGGATACAAACACTACTTCACGTACAGATAACACCTCTACTCAAGGGGTTGATAACAGAGATAATCACAATTTTAACTGGGGCTGGCTGGGCTTATTAGGACTGGCTGGTTTAGCTGGTTTAGCTAAGGGCAAACGCTCTGAACCTACTGATTATCGTGACCCGAATGCAACTCGTTAGCACGACTTGAATGAATTAAGTGTTAGCGAAAATAGAAGTTAGACAAATTGTTTAAACGTCAGAAAAAACACGGTAATTTCTCATAAAATTTTCGCGATTACTCCCTACCCTAATGCTTACTGAGCTTAGGGTATTTGCAGTTAGATGCAAAAATCTTTTAGGTAGTAATGGGAAAATTCTCGCTACTTTTACTCTTGTAAGCTGGGCTTTCTAAGGCAGAAAAAGTCGGTAAATTTTTATTTACCGACATATTCAAGCCACAGGCCGCGTTAATCCCTCGAAACCGTTTCTGTGTCAGGCATAGGATTTACGTCAACAAAGTGTTAAATCTGTGGGTTTCTATGGCTGATTTGTGGTGAATTGGCGTTGAATCGATGTTAAATGTGTGGGGATTGGGAGAGAAGTGATTGCAAGATTCCGACGCTCTGACATTAAATTTATGTAATTTCTGCGGTAAATCCGTGGGAATGGTAGAGATAATTCGTCAGCCTTTTATCTCAATTAAGCGTAAAGTAATCGCTGATGCGCCACGACGAATAGTACCGAGTTGAATCATTAGTGCTATAGACTTTTCTCTATGTTTTGGGCAAACGCTTGGGCTTGATAGAAATGTCGTCTAAGTTCCTATGCCCGGATATCTCCTGAATTACCCGTAAGGGAATGCCTACATTACTCATCTGGGTTAGCGCGGTGCGCCTAAAGCTATGTGTCGATACGCCAATTATTCCCACTTCTTTACATGCTCCTCGCAGTATCCGAGCGGCTGAATCATGGCTTATGTATCCGTTACTGCAACTGAGAAAAAAGTACGTTTCACGTTGTTTTCACTTTCTACAACGTGGTTCATTCGCCATACTCCTTTCTTATCTGTTCAACAACCGTCCTGGCTGAGTAGTAGTTTCTCGGTAGCACTGGAATATTCTTGGGGCACTAGTCAACTGACCTACCACCGTCCAGGGCGGGTTTTAATTGTGTACCACAGCACCAAATCCTCCCCCTTCAGGTTTATCCCATCATAGTTGGCTAGTTGAATGTAAAATTGTATTAGATCAATATTTTTAAGGTGTCTCTAACATTGTGGCATTACAAGAAGCGTTATTTGAAGTACGTTTTCCCGCCATAGAGGATTACGCTATTTTTGCTGGGGGAATGGCAGTTACTCATAAAACAGACTTCCCTGTCATAGAAAAAATAGAACCACAGGGTATTCCTGACTTTATTTTAATATCGGGTCTTATTCGACACAGATTTTCTAGCCAAGATAAATCCAAATTGTTTCAATTAGGAAATGATGTCCTCAGCATCAACTATATTCGGTATACAGGTTTTGAACATTTTGTAAAAGATATTAAAGAAATTTTGTCCTCGGCTCGATTACATGGTGTTAAAATCAGTCATCCTACTAGAATAGGGCTTCGTTACATTAATAGATTTGATAATGTGTCTAATCCTTTTGATTTTTTGAACGTTAATTCACCGTTCCAAAATAAAGATGATCTAACTAAAATTGTACAAATAAAAAAAGTAGATCAAATTGAAATTGGACTGTTTCTCGATATAAATTTAAGTTTTAATTCCAACGATAAAATTTTAATTTTGGATTTAGACTCTTTTTATGAAAATTCTGAACAACAAGAAAATCTAGATGGGCAATGGACGGAAGATAAATTAATTGATTGGACACGAAAAGTGCATGATCTTATTAAAGAGAACTATAAAAATTTAGTTCCTCAGTCAAAAGAAGAGGTAGAAGTATGACTTGTTTTTCAACTACGAATTCGGCAACTTTTTTTACGGAAGTCTATCCTGTATCCAAAACAGGTAGCAGCCAAAACTTTAGTATTTTGGGACAATGTTTGACTCCATTGGTTCTCGCTGCATCTGTGGCGACTTCATCGGCAACAATGCCTGTCTCTAGGCTAATTTTTAATTCAGCCGTCTCAGTTGAAGATAATCTTCAAGTCCGACAAAATAATCAAACGAAGGTAAGCGAACAGGAAGCTATTGCCATGTTTGCTACAGAATTGCAACGAAAGAGTATATCTCTTAGCGCTGAAGACTCCAAATTATGGAGAGAGATAATTGCATCACAATCGGAGCTAGGTTTCCCGGATTTTTAAAAAATGGGCGGAATTCAACTAGATAGTTTAATCCAATACTTACAGAAGGCTTTCCCAATATATCCGGATGAAACTACTGCTGATGCAAGACTTGCTGTAGAACAATTTGGTATTAAAAATAACAGAGTACAGGTTTTAAGTGATCCGGTTCAAGAATGGTCACAAGGGGACATACTGAATACAATTCCATTCTTGGATTTCACTGAGGATGGAAAACTTTCTAATATCAAAGCACCTGGAATGATCATAACTAGTACTTGTGATTTGGATAGAAAAGAAACTATAGTCTTATGCCCTTGCTTTCCTCTAGAAAAGTTTAAGCCATTAAAAGCTTATACAGAGATTTCTAAAAACAATGTTTTTGAATTTTTCTTTATTGGGAATGGTTTAACAGGCGGAGAATGGGTTGTTGATATAAGTCGTCCTATGACTTTACTGAGAAGTAGGCTCCTCAAGCGGATAAAAGACGGAGATATTACTCGCCTGCATTCTCTTACACGAGTAGGATGGTATCTTTTTATTACTAAATTTTCTATGAAATATTTTCGTCCTGATGATTCTTCAACGCTGTATGAGCGACAACATCTTTGAATAATCATAGTGGTAGCTTGTTGCTATTATCATATTAAGCTTTATTTCTTAAATAAGAAGAAGAATGATGATCCTGATGGTGCTAATAAACTTTTTTTGACTTAGTTGGATTTGAAAATGTTAACAAATTGCTAAGTTAAGTCTAAGCCTGTTTAAAGACATTTTCATACCTAAATTGCTACAAGGTTGCACACAAGAGGGTTTACCTCATTATCATGGATTACATTGAACTATTTGATTTTAATTTGCTGTACTTGTTGTGGCGGTGCAGGCTGTGATAACCCTTGCCCTAACAGCATTCCCACCCCTAAAAGCGCAATTAATCCGCCTGCGATCGCTTTGACGGGTAGATTTGGACGCGATCGCTTAATCTCGTGTCGGTTGAAAACTAGATGCACCATAACTACTTGCCACGGCATAAGGTCGAACCATTCCCTACTCTTAGTCAATTTGACGTTGCTGGCTTTGAACTGCTGATGTATCAGGCTTTCGGTTTCTCCCATGTCCTCTACTTCGATTATTCGGACTATTTCTAGGTTGCACGGTGGCTGATTACTGTGAAAAGTGTCTAGACGAGCCTCTGGATTGCGAGACAAGCCGATTTTGTAGCGTCCTAAGACAGCGCCCGGTAGCCAACCATGAAAACCAACTGCTCTGAATAAATAGATATACCCTTGGACTGAATCATTTCTCTGTTGCCAACCCATAATTAAGGAATCCTTTGCGTAGAGGTAAGGGATGAGTCTAGGGCAAGTTACACCGCTTCCCTAGACTTTTGATTAAGCTAAATTGCTCAAGCCTGTGAGATTGATTTCTTGTGGATTCTCTACGATGTAAAACTGAGGATTTGTGATATCAGCGCAGCAATAACGCACGATCCAATCAGCCACAATAGATATTGCCATCCCCCCACCCGTCGCGTAGACAGGTTGACCGTTGAGTAAAGCCTGTGAAACTTTGGTCAATAGCCTTTCAACAATCGGCATCTCTGATACCCATTCGCTCAATGCGTGCGTCACCGTATCGCCAATCTCAAGCGTCTCTGTTCCATGTCGATACTTGACACTATGTTTACCACTTTCAAGTGGTTTTGAATTTCTGAGTGCTGACTCTAGATTCTCTTTCTTGTACTGGATACCACCACGATCCACACGGGCGAGGGCTATTGATAAGCTTTCGATGATTGCTTTCATACCGTTACCGCTTGCAGGTGTCTGTTCAATTGCCTTTGGTTTCTTCCCAACTTGGTAACTTGAGAATGTGAGCGTGCCACCGCCCAAGTCGAGAACATGAAACTCAGGAATACCTTGTGGTATAAGTTTCATCGCCTCTAATGCACAGCCGTAGCCCTCAGGGTATAAATAGTTGTCGTTGGTTATCTCCATCTCAAAGACAGTGCCTTCAAAACTAAAAGTTTTTGTCCCTTGCAGAATCTTGGCGATGTCGTTGCGTTTGCTTGACGAAAGGGAGAGTAGACGCAGTGTCACTTTTAACCGCGCTGGCTTGCCTTTGTATTTCCGATCATCAACAATGTCAGCGAGTAAATCAGGGTGATTAGCTAATGCACCTATGAGCCAGATGTGCAGGAATTTTATTTTATTATCTTTGAATGCCTCGACTACTTCACCGTTGAGAGAGTTAGTCACGCGCCCGACAGCGTAGTTTTTATTTCCGATGGAGAAGCACCCGCTAATACCGCTGGGTAAGTCGCCCGAAACTTCTTTAAAAATACTGGGGTAACTTCCAGACCATCCATCAATAACAAACTTAGCGCGGCTACTCCCTGCGTCTAAGTCCAGGTTAATGTTTATTGTTTTGTTCTGACGTGTAGCTGGCTTGCGCGATTGCTTGGCAGTTGATGATTCTAATTCTTTGGCAGTTATGGGTTCTAGAACTCTTGTGTCTGTTGCGATCGCTTTGCCGTTCATTTCTGACATTAGTTTTAATTCCTTAAGATTAGTTTGAGGTGTACTAGGTCTGTACTAGGTCAGTAGTCATGCACAAAAAAGGGCTTTGTTGAGAATATTCCTCTTCTATTGCAACTCAACTATTAAGAAGAAAATTGTTAGTTGCTATTAAGGAATAGCCAGTTTGCAACGAAGTTATTTAAGGTAGGGTAAATTTTTACTAACATTAATTGACTGGTAGCCAACAAAATCGCGTACCCCTACTATGTGCCAGCCAATTGGCTAACCAACAACGGAAGATTAATACTTTCAGGTTTAGATTTGGCTGATAGTTGACTGGATTTGACTGGTAGCCAACACTCAGCCAACTCATCGCCAATCCCTATAAACCCTTAAATAGTATTAGTTAATACGTCTGCTACAAAAGTTTTTTTGCACTCAACATTGAGGCATGAGTATCTATACTTATGTGCATCAGCTACGCGGAAATGTTTTTTAAATTCTTTTGATTGGCAGTGTGGGCACTGGATTTATAGCAGAGATACAGCAACCAATGAAGGTTTAACGGATGACTCTTTCTGGGCTGGGGTAGAGAGTGAATCTAAAAACTCGTCAGCGCTGAACAGAGGCAACATGACAAAATATTGTTTTTCTCCAAACTCGTCAACCAAGGCATAGCGGTAAGCACCTGGTTCTACTCGGTCAAGTCCTAATTCTGAGTTTTTGCGATCGCAGTACTTCTGCAATAAATCGGCTTGCTTCATCAGCTTGTCTTTACTTTCGGTGTCGATATGGTCCGCAAGTCTCAAGTAGTCCTTAGAGTTGCCGTTGATGTGAATCGCCACAAGGTTATTCCAATCGCCTTTGGTGGTGTTGGGTATCTTGCCAGTGTTCGCACCTTGACCCAAGTAAAAGACAGCTTGTGACGTGTGGTCAATCTGGGTAATGATTGAGAGCATATTCGCGCTCATTGTTGGTTCCGGTTCGGGGTCATCTGCTGTCGGTCTTTTCTTACCAGGCGCTTGTCTCAAACTTGAATCGACCTCATCAAATACCCAGATACCAAATGAGCCTTGATACTTGCGCCCACACAAAGCGGTTAACTCTGCCACGCCTCGAATACTGTCTTGGTGAGTCTTGCCAACACTAGGAAAACTCCAATTGTCTTTGCGCGATCCAGATTGAGGATTGTACAACTTGATAGCATCGATAGCCTTGACTTTTTTGTGTTGTAGTTGTTCAGAAACAATCCGCTCTGTTAGTGGACTTTTACCCGCACCCGAACCACCTGTAATTCTGATGCGGTTCCACTTTTTAGCATGTTTCTTCCAGGTGTCCCAAGACCGTGCTAAACGCTCAATTGCTTTATCAGATAACTCATCAAGCTTTTCTTCTTTCTCTCTCGCTTTCCAGGTCAGAGACGCAACCATTAAACCTTTGTCCGCATCCCAATCAAAAGTTATAGGCTTGAGAGTTAGACAAAGCTGTTGCAAGGCTTCTGAATGGTCGTTAAGTTCTTTAAATACTAAAGTACGCGGGTTGTTGTCGGTGTGGTAGTAAATCTTAGACTCATAGACATCACCAGCAGTAAAGGCGCGATCTAGCTTTATGCCCTTACTCCAAAAATAGTTAATGATGATGTTGCCTTTCGTTAGCTCGTTACTGCCTTGTGCTAGTCGCCAAGTTTGAGGCTGATTAAGCTTGGTTAACTCATCTTTGAGTGCAAATTTCTCAAGTGCTATCTGCTCTATTTGAGCGATTAAATCAAAGACTTGTCCCCTCATTTCTGATAGAGAATTTACATTATCTTCTAACTGTTCGCCTAGATTGTTAAGCTGATTTTTCTGGAAATTGCTGTACTCTCCTAATAAATCCTTAGCCTTAGAAACAGGAGCGTGAGTCTTAGAATAGTCAGCTAGAGTGTTGTAAGCATCCTCTAATGACCGTCTTTCATCAAGATTAAGTAAGTTTCTAAAGCGTGTTTTTAGTGCTGTCTGTTCATCAACAATACGAGAGTAGATACCTAAAATATCAGTGACAATATCAGACAACTCACCATCAATCTCATCTATGCTTTTGAGTAATTCGCAGTGAGTATCATAGTGAATCTGTAATTTATCTTTGAAAGGTACTAGATTATCATGGATAGCTTGATAGTTTTCACTGTCGAGTTTTTTACTGATAGTCTCATCTAAACTATTGAAAAATTTGTAAATTCTTTCGTTGAGATGCTCAAAGATTAAGCTTTTAAAAACATTAATTAATTCTTGATAACGCATATCATCTTGCTGTAGTTTAGAATCTAATTCTTGAGTCCTAAGTTCAAAGCTAACAACTAACTGGTTAACCTTGTCTTGCAAGATTTGAATAGTTTGGTTTTTCAGAACAATCTCATCACTAGCTTTAGAAAACTCTTGCTGTAGTTCATCTCGTAGCGTCTCAGTTTCCTTTAAAACCTGTGATTGTTGTTGATACTTAGTGTTTAGAGTTTGCCATTCTTTTGTGTGGTTAACAGCAATATCAGCTAGTTGCTCGTTAGCTTTTTTGTGATTGTTTCTACTGGTAAGTTCAGTACTAACAGCCACACTTGCGGAAGCAACGATTATATTTAGTGCAAGTGGTTGCTTTGACTTAACGAAACTGAGAACACCACCAAGACACAAGAGACTAGCCACAACAGTTAGACTGCGTGATGCAGATTTGAGGGAAATATTCATGATTGTTTCTAATAGTTAGTGTGGGGAGTTCTTACCTCCCCTAGTTTTGTGTTTAGCTTTCAAACAGACGCGCTTCTAATTCCTCTCGCTTGATGTCGTTGTCTCTGTGTGACCCTTCTATCTCAAGCCTCAATCTATCGTTCCTAGTACCTTGCAACTGGAACTTAAGTTGCCATTCGTCCTCAATACCATTAGTAAGATTCATTGTGCCTTGAGTTGCTACACGTTGCTGATACAGTAACTCTTCTGTTTGTTCTAACTTAGATTGCTCTGTTTGGTATTTGGTATCTGCAACTTGATTCTTAACTACCTTAGTTGCTGTCTCAATTCCAACGGTAGAGAAGTCAACAAAATCACCAATTAATCAGCGTTGTTCAGTAGCAACTGATACTACCTTTCTGCCCTGTTTAATCTTCTCAAGTCTGACTTCTAAAGCATTGTTTTGACGCTGTATTTTGAGTTTTTCTCTGTTAGCGTCTGCCTCTTTCATCTCTGGAATACTTGCATCAGCAGAATAGGGGTCACTTCCCAGTAAATCGCTGATTTCAATTTCCTTAATCCCAAATTGAGCGGCAATCTCAGAAGCTTTTCCTAGAGACTCTTTGTGGTTATCGGTTACAGTACTGCTACCACCGCTCACAGCTTGGCGTACAGTCCGGGCGGCGCGTTCTACGCCTTTAACCCCTTGCGCTATTGTCCGGACACCATCGACAACAGCCTCATCGGGTTTTTGAAACCGTGCCTTAACTTTGTCAACTGCTTTAGCGTGGTTTTCTTGAGTTTGCTCCTCGACTGATTTACCTTTTTCGGCTGCATAGCGCTTGCTGCCTGTTAGTGAGCCATTCTCTTTTTTCTTGACTGGCATATGATAAAATTCCTCTATGTCTGGTTTGTCTGATTTTCAGATGAGTCTGGGAGGCAGGATTGATTTATACTCTTTCCTGCCTTTTGAATTATTTGATGTACCTTGCGATCGCATCTGGAATTACACGAGCATCGCGACAAAGCTGTGAAGAATAATCACCACAATTTTTTGTTACTGCATAGCTCAATCCTGTTGCAAGAAATGCTGCCAAGATTAAGCTATTGACAAGTCCGGATAACTGAGAACTAAAAGAGTTTTTTTCTCTATTTTGAGCGTCCAAACCCTCTTGTATGCAATCGATAGCACGTCGCAAATCGGCAGTATTCTCATCGGCGCGAGCCTTCCGATAAAGTTGTTGTTTGAGAAGAATTAGTTTAGATTCATCACTAACAAATCCCATTTGTTCTCTTACTTTTTGTGCAGCAACAACAGCATCAGCGCGTTCATCAATATACTGTTCAAAGCCATCTAAAAATCTTTGTACCATCATTAAAATTCCTCGATTAAATTAGCGAAACGGGCGATGATTGGGTCAATTTCTTGGTAATTGCGATCGCACTCCTGAGAAGGTGCTGGTGTAACAAAAGTCTCAAAAGTAGATGCATCGAACCCGATTGGCGCGGTCTGCGGTCGTGGCGCGGGTTTTGAACCGAATTGATAGCCAAGCCCTTTTATATCCAAAAGTAAATAATTGAGTGTTTCTGACAAATCGCTAAGTCCCATCTGAAGGGCTAGTTCTTGCAGATATACTTGATTGTGCTTGCGAATTGAAATTCTCATTGTTCCAAAACCTCAATCAAAAAATGAAGTACATTAGTTGCGTCGCTGATGTTTAGATCGGTTCGGTCATACACTGCCTGTTGTAATTCAGTTAAAGGTTCCAACCTTTCTAGAGCATCAATCTTGTTTAACAGGGTTTGAGCCGATTGAGCGACTTCTGCGCGTGCAGAATTAACCATGATTTCTTGTTTGTTCATACTGCTTTAGCTGGGGTAAATTGGCAGTCGGATCGGCGATCGCATCCTCTATTTGTGGTGTCTGCGATCGCAGGGATGCAAAGAATCAGCCAAAGCATTAATACCGATGGTAAAATTTTCATTGTTCGATTATCTTGATGAATTTCGGACGGGCGATCGCTTAACTTTGGTCGGTGCGGCGATCGCATTAATCTTGCTCTTGACCTTCGGGTGGTTCCAGCCCTGTTTCAACAATGGCGATGATTTGCTGAATATTGGTGCGTAAGTTATCGTAATTTAGCGGGAATTTGCTTCCGGTGAGATTTTCAGCAGCCTCAACGTCCAAGAGGGCAAATTTTAGCTCAGTAACAGCATTTTTATAACTTTGCTGTGCGCCAATTTCGATAAGCCGTCTGACGATGAATCTTAAATCTTCTGATGAATTCATTCTTCTTGAAAAAATGGTTGGTACTTTATACAGGCATTCTGATAATTAGCAGTTGGCTTTGCTCGTGCTCCGCTTGCCTACTCCTATAAGATAGCTCTTTCGTGATACAAATGAGATGCATTTTGCATCACAATAAAATATAATTTATCAGATTTTAATAAGTTTTTGTGATGCAATATGTATTGCGCTTGCCACACGTGCTCAACTATGATTGAGATGTAGAACGTAAAAATATATGGCTTCAAAACAAGAAAAGCGGTTGAATATTAGCCTCAGATTGCCTGACTTTGTTGTCGAAAAAACTGATGAACGAGCCAAAGAATTGCAGCTAAACCGAACCGACATTGTTGAAAAAGCTTTGCGCTGCTTCTTAGGTATTGGATTTGATGTTGATTGTTCAAGCCAAAATGAGTTAGAAAGACTCAATGGGTTGGTTCAAACGCTTATTGAAGCTAATAACTTAAAAACCGAAATTGAGACATAAATAACGACAAAAAGCTCTAAAGTTTTATTCTCAGTATTAACTGTAATTTTTTATAACAAAAATACAATGGCAATAGTAATTACACGGGTAAATATACTTTAATTATAAAGATTTGATAAAGAATTACGGTTTTGTCTGTTATTATCGCAAAATCAAGCCAACAGCAGGTTGGGTCCTGTGCCACAATTATCAAAGAGTATGCCCGTACTATTTTCGCTTTGAAATTATGAAAAGCAAAGTTCACCGCACTTTTCGCCTAGACAAGCAAGTCGATGTTAAACTGGCTGATGTTGCAAAACAAACAAATATTACACAAAGCGAATTAATTCGTTTTGCGCTCGATCAATATTTATTCAATACAAGTTCAAAAAAATAAAAGTGGACAGTGTCCTTTTAGCTACTAGCTTGGCTTGTTTGAGATAAACACCACCTTACCGAAGAACGATTACCAGTCGCTCTTATAGCTGCGAACCTGTCCAGCACAAAATTTTCAACGTTTATACATTTATCTTAAACAATTTGTGTCGCGAATGGGATAGCATACATTTTCATGACACAAGATAAGGCATAAAGCTAAAAGGATTGCGTCGCACTAAAGAATAGCAACCAATCCCCATGAACCACAAAAAAAAATTCACTAAGCGAATTATAGCTTTAAATCATCCAGAAACCCAAGCATTTCTGCTTAGGAAATACATCCGCGATCGCAAGTTAACACCCGCCTTAAACTTGCTTGAAAAGAAGGGTATTTACGACGATCTAGCGCGTTTCGTGATCACCGCCATCCAACATCTAGAGGAGGCGCTCTAAATGAAAGACCTCCAACAAGAAGAAATAAGCTTCTCCTTTACTGACTCTCCAGCCTCCGCCCAACGAGATACTGAAGATTTTAACATCCTTAATTACGTTCATCTTCTAGACGAAAACCCTAAATGCAAAGATAAACATATTTGTCCAAATTGTGATGGCAATGATTTATCGATAAATAAATCTACGGGTGCTTATAGTTGCTTTTCGGGTTGTGGCGACACGAAAGCGATCCGAAGAAGATGCCATGAACTTGCGGGTGAAGCTTTAAATAGCCAACATTACAACTCAGCAGGTCATTCTTCAGAAAAGAAACAATATCAAAAGCCAGGACAGGAGTCTTCAAAACACAACGAATCTAAGCCAGGTTTCAAATTAGGTAGACTAAAGTCAGTTAGCCTGCCAGAAAGAAGGGCACTAGGCAACATCACAAATAAAAAAGGTGTTGTTCAATATGATTGCTTTGAAACTATTTACAAGTACGGCGAAAATCAAGAAATTGTTCGGAGGGATTTTTTCACAGATGCCGACTGCACCAAAAGAGAAAAGGCTATGTGGTGTGCTAAGTCTGCTTCAGCTAGCGCACCCCAGGCAACCTGGGAACCTTACTATCACGAAGAACTAGAGGGGCAGACTAGTGCGTTATGGGTCGAAGGCGAAAAATGTTGTAATGTTACGAGAGAAAAACTACAGTTAGTCACCATAACTAATCGAGCCGGATCAGAAGACTTGCTAATAGCAACTCTTGAAAAATATGGGATTGAAAGACTAGTAATATTGCCGGACAATGACGCAGCGGGACAAACAAAGGCTAACAAATTAAAAAAAGCTGCTGAGGGTTCTAAAGTAAACATTTCCTTACTAGATATTACAAAATTCTGGAAAGATTGCCCCCCGGCGCAAGACATTGCTGATTGGATTGAACACCTAGATGACCAGAAGATTAATCCTGGTTTGATCGTTGAAATAATAGAAAAACAAATAAATGATGACTTAAAGAAGAAAAACAAATTAAAAGAAGAGGAGGATTATTTTGCTAAAAATAATTCTTATGAAGTAAAAAGCACACCTGAACAGACAATATTAGAGACAGTTTTTGAACTAAATCAGGACTGGATAGTTCTTAACAATAGCTTTTATCAGTATTCTAAAAATTCAGTTTGGGTGCTAGTTTCCGATGTAAAAGTAGAAAAGCTGATTGTTGAAAACTTACGAAAACTCTATACTCTAACCCGCGATAAAGACGGTGGTTTTGTCCAAGTTTATAATTTCGCAGGAGAGAGAAACAAGAAAAATTCAATGGGTTTTTGTCGAAGCGCTCTATCCTGCGAACTTCCAGCAGAACATAATCAGCATTTAATTGCTTTTGATAATGGCGTATTAGACACACGGGTAGGACGTTTATTACCACATTCAAAAGATTATCTTCTTACACACAAAATAGAAGGTGATTATCAAAAATCAGATGTCTGCCCTGAGTTTGTTTTAAATTATTTCAAAGAAACATTGGGGGCAGAAAATATAAATTTGTTACGAGCAGTAATCTGCATGGTACTTGATCCAAGCGCACCATATGGCTTTTTCGTTCATTTTGGGGGTCAA
Source organism: Spirirestis rafaelensis WJT71-NPBG6 (assembly GCA_019359015.1). Classification (GTDB taxonomy): domain Bacteria; phylum Cyanobacteriota; class Cyanobacteriia; order Cyanobacteriales; family Nostocaceae; genus Hassallia; species Hassallia rafaelensis. Next base: position 16,623 of record JAHHID010000108.1, read on the forward strand.
AGCGGAGGCGGGAAGGGCACGCTAATCAACTTAATACAGAGTCTGTTGCCGCCTGAGAATGTAAGCAGCTTAGGGACTTTTAAAGAAGTTGCATCGCCGGAGAAAAGGCATCAATACTTAAGTCAGGCTAGACTAGCAACTTTTGAAGATTTAGGCGGATTCCAGAGTGAGGTACGCGATTTTTACAAACTAGTTGATAATCATCCGCTAAACGGACGACAACTAAACAATGCTACAGGATATACACGGCAGTGGAATTGTAGATTCCTCATGGCTAGCGTATTGGAACTTCAGATCGAGAATTCAGGCGATGGATGGGCGCGAAGGGTGATCAAGTTTAAGCTAAAAAGACGTGATACAAAAAAAATTGACTCACAACTCAAAAACAAATTAAAAGCTTATCGAAGCGAGATAATTAACTGGGCTTTGAGCATGAATGCTGAAGTAAGAAATGAATTACTAGAAACGGCTCGATTCTTGCCTCAAATGGCTGAGTTAAACGCAGAGCAAGCCCGAAATTCCTCTTCTGTTCTTCAGTTCATTGATAGTTCTTTGGCTACTTCAGATGATGAGTTTGATGTTTTAGAATCAGCAGTGTTGTATGACAATTACAAGTCTTTTTGTGAAGCATCGCGACTTAAAGCATTTAGTTACAGCTTATTTGTAAATCACCTCAAAGATCGGATACACGATCATCACGTTGACGCAAAGCAAATAAGAAAAAATGGTAAGAGGGAGACAATAAAAGCTTACTGGAAAAATATTAAGTTTTCTAGTAATTCCCTATTCCAATCCGTTAACAACGTTATTTTTTGCAATAAAGCAGAATTTCAAAGTGGCGGACTTGAAGATTTTGATAGTTTTAGCTTTGAAGCACCACCACCGCCACCGCCTGAAACTGAAGCAATAAACGAAACAACCGCGCCAATCGTGCCAGAGATTGGTTCTATCGCCGAAATAGTTTTAGCAGACAACACGACAGAAGTTGTTAAAATTGTGCAGAAAAGACAAGACATTTATACCTGCTTAAACCAGACAGGGCAAGAAAGGCAGATTCTAGATATTACAGAAGCAGTTTGTTTTAGCCAAAAAGAAGCTGAGGCAATAACGCAGGAGTTAGGTTCTACAATTAAACAATTTGGTTTTCCCCCTGCCGGAAGTTGGATATTAGTTGATGAAAAATTAGCTTATGTCAACTCAGTCGAGCCTAGCTGTTACGTTTACATTCTGAAAGGCGAAATAAATACTTTCCCTAGAGTAAAAGGTTGGGAACCCATCGACATCAAAAAATACTCTGAGATGGGAATTCGTTCCGGGATACACAGTTAAATAACAAACCTTCCAACCTCCTCTCCCATGCCTAACAGGTATGAGGATTTCGCATTAGCATTAGATACGATACGATCGCGCTTACAATGTCGGGATGAAACAATTACAGATCCAGCATTTTTCTGCAATCAATGGCTGTATTCTTTTAGTTTTTTATAGTGCAGGTAAGTGCTGGCAGTTTCGCATAGTCAGCCCGGATGGCTCAGTGTATGACTCTAGGAAAATTTTCTATACTTCCGAAGCTGCTAGAGAGGCTGGTATTAGTTGGCTTGATGGTGGCACAAGATAGCATAGTCCGCGATCGCGGACAAAGCAAAGGAAGTGGCACGCCAGCAAAATAGAGCGGAAGAGCATTAAATGAATCTATGCCGTGTAGCAATTATTGTTAATTCAAGTTTTGTTTCACGCCTTTTAGTGGCTTTTGCTAATCCTGTCCTCAAATAATCCTCACCACTTTATATAGCTACTAAGGTAGTGCGACTCGTTCTAGCGTAAATTCATAGCGCTAGGTGAGAACGTCGGAGTGAACTCCGATATTCCATAACTGATTTTTGGATGTAGGTGCAAGTCCTACCCTTTAAAGGATAAGTGACTCCCGA
>JAHHID010000109.1 GCA_019359015.1 Spirirestis rafaelensis WJT71-NPBG6
GGGGTGGGGGGCACAGGGGCACAGGGGCACTGGGGGACAGGGGGACTTGGGGTTGGGGGGACAAGGGGACAATTCTTTCTCCCCATCCCCCCCTCCCCCCCTCTCCCCATCCCCCACCGTCGGCGAATTTATACAACTGCTGCGACGGGGAACTATAACCGCGAACCCTTACCCAATGCGTCCTGTAGGACCAGCAAGCAAAGCTGTGACTTTAGCTACTATATTTCAATACCGTTCAAGTAGGCGATCGCACCGCTGGCATTTTTGGCTAGATGCAGGTTCACCCTTATGGGCAAAAGGTGGTGCAGCAACCTTGTTTGGTGCCCCTTTGTTTCTGCAACAGAGATTAGGCGAACCTTGGACAGCAGAAGATGAGAAATTGTCAGAAGAACAGCGATTACAACGAATTTTAGTAGATTTGCTGTCTCGTGTATCCGAGAAAGTATATTTGTGTCACAGCGAATTAGCCGTGAACGGACAAGAACAACTCGGTCCGTTATTGCCTTTGGTGAATGCGTGCGTATCAGTTATTACTGAACCTGCTGTCAAAAAATGAAAATATTTTTCCCCTTCCCCTTCGTTTGCTACGACACCCGCACTATGCTAAAACCACAGTTCACCTAGTCGCCAGCATTTAGAATTGTATTTTAGTGGTGTTTTACGCAGTTTCGGGTGATTATTCCTGGGGTGCAGTGTTTGGTTTAAGTAAAATTTATTACTCAACTTTTATTGGCAGACAGGAGCGGGAGTGGATTGAAAGGGAGAGTTGAGGAGCAATACATTCGTGGTGTCCTTTCTTCAGCTATAAGTTAGTATATGCTTGGTAATCTACAACTCAAAATCTGTTTTACAAACAAACATGTCTATTTGTGAAATTACTCAAAAACTCTTAGCAGCAAAAGAAGAGAAAAGGCTGACTTTTGCAGAATTAGCACTGCGAATGCAACGTAACGAAGTATGGATTGCCTCTGTAATTTACCGTCAAGCGAGTGCTTCACCTGAAGAAGCACTCGTATTGGTTGAGGCATTAGGACTTGATGCAGACTATGCGTCATATTTAACTAAATATCCGATAAAAGGTAGTGATTCTATTGTTCCAACTGACCCTTTTGTTTATCGGTTCTATGAAATTATGCAAGTGTATGGACTTCCACTAAAAAATGTAGTTCAAGAAAAGTTTGGTGATGGGATTATGAGTGCTATCGATTTTACTTTGGATGTAGACAAGGAAGAAGATCCAAAAGGCGATCGCGTGAAAATTATTATGTCAGGTAAGTTTCTCCCTTACAAGAAATGGTAATTATCACTACATAAAAAGCGATACTACCGAGAAACTGCGCTGAAACTATGTCTAAGATGCAAAATTTGAGCATAGACATAAATTTGCTCACAGAAAAATTTCCTCGCTTTCAGCAAGCGAAAGATTTTGTTAATCAAAGCGTTGATTCTCTAACTCAATCAGCGCATCGAGTCGGAGAATCTTGGAAACAAACAGCAACAACGGCAACTGATAAGGCAATTGATTCTGTCACCACGACTGTTGGACAAGCTAAAAGTTCATTAGAACAGTCTTGGCAAACTGCTGACCAAATTAAGAATACAACATCGACGGCAGTTGAAAGCGCGATCGCCTCTTCCATGAATGATTGGATGACTCAACATCCAGGCATTTTCCGGTTAGTGCAAATTTTTGGTTGGGCAACTAATCACCCAATTATCAGTTTAGTAATTCTGCTTTTTACGATTGCGATCGCCTCAAGTATTATCAAAGCTATTGTACGCTTGATTGAAACTGCTAGTTGGTCGATTCTCCAAGTTCCTTTTAAATTTCTTTTTGCCTTAATTAAAGTTAGCTTTTTCTCATTTACTAAAGTTGGTAATATCGCTCTTAAAAAATTCACATCACATCAACCAGTTAATAATCTGCCACCTTTGCCACCTGCAACTTATCCAGAAATTTACAAAGATAAACAGCAAAGACTTGCAGAAATTAGTATGCGCTTAGAAACAATTCAAAAAGAGCAAAAACAACTTTTGCAAGAAGCAACAGAACTTTTGGCTACAGACACAATTGAAATGAAAAAACAGAGTTTGTAAGGTGTGCTTTTATCCTTCTGTTTCAAATACAACACCTTCTAAAATTAAGTCTCTCGCCGTTGTTCTCTAAAAATAAAATTCTTTGTTCTTCAGGAAGGGGAGGGACTGGAATTTTGAAATTTAAAAGCTTTGGTGTTTCTAACTTCCTTATATCATATGTTGGCGATATCACGAGCAAGCCACAACTCCCTATCAGTGGCATTAAATCGCTCTATCGGTCACACAGCTATGGAGTCGAAAGCGTGTGTTGCATCCAATGTAGCCGTTGTTTTGCAAATCGATACCAATGGTCAACCGCAAATCGTCGCAAGTAAAGTTTCCAGATTTCGGATAACGCTGGCATTTCTTCGCCAACGAATGCCAACCACATTGCTTTTGAGATTCGTGACGAACCATCGGAATGAACTGAAGTTGGGGAATCTTGCATCTGGGTATAAAATTGCTCAGAAAGCTCTCAATCGGTTCAGTTTAGCTGTTTGGGGAATTCGCCAACGGTATCCGTATCCCGGCTCAAACTAGAGTACTAGCTGAAACCGCTACTTTTGTCTTCGATTTCATTCATTTTGTGGGGGAATTGACTTTTTTGGTTGATTACTTTGTCCTCGTGTCACATACTCGATTGCGAGATTGATGGTATTTTATTTTTGCACAAACTCCTTTATCCCAATCGCGATACAAGCTATGACACTCAATTTATATTTACTGCGACATGGAGAAACTACTTTTAGTCAAAGTGGTAATTTCTGCGGTGAAACTGATGCGGAGTTGACTTCCCAAGGGATGCAGATGGCATCCGGTTTTGCCGATGTTTATCAAAATTTGAAGTGGGAGGCTGTTTATGTTAGCCCGATGAAGCGCACAATTGCAACTGCGAAGCCATTTTGTGATGCTATCGGTATGGATATGCAGTTGCGTGACGGACTTAGAGAAGGTAGTTACGGCGAATGGGAAAGGAAGAGTAAATCGTTTGCCCAAGAGAATTACGCAGAAAACTATGTAAAATGGTTGACAGAACCCGCTTGGAATGCACCATTAGGTGGAGAAACTGCGGTAGATATTGCTAACCGTTCTATGCCTGTAATTGCTGAAATTCAAGAAAAACATCCCCAAGGTAATGTTTTAGTAGTTTCCCATAAAGCCACGATTCGGATTATGCTTTGCAGTTTACTGGGAATTGATTTGGGACGCTATCGCTATCGGGTGAATATTTTGGTCGCGTCGGTAAGTATGGTTAAATTTGACGTTAATGGTCCTTTGTTAGAAATATTAGGCGATCGCCATCATATACCCGATCATATTCGCTCTCGTCCGGGAACATAATAGTCCGATCTGAAAATGCTAACAATTGCTAACATTTTCTTCTTGCAACAAAGCTGGAAGTGTCGGCACTATCCAATCCACAAGCTGACACGACCGATCTGGCCGCCTGCTTCAAATTCACAGAAGCATTTAAATCTCGATCGCACTCAAAGAAACAATGCTCACACTTAAAAACACGTTCTTTGAGGGATAAAGATTCTTTCTTAATTCCGCAGTTAGAGCAGGTCTTGCTACTGGCGAAAAACCTATTCACAATTACCAACTTGCTGCCATACAGTTGACTTTTGTACTCTAACTGCCTGCGGAACTCGTAAAAGCCCATATCCGCGATCGCTTTGGCTAGCTTTCTATTCGCCATCATGCCGGATACATTCAAATCTTCAATCCCAATAACAGTGTGGTTTTTGCTGATGTGAGTTGTGATTTTGTGTAGTGTATCCTTGCGGACATTGGCTATTTTTTGGTGTAGTCTTGCTACTTTGAGTGTGGCTTTTCTGTGGTTAGCAGATCCAATTTGTTTACTAACGCCTTCAATGCCCAAGAGATCGCATTCTTTCAGGACTTGTATAAAAAATTGTACAGACGGACGTATATATACAAACTCATTCAGGCAAGTAAGAACCACGGCGATCGCCTGTTCCAGACCCTCATTATTCCCTACTTAAGAACTTTATTGTTTGTGTCAATATTTAAATCTGATACCACGCTGTTAACGCTACCGCCAAGGCATCTGAAGCATCATCCGGTTTAGGAATATAATCTAAATCTAACTCCCGCGCTACCGCGTCTTGTACTTCCGACTTCTCGGCATTGCCATACCCCGTTAACGCTAGTTTAATTTGGGCTGGCGTAAACTCTACATAAGGTAAGCGACGCTGCCCTAACACCAATATCATCACACCCCGCGCCTGTGCGACTAAGATAGTACTTGACATACGATAGAAGAACAATTTCTCGATCGCTACCAAATCGGGTTTGAATTCTTCCATCAGGGTGTGCAAATCGTCAAACAAGGTGGACAGCCGCTGTCCCATTTCCGCATCTGCCGAGGTCCTGATCACACCAAAATCCAGCATATCTACTGTTGTGCTTTGTACCTTGGCTTGACTTTGTTTGCAGGTTATGGCTCCAAATCCTAAAATTGCCAGTCCTGGATCTAATCCTAAAATTCGCTTTTCCATGCTTATCCGCGTTTTACCAAACCAGGGTATTGTTTTACTGGGATGCTGGGAACTTTAACTACTAGCTCTTTATGTAATGGAATCAAAAAATTTAATAATTCCACATTTGACGTTAAAGCCAGGTAGTGTACATTTTCTCTTATTCACTGTTCTAAACACATTGCTTATTTTCAGGTATGTCAATTGGTTTTCTCAGACAAGCCCTAAACACCTTGCAAGCGCAGTCGCGTGGTCGCACTTCCCATAGGGTTAATCAGTGGTTCAAATGGTTATCCCCCGGTATATCGGTGAAACGCTGGTTGCTGATCTCGGTTGCAGGTGTAGTGCTAGCAAGTCTGGGATTGGCTATTTGGATTAAGCTGACACCAATTTTTTGGGTGCTTGAGTTTCTTCGGGGTATTTTGGGAGTAATCACCAACATCTTACCCAACTATATTAGTGGACCTTTGGTTATATTGTTTGGCTTGCTGTTGCTTCTCTGGGGGCAAACCCGCACTGTAGGCTCAATTACTAAGGTTCTCAGACCACAAGGACAAAGTGAAGAAGAATTAATTGATGTGCTATTGGCGCATCGTCGATTGTACCGGGGACCAAAAATTGTCGTGATTGGCGGTGGTACAGGACTTTCCACATTGCTCAGAGGATTGAAAACTTACAGCGCCAATATTACCGCCATTGTCACTGTCGCCGATGATGGCGGTTCTTCTGGACGCTTGCGCCAAGAATTTGGCGTGTTACCACCAGGAGATATTCGTAATTGTTTAGCAGCACTAGCAGATGAAGAGAAGCTGTTAACAGAACTGTTTCAATACCGCTTCAAAGCCGGGGATGGCTTGACGGGTCACAGTTTTGGTAACTTGTTCTTAACGGCGATGAGTGATATAACCGGAGATTTAGAACAAGCCGTTGCTGCTAGTTCCAAAGTGCTAGCGGTACGAGGACAAGTATTACCCGCAACTTTAAGCGATGTTCGCCTTTGGGCTGAGTTAGCCGATGGACGCCGAATTGAGGGCGAGTCAAGCATTTCCGAAGCTGGGGGTAGTATTGTGAAAATTGGCTGCATTCCTGCCAATCCGCCAGCTTTGCCAGCAGCTATCAAGGCAATTAATGAAGCAGATTATATCATAATTGGTCCGGGTAGCCTATATACTAGTCTGATTCCTAATTTGTTGGTTCCACAAATTGCCGACGCGATCGCCGCATCCGTTGCCCCGCGGATATATGTCTGCAATATCATGACTCAACCAGGTGAAACTCAAGGATACACTGTCTCTGACCACATTAGAGCAATTGATGCGGCTTGTGGACGACAGTTATTTGATGCTGTGTTAGTACACAAAAAATCCCCTAGCGCTCATTCACTAATCCGCTACGCCCAACAAAACTCTCATCCCGTCTTCCTCGATCGCGAAGCTGTATCCAATCTAGGGCGAAGAATTGTCTTAGCAAATATTTTGTTTGAAGATGATATCGGCTGCGTCCGTCATAATCCCCAAAGACTAGCGCGAGTTTTGTTGCGGTGGTACAGTGGCGCTCATCAGGGCATGGGGAGGTAGGAGTGGGGGAGCAGGGGGAGCAGGGGAAGCAGGGGAAGCAGGGGAAGCAGGGGGACAAACTCCTAACTCCTGACTCCCGTACAGACGCGAGGAACATCGCGTCTCTACAACTCCTAACTCCTGACTCCTAACTTCTAACTCCTAACCACTATCCACTAACAAATTATGAAAATTGTTCTTGCAAGTGCAGAAGCTACGCGTGAGCTTGGCTTCACTTTTGGTCAATCGCTGACTGCTGGTAGTGTAATTTTACTAAAAGGTGATTTAGGTGCTGGCAAAACTACGTTAGTGCAAGGTATTGGCACAGGTTTGGGTATTACTGAATCTATTGTTAGTCCCACTTTCACTTTAATTAATGAGTACCATGAAGGGCGTCTCCCCCTATACCACCTCGATTTATATCGCTTAGAATCAGAAGAACTAGCAACTTTGAATTTAGAAATGTACTGGGAAGGAATTGAAGTTACCCCAGGAATTGTGGCTATCGAATGGGCAGAGCGAATGCCCTACCAGCCAGATAGTTATCTCAAAGTTTGTTTGACCTCTGGGGATGAGGGCATACGTCAAGCGGAAATTACAGCGTTTAATTGCTTGATTAACGAAGCGATCGCACGGCTAGTATGACTCTTTCTAACACGCGGAAGGAATGATGCGTGAATTTTTTATTAAACCCACATTCTGCAACACACCAGGTTTTATATAGCGCAATTCAGGCGTCAGTCGCCAAAAGCCAAAAGTAAAAAACGCTTTTATCTGGTTTGTAGACCAAAACGCTGTACCTCAGTAACTTGCAATCCGCTGTAAGTCAAGCCCAAATTAATGCTGTGTAAACTCAGCACGGAAATAGCGGATTCTCGGTCAGTGGATGGAATAATACCAGAGCCGAAACACGCATTCGCTGTTAACATAATTGTCGTCTATCGGTGAGCAGCACTATCTCGCATTGCTGATGCTCAACTAATCAGCACTGCCCGGAAAATTTGTTTTCCAGTTTTTGGATTACGGAATTGGCAATGTCTATAGCAAGCACTTCTGCCAACACGTCCTACCATCAACACTTAAGCATGAAAACCCAGAAATTGCCAATTTCTCGCGACACCACAAAATGTCCGAAAACAGTCGATGTTAAATTGAGGGCTGGTCAAATCTGCCACTACCACGCTCGTTACAGTCATTCTCAAAATTTGTCATTTTAGTTACCAGCTTTTACTTGAATGTTTTTCTACAAGGATAGATATATCAAGCATTTACATTTGATGACTTGATAGCCAAGGTAAATGATGTTATACGCATTTTTAATTGTAAATACGCATATGCTTTATGACTAAATTAAAAAATAAATCTCGGTACAGCAGTATTTTTGCGGCTGAGAGACTACGAATTTTGCCCGATTTCTCGCTCTACCTGCTCTCAACTGCTACTAACTATGCTGCTTGGCGAAAAAGCTTCACATCGGGATAGACTAATTTCCATAACTTAACCAACTGAGTCTACTCTCCACCACATCTTGACAGCCTGTTGTCGTTTGTGAACTAGCTGCTTTTTGCTAATGCACATAAGCGTAAATAAATCTCCACCCCAACGGGAGAATCAGTACGAATATTGAGGGCTGGAGATTTATTTTTATGGATCTCCCTAAGAGGCATAAAAAACACATAATAAAGTAAAATATCTGTTGTTATTAGCAGTTTTCTCGTCTTTGCTGCATTCTCATAAAGTTATAGTCAAATAAATCCCAGAAATAACCAGGGACAATAACTCAAAAAAGCTAAATTTGTTCATGTGTAGAAACTAAGTGTAGACCATTTTTGTATAAATGGAAGTAAGAGGTGCTTACAATTTTTTTGAGCCTGATTTTACCAGATTGATTATCTCTAATTATTTGAAAAACGAATTTAGTTAGTAAGCTTCCAAAGCTATCTCGCAAAAAGTAATTTTTATCAAATTATTCATAATTTATTTAACTTATCCTTATTATTAGTATTACCAAATTAATTTAAAAATGTACTCAGTAGAAATCGGTATTTACAGATTAAGGATATAAATAGATTTTATTTATAAAAATAAAAATATCTTGTTATCACCAATGATGTAGTTAATACTAAAGCCAAAGCAGATTAACCCAACTATTGCAACTGCAACGCACTGCCTCGTCTTACTCTTCTTCATAGAGATGCACGCTTCGGCTGAAAATGTTTGAAGCGATCGCCTTTGTTCTGTGAAGTCAGTCTACATGATTTTTCGCATCAAAAATAGCAAATATATCAATAAAATTTGATGTATTATCTGTTAAATGTTTGCTAAAGGCGTAAGTAAAATTGAGAGGTGAATTTATGACTTATAATAAACAGATTTATTTTCGCTTTTGTCTGGTTCAAGAGAACGCCGACTTCTTAAAGAAACCGGCGTTCTAATACCAATTTTATGTCAGGTTGCGCTACGCGAACAAGCGTTTAAGCCTGGACGGCAGTCGCAGATAGCGCTCGTGACCTTTCTTCTCAGATGCGGAGACGCTTCTCTACGAGACGCTCCTTGATGTGCGAACGGGTTCAACTTCGGAGTGCGGGACGGTTAAGGCATCCGCGCTTGTCCTAGGCTAGACAAACAAAGCCCGTCTGCACAAGCTAATTAGGCGCATCTTCATAGAGAAACGGTATGAGTCCCATCCAATAATTAAAGGAATTTTGGCTACAAAAAATTTAAAGCTTGACCCCGGACATCGGTATTCAACTTGCCTTTGTCATAAACAATTTCACCACCGACAATAGTTGTGTGTGCCCATCCGGTAAGATTCCAACCTTCAAAGGGACTCCAACCACATTTAGTTAACAATTCCTCACGCTGGACTTGGCGGTAGGTTTGCAAATCTACCAAAACTAAATCAGCATCAAACCCAGGTGCGATCGCTCCTTTATTAGGAATACCATACGCCTTCGCCACAGCGGTTGACATCCAATTCACAACTTGGGCAATACTACATCGTCCCTGCATGGCAGCAGTTAACATTAAAGGTAAAGAAGTTTCCACCCCAGGCATTCCAGAGGGGCTGTTGGGATATTCTAGGGCTTTTTCCTCTAAAGTGTGAGGGGCATGATCCGTGGCGATGAAATCAATCACCCCATCGCGCAAAGCTTGCCAAAGCACTTCATTATCGTGAGGCGATCGCAAAGGTGGATTCATCTGTGCCAAAGTGCCAATCTTCTCATAAGCGCTGGTGTTCAACAATAAATGTTGTGGTGTCACCTCTGCTGTTACCCAACTCGGTTTATCAGAGCGCAGCAAGTCCGCTTCTTCTGCCGTTGACATATGCAGAATATGTAACCGTCGTTGATATTTTTTAGAAAGTTTTAACGCCAGCTTAGTTGCCAAAAGTGCTGCTTGATTATCTTGAATTTGCGAGTGAATAGCAGGATCGTGAATTCCGGCAAATTCCTTACGACGTTCGTTGATTCTGGCTTGGTCTTCAGCGTGAACGGCAATTAAGCGATCGCCTTGAGCAAATATGGCATCAATTGCCGTCTCTTGAGCCACCAGCAAGTGTCCGTGTGCCGAACCCATAAAAATTTTAATTCCTGGTGTTGGCTTGGCATTCAGCAAATCTGGGAGATTTTCTGGAGTTGCGCCAATAAAAAAGCCATAATTAACGAGGCACTTGCTCTGAGCGCGTTGCAACTTGTCGTCTAAAGCTTGCTGAGTAATGGTGAGGGGACGCGTATTCGGCATTTCTAGAAAGGAGGTAACTCCCCCTTTGGCACAAGCACAACTCGCAGTGAACAAGTCTTCTTTGTGTTCTAGTCCTGGTTCCCGGAAGTGTACCTGGGGGTCAATTACCCCTGGCAACAAAGTTAACCCATCTGCGTCAATTTCTGTTGTTGGTGTTGCCGTGGAGATTTCTGGAGCGACTTCAATAATTTGGCGATCGCGGGTCAGAACATCCCCTACTATTAACTCACCATTAGGTAGAATAATGCGAGCGCGGCGAATCAGTAAACTTTTTGGAGATGACATGGATTTAAGAGCCAGAAGGAAAATTAACTTTTATCGTGACAGAAAATAATTCTTTTCGGTTAAATTGGCTGCACCATTTTTAACAATTTTTCGCTATTGGTGACAAAAAAGTTTATTTTTTAACTATGAATCACCATGTCAAAATGCCAAAATAACTATAAAAGCACATTTCCCCGGTTAAGATAAACGAACACAGTGACTATGGTAGTTTAATTACCTGCATCTTCCTTTTACTTCAGTAATTTAATGCATAATAAAGTGTCTGATAACAACTCTAACCAACAACCTGATAATTCCTGGATCGCAGAACTAGGTAGAACAGTAGTATTAAGTATAATTCTTGCCTTGGGAATTCGCACCTTTGTTGCGGAAGCTCGCTGGATTCCCTCTGGTTCAATGGAACCTACCCTGCACGGTTCAGAAAATCAGTGGGAGGCAGACAAAATCATTGTTGATAAGTTGAAGTATAAATTTTCTGACCCACGCCGAGGAGACATTGTAGTATTTTCCCCTACAAAAGAGTTGCAAAAAGAACAATATCAAGATGCTTTTATTAAACGTATAATTGGTCTACCTGGAGAAAAAGTAGAACTTAGAGATGGCAAAGTATACATTAATAACAAAGTTCTTCAGGAAACCAACTATCTTAGTAAAGACTTCCGCACAGAAAAAGAAGTTTGCACCTCAGGACCACAGCCACCTTTTTTATCCAAACCCGTGACTATACCGCCTAACTCATATCTGGTATTAGGAGACAACCGTACCCAGAGTTATGATGGTCGCTGTTGGGGTGTTGTTCCTCGCGGAAACATTATTGGTCGTGCTGTACTTCGTTTTTGGCCTTTAAATCATATTGGCGGAATCGATAATAAGACACCACTATATCAAAATTAAAGAGAATTTATTTGGGGAAGGCACTAAAATGAGTCGTAAGCAAAATCAAGTATCGCCATCTTTAAAAGAGCAAAATTTCTGGATAGAGACAACTAAAACTATTGCACTAAGTTTAATTTTTGCTTTTGGGATACGCACTTTTGCGGCACAAGCTTTCAACGTCCTTTCGGGATCAATGGAGCCGACTTTACAAATTGATGATAAATTTCTTGTAGACAAGGTGAGCTACCACTTTAGTCAGCCAAAACGGGGAGACATTGTGGTATTTTCACCTACACAGGAGCTTCAAAAAGAAGAATACCACGATGCTTTTATTAAACGTGTGGTTGCATTACCCGGAGAAAAGGTAGAACTCCGGGAAGGCAAAGTTTACGTCAACAACAAAGCTCTCTTGGAAGATAATTACTTTAACTCTCAACCGTGGACATCGATTGATGTTTGCAGCGTAGGAAAGCAGCCACCTTATTTGTCTCGACCAGTTACTATACCTGCAAATTCATACTTGGTATTAGGTGACAACCGAATAAATAGCTATGATGGTCGCTGTTGGGGCATTGTCCCGCGTGAGAATATTATTGGACGTGCCGTAGTTCGCTTTTGGCCTTTAAATCATATTGGCGAACTAAATAAGTAACAATTACTCATGTAAAATAAAGAACCGCAGCCTTTAGAGTAGCTACATTTATGTATGTTAAAGCTAACAAAGGTTTACATCTGATGTGAGAAAATGCCTGGAAAGTAAAGCCTGTTTGTCAAGTATATTTTCAATTTATAGAGTGCGTTGATGTAGTTTCACGCACTCTATTTTTGTTTTCTTCTGTATGTCTTTCTTTTCTTGCTGTCTTATCGATTCGTTCAATTATATATTTTGAGCAAAATTTAATGCCTGCATTTTTAATTTTGAATTCCCCGTTCGCTAGTGCATCTTTGTTTGGCTTGGTCTCCCATCTCCCCCCACTTCCTCTACTCCCGATCTCTTCTTGAAGATACAAGACACAGGTATCGGTATCGCACCTGAAGAAATTGGCATACTTTTTCAAGCTTTTGGGCAAACTGAAACTGCGAGACGATGACAATAACAAACGGGACTGGGTTTAGCCATTAGCCGCAAGTAGGTACAACTGGCGGAGATATGAGCCTCAGCTGTACCCTTGGTATAGGTAGTACATTTGTCTTTGATATTCAAATCGGTTTAGCACCAAGTAAAAAAAATACCGCATATTAGTGATTGGTGATTGCCAAACAAGTCGAATTTTGTTAGTGAGAATACCGAATAATTTTTATTTTGAAGTGAATTAAGCTACAAATAGTAAAGAAGCGATCGCTATTTGGTCTTCTTGGCAAGCATACTTGAGATTTATGGACATGCGGATGCCTGTTATGGACAGTTGTCAAGCTATCAGGGAGATTAAAGCCAAGGAGAGATTGAGAGTAGGGGGAGTAACTCCACCCGCTCCCCTTGAGAAAATTAGGGAATTAACTAGAACAAACGCAGAATGAATTACAAGCGGTTAGATCCTCATAAAAAAGATATTTTGATTATTGACGATACAGCAGATAATTTGCGAGTTTTATCCTCACTGCTGACAAAGCATGGGTATAACGTTCGCAAAGCTTTGAACTGGCAAATGGCTCTAACCGCTTGTCAAACAGTATTACCCGATTTAATTTTGCTTGACATTATGATGCCAGAAATAGATGGCTATAAGGTTTGTCAACGTTTAAAAGCGAGTGATTTAACTGCCGATATTCCGGTGATTTTTATTAGCGCAGTTAGAAAACGATTTGCGTAGAGCCATCGAACGGCAAGAATTTATCGTTTACTATCAACCAATTATTTCTTTAGTTACAGGCAAAATTTCCGGGTTGGAAGCACTTGTGCGTTGGCAACATCCTACTCGCGGTTTGATTTCTCCTGTAGAGTTTATTCCGGTTGCGGAAGAAACAGGTTTGATTGATGCCATCAATATTTGGGTATTGCGATCGGCTTGCGAGCAGCTAACTATTTGGCAAAATCACTCAGCGACACTAGAATCTTTAACTATCAGTGTCAATTTGAGTGTACGCTTGTTTTCAGACCCTAATTTATTAGCACAAATTGACCAAATTATTCAAGAAACTAAAATAAATCCTGCTTGTCTAGAAATAGAAATTACAGAAAGCGTAATTATGGAAAATAGTCAGGCACTGAAAAAATTTTTACAACAATTAATAGAGCGAAAAATTAAGTTAGTTATGGATGACTTTGGTACAGGTTATTCCTCATTAAGTTATTTGTATAACTATCCTTTTAATGTCTTAAAGATTGACCAATCTTTTGTAAAACGTATGCAGGAAAACGAAGAAAACGTAGGGTTAGTACCAGCGATGCTGGGTATTGCTAACTCAATGGGAATGAGTGCGATCGCTGAAGGTGTAGAAACAACTTTTCAGTTAGCACAACTAAGAAATTTAAACTGTAATTTCGCTCAAGGATATCTATTTTCTCGACCTCTAGAACCAAAATTAGTTCTAGACTTCATCACTAACGCGCCTCAATGGTAACTATATTATCGCCCGCTGACAACAGTTCTGGGATAGATTAGTCGGTACAAAAGCGTTTATTTGATTTATTTTTTACCTCAACCTCCGTGGGCAAAGGCTGCGGATTACGATTATCGATTAGCTATCAGATTGTAGTGCAAAAACATCAAGGACACATTCCCTGCTGCTCATCACCCTTCAAGGAGCAGAGTTTGCGATTCAAATCTTATAGAGCAATCTGAGTCATTAGTCAATAGTCATTATTTTGACACTTGACCCTTGACTTTTGACCTTGGACTCTTGACTATTAATGCAAAACTTTTTATTTACTAAGGACTACAATTTTCAGTCACATATAAGCATAATAGAGAAGTGACTGATCTGTTTAACCCTTTACGCTCCCTTAAGGAAGGTCACTGGTTTAAGCTCATCTGCGGCGCCAGTTTCCAACATTTGCCTGCGGTCAGTAGTTTAACATTAGCCTACACATTGGCTGGCGCTGACTGTATAGATGTCGCAGCTGATCCGGCGGTAATTGCAGCAGCGCGTTCAGCGCTACAAGTAGCCAAAGAATTAGCTGGGGATGCAAAGGAGCGAGGCTTTGGCAATAATGCAAAGCCACCTTTGTTAATGGTCAGTTTAAACGATGGGGAAGACCCCCATTTCCGCAAAGCCGAATTTAATCCTACTGAATGTCCTCCGGACTGCGATAGACCATGTGAAAATATTTGTCCAGTGCAAGCAATTGTATTTAACGGCATAAAAGACGACTTTTCCGGAGTTGTATCGCAAAAATGCTATGGCTGTGGTCGTTGTTTACCAGCTTGCCCCTATGATATAATTTATACAAGGTCTTATGTTTCAACTCCAGGAGCGATCGCACCGTTGGTAATGTCAACCGGGGTAGATGCCGTAGAAATTCATACACAAGTAGGGCGCTTAACAGAATTTAAACGATTGTGGCAAGCAATTTCACCGTGGGCAGATCGTCTTAAGGTAGTAGCAATTAGTTGTCCCGATGGCGAAAACTTAACTGACTACTTACATGCACTTTACGATCTGATTGCCCCGATAAACAGTGCCTTAATTTGGCAAACTGATGGTCGTCCGATGAGTGGAGATATTGGAGATGGCACCACTCACGCGGCAGTGAAATTAGCCCAAAAAGTTTTGGCAGCAAAATTACCGGGATATGTGCAGTTAGCAGGAGGCACTAACAGCTACACCGTTGCTAAGTTAAAAGCAATGGGACTGCTGAGGAAAGCGGGAGAAGCCTGGTGTGGGAAAAGCGTGGTGGGGAAGAAAAATAATTTTTCCCCCCCCTCCCCTCCTCCTCCCCTCCCCCCCTCCTCCATATCCGGTATTGCATACGGCAGTTACGCCCGTGTACTGCTGTCATCGATTCTTGAACAGTTAGAAACTAAGGAGGTGCAAAAAGCAAGTGTTAAGGCGAAGACGCTTGAAGAAGACGAAGTATTACTTTGGCAAGCTGTAGAGCTTGCTTATTCTCTCGTTTCCCAGCTCAAGTCACAGTAGGAGCGCTAATGAAAGCGCGTTGCGGACACATTATTAAAAAAGTGTCCTATCTATCTCTAAAAACGTCACCATAGAAAGCATGACGATTACAGACGATCTCCAAAAGTTATTAGACATTGTGCCCCAAGACCTGCGTCAAATACTAGAGAGTCATCCCCGACGAGATAGTTTAGTTGAAGTAGTCTTGGATTTGGGTCGTCGCCCAGAAGCTCGTTTTCCCCAGAGCGCCGAGTATCTGAGCGAAATACCCGTCACTCAAGAACAGATAGATGATTGCATCTCAAGAGTGGGAATTTTTGGCGGAGATAATCGGGCAGGAATTGAGCAAACTCTGCATCGGATTAGCGCCATCCGCAACCGCACCGGCAAAATTATCGGCTTGACTTGTCGCGTCGGTCGAGCGGTGTTCGGAACTATAGGCATGATCCGCGATTTGGTAGAAACTGGTAAATCGATTCTCATGCTGGGGCGTCCGGGCGTCGGCAAAACTACCGCATTACGGGAAATAGCTCGTGTCTTGGCGGATGAATTAGATAAGCGAGTGGTAATCATTGATACGTCCAACGAAATCGCTGGAGATGGTGATGTTGCCCACCCCGCTATTGGTCGTGCCAGACGCATGCAAGTGGCTCATCCGGAACTTCAGCATCAGGTGATGATTGAGGCAGTGGAAAACCATATGCCTGAAGTTATTGTTATTGATGAAATTGGCACAGAACTCGAAGCCCTGGCTGCACGTACTATTGCTGAACGCGGTGTACAGTTAGTAGGTACGGCACACGGCAACCAGATTGAAAACCTAATTAAAAATCCGACTTTATGTGATTTAGTTGGGGGTATCCAGGCTGTGACTTTGGGGGATGACGAAGCTAGAAGACGGGGCAGTCAAAAAACTGTTTTAGAACGCAAAGCACCTCCCACTTTTGAAATTGCTGTGGAAATGCAGGAACGGCAGCGTTGGGTAGTACACGAAAGCGTTGCGGATACAGTTGATACTCTTCTGCGGGGACGTCAGCCCAGTCCGCAGACAAGAACCGTTGATGATAGTGGCAAGGTGGCGATCGCCCGACAGTTATCTGTAGTAAACGGTCGTGGTGGGCAGCAGCAAGCAGTTGGCGAAGAATCTTTCGCATCAGCGCGATCGTCCAACGGCTGGCGTTCATCCGGACAAATGGTAGCACTGCCCCTATTATCTCCTGAGCGAGAGCGGGTGGGTGGGCAAAGTGAATTTGACCGCTTATTAGATGAATCTTTCAATTATTCTGAGAGTATTGATTTGGCTACTCCCAGACACGCTGGACCAAACGGCGAAGATTTGCCATTGCACATTTTCCCATATGGTGTTAGTCGCCACCAATTGGAACAGGTAATAAGTGTGTTAACTTTGCCGGTTGCATTGACAAAAGATCTTGATAGTGCTGATGCAATTTTGGCACTGCGATCGCATGTCAAAAATCACGCCAAACTCAGGCAAATGGCGAAAGCTCGTCATCTACCCATTCACATGATTAAGTCAAGCACGATTCCCCAGATTACCCGTGGTTTGAGACGCTTGCTGAACATGGACGATCCAGAGCTAGCTGATGATCGCGAATTGCAATTGTTTCTCCACAGTGGCAGCGATGATGAAATGGATGCCTTAGAGGAAGCTAGACTTGCCGTAGAGCAAATTGTCATTCCCAAAGGGCAGCCAGTGGAATTACTGCCACGTTCTGCCCAAGTACGTAAAATGCAACACGAGTTGGTAGAACACTACCGCTTGAAGTCGCACAGTTTTGGGGATGAACCAAATCGGCGTCTGCGGATTTATCCCGCATAACCTCTCCCCCAACCCCCTCTCCTGCTTTGGAGAGGGGGATTTATTTAAGGATGTTAGTGATTTATCAGGTTAATAGCTTGCTCTATATATAACTTAGCTTTATGGAAATTTAGCAACCTTTGTTGATCGTAGCGATCGCTATATGACATCCGTCTACCTTCCATTGTGATTTTAATCAGTGCAGCTTGCTCAAGAGTAGAAGTTTCCATTTCATCCAGTGCAGTACCTAATGCTTGAAAGCCTACAAAAGTGGGACTTTTTAATCCTCTGCCTTGTTTGACTTGTTGAATGGCTAGTACTGGAAAAGCCATTAAGGATGTAATCCAGGAAGTTTTGTAAGCTGGATTGCCTGTTGCCTTAATGCCGTAACGACTAGCTAAATCTCTTAACTGTTTAAGCGTTTTGATTTCAAGCTCGATTGGATGAGCGTGCCCCGCACTGCTGAAGATTCTTAAGCCTATTAAGCACTTGCTTTCGTTTATCTCTTCCTCCTTGTTTTGCGTATAAATTCGCTGCCTTCTGATAATCTTTAATTGTTCCTTGCTTATCTCCTAATGTGCAGCGAATAACAGCACGATTCATGTAGGCATTAGCCGATTCAGGAGAGAGGCTAATAACTCGTGTATAATCCTGAATTGCAGCTTTATAATTTTTTAGATAAGAGCGAGCATTACCACGTCCGATATATGCTTCAATATTCTTAGGATCAATTTTAATAGCCTTGGTATAGTCTTCCGCTGCTGCCTTGTCATCTTGGAGGTAAAAGTGGGCTTTACCACGTCCTAGGTATGCTTGAAGATTCCTAGAATTAATTTTCATAGCTTTGGTATAGTCTTCATTTGCTGCTTGATAGTCACCTCTCTCAAACTTGTTTTTTCCCTGCGTTAACAAGTTTTCTACCTGCGTTTCTGAAGAGGGGCTACAAAATTTTACAAATCCAACAACTGCAATGACACTAGCAGCAATACCAACTGAGCGAGTCGGTAGGTTTATATCTCGAATGAATCGCCCAAAAGATTGGTTGGAAAAGAAACGGTTGATGGATGCAAAAATTGCAGCTTTTTGTTGTTCTCGAATCTGCTGTTGTTGACGCTGCTCCTCTTCTAGTTTTTCGACCTCTACCCTAATATTTTCAACAATATTTACAAATGCTTCATCCTGCCTTGCCCAAGACCTACTAGTTACAGGTTGACCATTCCTAGGTAAGTGTTTTGACACTCCCACTGCTTGAAGCAGTGGGATTCTTGTTTCAACCAGTCAACTTACTTAGAGGAGTTTCCCCACCTAAGCAGAGGTTGTTCTGTCCACAAGCTTGAGATTCCGTATGCCCTACGGT
>JAHHID010000110.1 GCA_019359015.1 Spirirestis rafaelensis WJT71-NPBG6
CGATAACAATTTTCTAGTTCGTCAATACTTAGATGAGGTTCTATGGAAATGCGTCTTGGCATATACTTCGTAATCTAATCCACTTAGACGATTATACTATGTGCAATCAACCGGATTTGATATTACCTGGTTGAAACAAGAATCCCACTGCTTCAAGCAGTGGGAGTGTCAATACCAAGAAAATGATATTGCTTCTACCTCCCTTGACAATTCCCGGACACCCCCATTAAGCCACGGTTTGCGTATCTAGCTTCGATACTTGCCTACTGCGAGACCCTTTCTGCGTGGCTACCACAGCGCCCTTCGCTATTTTAGCATATCATTATTGTAGCACTATCATTGCTACGTTGTGTATATGCCAAGAGAAAAAATGTTGAGAGTTAGATTGTCTGAAAAGGAGTTTGAGGTATTGAGAGAGTATGCTGAATCAACAGATATGCAAATCTCAGAAGTTATTCGAGACTACATCAAAGAATTATCACGACGAAAAAAGTCGCCTTTCTAAGGCGAGGCTTCAGACCCATTCTTTCGGTGAAGCTTTTAATTTTGTCGTTGAGGCTCCAGAGAGAGGGGGGGACAGGGAGAGGGGGGGACAGGGAGAGGGGGAGAAAGTTAAATTTGAAGCATTGCAAATTGTAAGCGCAACAACTTAGGACAATTGCCAGGAAGAAGCAAAATATCTCGGTTGTTGATAAATTTTATTAAAAATTTGCATAATTAACCCAAGTTGCGCTTATCAATCTCCGGTGCCTCGTACCCCTCAATTTATGGCAACCCGTACAGCAAAGTGGCGGTTGCGCGTAGCGCAACCGCCACTTTTTAATAAACAATGAGTTGTATATGAGTTATGGTACCTTTCACATGAGTGTTAAAAATTGTCTGCTTGACGCTATGCCCCGCGAGGTATACGAAAAGCTAGCCCCCAACATGAAGCAAGTTTCGCTGCAACGGGGCCACATGCTGCACCATCCGGGCGAGACTATCGAGGATCTCTATTTCCCCATCGATTGCGTCATCTCGATCACCATCACGATGACCGACGGCAGAACGGCTGAGACGGGTTTAGTCGGCAGACGTGAAGTGATCGGTGTCAATGCCTTTATGGGCGGAAGGGAGACTACGCAGACCACATACATAGTACAGGTCGCTGGCACCGCGATCAAAATGGATGCGCGTCCACTGCTGGAGGAGTTCGATCGCAATAAAGACCTGCGCGACGTGCTGCTGCCCTATACACAAGCTTTGATCGCGCAAATCTCCCAGACCACCGCCTGCAACCGCTTGCACACCCTCGAACAACGCTTGGCACGCTGGCTGCTAGAAGTGCAAGACCGCGTTGAATCAAACGAACTGAGGCTGACGCAGGAGTTCATCGCCGACATGTTGGGCGTGCGCCGTGCCGGTGTCACTCAAGCCGCCCAAAAGCTTCAGGACAGCGGTATCATACGCTACGCACGCGGTCACGTCGATATCCTCGACCTACAGCGACTAGAAGCGGCTGCGTGCGAGTGTTTCAGCGTCGTCAAAGACGAATACGATCGCTTACTCGGAGAAAAGCGCAGAGGCGATCGATAAAATCATTCTCACCTTTTGCGATATAGCAAAAAAGGAAAAGTCAAACTTGTATACCTATTACCACTGGAAAAAGAATTTTAATTCTATTAGTGTTTTGCTTCATACATATAAGTTAAATTTTATAAAGGAGCAAAGTCCACTAATGAACGAGAAAGAAAACACACGGTCGGCAATTTTGCTGATAGAACAAGATGACGAGACGCGCCCGCTTTTGGTACGTAATCTGAGCAATGCAGGCTACCAGGTCATTGTGGCGCTAGACGAAGAAGGCGCGATTGAACGCACGATTGGTGGATGCCATCGCTCTGATATAATTTTGCTTAACCAGGTGAACCTGTCGATAGAAGAGTTTCTTAACATGGGGCGGCGCATACGTCAAGGCGCAGGACTTCCCAGCCACACCCCGATTCTTGTCATAGCTGAACGGTACGGAGCGGATCTCGAAGGTAAGGACGTTCAGGTGGGCGAAAGCGAGTATGTAACTTACCCAGAAGATGCACAGCAGTTGATGAATCTTCTGCACCGTCTTTGTTCAGTCTATAGCAGAGAATAGAAAATTGGGCGTTACTGAATATTAATACGAAATACCTAATTTTTAGTACAGACGTTCGGGCGGAACGTCTCTACAATATATGTAATTTGCCGGATATGGTATCAGACCAACCCAGAACGCAGAGCGACAACTGCTGCTTGCACGCGATCGTCTACTGCTAATTTGTTCATAATCCCTCGGACGTGAGTTTTCACGGTGTTGGGACTCAGATAAAGTTTTTCGGCAATTTGTGGATTACTCAAACCGTCTACCATCAGTTTCAAAACTTCTAACTCGCGTCCCGACAGGTTGGCTGTATTACCTGTGGGGGTAGGAGGTTTGAGATTTTCAATTACTTGTCTAGCAATTTGCGGATCGAGATAAGCCGCACCTTCAACCGCAGCAGCGATCGCATTCAACAAGCGCTCTACACTCGCTCCTTTGATACAATAAGCATCTGCACCGCTAGATAACGCGGCAATAATTTCTGTCTCTGTCTTATGAGATGTCAGCATTACTACATGGGTTTCTGGTAGTGCTGCTTTGATTTGCTGTGTTGCCGCAATTCCATCCAATCGCGGTAAACCAATATCCATCACTACCAAATCAGGTTTCAGTCTCAGTGCAGCTTGCACACCCAAATAACCATCCTCCGCTTGTCCAACAATCTCTAACTGAGGATGAGCCATTAATGACTGTTCTAATCCGAGTTGCATCATCGGATCATCTTCAACAATTAATATCCGTAAAGGTGCAGCATCGGTCGGTAGATTGAACGCAGAGACTGTATTTGAAGACATTTTTTGTGTGTTGGTGCTTACTGGTTGGTGGATAGTGGTTGTTTGTGACATCTTACACTAACCTTCAGGCTAAAGCCTGAGGCTACACGAACAAAGCCTGCCTCCGCAGCCTAAAATCTTTACAGCCCACGTAGGTGGGCTTTGTTTGTGTAGCCCTACCCTTCTAGGGTGAGGGCGGTATATTTGCTAACTCCTAACTGTTTTACTCTTCCACGCGATATCCCAGTTCTGCCAAACTGACGCGAGATTGACGCCACTTTGGTTGCACTTTGACAAACAATTCTAGATAGACTTTGCCGGCAATTAACTTTTGGATTTGTTCGCGAGCTGCACTACCTATCGCTTTGAGCATAGCTCCACCTTTACCGATGAGAATTCCTTTTTGAGAATCTCGTTCAACGTTGATGGTGGCAAGTACACGAGTGATAGCTGGTGTTTCTTCCACTTTCTCAATGGCGATCGCTACTGAATGGGGAACTTCCTCACGAGTCAACAGCAAAATCTGTTCTCGAATCAATTCCCCCATAATAAAGCGTTCGGGTTGGTCAGTTACCAAGTCGGGTGGATAGTAGAACGGTCCGAGTTCTAAATGTTCAATCAATAAATTTTGCAGTTCTGGCAATCCTGTGGCAGTTTTGGCGGAAAATTTTACTGTTTCCCATTCAAAGGATTGTGCTAGCTGACTGTAACTATCGTCTATAACCTGGGAATCGTTCGGTTGTTGATCGCTTTTGTTCACACCCAAAATTACTGGTGTTTCGCTTTTAGTCAGTAACTCAGCAATATAGCGATCGCCTGTACCACAACTCGTCGAGCCATCCACCACAAACAGTACTACATCCACCGATTCAATGGCAATTTTGGCATTTTTCACCAGCACTTCCCCTAATTGATGATGGGGTTTGTGAATTCCTGGTGTATCGACAAAAATTAATTGCGCTTCTGGTGTCGTTAAAATGCCTCGCAAACGATTGCGTGTAGTTTGCGCTACTGGAGAAGTTATGGCAATTTTTTGTCCTACTAGTTGATTCATCAACGTAGATTTACCGACATTTGGACGACCAATAATGCCGATAAAACCCGATTTAAATTCAGGAGGAGCCTGGGGGACAGTCACTTCTCCTGAAAAAGAGAAGGTGTAATCATCAATACTCTTCACCTTTGGCTCCACCGTCATATTTTATATATGGGATAAGTTGATTTTATTACAGACAAAACAAACATAAAATCACCCTGGAAGTTTCAGCAATTGCCTTTGCTTAAGTTTAATCTACTACTAAACATATTTTCCGGAGCATAATGTCACAAAAGGTATGGGAGAACGCAAAGGCATTTTCAAAAATTCTGTGATTTATTTAAATGAAGCGATCGCGTTTCTAGTGGCGAGTTGCTCTTTTTATATACAAATATTGGCAAATTTGTCAACTTACTTGAGAGCTAATATCGCATTCATTCACTTTTTATACAGCGTTACACTCCGCTACTTTTGTAGAGACACAAGGGTATCGCGTCTCTACTCCTAGCTTATAACTCCGATGACATACTCACCTTCATTCACGGCTCGATTGCTGGAAACATCATAAATCAATCCATCTTGTTCGCAGCAGACATCAATTACAGCAGGTAAGTTACCCTCTTTATTAAAACTCAGAAGTTGATAAAGTCGTTCTCCAGCTTTTACTTCACTACCCAATTCTACCCTCGATTGAATCATTCCCCCTGCCGAGGCATAGTATTTTATCACATTACTTCTAGCTCTAAAACTTATTTCCTGAGATGTCGTTTTATCTACACTCAAGTTAATTTGCAACACACCTTTTTTAATTAAATAATTTTTCACACCGCGCACACCTTTAGCGACTGAATCAGGAATCATTTGCATTCCTGTTCCCAGTTCAAGTGTCCAAGCTTCCACATCGAACTTAATTTCTCTACCAAGCTGTTGAAAACAATCTTCCAGCGCTAACCAAGGTTTGATAAACGCTTCATCAAAAGCATCACCATCGTATTTATCAAGTAAAAATCCGTGTTCGAGTAAGAAATATTTAGCACTTTCCTCGCGATTTCGGAAATAGTAAAGGTAATTTAGCCCTTGATTTGAAGCACTGTGTAAATCAATCAAGTAGTCTGCATCTAAACTGAGAGATTGTAATTGATACCGAAACCGCTCAGTATAAGGTACGCTACTAGGAGAATTAATTTTCTCTAAGAGTTCTTGAAATTTGTGCTTAATTCTGCTTAGATAATTCTGTCTAACGACCTCGATATCAAGATAAAGTTGAGATTTAGTAAAAGCTTCCAAATCATCAGCTTGTTTTTCATAATCCCAAAAAATGCGGTTCCAATCCTTCGCCTCATAAACACAGTATCTACCAGAAGAAAAAACATGCGATCGCTCATTAGTTCCCATCGGATTACAAACAGGAAGCAGCCAAACTTCCCCAGCTAAATCTGTATCATTCAGCGTCAAGAAAAACTCAATTAGCTGATGAATCACAGCATTACCAGCAATTTCTGCACCATGCAGATTTGATTGTATGTAAACCTTTTTACCTGGGTTAGCGCCAATAAACTTATAAACTTGCAGCGATAAAACATCACCACTAGCCATTTGGCGCAACCGAATCGTCACAATCTCTGGAATCATCCTAAATACACTCTTTGCGCCTTTGCGCCGCCAGTTGCTTCTGCCCGCCCAACGCACTGGCGAACCAGTGCGTGATACTTTTGCTTAAGTGCCTGGTAAATTACGCAACCGCTCATCTTGATGAATACGGTCAGCCAACGCCTTCAACAGTGGACCATGCGAAGTAAATTCTACAATACTTACCGACCCAACCGGGCATCCCAAGCGAAAACGAAAGCGTCCTACATCAATTCCCAAAAGACTGCACAGCATAATTCTGATGGTTGCTTTGTGAGAAACAATTAGCACATTGCCATCCTTATATAGCTGCTTGATTTCTTCAATTACCTGGGTAGCGCGAGAAGCGATCGCTACTGCCATTTCTCCACCAGTTGGTGCATACCATGCCGGATCTGCTAACCAGCGGATGTAATCATCGTGAAATTCCGCACTCACAGCTTCTGGTGTGTTTCCTTCCCACTTACCATAGTGAATTTCTTTTAAACCATCCCGCAGTTGTGGTTGCATTTCTATAGCTTCACACAAAGGTCTTGCTGTTGCTAATGTTCTGTGCATGGGACTGCAAAAAATAGCCTCCCACGGGGTGGAACTGTATGCTTTAGCAAAAGCCTCTGCCATTTCTATACCATCTGGCGTAAGCTCTGGATCTAGCGAACCGCAAAAAGCATTATTGCGACTCCATTCTGTCTGTCCGTGACGCAGGAAATAAAGAGTTAGGGTCATGGGATTTTAGATTTTGGATTTTAGATTTTGCGAGTCACGACTCAAAGGGTTCCTCGGCTCAGAATTTTCTAAGAGGAATTTTCTCTGATATAGAACGGATATCCATAACTATAGTCAGAAACAGAATACAGGCGATCGCTAATATATTGAAAAAAGTGCGAGTTATAGATTCACATATCCTCACAAATGGTTACAACAGCAGTCAATCCCTATCTTGATGGAAACTTTGCGCCGATACACAAAGAAATCACCACCGATACTTTAAAAGTGATTGGCGAACTACCTCCCGACTTATCCGGGATGTTCGTGCGAAATGGTCCTAACCCCCAGTGGACACCTATTGGACAGTATCACTGGTTTGATGGGGATGGAATGTTGCATGGTGTGCGAATTAACAACGGGAAAGCTACTTATCGCAACCGCTATGTGCAAACAAGAGGATGGAAAATTGAGCATGAAACGGGTAAAGCTGTTTGGAGTGGGTTACTGGAACCCTCACAGAAAGATAACCCCCACAATTTCTCTAAAAATGCTGCAAATACTGCTTTAATTTGGCACGCTGGTCAATTTTTAGCGCTGTGGGAAGGTGGTGCGCCTCACGCCATCAAGGTTCCCAATTTAGATACAATTGGCGAATATACTTATAATGGCAAGCTGAATTCTGCTTTTACGGCACATCCGAAAGTAGACCCGGTTACGGGTGAGATGATGTTTTTTGGCTACTCCTTCGCCCCACCATATGTGCGATACAGCGTGGTTTCAGCACAGGGTGAATTATTGCGGACAGTACCAATTGACCTACCAATGGCGGTGATGATGCATGATTTCGCCATCACCGAAAATTATACAATTTTTATGGATCTGCCCCTAACTTTTAGCCTCGAACGGGCGCAGAGGGGAGAACCGATGATGATGTTTGAGAGCGATCGCCCCAGTCGTTTTGGTATTGTCCCACGTCACGGCGACAACAGCAACATCCGTTGGTTTGAAAGTCCCGCTTGCTACGTCTTTCATACCCTCAACGCTTACGAAGAAGGCGACGAGGTAGTGCTTATTGGCTGTCGGATGAGTTCTACTACTGTCTTAGCCTTGCCGCAAGACACACACGCCGATCCCCAAGGCAATATCCCCCGCTTGCATCAATGGCGGTTTAACCTCAACACTGGCAAAGTACGTGAGGAAATGTTAGATGACATACCTGCGGAATTCCCCCGCGTCAATGAAAATTTCTTAGGGCGTCAAACCCGATACGGCTACGCTGGCAAAATGGGGCAGGGTTCCATGCCTTTGTTTGAGGGTTTAATTAAATACGACCATCACAATGGTAAGTCTCAAACCCACGAATTCGGACGTAAACGCTATGGTGGTGAAGCGGTATTTGTCCCCCGTCCTTCTGCAACCAGTGAAGATGAAGGCTGGCTGGTGACATTTGTCCACGATACTAATGAGGATATTTCGGAACTCGTGGTAGTAAATGCCCAAGATGTGAATGCCGAACCTGTAGCGCGGGTGTTAATTCCGCAACGCGTGCCTTATGGGTTCCACGGTGCATGGGTTTCTGAAGAACAGTTGAGCTCTTCTGTCTAAACAAACACCGCAATCTCGTGCAATCCCGTTCCCATGCAGAGCGTGGGAACGTATGTCCGGGAGGTTCTGCCTCGACCAATCACGTGCGATCGCACAATAGAGATGCATCCGCTTAGAAGAAATTGCCGCTTTTTTCTGAGCCTGCCTTTGCAGGCTCATTCCATGCATCTTTAAAAAGAATTGATATTAATTTGCAAACTTCTCTACATTAATATTCAGGTGGGTACTACCCACCTTATACCAATTCTATGTGAGGTTGCGCTTTATTCGCCCCTCAGGCTGGAAGCCTGGGGCTATACGAACAAAGCCCGCCTACGCGGGCTAATTAAATGCATCTTCATACAGAAACGGTATTACTAATTATACAGGTTGTTTTTGTGTTCCTTGTAATTGCTTTAAAGCAACTTCTGCTGCTGCCAAATCATAAGGAAATGGTCGTCCACGAGTTATGTAATCTCGCTCTTGGGTTGGTCTGTGACGCAGCACTGCATTCACTAAAACACATGGTTCGGAACTTAAATTAATTGCTCCGTGCAAGACTCCAGGTGGAATTGTTACTACTGCTGGGTAATCTTCACTTAAAGCAATATATTGGTATTTTTTGTTAATTAAACTTACCAAAACAAACTGACCTTTAACTACTAATAATTGGTCTGTTTGTGATTTATGAACAAACAAATCATCTATTGTATTTGGGGGAATCTGCACCAGCATTGTTTCATGACTGGCTTGGGGAGTAAAAAATTGAGTCATCCCTCCCTTGATAGATTCCAGAGGACGGATTTCAATTGAGCGCACATTTGTCATAACAATATCCTAAAAAAAACATCCTAAAAATTGAAGTCTCTTCAATCTAGGATGCCCAAAAATAAAAAATTGTTGCTTGTGCAACAAAACTTGCAAAAATGTGCTTAAAGTACTACACCTATCAACTGAGAGAAATTTTCAAACTACCGGGTTCCCCAGGATGACCGTGCAACACTACACCGCGCTGATTTGCGGCAAGATGACGCACAATTTTGTAAATTTGCTCAATTTGGTCGGATGCGTTTGCTTTATGGGCAATTTCCTCTAAAGAAAAGGGAGTTTTTTCGGTTTGTAGCACTTCTACAACTTGTTTTTGCAAATCCAAAATGGTAGCAGCGGCTTTTTTACCAGCTTCTACCCCTGGTTGATGGTATGCATTAATGTTGACTAAACTGGCATAAAAACCAACAGCGCGTTCGTACAAAGCAATCAACGCGCCAACTGTGCGCGGATTAACTTGGGGAATGGTGACTGTAATCGAATCGCGGTGATTTTCATAAAGCGCTTGTCGGGTTCCTTGGAGAAAACCAGAAAGATAATCGCCTGATGTAACTCCAGGATCTATTTCTGGAGACGGACCGTTACGATCTTCCAAAACTTCGATGAAGGTGGCGAAGAAATTCGGCACACCCTCGCGCAATTGTTGCACGTAAGCGTGTTGGTCAGTTGAGCCTTTGTTACCATAAACGGCGATGCCTTGATAAACAGTTTTGCCGTCTAAGTCTTTTTCTTTGCCCAAAGATTCCATCACCAGCTGTTGCAAATAGCGGCTGAATAGAAATAAACTGTCTTTGTAAGGTAGGACAACCATGTCTTTTTCGCCGCGTCCGTTGCCAGCATAGTACCAAGACAAAGCTAACAACGCTGCTGGGTTCTTTTTGACATCATTGACGCGTGTGGCGTCGTCCATTTCTTTTGCACCTTCTAGCATCTCCCCAACCTCGATGCCTTGTAATGCGGCAGGTACTAGCCCCACGGCAGACAATTCAGAGGTGCGTCCTCCTACCCAGTCGTACATGGGAAAGGTTGCTATCCAGCCTTCGGATTTTGCCAATTTATCAAGGTTGCTATCGGCGCTGGTGATAGCTACAGCATAATTAGCAAAGTCTAAATTCTGTCCGGCGTAAGCTTTTTTCACTTCAATCATACCGTTGCGCGGTTCCGGTGTTCCCCCAGATTTGGAGATAACTAACACCAAAGTGCTGGCAAGGCTGTTTCGCAAATGAGTCAAAATGCGATCGATGCCTGCCGGATCGCTATTGTCGATAAAGTGAATTTTTAGGGGTGGGAAATCCGGGGCAAGCGCTTCGGCGACAAATTCTGGTCCGAGGGCAGATCCACCAATACCGATGGAGATAATATCAGTAAAGCGTTGTGCTCTAGGAGGATGAATTCCACCGGTTTTAACTTTTTCGGCGAATACTTCGATTTGTTCTAGGGTGTTGGCAATTTCGTGTTGAAGTTCTGGAGTAGGGGCTAAAGTATGATTTCGCAGCCAGTAATGCCCGACCATACGATTTTCGTCTGGATTGGCGATCGCTCCCTTCTCCAGTTGAGCCATATCGGCAAAGGCTTTGTCAAACTTCGGTTGCAACGACTCGACGAAGGCATCATCAAACCGCATTCGACTGATATCTAGATAAAATCCTAGTCCTTCGTGGAAATATAACCAATCTTGGTATCGTTGCCAAAGTGCCGTAGCTTCCATAGGAAATCTCTAGTTAAGTGATTTTCACAAACAAGTTTAGTTTAAGCCCGGAGCGATCCCTGCACAGCCTTATACAGTTTTAAGTGTTGGGCATTGGGCATGGGGCATTGGGCATGGAGAATAGGAAGAAAATACGATTTTTACATTTGTTTACTAAATGTTTTTATTTCTGCCTGCTTACTTATCCCTGTAATATTGTTCGCACAACATGCCAATGGTTAATCAAGATGGGGGGAGAAGGGGGAGGGAAAGAGGAACTCTTGACAAATGACAAATGACTAATGACAAATGACAAATGACTAATGACTAATAACTATGGCTGATTATCTTATTTTCTTAGCGATTTCTACGTCTATTTTTGCTTTATTCGCTCTGGGACTGAATTTGCAGTGGGGGTTTACTGGGTTAATTAACTTTGGACATGTTGCTTTTATGACTTTGGGAGCTTATACAACTGTGTTGTTAAGCTTAAAAGGGGTTCCGCTGTTGATTTCGGCGGTGATTGGGGGAGTTTTGGCGGCTTTGTTAGGTTTGGTAATTGGTTTCTCAACTCTGCGCTTGCGGGAAGATTACCTATCAATCGTGACTATCGGTGTTGGGGAATTGGTTCGGCTGGTGGTGAATAACCAAGATTTACCTGTGGGTGATGCTTGGGTATCTGGTGCGTTTGGTGTGCAAAGTTATGCTATTCCTTTATCTACAGCGCCTAATTTAATTGTCAGATTAATCATGATTGGGTTGCTGACGGTGTTGGGTGGTATAACTTTATATTCGTTATGGCGTTGGATTCGCAGCACGAAAAAGTTAGGTAGCAAGCAAGAATTCGCTACACACTTAGGAGTAGGAATTTTATTTGCACTGTTGACGATCGCTATTTATATTTCTGGGGTCATCGCGTTATATGATTACAACCCCAAAGCTGGTTTGATGCTGTCGTCACTGCTAGTATTAGCTTTAGTATTCTGGCGCTTGCAAGTTTTAGTGCGATCGCCTTGGGGTAGAATTCTCAAAGCTATCCGCGAAGATGAAGAAATTCCCAAGGCGTTGGGTAAAAATGTCTTTTGGTATAAACTACAATCTTTAATGTTAGGCGGTGCGATCGCTGGCATCGCTGGTGCTTTCTTTGCATGGCAACTCAGCGCGATTTACCCTGATAATTTCCAACCGCAGCTAACCTTTGACTGTTGGATTATGGTTATTCTCGGCGGGAGTGGTAATAATATCGGTACTATTTTAGGTGCTGTAATTTACTTTGCTTACGATGCTCTCACCCGTGAATACTTGGATGACATTTTCCCCAGTCTCAGTACTGAGCAAGCGGGTGCATTTCGTATCATGGTAATTGGTTTAATTTTGATTGTACTGATGGTTTGGCGTCCTCAAGGTATCTTAGGGAAAAAGGAGGAACTTACCCTTGGCAAATAATCAATCTTCAGAATTACCTTTATTAGCAGCAAGTGGACTTGCGAAAAGTTTTGGTGGAATTAAAGCTGTAAATGAGGCAGAAATTCAAGTTAAAAAAGGCAGCATTACTGGGTTGATTGGTCCCAATGGTGCTGGAAAAACGACTTTATTTAACTTACTTTCTAACTTCATCCGTCCAGACAAGGGACGAGTGATTTTTGATGGGGAACAGATTCAGCAACTGCAACCGCACAAAATCGCCCAGCAAGGCTTGATTCGCACCTTTCAGGTAGCGCGGACTCTTTCGCGCTTGTCGGTGTTAGAAAATGTGGTGTTGGCAGCGCAAAAACAAACTGGTGAGAACTTTTGGCAGGTACAATTGCAACCGCATCTAGTTGCGAAGGAAGAAAAGGAACTGCGCGAAAGAGCAATGTTTTTGTTAGAAAAGGTAGGATTAGCCGCGAAAGCGCAAGATTACGCTGGTGGATTATCTGGGGGACAACGCAAGCTGTTGGAAATGGCAAGAGCGTTGATGACGAATCCGAAGTTGATTTTGTTGGATGAACCGGCAGCGGGGGTTAATCCAAGATTGATTGATGATATATGCGATCGCATTATCACTTGGAACCGTGAGGAAGGCATGACGTTTTTGATTATCGAACACAATATGGATGTAATCATGTCATTGTGCGATCGCGTTTGGGTTCTCGCTGAAGGACAAAATCTCGCTGATGGTACTCCAGCGGAAATTCAAACTAATCCGAAAGTTTTACAAGCGTATTTAGGGCAATGAAAGTGAGTGCTTTTCGTGTTTAGGAATATAGATTTAATAAAATACAAAACCTCACCCCGACAAAGCTGTGCTTTATCTCCCCTCTCCTTGCTAAGGAGAGGGGTAGGGGGTGAGGTAGATCGCAGGAAATGGCATATTATTTAATTTTCGTTCCTTATCTCTTCAAATGAGTTGCCGCAATTCTTCCAAAGAATTGCTTGTCAAAATACCTCGCTGAATTGTCTTTAATCGGTTCAAATCGGAAATTTGAGATATTTCTGGCATCAATTGCAATCCTTCAGTCCCAAACTTTATTTCCAAACCTAATTCAATACCGGACAACATTTCTTCTCGTTGTCCTTCTTGCCGTCCTCGTGCTTCTCCCTCTCTTAAGATTTGCTGATACCAAGGAGACTCTCTTAACACTGCCATATCCCACCTCATAATTTCCTGAACTAAGGCACTATCTAATACAAAAGTAGCAAAAAACGCGAGAACGGTTTCTAACTGATTCAATTGTTCATCAGCACGAAGAATTTGCAAAGCTTGCTGGATTGTAGATTCTTCTGCACCACCTTTGAGGATTGGTACAAAGGGAAGTAAAGAGGGAATTGATTGTTGAAAGGCTATTTCTACATCAACTTCCCAAAGATTTATTACGCGGTAGTCTTGACGAGCTTGCAATCCGGCAAACTCAGACTGGTAAAGTGTGGGAATTTCGCTATCACTTTCTTTAAGAATATTAACCAGTACTGGATATGCAGGTAGGTTATATTTTTCTTCTGCCAGTGCAGCATAAGCCCGCATTCGTTTGGGCATTTCTGGCTTGTAGCGCAATTGTAACTCGTTAAGTACAAGAAATTCCCCATATTGCGGACTGGTGGCGCGGATTAATACATCGCTTTCGCGACTAATCCATTGAAATTCAGAATTGAGAACTTCTCCAGCTACAATGTCTGGAATTTTTGTTACCCATTTTACCCAGTTTTCGGGTGCGAGGCTGATTAATCGCTTGGTGCTAATATCTGCTGATTTAGCCATAGGAGAGTAGATGCATAGTTATAAACTTCATTTGGGAGAAGGTGCGTTAGGAAATCAAGAGTATTCATTTTCAAGTTCCTGACGCAGTTGTGCTGCAACTTCTGCTGCTTCTTCTTCGCTTACCCACTTGCTTAAACCTAATTTATTAAGCAACTTTTTTATTTGCAAATAAATCAAAAGCTTGAGACTTCCTACAGGCAAATCTGAAGTGCGGGGGATAACGTGGAAGTGAATATGCTTAACTTGTTCACCCCAGGAACTAACATGAATTTTCGCTGGGTTAATTACTCGTGAAAGTGCGAAACACGTCTTTTGGATAACTGTACCCAAAGCGATCGCTTCTTCTGGTGTCAGTTCCGCTAAATGCTCACAATGTCGTTTCAGCTTAATAATCAAATATCCTCGTAACAAAGCGGGACTAAGAGAATGTTCTACAATCCAATAATTATCTTTGTAAATAACTCCACCAGGAGCTTTCAGTTTCCCAGCTAGCAAATTGCAAGCAAGACAATCTTCCACCAACATAAAGATTTTTAGTGATAATTCATGTTATGTCATGTCCTAATAATCACACATATTGTAGAGACGTTCCGGCGGAACGTCTCTGGGCGCGG
Organism: Spirirestis rafaelensis WJT71-NPBG6; assembly: GCA_019359015.1. GTDB lineage: Bacteria > Cyanobacteriota > Cyanobacteriia > Cyanobacteriales > Nostocaceae > Hassallia > Hassallia rafaelensis. The sequence continues at coordinate 14,211 of JAHHID010000110.1, forward strand.
ACATGATATTATACAAATCCCCGATGAATATGCACTCTTTGCTTTAGGCTGCTGTTTCTTGAACTTGTGCAAATTCTGTCAAGAAGCGGAATGCCTTGACTATATAACTGGCACATTCTCTGGGAGAGGTATTATAAAAAGACCTCCACGCACTTCCTTTATCTTCATCATAACGATCGCCTCTTTCTTTATGTCCATCCAACCAAGCGACTCGCACCGCATGACCAATTAATACATCTAACACGATGTATTCTTCAATTTGTAAGCTTGGGTTGTTAGAAGCGATCGCAGCTAATTCCATTAATGCTTCAATATTAAGTTGTCGGTATTCTGGTGCCTCAATTTTATTTAACAAATGTTCGACTAACAAAGCAAAATTTCTTTCCCCAGCTGTCATCTCGGATATCATTACTTCACTATCCAAACGATTGCGACGCTCTAATTTATCGCCAATTACCAAGCCTTTACAATGATGCATCACCAACCAAACTTGTTGAAAAAAGTCTTTGGGGACGCGTCCTGTTGCTCCCTCAGCTTGGCGAAAACGTCGCCAACCACCTGCTGGTACTTCTACTTCCGCTTCTTTTTCTGGTAGCAGTACCCATGCAATCTCACTTTCTTTTTGTTTGACGTGCAGTGATTCTTGTTTACGTAATAAGTTACTCATGCCGGCGTATTCAGTCAAGACCTTGTGCAAGCGCATTTTCACTTCAAAAGGTGAAAGTTCCATCAATTTTTCATAAGCTTCATCTTGAGTGATGTCCAATTCACCAGCAATTTCGCTAGTAAGCAACAAAATGTAATAGCCGACTCTTAATGTTAGCAATCCTTTAAATAGTTCGGGTTCTGATTTGATTAACAAACTCAGATATATGAGAATTTCTTGAGTGAGAACGCGATCGCTTATATCCTCACGACAGAAGTGATTTATTTTCTCGACTATTTCCTTATGAGATAATGGCACGGTGAGCAGCGACGCTTCGCTATAAGCCTTACCAACAGCAATTTGCTTACCCCTAACCAAAATACTCGTTACCACGTCTGACAGAGCGATATACGTCATCTGTTGCAAACCCGCAGCGCGACGCACTACACCCCAAATCCCCATTTCTCCGCCTCTGGTGTATACTTCGTCAAGTAAATCTGCTACCGTGACAGGATGCCCAGGTCCACCAAAGCCAGTATCAAATTCCAATCCTTGCAAACGAGTTAAAGTCTGCAATAACTCTATTTGCTCGTAGAGATTTTCTGATGAGCGCAACGATGAAAGCAACAATTCCAAGTTAGTTTGACATTCAACTTGAAATTCTTGGGTATGTCCTAAATGCCAGTTTTTCTCGGAATTATAAGCCAAATAAGAACAACGCATCCCAGCATTTTTCACAGGTGATTGGAAAAATTCCTCTTGCTGTATCAAATCAATTCTTTCTATAGATGCTGTCAACATCAATTGATTGAGTCGTCCTAATTTGACGCGCACACCTTGACAAAGACCATCTTTCAATTCTTGCATCAGCTCTAGCAAAGCTTCTGAACCTGTTTCCAACATGGTGTGAGTCAACATCAAAGTTAAAGTCGGACGCCCTAAATCACCCCAATACTTTTGAATGTAACCAAGTTCGCTTCTGAGTTGATCTACCAAAAAATGATAATCGAGAGTTAAATAGAACTGTTCAGGATCTAAAAATGAAGGCAAAAATACAACTGTCTCGTTTCCAAAACGGAAAATTCTTGATGTTGTCAAACTGCGTGGACTACGTGGTGGGCGTCCAGTTAAACCGAGTTTATCACAACGTCCAATTTGCTTATAAATCGCGACTAAATCGATTGTTTCTCGAACTTGAATCGGTTCTACTTGTGCGGGTGTTTGTGTTTCAATTCCCCGAACTTCTAGCTTTGCTTGTAATTCTTCATCTTCTGCTAGCAAAGCTATTTGTACCATAGCTTGACGTTCTTTTCCTATGCATAAATGTCTTCCCAAGGGGTCAATATCACCAACGGCTAATAAGCCTTCGCTCAACATTTGACCCAGAAAATATAAGCTTTGCGCCCAAACTAGGGGGATATTTTCGTTAGGTAAGCGTGGCTGACTTTGGGGTGTTAATCTTTCCGCTTCTACATTCTCTTCTGGTACATAATAAAGTTCTGGTAATAACAGTAAACCATCGCGTTCAAAAAGTAATGATTCTAAACTTGATTGATATTTATTAACTTGCTCTTTATCGCCGCGAAATAATCCATCTAAAAGTAAATAAGTGAAAAATAAGGGCCATTCACACTCAATATGCTCAAATTGCTTGAGTTCCCAAGGTTCGTAATGTAAGCGATGACTGTCTTCTAAAACGGTTTGGTGTCCATCGCGTAAAAAGCGTTTGCAACCGTATTTTCCTTCAAGTTTGTTAATGATATCATTTAGAGTGCGATCGCGTAATTCCACATCTTCCACTGCAAAGGCAGGAAAGCTAATTACACTCAACAGCGCTGCATCAATTTCTTTTGACCCTGATTCTCTTGGTAATAGTGATTCTAGGGTAATTCGAGCGCGGGCAATTTCATCTGGGAGCGCATGAATTACCGATGCTTGACTACCATGCACACCAAATAAATCTACTCCATTAATAGCTTCTAAAGCGGCTTTTGCCATGCCGATAGAACTAGCGTTTAATTCTGCGCTTCCACGATTAATTTTATTGCCACGTTCCCAAATGCCATAATCTGGAGTGCGGTAAGCTCGCCCTATATAGTAAACTAAATTTTGGACGAAATTTACCTCATCAATCGTAAAAATAATCTGCAATCCCGAAGCGGTCATTTGTGCCAACATCAGTATAAATATTGATGTTGCATCAAGTTGTAAATGTCCCCATTCGTCATCCCCGACAACAATATCCCCACTTGCGGTATTATATTTGGCGTGTAACGCATCTAATGGCGACTGAGTGTGTTTAAATTGCTCTACTTTCTGTGATTGTCGCATCATGGCGAACAACAACCCGCGCATCAGTTTGACAACGCTGTGTTCTAACTCATAGGTGCGTCCGTTGTCTTCATCCACTTTGCGGTAGGCTAATCCTAAACCCCAAACAGCAAGAATACTGTATACATTATCTCGCACCCAAGCATCAGTATAATCACCGTGGGCGGTTATCGCTGTACTCGCTGGTAGCAGCCCAGTAATTGCATTCTGACGCACAAGGATAATTGCCTTGATTTGTTCATAGTAATAATCAAGACGAGATAGCAATTGAGGAATTGTTTTCATAATTGGATTCTTCGCAGAGAGTGGAAATTCGATTTAGTGGCGAGGAATTGAATATTGTTGTAAATACCAGAACAACTTCTGACTTGAGGCTTCTGGCTTTTAACTTATTAGTAAACTATAGCCGAAATTGTAATTTTTTTCAAATCTTCATCAGTATGAGTCATACTTTATACTTATCTTTAAAATTATTTTGAATTTATAGAGAATAATAAATAATCACGCCAAACAGAAAACACAATCTAATTAAGCAATAAAAGTTTTAACACACAAAAAATCATTTAACCAGGGGGTTTCGTTATGTCTTTACGTGACAACCACAAAAATTCTCCGTTAGTCAAGCTAGTTTATTCTCAAGTGACCGAGCCCGAAGAGAGTGAAAAAATGGGGAGGGTTCCTACAAACAATCTAGTAGACTTCACATCAATCATGAGGGTTCAAACCCTCCCCATTTTTTTAAGAGCAAAATTGGTGAAAGTTAACGGGAAAATCGAACTAGTACCATTAGAACTATACGCTGATGGTTCGCTAAGTTAAAGCTAAAAGGTGCGTCACAGAGTTATTGTCAAATTTAAGTAAAAAGGATAAAAAATAAGCTTATACCAATTTAATATGAAGCTGCATAGAAAAGAGCTTCTAGGATAAAGTTATAAGAGGAAATAGATATCACCTGCTCAGGTGTAAGTTGATTGAATATTTCCTGGATGCGATCGCGTAAATTTT
>JAHHID010000111.1 GCA_019359015.1 Spirirestis rafaelensis WJT71-NPBG6
TTCACGCTGAAAACTAGTAAAATGTCCTTTCGTTGGCTAAATAGTTCACAGGAGCCGAGTGCTTGGAAACTTGCACGCTCGGTTCTTAGGGGGGAAAGGGATAGCAATATCCCTGACCTACCCGATTGTATAAAAGCAAAACGCATCATTAAGTATGGCTGAACTTTACAACAGAACTTCTGAAAAGAATAAACGACAGTTGTTACGCAATAACATGACCCAGGCGGAAACAAAATTGTGGTCACAGCTAAAAGAAAAGCAAATAGAAGGCTGTAAGTTTCGGCGACAGTACAGTGTTGCTCAATTTGTCATTGATTTCTATAGCCCAGAAATGAAACTCGCAATTGAAGTTGATGGAGACAGTCATTTTTAAGAAGGGGCGCAAGAATACGACCAAGAAAGACAACAGTTTATCGAGTCAGCTAAAATTACTTTTCTGCGATTTACTAATGATGATGTACATAATAATCTTTCCGCAGTTTGCGAAATCATAAAAGATAAAATTCAATATTTGAGACATCAACAGAAGATGCCTTAAATCGCCTTTTCTTTAGCTTCCCAAGACTACGCTGTACATACAAGTCAAATTACCCCCCTTTCTAAGGGGGGAAACAGCAAATCCAGTTCCCTCCCCCTTAGAAAGGGGAGGGTTAGGGTGGGGTAAAACTTCAGATCAAACCGAACTTAGTTATATGACGTAGTCAACAATAAATTCAACTTAAAATTTACTAAAATCGCAGATGGGCGATCGCTGCTTAATAATGCCAAAATAAATGAGCGCGATCGCCTTCTTAATGCCATTAAGGACGCGCTTCTAATATTAGGTTGAATGGAGTCTGCGTAGCGCGGCGAAATCGACTAAAACCAGCTTGCGATATAACATGATTCAGCCTTGAGAAGCCTGCTTGCGCTCCCAATCCTAACCCGACTTCTTGTGACAAAGAATTAGGCGTACAGATTGCAGTCGAACCCGCATAAAATAGGCGACCTACAGGATTGAGGTTATCCTCGACATTATTACCAGCAAAAGGCTCTACCAGCAGCATAGTTCCATCTTCTGCTAGTACTTCCCTAGTGTGTTTGGCTGCACCCACCGGATCTCCTAAGTCGTGGAGACAATCCATAAAGCAAACTAAATCGTAGCCAGATCCAGGAAAATTCTTTGCAGCAGCAACCTCGAATTTAACTCGGTCTGCAACGCCGGCTTCCTCGGCTCGTTGACGTGCAGCTTCAATAGACTTATCGTGATAATCGAAACCCCAAAAGCTCGAATTAGGATAGATCTGAGCCATGATGATGGTGGATGCACCATGACCGCAACCCACATCGGCTACTTTAGCACCTGCTTTTAATTTTTCCTCAACACCCTCTAGTGCCGGAATCCATTCAGCTGTTAGGTGAGCGCGATAGCCGGTTTTAAAGAATGCTTCAACTCCACAAAACAGCCGAGGATGATGCTCATGCCAACCGATACCCTTGCCAGAGCGGAAAGCATTTAGAATCAGCTCCTCATCTAACCACATCGAAGCAACAGTTTCCAAGCCAGAAGCCATAAACACCGGGCTGGCTTCGTTAGCTAACACCATCGCATGTTCTTCGGGTAACTCGTAGGTGCGCTCTATAGGATCGTAGGTAACATAACCACCTGCTGCTTGGTTGTTCAGCCACTCCAGCACATACCGCTGATGAATTCCCGTCTTTAAAGCTAGCTCGGCAGGTGTTATGGGACCAGCACCAGCCATTAGTTTATATAAACCGAGCTTGTGACCAATATTTGTCATCACACCCGACATACTTGCTGCCATGTCGGTGACGAATTGTCCTAAGAATGCTTGCAGTTTTGCTTCATTCATAACAATATCCCCCTTTCACAAAAATTAGTTTTGCTACTTCTTCATGTCGTTTATAGTTAAAAAATTAGGCAACTTATGCAGTATCACGAATTTTGCAGACTACGAGTCTCTTGCAGTGCCAAAGGTAATGGCAACCCTGATGCTGCGGCAATTTCCAAAGGTTGAGTTTGCTCTTCTAAACTCTGTAAATATCGCCCATCGTGAATGGGAGACACAACTTTCATGCTGTGCGGAATGCTGTAGTAACGGTGAGTTTGTTTAGTTTGCTGCCGTTCTTGGATGCTTTCGTTGGCAATTTTCTTGCGTAGTTTAATAATCGCATCTAAAACTGCTTCCGGTCTGGGGGGACATCCGGGTATATAAACATCAACAGGAATTAACTTATCTACACCCCGAACTGCCGAGGACGAATCTACACTGAACATACCACCTGTTATGGTGCAAGCTCCCATCGCAATCACGTACTTTGGTTCAGGCATTTGCTCGTAAAGTCGCACCAAATTAGGAGCATACTTCATAGTGATTGTACCTGCGGTAATTATCAAGTCTGCTTGCCGGGGAGTCGCACGAGGAATCATCCCGAAGCGCTCCATATCAAAGCGAGAAGCATAAGCAGCCATAAATTCCATGAAACAGCAAGCTGTACCAAACATCATCGGATACAAACTTGACATTTTTGCCCAGTTGTAGAGGTCATCTACGGTGGTGAGGATGATATTTTCAGATAGTTGTTGTGTTACTTCTGGACGGTCAACAGGGTTAATAATTGAGTTAGTCATAAGCTGATTGCCTCCATAATATTGATAACTACAGTTTGCGATCGCTTAGTTGACAACACCAGTAAAGATAAAGGTGTTAAGCTGCTAACTTAAGCTGCTGTGGCATTTTTCAACGCAAAGGAGCGCTGAGTTTTTTTGACTAAGCAAGTAAACCTAAGCGTTTACCGTTGTCGCGAGCTTGACGAATTAAATTCTGACGGGTGGTGCGGTCAATACCGAAGCGATCGCAAAACCAAGTAATTGTTTGAGCGTGCAGTGCAATTAGTTTTCCACGCAGTTGATTAAACTTTGGTTGTCCCAGGTAGTTACGGAATAAAATCATCATTGGTGCAAACATCACATTTAGTCTCCTTTTCAAAGCTTTAAGTTTTGCAGCTATTTGTTAACTGCTGACAATTTCAGTCTCTCGCTTCAACTCGGTTTGCACCAGTAAAGATAAAGGCGTTAAGGACTAAGATAAGTTTTGTTAAGAAGAACGTTATTTTTCTTGTAAATTCAGTATTTTAGGCTGTTTGTAAATCTAGACATTGAGAAAATTTGCGTTCGTTAAGTTATATAACATTTAGGATAAATCGTTATTTTGCCTTAAAGCCAGTAAAATTAATCTCAACTTGGCAAAATGCCTTGTAAGCCAATGGAACAGCACAAGCAAAGACGCAGACGTGGTGTTATCCTCAGCCTCGAAGGTTTGAAGAAACTTCAAGAGGCTAGGCATCAGGCAGAGATGCTAGAAAACGATGGAGCCAAATTAACTCTAGAAGAACTCAGCTACCGCACTCAGTTAGCTCCTTTTACCGTCTCTAAAGTTCTCGCATGTGAAGAAGGAGTTGACAAACAAACCCTTGAGTACTTCTTTCGAGCGTTCGATTTAGATTTGACAAAAAGCGACTATGTCAGGGTAGAAAGTCGGGAAAAATCCACCCCTACTTCTGTACAGACGCGATTAATGAGCCAGCGCGTTGCGGAGGTTCCCTCCGTTGTAGCGTCTGGCGTCGCGTCTCTACAACTCCCCACTCCCTACACAGATTGGGGTGAAGCTGTTGATGTTTCGTTTTTTTTCGGACGTGCAGAGGAACTTAGCAAGTTAGAGTATTGGATTTTAAGCGATCGCTGTCGGCTTGTTACACTGTTGGGAATGGGTGGCATTGGCAAGACTTCTCTATCAGTTAAATTAGCGATTGAGATCCAGGAGCAGTTTGAGTTTGTTATTTGGCGAAGTCTTCGTAATAGTCCACCTTTGTCAGACTTGCTTTTCAATCTGCTTCAGTTGTTTGATTGCGGGGCTAATTTATCAAATAATGTTGGGGACAGCGTTTCGCAATTTATCGCGTATTTGCGATCGCATCGTTGCCTTTTGATTCTCGACAATGCAGAATCAATTTTAGCTAGTGGAGAACAATCGGGACATTATCAAACAGGATATGAAAACTATGGTCAATTTTTTAAGCAGTTGGGGGAAACGGCTCATCAAAGCTGTATACTAATAACCAGTCGAGAAAAGCCCCCAGAAGTTGCAGCTAGTGAAGGTGATACTTTACCAGTTCGCTCATTGCAACTAACAGGCTTGAGTGCGATCGCCGGACTAGAGCTAGTAAGAACTAAAAGCTTCTTCTGCGGTTCGGATGCAGATTGGCAAATCTTGATGCAGCACTACCGAGGTAATCCCCTAGCGCTGAAAATTATTGCTACCACAATTCAAGAATTATTTGCTGGCAATATCGCTGAATTTATCGCTCAAGGTAGCACAGTTTTTGGTAGCATTCACGACTTGCTAGACGAACAGTTTCATCGTTTATCAGCACTAGAAAAAGATTTAATGTACTGGTTAGCAATTAACCGAGAGCCAGTAACTTTAGCAGAATTACGGTCTGACTTGGTATTGCCTGTATCATCAATGAAACTGTTAGAGGCTTTAGAATCTCTCAGTAGACGATGCCTAATCGACAAAGCAACACCGACACTAATTGAAAAAAAATCATCACATATTCCTGTTCAATTTACCCTGCAACCTGTGGTGATGGAATATGTAACAGATCAATTGATTCAGCAGATATGTGCAGAAATCACTACCCCGTTACCCTACCTTCTCTTCAACAGTCATGCACTGATTAAAGCAACAGCCAAAGATTATATCAGAGTAACGCAAAGCAAACTAATTCTTCAACAGGCGATCGCTCAATTGCTGCAAAAGCTGCGAACCAAACAAGCAATTGAAACTCGACTCGCCCACATTTTACATGAACTACGACATATCAATACATTAAACCAGGAAACAACAGCTACAAGCCTAGATAAATTCCCCCCCTCTCCCCAATTAGAACCCGGATATGCAGCCGGCAATATCCTCAACTTACTTTGTCACCTACAAACCGACTTAAACGGATATGACTTTTCTTGCCTAACAATTTGGCAAGCATATCTCCAAGACACATCTTTGCAGCAAGTTAACTTTGCTTATGCTGACTTATCGATGTCAGTATTTGCCAAAACTTTCGGTTCAACTTTTTTTGCCGCATTTAGTTCTGATGGCAAAATCGCCACAGCTCACTCTGAAGGTTATATTCGCTTGTGGGATGTTACTAATGGTCAAGAGTTAATCAGCTATCAGGGGCATTTAGGTTTTGTTTGGTGTGTTGCCTTCAGTCCAGATAATAGCATCATTGCTTCTAGCGGAGAAGACGAAACGATTAAGCTTTGGGATATCACCACCGGACAGTGCTTGAGAACTTTACAAGGTCATACAGGTGGTGTTCGCAGCGTTATATTTACCCGCGATGGAAACACATTAATTAGTAGCAGCACTGACTTTACAATTAGAATTTGGGATATTAGCAACGGGCAATGCACCAAATTGCAAGGACATAATAGTGAAGTTTGGTCTGTAGCTTTAAGTCCAGATAATCGTTTCTTCGCTAGTGGCAGCAATGACCTTAACATTAAGCTGTGGGATTTGACTACAAAATGCTGTCTGACAACTTTACAAGGACATACAGACTGGATCAGTTGTGTTGCATTTAGTCCCCAAGGATTACTTGCTAGTAGCAGCTTAGACCAAACCATCAGGCTTTGGGATGTAGAAAAGCAAATTTGTATTGGTATCTTTAAGGGACATACCCACGGAGTCTTTAAAGTCACTTTTGTGGGTGATGGAAATATCCTTGCTAGCTGTAGTTTGGATGGAACAGTGCGACTTTGGGATGTTGCTACCAGACAATGTTTGAAAACTTTGGCAGGACATACCAATGCAGTTTATGCGATCGCTGCCAATTCCCAAGGAATGCTTGCCAGTGGTGGTGATGACTTCTCTATGAAGTTATGGGATGTCGTCACCGGAGAATGCGTCAGAACTTTGAAAGGACGAAATAACTGGGTTTCATCGGTTGCTTTTAGTCCGTCAGCCAATTTGGGATGCGATTTAAATAATCATACACTCAAAGGGGTTATCGCCAGTGGAAATGAAGACCGCATCGTCAGGTTATGGAATTTAGAAACATGGCAAGCAACATCTTTACGTGGACATACTGATTGTATTTTTTGCGTGGCTTATAGTGCTGATGATCGCTTATTGGCAAGCGGTAGTGGGGATCAAACAATCACGTTGTGGGATGTCGCAACAGGTGAGTGTAAGAAAGTTTTGTCAGGACACGCAGGAACTGTAACAGGAGTTGCCTTTAGTCCAGACAATCGTTTGTTAGCAAGCAGCAGCTATGACCGTACAATCAAACTGTGGGATAAGTTAACAGGGCAACTATTGGACAGTATTCCGGAACACATTACAATGTCTGTGGCTTTTAGTCGAGATAGCAAAAAGTTGGCAGTGGGTAATGTTGAAGACACAGTAAGAATTTGGGATTTAGAAACCAAGCAGTGTTGTCAAAGCTTTAAAGTAGATAGCAATTGGGTTTGGCGGGTTGCCTTTAACCCTAAAAGTGATATTCTTGCCACAGCCAGTAATGGCGATCGCACGATTCGACTATGGAATATGCAAACAGGAGAATGTATGCATCTTCTGCAAGGACATTTAAATTGGATTTGGGCGATCGCTTTTACTCCTGATGGTAGTACCCTGGCAAGTTGCAGCAGCGACAGCACCATCAAACTCTGGGATGTAGCGACAGGTTGCTGCATTGCCACCCTAGAAGAACATAATACCTGGGTGTTATCCGTTGCTTTTTGTCCCGAAGGTAAAATTCTCGCTAGTGGAGATGGAAATGCAGCTATCAAGTTATGGGATATGCAAACAAAAAAATGCATTCATACCCTGAAAGCAGAGCGGCTTTATGAAAAAATGAATATTTACGGTGTTACAGGTTTGACAGAAGCACAAAAATCAACTTTATTATTTCTCGGTGCAGTTGATGAAAGAGATTTTTCGTAGCAAGCACTTTAGTCCTTACTACGAATATAACATTTATCACTTAGCATCCAAACGTGGATTAATTAAGTGTAAATACTTATTCAGATTTTTCTTGTAGCCCCAAAAGTGAAAACACTCCGGCGATCGCCTAAACATCCAAACCGTTAAACTTCATTGCGAAATGAAAAGATAAGCATAACGACGTGATAACTTTTGATGATGTAAAGAGACGACACAGATAAAGGAGAACATAGTGGCAATGGAATCAAATTTATTAACGAGCACAACCCCAGTGCAAGAAGATTTCAGCGAATACGTTGCCCACTTACAGCTTCACATGGCTTTGCAAGCTCGCAATCTGGTTCCAACCCTCACTTCAAAGCTTGAAGACAGCCGCGAAGAAATGCTTCATCAAACCCAAGCCAATTTTGAAAAGCTTATTTCTCGCCAAGCGATCTAGAAGATACAAAAATTAAGTCAAATTAACATAAAATAAAAGCAGATTTTGTTGGGTAAACCCGTGCTGGTGTCTCGATGAAGTCTGCTTTATAAGTATAAAGTTACGAAAATCACTCTTTTGGAACTACGGCAGCGACTAGAAAGCCGTTAAAATAGTTGCATTACTTTCCTCCGACTCCGGGTTCGGCAGTTTTACGGGAGAATCGCTTCCCTACCAACTACCTCACCAAGAGCAGTTAGTTAAGGCTGAATGGCGGCTCTAATAAAAATGACTTCATTAATTCCTCGAAATCTTAGCGTAGTTATCCGACCAGTACAATACCGGGACTTGGACGGACTAGAACGCCTATCTCAAGAGTCATTCGCGGAACAAACCCCCAAGGGAGCTAGTTTTGCCATAAACCAAATGCAATGGCTGCGTCGGTGGTATGGGTTTCTCAAATTTTTGAGTTTGTTTCCCAACCCGCTCAAATATCGCCTTTGTGCTTATGTAGCAGAGCAAGGGCGCACATTATTAGGCGTAATTCAGGTGTCACCGTTTAACCGGACACGCAGTACTTGGCGTGTGGAACGAGTGATGCTCGATCGCGTAGCCGATAAGCAAGGAATTGGCTCACAACTTCTGCGTTATTGCTTTGAGTCCATTTTAGAGGCTCGGACTTGGATACTGGAAGTCAATATTAACGACAAAGAAGCGCTTGCACTTTATCGCCAAAACGGATTTCAGCGTCTAGCAGAAATGACTTACTGGGAAATTGCACCAGAACTGCTGGAAGAATTGGCAAAAGCAGAGCCAGATTTGCCAAATTTATTGCCTGTCAGTAATGCCGATGCCCAGTTACTATATCAATTAGATACGGCTTCAATGCCGCCTTTGGTGCGACAAGTATTTGATCGCCAAACCCAAGATTTTAAAACCAGTTTGTTCGCAGCTTTAGTTGACGCTGTAAAGCAGTGGGTGAGCAAAACAGAAATAGTCAGCGGCTATCTGTTTGAACCTCAACGCAAAGCAGCGATCGGTTATTTTCAGCTTTCACTAGATCGTAAAGGTCAACAACCCCATCTAGCCACGCTGACAGTTCACCCAGCATACACTTGGCTGTATCCAGAGTTGCTATCTCAGTTGGCTCGCATCGCTCAGGATGTCCCCAAACAACCATTGCAGTTGGTTTCGGCAGACTATCAGCCAGAGGGAGAAGAGTATTTAGAGCAAATCGGTGCAACTCGCCGAGAACACACCCTAATTATGTCGCGCTCAGTGTGGCATAAAGTTCGGGAATCTAAATTTGTCTCTCTAGAAGGAATTCAACTGCCGGAAGTACTCCAAGGGCTGCAACCCGCACGCAAACCCATACCGGGTGGTATGTCATGGGAGCAACCAAGAAAGCCGCAATTGCCAGAGAGAAAACTAAAGATAAAGCCTTCCCCTGAATCGATTTCTTTTTCACGCAACAACTGTAATCTAGAACCACCCTCCAAGCCGGAATCAACAGATGCAAAGCAGGAGTGAGTTTGTGGAAGTAGAAAAGGGGCATGGGGCATCGGGCATTGGGCATCGGGGAGGCAGTGCGTTGGACGGGTTTCCCGGCTTGAAGCACCTGCCGTCATCGGGCATCGAGCAAGAGTGTCCCCCTCCCCCCCTGCTCCCCTCTCCCTCTGCTCCCCCTGCTCCCTCTGCTCCCATCTTGGCTTTAGGTTTGGATGTTGGTAGTAAGCGTATTGGTGTGGCAGGATGCGATCGCACTGGTTTGATTGCTAGTGGGATCACTACCATAGAACGCAAATATTTGCAAGAAGATATAGAGCAAATACGACAACTCGTAAACGAGCGCGACTGTAATGTCCTGGTAGTCGGTTTACCTTATTCTATGGATGGTTCTTTGGGGTTTCAGGCGCGACAAATACAAAAGTTTGCGAAAAGGCTGGCTAAGGCTCTGAAATTGCCTGTGGAATATGTAGATGAACGATTAACTTCATTTCAGGCAGAGCAAATGCTAATAGCCCAAAACCGCTCTCCATCCCGCAATAAAGGCTTAATCGATCGCTTGGCTGCATGTTTGATTTTGCAACAATGGTTGGATGTTAGGCGAGCTAACTCCACAAGCCAGTACGGCAGCCCTTGAGTATTGATACTTTGAACGTGATATTCTGAAGTCTGTTAGCCAGCACTTGATATTAGCGCGAAAGCTATTTGATAGTTAAGCGATTTCTACAGTGGCTGGGAATTATAAAGCTCCACACCTCGGCTATGTTTTCCTCACCATTTCCTGAAGAAAATGACAACGCTCATGCCGGCTCGATCACTTTGACGGATGACAAAGAGCGATCGCTGGAATGTTACATTGAGCATTCGCTCGATGTAGATGAGCAAGAGTATGTTTTACTTCTTCCTGTTGACTCACCTGTGGAAATTTTTGCTTGGCAAGGTGACGGCGAGGAAGAAGAAGCCATTCTCGTAGAAGATGATACGACAATTGACGAAATTTTTGCTACGGCTCAAGCCGTGCTATCTGAGCAAAATTTGCAACTCAAAAATACTGCTTACGCTCTCACGGTAGCTGGTGAGTTACCCCCTGTGGAAGAATCAGAACTCTTTACTTTAGAAATTGAAGATGAAGACGAAGATTTAGAGCCAGAGCAATTACAACTTCTAGCTAGCTTCTACTATGAAGATCAGGAGTACGCAATTTACACCCCCCTCGATCCACTGCTGTTTTTTGCACGGATCTCGGCAACCGGTACACCTGAATTACTCTCTCCAGAAGAGTTTCGTAAAGTCCAACCACTGCTAGAAGAACATTTGTTTAATGAAGTAGAATAATTAAAATTAAAAATTAAGAATTCAAAATATTTTTGATTTTTAATTATTTCATGACAACAAACATGAAAGTTGAGCAAAAATTTTGGCAGCGCTCATTAATTTGGGGTCTGCTGCCATTAACCTTAGTAATTGCTACTTGGCGTTCTTTGGCGTGGTGGGGTTGGGCAAGTTCGCCAACCCAACCAACAGCAGCCAAATCGCTACAAATTCAGATTCCCTCAGGAACCGCAACGCAGCAAATTGGACGCAATTTAGAAAAAGCAGGTTTGATTCGTTCTCAGTTTGCCTGGAATTTATGGGCGCGATATTTAGCTTGGCAAAATCCCAAAGGTGACTTCAAAGCCGGAACTTACGAATTGTCACCCTCACAACCATTACCCTTGATAGCTGAAAAAATTTGGCAAGGGGACGTAGTGCAAGCCAGCTTCACCATCCCCGAAGGTTGGTCACTGCGGCAAATGGCAGCTTACTTTCAAGCAAAAGGCTTTTTTCCCGCTCAAGACTTTATCACTGCCGCAAATCAAATTGACCGCCAGCAGTTCCCCTGGATACCTGCCGATTTGCCTAATCTGGAAGGTTTTTTATACCCAGACACCTACAAAATAGCCAGCGGAAAAATTACGGCACAAGCTTTAGTTGAACAGATGCTCAAGCAATTTGAGCAAGTAGCGTTGCCAGCGTATCAAAAACAACAAAATCAAACTAATCTCAACCTGAAGCAGTGGGTAACTCTTGCTAGTATCGTAGAGAAAGAGGCGGCAGTGCCTAGTGAGCGATCGCGTATTGCTGGCGTTTTCACCTCTAGGTTACAAAAGGGAATGCGTCTAGAAAGCGATCCCACAGTCGAATACGGTTTGGGAATCCGGCAAACAGCAGATAAGCCACTGACTTTCGCGCAAGTAAAAATTGCCTCTCCTTACAACACTTATCTCAATCCTGGTTTACCACCCGGACCAATTGCTGCTCCTGGTTTGGCTTCTTTAGAAGCAACTCTAAATCCCGAAAAAACTGATTACTTGTATTTTGTCGCACGTTACGATGGCACTCATGTGTTCACCCGCACCCTGAATGAACACTTGGCAGCTGTTGCTAAAATCCGCCAAGAACGACAATAGCATGGGGCAGAAGTCAGGAGTCAGAAGTCAGGAGTCAGAAGTCAGAAGTCAGAAGCCAGAAGTTATTCTCTTTTTCTTCCCCTCCCGACTCCCAACTTTTGTAGAGACGCTAAATTTCGTGTCTCTACACCTTCCAACTTTGAACTTTCAACTTTGCGTCTCCTGACTTTGCAACTTTGCGTCTTTTGACTCCCAACTCTTAACTCCTGACTATGACTTGGAACAAACTCTTACAGCCTGATTTGATTTTGGAAGGTTCAGTCTTGAACCTGACACCAGACATTATCCAAAGATATCAACTCAAGGGGCTGGTATTGGATGTAGATGAAACTTTGGTTCCGGTGAGAGTTGGAACAGCTTCGCCAGAATTGCAAGAATGGGTAGCGAAAATTCGCCCTTTTACATCATTGTGGTTGGTAAGCAATAACTTGAGTGAAGCCCGTATCGGTGGGATTGCTCGTTCTTTAAATTTACCTTACTATCTGGGCGCTGCTAAACCCTCGCGACGCAAGATTAGATCTGCACTTAGAGAGATGA
Organism: Spirirestis rafaelensis WJT71-NPBG6; assembly: GCA_019359015.1. Taxonomy (GTDB): domain Bacteria; phylum Cyanobacteriota; class Cyanobacteriia; order Cyanobacteriales; family Nostocaceae; genus Hassallia; species Hassallia rafaelensis. The sequence continues at coordinate 11,922 of JAHHID010000111.1, forward strand.
ATTTACCAGTGCAGCAAGTGGGAATGGTAGGCGATCGCTTGTTCACAGACGTGTTAGCAGGTAACCGCTTAGGGATGTTTACCATCTTAGTTGAACCAATTGTCCATCCAGATGCAGTCTTGCGATCGCATCCCATACGCAACTTTGAAGTTTTAGTGTCGGAAATCTTAGGAGCCTCTATTACTCCCAAAAAACAAAGAGTTACAAAGCGTAACAAAGGTTGATGAATCGTCAGGAAAATAAATCTAAAGAAATAATTAAGAAAGCGGGGATCGCTGTAAAAATCGGAGATTATTAGTATTAATAACATGGGATCAAGCAAATACAGATCCTAGCCCATACAAAATAAGTATATTTGTAAAGCGTCAACCTTCACTTATAGAAGGATTGGCGCTTTACAATTTGAGTTAAAAGTTAGTCCTTCATGAGTTATAAGTTAAAATTCATAACTCTTAACTCCTAACTCCTAACTTTTTCAATGCCTCTAACGATTGTCGTAAAAATTGGAACTTCCAGTCTCACCCAACCAGAAACGGGACTATTGGCGCTTTCCACGATTGCTAGCGTGGCAGAAACTCTTTCACACTTACGGCGTCAAGGACATCGCGTAATTTTAGTTTCCTCTGGTGCTGTGGGGGTGGGTTGTGCGCGGTTGGGTTTAACAGAACGCCCAAAAGCGATCGCTCTCAAACAAGCTGTAGCCGCAGTTGGACAAGGTAGATTGATGCGCGTCTACGATGATTTATTTACTACCTTGCAACAGCCAATTGCTCAAGTTTTGCTTACTCGCAGCGATTTGGTACAACGCAGCCGTTATCTGAATATTCTGAACACTTTCAAGGAATTACTGGAATTAGGGGTAATTCCGGTGGTGAATGAGAATGACACCGTAGCTGTAGAAGAATTGAAATTTGGTGATAATGACACCTTATCAGCCTTAGTTGCCAGTTTAGTCAAAGCAGATTGGCTATTTTTGCTAACTGATGTAGATCGGCTTTATACAGCCGATCCCCGTTCTGTACCCGATGCGAGTGCGATCGCCTTAGTAAATAGCATCGAAGAATTAAATAAATTACAAGTGCAAACAGGTACTCAAGGTTCTCAATGGGGAACCGGTGGGATGGTGACAAAGATTTCCGCAGCCAGAATTGCCACTACTGCCGGTGTTCGCACCGTAATTACTCAAGGAAAATATCCCCGAAATATAGAAAAAATATTACAAGGTGAGTTAATTGGGACTCACTTCACACCGCAACCAGAACCAACATCTGCCCGCAAACGCTGGATAGCTTATGGTCTTGTACCTGCCGGGAAATTGTATTTAGATGAAGGTGCGATCGCCGCAATTTCTCAAGGTGGGAAATCGTTGTTAGCGGCTGGTATAAAAACAGTAGAAGGTCAGTTTGACATTCAAGAAGCCGTGCAATTGTGCGACAGCAACGGTAACGAAATCGCTAGAGGACTAGTGAACTACAGCAGCGAGGAACTACAAAAGATTCGCGGGTATCATTCTAGGGAAATTTCGACGATTTTGGGTTATGTCGGTGTTGAAACCGTCGTGCATCGCGATAATTTGGTTTTGACTTGAAAGGCGATATTTTCCGACTCTCAACTTGGGTTGGATAGCTATACAGGTGTTTGCTCAACTAGTTTGACTAACTCTGCTTCACGCAGTACACTTTTACGGAATCGTTCGTCTCTCACCATCTGTGAGAGGTTAAAAGAAAGCGTCTTTTGTCAATCAGCCAAAATACTCAAAAATGAGCTGAATAAAAATGATCATATAAAGTCTAGACTATTAAGAACCCTTAGACGAATAGGATGCGCCATGCCGACCTATCGATCCAAAACCTCCACTCAGGGACGCAATATGGCCGGTGCCCGTGCGCTCTGGCGTGCCACCGGAATGCACACTGAGGATTTTGACAAGCCCATCATTGCGGTCGCCAACTCCTTTACCCAATTCGTACCCGGTCACGTTCACCTCAAGGATTTGGGCCAGTTGGTGTGCCGTGAGATTGAAGCCGCTGGTGGTGTCGCCAAGGAATTCAACACTATCGCCGTGGACGATGGCATCGCTATGGGTCATGACGGGATGCTCTACAGTCTGCCCTCGCGTGAGATCATCGCCGATTCGGTTGAGTACATGGTCAACGCCCATTGTGCCGACGCCCTGGTTTGCATTTCCAACTGTGACAAGATCACCCCCGGTATGTTGATGGCAGCCCTGCGTCTTAACATTCCCACCGTATTTGTTTCCGGCGGTCCTATGGAAGCGGGCAAGACCAAGCTCTCAGACCACAAACTGGACTTGGTGGACGCTATGGTGGTTGCCGCGAACAACACGCTCAGCGACGAAGTTGTCGAAGAGTATGAGCGTTCCGCCTGCCCGACCTGTGGCTCTTGCTCCGGCATGTTCACCGCCAACTCTATGAACTGTCTCACCGAGGCTATTGGTCTTTCCTTACCCGGCAACGGCACCGTACTAGCGACCCATTTCGACCGTAAAGATCTGTTCCTCAACGCTGCACGAACCATTGTCAGCATCACCCGCCGCTACTACGAGCAGGACGATGCATCGGTATTGCCGCGCTCTGTAGCCAGTTTCAAGGCGTTTGAGAATGCCATGACGCTGGACATCGCTATGGGCGGCTCGACCAACACCATTCTGCACTTGCTGGCTGCCGTCCATGAAGCCGATGTTGATTTCACCTTGTCCGACATCGATCGCCTCTCGCGCAAGGTTCCACAACTGTGCAAGGTGGCACCTAATACACCCAAGTATCATATCGAGGATGTCCACCGTGCTGGCGGCATCCCCGGCATTCTCGGCGAGTTGGATCGTGCCGGATTGCTCCACACGGACGTGCCGACGGTTCACAGTAAGACGCTCAAGGAAGCGCTCGATCGCTGGGACGTTATGCGTACCGATGACGAAGCTGTCCACACCTTCTTCAAAGCTGGCCCTGCGGGGATTCCAACTCAGCAAGCGTTCAGTCAATCGACCCGTTGGCCCTCACTCGACCTAGACCGGGAAAACGGCTGTATCCGCACCATCGAAAACGCCTTCAGCACCGAGGGCGGACTGGCTGTGTTATACGGCAATCTGGCTGAGCGCGGTTGTATTGTCAAAACGGCAGGCGTAGATGAAAGCATTCTTGTGTTTGAAGGTAGGGCACGCATTTATGAGAGCCAGGATGCTGCTGTCAAAGGAATTCTCAACGATGAGGTGGAACCAGGTGACGTGGTGATCATTCGCTATGAAGGACCGCGTGGTGGACCTGGTATGCAGGAAATGCTCTATCCGACCAGTTACCTTAAATCCAAGGGTCTGGGCAAGGTTTGTGCATTATTGACCGACGGTCGCTTCTCAGGCGGGACTTCGGGTCTTTCGATTGGTCATGCCTCTCCAGAGGCGGCGGCGGGCGGCAACATTGCTCTGGTTTGCAACGGTGATCGCATTCGGCTCGACATCCTCAATCGCAGCATCAATGTGGCTCTATCGGAGGAGGAATTAGCCAACCGTCGTGTTGCAATGGAAGCGAAGGGTAAAGATGCCTGGAAGCCTGCACAGCCCCGCCAGCGTCGGGTGACAGCGGCGCTCAAGGCTTATGCACTGCTGGCGACTAGTGCGGATACTGGCGCGGTACGAAACCTGGAATTGCTTGAGTAGAGAAATACGCAGACACAAAAACGGGGGTTGTGTCGCTTGCAACAGGTCAATGGTAAGGTCAGTAGATCGCAAAGTTTTTTAGAACCTTTATGAGCCGTTCATTTGAGCAAGTGTACACAATTTGCTGAAAGCCCCTCCCCCCATGCACGATTATCATTTTCATTTAGATTGTTTTGAGTATTTTAGCTGATTGACAAAATGCACTCTACTTTAACCTCTCACGGATGGTCTCTCACCGCTTTTTCCATTCCAGGCCACTCTCCCCAACGCCTATCCCAATGTCAGTAGACCAATCGTTGTTTGAATAATTTCTTGTTCAGTCATAACGCTCTCTTTGGTTACTACGCTCAAGAAAATTTTATTTGAAAGTTATGCTGACTTTACCAATGTTTTCGCCATTTCCTCACGCAACGCTTCTAAAAACATAAAATCATTAGTGATATCAGAGATTTCATCCTCATCTAGGTTTTCTAGCTTTAGACGTTCCTGATATGCATTGATTCGATAATCCAGAGCATTAATAATAAACCGGATTGCTTTAGGCGATAGTTCCACAATTAGGTTCCTCTTTAACTAACTTTCTCAAATAATGTATCTACCTGTCGAAGTGCTGCTTTATATTCTTCCATTACCATTGTGTAACGAGGCTCCCAAGACCAGTGGTTGCCATAATCATTCACTAATTCTATTTGGTCTGGAATGATAGTTCCCTGATTTAATCTCCACCAGTTTTTTCCTCTTCCTTGAGTTGCAAAGGTCGAGATTCCTCCAGAATTAGCTACCACCCAAACCTCGTTATCAGACTCATAGGTTTCAATATCTTGGGGACGGACATTATCCATTCTAGGGAAGTTAGCATTGCCCTGACGGTAGAGAGTGGTCGGAGTTATTCTCATTCCTAATTATCTTTTATTCAATCCAGCCGTAAATGTAGCTTCAGCGCAGCATCAACTAATTGCATCAACTCATCGCTTAAACTCCCCGCTACTTCTCCAACAATCCGTTGTTTAGAAATTGTTCGCACCTGTTGCGCTTGTACTTTAGAAGGCTTGGGTAAACCGCTATCCTCTGAATTCAGCAAAACCTCGAAGGGATAGACACGGCTAACATTAGACGTTATTGGTAAAATCGTTACCGTACTAGCAGCATGGTTATTCGCATCATTGCTTACCACCAGCACTGGACGGCGTTTATCGATCTCAGAGCCTACCACAGGGCTAAGGTTGGCATAGTAAATTTCACCACGTTTCATCTGTCAACCCATCCGCAACCGTCACATCCCAATCTGAATCAACTTCTCTTGAAGCTTCTCGGTAAGCTTCTTCAAGTTCTCGACTCCGCAATAATTCCACCGCTTCCTCAATCACTTGAGAGCGAGATTTGCACCCTTTAGCAACCTGATAATTCTCAATAAACTTCACCAGGGACTGTGGCAAAGAAATCGATATCTTTTCAACGTGCATAGTATGACTATTTGGTAATCAGAAATCTTCCTACTAAATGGTAGTACTTTGAATAAGCAGGTATTACAAGCTTTTTATCTTACGTTAAGTTATATTAACGATATATCGCGATATGTCTATAATCGAATTACGAGTATTGGAGAGAAAACTTGTATGTTCTTAGGACTTCATAGACATCGCCACTTTTTTGAGTCTGGATACGACGATATGCCACCAAAAGGACGGCATCATCACCACGGTCGCGGTAAAAGACGAGATTGGGGAGATGAGCGACGGACTCCTCGTGGTGACATTAAATACATCCTGCTGGAGTTACTTGCAGAGGAACCCCGACATGGATACGAATTGATTAAAGAATTAGAAGCGCGTTATGGTGGCTTCTGGAAACCAAGCCCAGGCTCAGTTTACCCCACTCTGCAACTACTTGAGGAGGGAGGTTATCTCACCTCTGAACAGATAGAAGGAAGGAAAGTATATACAATTACTGAGACAGGCAGAGAATTACTGAGCGAACGTGGCGATCGCCCAAATTGGATGGACAGGGGAAACAGACCCCAACAGCTTATCGAATTGAAAGAGGCGATCGCTGATGTTGGTGCAGCAGTAATGCAAGTTGCCCGCAGTAACAATGCCGATAAAGTGACGAGAGTACGCGAAATTCTTAACCGAGTCAAACGCGAAATTTACAGCATCCTAGCAGAAGAGTGATAAAAAGGTAAAAGTCAGAACTTACGCATTGACAAATTAGACAATAAGTGCCATATGGAAAAGAAGAAAAAATATGCGATCGCTAATCACTCTTGGACTGGAAAGACGGATAATTTACGTCCAGAGCGTATTTAGGGTTC
>JAHHID010000112.1 GCA_019359015.1 Spirirestis rafaelensis WJT71-NPBG6
TGAACCCTAAATACGCTCTGGACGTAAATTATCCGTCTTTCCAGTCCAAGAGTGATTAGCGATCGCATATTTTTTCTTCTTTTCCATATGGCACTTATTGTCTAATTTGTCAATGCGTAAGTTCTGATATAATACTTTTGAAGGGGCGTACGATGTTTGGAATAACTCGATACTGGTGGTGTTGGTGGTATAGGTGGGCGTTGTTAGGAAAATTCTTAGTGGTGGGGGGAGCGATCACTTTCTCTGGAAATTGCGCTTTTGCTCAGAGCAATATCGTACGTGATAACACCTTGGGCGCTGAAAGTTCTGTTGTTACACCCAATGTCAATATCAATGGTATCCCTAGTGAGCGAATTGATGGTGGGGCAATTCGAGGAGCTAACCTCTTTCACAGTTTTCAGAAATTCAACATTGATTCAGGACGAGGAGCCTATTTTACGAATCCTGCTGGGATTGAGAACATTTTAAGCCGAGTGACGGGGGGTAATCGTTCGGAAATTTTCGGAAAGCTGGGTGTATTGGGCAATGCCAACCTGTTTTTGATTAATCCGTCAGGGATTATTTTTGGGCAGAATGCGAGTTTGGATGTTAGGGGTTCGTTTGTAGGGACAACAGCTAATGCAATTGGCTTTGGCAATCGAGGTTTTTTCAGTGCCTCAAATCCAGAAACTTCTTCATCCCTGCTGACGGTCAATCCGGACGCTTTACTATTTAACCAAATTCGTGCAGCATCTATCCAAAATAACTCAGTTACGGGCTTACGTGTGCCATCTGCCAGGAGTTTACTGCTGGTAGGCGGTGATATCAATATGGATGGTGGAGGTTTATATGCTTTTGGTGGGCGAGTCGAGTTAGGTGGATCTTCTGGTGTGGGAACAATTGGATTGAATGGGGATGGTAATAATCTGAGCTTGAGTTTTCCCAATAGTGTAGAAAGAGGTGATGTTTCTCTTAGCAATGGCTCTCGTGTGGATGTGATTGCTGGCGATGGTGGTAGTATCGCGATTAATGCCCGAAATATAGAGATGACAGGACAGAGTGTACTGCTTGCAGGGATAGAGAGTCGATTGGGTTCTGACAATAGTAAGGCGGGAAATATTGAAGTTAATGCAACGGGCGCAATCAATCTCAACAATAGAAGTTCCATTAATAATCTGGTGCTAGTAGAAGCAAGCGGACAGGGAGGAGATGTCAGTATCAGTGCTAGCACGTTGCAAGTAGAGGGTGGAGCAGGAGTGATTACTAGTACATTTGGTAAGGGCAAGGCGGGTAATTTGACCGTTGATGCTCAAGATGTGCAACTGACTGGTACAAGTGACGATGGTCGTTTTCCCAGTGGCTTGTCTGCTTCCGCACAGCCAAACTCAACAGGGGATGCGGGAGATTTGACGATTAAAACTAATACCTTACTAGTGCAAGATGGAGCGCAGGTTGATGCCAGTACGTTTAGTGAGGGCAAAGGGGGAAATTTGACTGTTGATGCCAAAGATGTGCAACTGATTGGTGAATCAGCCGATAGGTGGTTTGCCAGTACATTAGGTGCTATAGCAGGGCGAAACTCAGCAGGGAATGCGGGAGATTTGGCGATTAAAACTAATACCTTGCTCGTTCGAGATGGAGCAGGAGTGAATACTAGTACATTTGGTAAGGGCAAGGGCGGAAATTTAAGGGTTGATGCTCAAGATGTGCAACTGATTGGTATAAGTGCTAATAGTCAGTTACCTACCGCTTTAGCTACTTACGCAGTGCCAAACTCAACAGGGGATGCGGGTGATTTGACCATTAAAACTAATACCTTGCTAGTGCGAGATGGGGCACAGGTAGGTGCTAGTACATTTAGTAAGGGGAAGGGGGGAGATTTGAGCGTTGATGCTCAAGATGTGCAACTGATTGGTACAAGCAGTGGCTTAGGTGCTTCCGCACAGCCAAACTCAACAGGGGATGCGGGTGATTTGACCATTAAAACTAATACCTTGCTAGCGCGAGATGGGGCACAGGTATTGGCTAGTACATTTGGTGAAGGCAAAGGGGGAATTTTGACTGTTGATGCCAAAGATATGCAACTGATTGGTACAAGCAGTGGCTTGTTTGCTTCCGCAGAGCAAAACTCAACAGGGGATGCGGGTGATTTGACGATTAAAACTAATACCTTGCTAGTTAAAGATGGGGCACAGGTGGGTACTGCTACATTTGGTGCGGGCAAGGGGGGAAATTTAACCGTTGATGCCCAAGATGTGCAACTGATTGGTACAAGCAATAATGGTCAGTTTCCCAGTGGCTTGAGTGCTTCTACAGTAAGCTCAACAGGGGATGCGGGAGATTTGAAGATTAAAACTAATACCTTGCTAGTGCGAGATGGGGCGCAAGTCTCTACTGGTACATTTGGTGCGGGCAAGGGGGGAAATTTGAGCGTTGATGCCCAAGATGTGCAATTAATTGGTAGAAGCGCCGATAATCGGGTTCCCAGTGCCTTGAGTGCTTCCGCACAGCCAAACTCAACAGGAGATGCGGGAAATTTAATTATTAAAACTAATACTTTGCTAGTTCAAGATGGAGCTATAGTAAGTGTGCAGAGTCTCGGAACAGGAACCGCAGGCAACATGATATTAAATGCTCGTTCCATCCGTTTAAACAACGATGCCTTTCTCAGCGCCAACACACAAAGCGCTAAAGTTGACTCCAATAGGGAACAGGCGACAATTAACATTAACTCACAATATTTGATAATGAGTCGCAATAGCAACATCAGAACTAACGCAACAGCAGAAAACGTCATCGGCGGCAACATCAACATCAACACCGATTTCCTTGTTGCTGTAGAAAATAGTGACATCAGTGCCAATTCTGCTAACTTCCGTGGCGGGAATGTGCGAATCAATGCCCAAGGTATCTTTGGTACAGAGTTCCGCAATCTGGCATCTGATAAAACAAGTGACATCACCGCCACAGGGGTAAGTCGTGAGTTCAGTGGTACCGTAGAAATCAACACACCTGATATTGACCCCAACAGTGGATTAGTCAACTTACCCACCGTACCACTTGACACTGAAGTGTCCCAAGTCTGTCAACCGCGTACAGCAGAGAATCAAAGTAGTTTTACCATCATCGGACGCGGGGGTTTACCACCCAACCCCAGGACTGACCTTCTCACTCCTGATGCAGTTCAAGTAGATTGGGTGACGCTCAAACCAAGGGGTGAAAACCGCGTTAGTACAAATGTTTTAAAGGCAACTAGCCCGACACCAGCGCCTATCGTGGAAGCGCAAGGGTGGGTGAGAAATGCCAAAGGTGAGGTTGTACTCACGGCTTATGCGCCCACCGCTACGCCGCATAGTTCTTGGCTGACTGCGGCTTCTTGCCCTTAATAAACCGGGTTTCTCCTAAACCTTACAGCCAATTCCCCACTAAAACATAAGGCGCCCAGTTTGATGGAGTTTTGTCGTTAGCAAAAACCGCAAGTTGGGCACGCTGGAGGGCTTCGGCTTTATTCACCCCAGCGTTTAACTGTCGGTAAAACTCACTCATCACATCAGCGGTAGAGCGATCGTCTACTGACCATAACGTAGCTAATGTACTGCGTGCGCCCGCTCGTACAGCTATCCCAGCTAGTCCTAAGGCTGCTCGTTTGTCTCCAAGAGCAGTTTTGCAGGCACTGAGGACGAGTAATTCAATGCTCTTAGACTTACTAGAGTCGCTAACTCGCAGTAAATTATCAAATTCCTTAACCTTAACCAGTTTATCCGATGTGAGAATAAAGGTTTTTTCCGGATCGGAACTAAATTCGCCGTGAGTCGCTAGGTGAACCACGGAAAAAGGAGTCGATCGCAACTGATTTTGCAGGTTCGGTTCGGTAAACTTTTGATTTAACAGTTCTTCACTTTTAGGTATTTCAGACTGGATTTCTTTTAATTCCCGTGGTACGTTTTCCAGCGCGGGAAATTCTCTGCCTTCGACTAAGCGTTTTTCGCTGACTCCAGCAGTTAAAGCGTTTAACTGTACCTTTTGCAAAGGTTTGGGATCGAGAAGTTGTAAACCAGGAGTTAAGGCGATCGCATATTTCTCTAACAAATATTTCTCCTGCTGTTTATCGTAAAGAACCCCCATCGGGATATTCCGCAACTCTCCATCCAGTACAAACACTAAGGTTTTCATCCCACTTTTAGCTAACTCTGCTTCAGCAGGTCGAATTAACCAGTCATATATCTGTTGGGACTGCTGCTGAACCTGAACAGTCCGGGTGACATCTAGTAAGTTTTTCCTCAAATCTGCTACAATGGTTTCCAATTTATCTTGGGCTATTACTGTCTTGTAGTGGCGCAGTTGTTGTTGATTAGGCAATTTGAGAATAACCTCTAAGCGGTCTGGTAAAATAATCGGATAAATTACTGCTGCTCGTTGGTCTTTTTTGTCAACTAGTGGGTCAAGTGACTGCGTAAAATTTAAACAAGCTGACCGAAAGAAGTTATCCAGTTCTGCCAATTGCAGAGATTCAATCACATCACGAGCAAGCTTGAGATTGTCTTGATTGATACCTTCTTGGGGTGTTCGCAAAAGCAATTCAACTAACTCTCGATATACGGGTTCGACATTTTCCCGGAAGGAAAACTGAACGTCTGGATTGATGGCGACTAAATCCCTACGCAGGGATTGTAGGGTTTTGTAAGCTACATCGTAGGATGCGATCGCGCCTTTAATCTCTCCCTTTTTATTCAGCAAACGTCCTAATTGCCATTGCCACTGATAAGCAATGTCTGATGCATTAATAATCTGCGCTTTGAACAAAGCTTTCTCGGTGAGGCTTTGAGCATCGTCGAACTGCCCGGTTTTTTCATACAACTCGCCGAGAGTACCTTGAGCATAAGATTCTGCTCGCTGGTCTTGTAAGCTTTGCGCCTGCTCGATAGCGGTGGACAACTGCTGGGCAATATCCAGCCCGGAAAAGCTGCTTGTGCTAGTTTCTGTTCTTAATTGTGTGAGATTTTGGGCAAATTTAATCCGAGTATATACCGAAGTCCGACTGGGAGGCAACTTGCTAATTTCCGATTGGATTTGAGACGACAACACCAATGCATCTTTCTGGATTTGAGGTGACAAGAACTTATCTTTATCTTTCTTGTTCTCCAATTTATCCACAATTAGGCTCAGTAAATTTAGGTGAGCCTGGATGCGTGTGATGGCGGAAACAGATGCAGCAGCCTGCTGATAGTACTGCCAAGCAGATGTAGTGTCTTGCTGGGCACGGGCAGTGTTACCTAGACTAAGTTGAGCCTCAGCGATCGCACTTTGAGATTGCACTCGCTGTGCTACTGCTAAACTTTTGCCCAACACCAGCCGTGATACGTTTAAATCACCCATGACTCGGCGGACATTGCCGAGACTACGCAGTCCTGTGGCTTTCACAGGTGAGTCTGGAAGGCTTATAAGGGTTTGCTGAACCTTAGTTAAAATCTTGTTAGCCTGAACATAAAGCCCTAAAGCTTGCAAAGCTTGTGCAGAGTTAATGCGGTTACGGGTTAATGTCGCAGCATCGCCTATTTGCTGATAAATATCAGCAGCTTTTTGCCAAGTAGTTAGTGCCGCTTCTGTTTTACCCTGTGCAAATTGTAACCGCCCTTGCACATCTAAGGCTTGTGCGATAATTTGCATTCGCTCACTCGAAGTGCCCGTATTTCCCCCGCTTTCTAATATTTGCAGACTTTGGGCGAGCGCTTTTTCTGCTTCCGTCCACTGTCCAAGTTGCTGATAAGCCAAGGAGAGATTACTTAGCGTCATCGCTTCCCTTAATTTATCCCCAGAGGCTCTAAACGCAGCAGATGCTTGTTGCAAAACTTTAACCGCCTCAGCAAACTCTCCTGTTTCATATAATGTTTTACCCTGCTCAACTAGGCTTGCAGTCTGGGATGAGCTGCTACTCATGCTTTGCACGGCAGAGGAGACAACAGGAGGTTTTGCCAAAATCGGTGATCCAAGCAAAAATGTAGTTATCAGCGCTAATAATCCGCCAACCAAAAATCGACGGGTAAACGTAGTTCCTAGTAAGCACTTTAGTGCTTCTTTAAGCGCTGAAGCGCTTACCGTTAGATTCCCGACTTCTTGAAGAAGTCGGGAATCTCGCAGCCCATCAATCCAACCCCTAGCAAAGCGCTTAAGCTTCAAAATGGATTGTAAAGTATGGAAAAATACACGCCGTTTTCTTGCCATGTTCTTTCCCTCGAATCAACAGATACTAAAGGAATACCCCAATCAAGACGAGCAGTAAAGCGATCGCCCTGACGCCACTGCAAACCCAGACCAACGGATGCCAAAGTGTTAACCTCCGGATTTTGTCTACCTGAGCTGTTCCAAGCGCTACCTATATCGACAAAGGGAACGACTTGCAAAACTCCTTGCCACTGGGGAAGCCTTAAAATCGGGTACTGAACTTCTGCGGTAGCGAATACACCATTATCCGTCAGCAGCAAGTCTTGGCGATATCCCCGGACACTTCCCAAACCGCCCAAGCCAAACTGCTCTATTGGCAAAAGCGATCGGTCTGCCAGTTGCATATTCCCACGTACTAATAGTAAAGTATCATCAGCTAAAAGACGCACCCACTGCGCCTGTCCCTGCCAAGAAAAAAAGCGACTATCAGGAGCGTTTGCATTAATTGTGGCATCGAACGCACCGATGCCAAAGTTGAACCCAGAACGAGCGGCTATAACTTCACGGCTGTTGCGACTCGTCCATTCTTGAAAAAATTGCAACGATGAAACGCGAGTGCGTCCCCGTTCATCAGCCCCAGGCGAAAGTTCACTAGCGGGAACTCCTTCTCTCTGTAGCAAGGACGAGATATCACTTTCACGTCGAGAAGCTGTTAAGCCAAGGGCGAATTCTTGGGTGGGAGTCTGGACTATTGGCTGGCGAAATGTCAAATCATAGTAGCGGGAAGCCGATTCGATATCTAGGATGTTGAAAGGACGTTCGATAACATTGCTGGATGTGGTGCCGTAGTTAAATGACAGTGTGCCATTGCGGGGATTGAGCGGCAATATGTAGCTAGCATCGAAGGAGTTGCTGCCATCGGTGTTGGTGTAGCCGATGGTTAGATTATCCCCCAACCCCAGTAAATTTGCTTCATTGATTTGAAGCCGACGTCGGAAACTACCAACGCTAGGCGATCGCCCATTATCCAGCACTACTTGAGTATTGAAGGACTTAGCCTCCCTCACCGTAATTGATAGCACACTTGTACCAGGACGGGAGCCTGCGGCGAGTTCGGCAGACAAATTTTGAATCAGAGGGTTTTGTTGCAGTAGTTGCAGTGCTTCTAATAGGCGTTCGCGTTTTAAAGGTGGTAATGTGGCTAGAGCTAAACGAGTGCGTACATAATTGCGGTTCAGCCGTCGCGTACCAGTTACGAGTATGTCTTCTAAACCACCTTCGACTACCTGGATTTTGACTACACCGGAGGTGAGGATTTGAGGGGGAATATAAGCCCCAGAAGTAATGTAACCATTTTTGATGTATAATTCGCTAATTGCGGTACGAGCTTGCAACAGTTGTGCAAATGCGATCGGCTTGTTGGTGAAGGGTGCAAGTACTTTAGCTAACTCTTCGCGGCTAAATACTGTGCTGCCAACAACTTCAAACCGTTTAACAGTGAAGGTTTGAGAAACACTTGGGATTTGTTCATTGGGTGTGGGAACTGGGTTATCAGGTCGAAGTAAGTCGGATGGTGGGGGAAGTGGCGCTGGTGGTTGCGGTGGTGGCGATGGTGGCGCTGAGGGTGGCAGGACATCCTGCGGCGGAGGGATTTCTGGGCGTGTGGGAGAATTACCAGCGGGTAGTTGTGCCGCATCCACAGTCTGCGCCCTCAACGGTCTAGTTGTCAGGCTGCTGAGTAAGATAAATAAACTCACCTGCAAACAAAACGGAGCAAAACTATGAGGAAATTTAGTCACCATGACAAAAAGCTGGGGTTTGCCAGAAATTATGAGGCGTAGCGGTGGGTGCATTAGCTGTGAGTACAACCTCACCTTTAGCATTTCTCACCCATCCTTGCGCTTCTACAATGGCTGCTGGTGTGGCAGGAGTTGGATTGTTAGTAACTTCAGGGCTAGAGCGGTTTTCTGTCCTTGGTTTGAGCGTTACCCAATCTACTTGTACAGCGTCACCGCTGAGGGGTTCAGTCCTAGGGTTGGGGGGTAAACCGCCGCGTCCGATGATGGTAAAACTACTTTGATTTTCTGCTGTACGCGGTTGACAAATTTGGGACACTTCGGTATCAAGTGGTACTGCGGGTAAGTTGACTAATCCGCGATTGGGGTCAACATCTGGGGTGTTGATAGTTACAGTACCATTTACCCCAAACTGGGAACTGACATTGATGTCACTTATTTCTGGAGGCAATTCGGGGCGGTACTCAAGAAGCCCATATATGCCAGAGGTGGTGATGTTGATATTTCCTCCGCGACCTCGAAAGGCTTTGGCAATGATGTCGCTGTTTTCTTTTGGGACGGCAACAATGAAGCCATCAGGGGAATTAATTCTAATATTGCCGCCATTGCCATTGTTGCCAGCTTCAGCAGATATCTGACTTTGGCGGCGCATCGTAATTAAATCCCGCACTCGCAAATCAATATTGCCGCCCTCACCGGATGCTGTTGAAGCTCGTATTTTTCCTGAATTGTCTAGGTTGATAGAGTTAGCATTGACTGTGAGAGAACCAGCATCTCCCGATCCATTACTGTTCACAGTTACTTCAGCGTTATCTCGGACACTTAACTGCCCAGTCGTAATTCTCACGTCTCCACCTTTACCTGTTGAGCGAAGAAATGTCCTGGCACTCAGTTGAGCGCCATTGGTTACAGAAACCAACCCTGCTGGAACATTAATAATGACACTCCCCGCCTGCCCCTTGGCATCCTGTAGTACGTTACTATTGGCACCACTGGGAGTTCTATCAGGACCCACTCCATCAAAAGAGGCACTGTTGCGGGCATCGATAATCACACTGCCTGCGTTTGCGTTTATCTTGCCATCAGTACTGGTACTTAGGAAAGCGCCATTAGTGACAGACAGCGATCCCGTTTTGATATGGATCTGACCACCTTGCCCCCCAGCATTACTTTCCACCCGGCTATAAAGCTTAGTGGAGATAAATTTCCCCGTAGTAATAACTTCTTGCCCCCCATCCAAGGAAACGCGATCGCGGGCATTAATAATGACATTGCCTGCATTTCCCTCTCCATAAGTACTGGTAATCAGTTCAGTACCCTTGGTGGCAACGAGCGATCGTGCCGTGATATTAATGTCGCCTCCTTTGCGGTCGCCGCGAGTTATGCTAGAGATACCGTTATTTGCTAAATAAACGTCTGCATTACTTATAAAATTGATATCCCCACCCGGACCCGATTGGATGTTACCTGGGGTAATGTTGCCAGCAGCATTAAGCGTGACGTTACCGGCAGTACCATCAAAATCAGAATAAGACCCTATAAGCCCTGATGTAGTGTCGATCGCTCCTTGTGTGCTAGTAAGAGAAATATCGCCACCATTCCCCTTACCATCGGTTTCTACATAAGAAGATAAGTTTCCAGTGGTAATATCGTTGTATCCGTTGAGGGTAATTGCCCCACCGTTGCCGGAATTTCCAGCATTTAATTTGCCTGCTGTAGTATTAATCGCTCCCTGTGTGCTTGTGAGGGAAATATTGCCGCCATTCCCGACACCTCCATCTCTTATGAAAGTAGTATTAATCGCTCCCTGCGTGCTAGTCAAGGAAATATTGCCGCCATTCCCGACACCTCCATCTGTTATTAAAGTAGATATATTGTCGTTAGTGGTGATGTCGTTCCTAGCTTGTAGGGTAACTGCCCCACCATTGCCATTCCTACTGCTAGCACGTAAAGCGCCAGTGAGCTTAATACTGCCACGAGAGTCGATAATGACTGAGCCAGCATTTCCATCACTCACGTATGTATCAATTGCTCCAACTTTAATTGCTCCACCCGCTAGAGATGTATTAGCCTTGTACTGATTTGTTAAAAAGACAACTCCCCGTCTATTGGTATTGGTTATACTGCCGATGCTGATATCTGCACTCGTTGCAGCATCGCTAGTATTAAATATTTCACTAGAGAAGCCAGTATTTCTGCCTATGATACCAGTAATGCCGAATGCAGTGGTTCCAGCTCGGATATCGACGGTTGATTGAGCATTACCATTGATGGGAACCACAGTCGTTCCATCGGAGAGCCGAAGATTCTCGATAATGGAGTTTGCTTGTGTATCTCGACCTGTAATCCTGACATTACCTGGAATACTAACACTACCACCAGCCAAAATGTGCAGTGAAGGCCCTCTGTAATTGTCGAAAGTTACATCTCCACTAGCTCGAATAATCGGGTCATAGGGACTAAACAAACTCCCTAAGTTTCCATCTAACTGTTCAATCCGAAAATTTCCCCCAGTTGTGTAGTGAGCATCACCCGCCACTGTGTTAGCAGAACGCAACACCATATCTCCACCAGAGAACAAGCCACTGGCTAGATTATTCAAGGCAAAAATATCAATTGCTTGATTTCCTTGTACAATTAGTTGATCACTAGCTTTGGCGATCAAGGGATTCTCTACACTGTCCCTTAAGCGCACTGTATCTAATGCTTGCAGCGTCAAGTTTCCTCCAGCCTGCATCTGACCTTGTATATCAAGGTTGCCCGCTGCCAGCGTCAGATTTTCTCCTACTGCCAAATTACCAGCATTCGCAATTGTACCTGAATTATTCGTTCCCAATTGCAAGCCAAGCGGAACACTCACAGTCAACAGTGGAGTTGTTTCGGACACAGTTGCACTAAACTTTGTGCCATCAGCAAAGTTCAAACTACTCGCTGTTGTCCCTACAAACGAACCCCTAACATCCAAACTGGCATTCTTTCCAAATATAATCCCTGACGGATTAATCAAAAACAGGTTAGCATTGCCCAATACTCCCAGCTTCCCCAGAATATTGGAAGCGTTACCCCCCGTCACTCGGCTCAAAATGTTCTCTATCCCAGCAGGATTGGTAAAATAGGCTCCTCGCCCTTCATCTATATTGAATTCCTGAAAACTGTGGAAGAGGTTTGCTCCGCGAATTGCCCCACCCGATATGCGATCGCTTTTAATACCATTGATATCAACATTCGGTGTCACAACAGAACTTTGGGTACCCAAGGTGTTATCGGGTAGGATATTACTCTGGGCAAAAGCGCAATTGCACTCCAAAGCGAATGTCTGCGACACCGCAAAGCCGAACGCACACCAGCTTGCAATTCCTAAGAACCAGTTCCAACGAGTACTCATGCCAGACATTGCACCCTTCCCAAGAAATAGCAGTTGCTGAACAACGGTTACTGCACTAATGTTTAGTAAACCACAATTAGTAGAACTTAAAGTAACCTCTGCCTAGTTATCGGGTTCAATTACACAGGTTTTACACATTAGCACCATTTATTTATAAAAATTCATTATTAACATTGTTGATGTCATTGTCACGCACATGCGATGAGTAACCGTAGCATTTTTATCTACTACTTTGTATATAACTACTTTTGTACAAAATTGTAATTTGTTTAAGGTACAGAAGTGCAATTGTATAGAACCCATTTGACATCTAAGAAGGTGCAGCAAGCCTCTTAACCATCAACCGAATAAAACAAAGATTAACCGATGATTGTCGCTGTCTTCTAAAGTTCTCTCAAAGTTCTTAACGAGGACTTTGCATCTTTCCATCCAAGCATTTGACCGCTCAATGACCCACCTCGCTGCAACCGGAACAAACCCAGATTTACCTTGGTCTTTCTTTTCTAGTTTCGATGGTTTTGGCGAAAGTTCAAACCTGATTTTCCTCATCATTTGGGGATAAACTTTTTCTGGCGTTGCATAATAGAGGGATGAATGAGGATTTACTACTGTGCATTGTCCATACTGCAAGTCTACGGAAATAAGAAAAAACGGCAAGCGAAGAGGTAAACGCTCATCACATTTGTGTCAGATGTGGTCGTCAATTTATAGATGCATACAGTCCACAAAAAGGATACTCAGATCAGGTAAAACAAGAATGCTTAAAAGCATACGTTAATGGTGAGGGATTCCGAGCTATTGAGCGCTCCGGCATGTGTTCACCACACAACTGTAATTTATTGGCTAAAACAAATTGGTGAAAAATTGCCAGACGCACCACCAACCCAAGAGATTCCCGAAGTGGGAGAACTGGATGAACTAGAAACTTTCGTAGGGTCAAAAAAAACGCTCATGATTGTTATGGACAGCAGTAAATCACTTTCTTTCCAGGAATTTTAGCTTGGGTTTTAGGAGATCATAGTGCTGAAACATTTAAACCTTTGTGGGACATTGTTTGTTGCTGGCAATGTTATTTTTATATTACCGATGGATGGAAAGTTTACCCCAGTTTTATTGAGCCAGGCGATCATATCGTCAGTAAAACATATATGACCAGAGTAGAAGGTGAAAATACACGTTTACGTCATTATCTGGCAGGCTTACATCGCAAAACCGCCCTGCTATTCCAAGTCGGTAGATATGCTTAAATACTCAATCCGCTTGTTACTTCACTATTTAAAGTATAGAGAAATACTGGTGATTAATTGATTCATCCCGCATTTATGCAACGCCCTAGGAAAAGGCAGTTCGGTCACTGTGGCTACGTAGCTTGCCGCCGCAGGCAAGCGGGAGCAGTATCAACCGTATCGCCTTTACTTGAGTCAAAAACTCAAATATCTAAAAACCTAAGTTTTCACCTTTTTGAATATCTGAAATTTCAAGTACGCGAACTTAGCCATTGCTCTAGCAAATCCTGAACAAGTTCGCTAAACTCACGCTTTTCACCATTCTGACTGTTCTTAAGCAGTTCAATTTTGACTGTTATATGAGTATTCCTTTTAATATAAGCCGTCACCTGCTCATAGTCAGGGTCAGAGCGTTTGGCTTTGGGTCGTCCCCGTTTTGGCGGTTCGCTTTGCAATTGGGCAACTGGTTGTAGTTGTAACTTTTCAGGTTGTTGAACTTCTGACTTTTGAGTTTCTGTTTCCTGGCTCAATTTTTCTGGTTCCGGTTCAGGCTGACGACCCTTTGCTGCATCCAAAATATCTTTAAACTTGCTCACTTCATCACCTCAATACCGATGCTTTGGTAGTCTTTCCAAGCAATTTTGGCGCGTGGGTCGGAAACCTTATTAACTGGCACACCAGCCAGCGCTGCTTTTTGAAAAGCCACTGCATCGCGGATACTCACTTTAAATAAAGGCAATCCAGCAGAGGTTAACATTGCTCTTGCTTCTTCTCCATCCCGCCGGGGCTTGGCTGGAACGCGGGTAATGAGGATGCGAAACTTATCTGCACCAAGCGACTTAAGGGTGTTGACAGTCTGCATCAAAGCATCGAGTGATAATGCATCTGGGGTGGTGGGGAGTACCAATAAATCACACCCCTCAACCAATGCTTCTAGGTCTTCCTGTTCCGGTCGTGCCTGGGTGTCGATGACAATATGCTCGTAGTTTTTGGCAAACTTAGCCGCTTGTCTTTCGTCAATCACTTTAAAAGGTAAATCGCCGCGCTTTGCCCAGCCGCTGGCAGAACGGTTAGGGTCGCCATCGATGAGAAGTGTTTCTCCTAGAGAGTGGAGGTAAGTGGCGAGGTGGACGGCAGTTGTAGTTTTGCCGACACCTCCTTTGAATGATGCAACTGTGATAATCATGGATATTTACGTTGCTAAAAAGTTGAATATTCAAAATTTTAAACTTTTGAGTACGCAAAAGGGTAAAAGTTTGATGCTAATACTTTACCAGCAAGGGTATTTAAACGCTCAAAAATCCGACTAGTTCGGAGGCGTGAGTTTTTGGGTACGCAAAATTTTTCGACTGACGACGACTTACAAGATGAAATTGCACCTGACAATCGCCACCGCTGTTTATATCTTCGACATAATGAATATTCAACTTTTTAAGTACGCAAAAATCACGCAATACTATAGTCCGAGATGTTAACTCCCTTCCTAATTGTTATCGGCATTCTACTTCGGTTGATTGGAACGAACTTCGATATCTTCAAGTGTTTGCAGTTCATTCGCTTGGCTTGCATTTGCGTTTCTCTATTTCTGAATTTTGATAGCAGCAAAAGTAAGGCAATAAGGGCGGGGCGTACATTAAAAAAAATATTGACAGCAGAAACTGTGCCGCGACGGTGAGCGAGGTCTTCCCTAGACTTATGTGGACAGCCTTCATCTGAGGTTATCGTGGGGTGTTGCGGATCTATTAAAAAAGGCTGTCCACATAAGTCTAGGGTTATTGCAGGACTCGACGTTTGCGTTGCGGTAATTTCGAGAGCAATTAGATAGTTACAAACTCAACCACGTATAAAACTGTGGCATCATTTGTTCTAACATACGTAGTTCCGATGCTGCAATTTTCTCCAGCAGTAGCACAGCACACCACCGACGATCCTCACTCCAACGTTGGAGGATATCTTTAATGGCATCAACCCCATGCTTAATGCCAGAGCGCAGTTGTTGGACAGAATCTCTAATCGGTGTTGGGTCGCCATCTTCAGGGTTAAAATCCTCAAAAACAGCATTTTCACTTTCGGTATCCACCCCCTCCCCTAGGGGTGGAACTATAGAATTAGGGGGGGGGTGGATACGGGGGTATGTGGGAGGTGCAACACCATATCTAGTCTGGATTGCAGCCTGATACCGTGCTTGATCTTCTGCGGCTTGACGCATTCGTTCCTCCTTGAAAGCACGTTTGTTCGCACGGTGGTTCATTACCGCGAGCGCAAAATCCAATTCCTCCTGTTTAAGTCTGTAATATTTAACTTGTTTACCCCTCGGACCAACCTTATGGCAAACCTGCTTTAGCCCCAGTTGCTCAACTAGCACCCCTAACAGCCACATCGGTTTACACTTAGGGGGAACCGTAAAACCTAAAATCGCCTTAACATGAGACGCACAATATTTGGCAATGGACGTCATCCTTACCAAATCAGGGTCAAGAGCGGTAACCTCAACACCCGCTACTAGGCGTTTGAGAATGCCATGCAGTCCCAAATTAAACCGAGCCAGCCAAGAAGCCGAATAATTCCCCCAGTCCATACACAACGGCATCTTCAAGCGCTCGGAGCGGTCTTTTTCTGCCACTAGTGTTGGTGGTGCTGGGTATTCAGAACCAGTATTTGGGTCAACAATTCTACCATCAGGCTCAGATAAGATTGCCTCCAAATCAGCGATCGCCCGAATTAATTTCCCACTGTTGTCTTTTTGTACCAGTGTTGAAGTTACCTCCATCCCGTAAGCATCTTTGATGCGGAATTTCTCACACTCAAAAATTTCTTCGGGCGACAGATAATCTTTACTAGTACGTTGGCGATACTCAGTAGCCGAAATCTCATTGGAAGAAGCAACCGCAGTATAATACGCAGCGTCTAGGGCAATGCCAGCATTTTTTAGTTGCTCTTGGGCAAGTTTATTTTCCTCCGCACCCACTGGGATAATTATGTTACCCATCTCCGTTAGCAGGTTGCGTAAATCAGCCCGCAGATTGTTGATGGATTGATGTCGAGAAGCCATTATTTGACAGTACGCATCTAGCGCCCAGTCTTTTTCAGCACCTCTTCGTCCCGTTTTCCGGTCAATCCTGATTAGGAAAGCCGTCATTTCGTTGGTTTGCAGCAACCGCTCCTTAATTTTAGTGGCATTGGTATCCTTATAGCCAAAAGGTGGACGCGGAGCTACCCAAACGTGAATCGGTACTTTGGGACGATAGCGCCAAAGTTGTTGGGCGCATTCGGTAGCCGTTTGGGAAACCGCGTGAAATACGCCAAAAACAGCGTCGAAATGATATTCAGGTATGTCCACCCCAGTTCCCAGGCTAGGAGACGCTAAAAGGGCATCTAGGCTTTTTACAGCGTTGGTTATGTCCTTGATGAAGGTGACATTTTCTTCACTACCAGAGTTTTCGGAGTGGATCGCCCAGATGCGTAGGGAGGGTCTTTCCGTAGACAAATGGGGACAGCCTTGTTTATTAGATCCTCGATCCTCCACGACTATTTTCGATGAAGGCTGTCCCCATTTGTCAAGGATTAGTGCAGCGGGCTGATTGATATCTGACGTTTTTTTGTCATCTGTCTTTAGAGGTAATTGCGATGTACCACCTGACCTTTTTTTGTCATCTGTCTTTTGGGGTAATTGTGAGGGGTCGTCCGAAATATTGTCATTAAATGGCGGTGGTTGCAAATTACAATCAGCTATGCTAGCCTCCACAACAACGCGCATAGAGAGCGACTTTTCAAGTTTCTTAATAAACCGCTTGGAGTCGGAAGGCACCATAACTTTCTCACCCCTCATCAGCGCTGCCGAAATTTGGGCAACTATGGCAGAAGAATTATCTCCTTCGTACCAGTAAATTGGGCGATCGCCATTTTTCCACTCATTTTTGATAATGAAAGGTTTTTCCTCTGGTGGACGCATTGCCCGGAAGAAGTTCACCGTCACGTCGTCCATATGCGCGTCGGCAATTACAACCAAGGGCGCATTATACACGATATATTCCAGAACTTCTAAAATCTCAGCTCGATGTTCTTTACAGGTTTTACTGTGCAGCAGGTGACTGAGGTACTGGCAAGCTTCATCGATAAACACGCAGCCGTAGGTGAGGGAATCGGTGCAAAGCTTGTGCAAGCTGTCGATCGTAATGCTGAGGGCAGTAGCCTTGGCTAAACCCGTATAACCCAAATCCGAGTACATCTCGGTTTTGAGACGATTAGCCAGGTTTTTCAGCAAGTTAACCCGATGCCCGTTGTTGAGAAACCGCGATTGGGGATGAGAGTCGCGCCATTTTGAGAGCAACTCGGTTTTGCCGGTTCCCATATCGCTGTCTAATACTACCAGTCCTGATTCTGGTAATTCAACAGAGCCAGATAAATACTTGACATTTACCCGAATATGTGGTTCGTATTTGTTGCTTAGTCCTCTGTGGCTGAGGTAGAAGGAACGCTGATAATCTGTGAGGGTTTTGGCATCGTCAATGATCGCAGTTAAGAGGGCGCTAGCATCGTCACCACGGGCTACTACGAAGTCATCGACCCCTTTCTCCATTCCGGGGAGTTGAGCCACCTCACAGGCGCTCCCAACCGCTTCTATTGCCTTACCTGTACGTAGGGTGGCTTGAAAGACCGACCAACGGGTAAAGGGGTTGGTTTCGTAGTCGAAGAGGATGATAAATTTACGTCCCTTTTGTGCCATTGGCAGTAAGTCGGGGTGCAGGCGTTCGTCGAAGTCTTTTTTACCAACACGCCCGTTCCAAATACCGGGGAGTGCGATCGCTGCAAACCCAAGACTTAACAAACAACCTGCTTTCTTCTCGCCTTCGCAAAGGATTATGGGGATTTCCGGGTGACGAATAACCCATTCCCAAAATAGGAGCGGATATAGCCTATCAGTAAGGCGCGACGAGAGGGGAGAATTATTGCACTTGATATTATAACGCTTTCGGACTAAATCCCAAATGCAGTTGGGGATATCGAATTGACACTCTTACTGCTTGAAGCAGTGGGATTCTTGTTTCAACCAGTCAACTTACTTAGAGGAGTTTCCCCACCTAAGCAGAGGTTGTTCTGTCCACAAGCTTGAGATTCCGTATGCCCTACGGTAC
>JAHHID010000113.1 GCA_019359015.1 Spirirestis rafaelensis WJT71-NPBG6
AGTAGATGAATTAAAATCACTGCTAGATAAGCTGTTGAATCAAGGCGAGTTAGTGATTAAGTGGCATCGGAAAATCCAAAACAAAGGTAATGTCAGCTATATTGCAGCTTAAATGCCGATTAGCTTAGCGGAGTGCGCGGGGGTGTCCGTGCCAACCCCTAACTCTCCTAAAGTAGACCCTTCTTTTGAAAACCCCTTGACAATTAGATTGGGTTGTGCTGGAACTTCCGCTAGGCGACCGCCTGCCGGAACTCCCCTAAAATCGTCTCTTCTTTTTAAAACCCCTTGACAACTAGCTTTACTTGTGCTGGAACTTCCGGCAGGCGATCGGTTCCAGTCCGTTTTTGATAGCGGAGTGCGCGAGGGTCCGTGCCCAACGAGGTGAACGCCTATTAATTCCGTCGGGTGTTAGCTAGCGCGGCACTGTGCCCGAACCAAACAGCATCATATTTGCACCCTCTTTATTAAATTGACTCAGGCATAGGGCTTTAAGCTTAAATAGTGCAATCAAGTATTTATACTCTTCGCCATCCCTTAGAGCCTTCTTTAAACTTGGTTGAGTTAATCTAGTCTTGATGTCCTTTTTTATACTCATTGACTGAGGCAGCATTAAAACATTGTGGTTATATAAAATGTGGGGTAGCTGCCTCAGCTAGGACGTATATATAGCAATGCTTTCAGGCTCAAATGAGAATCATTCTTACGCCTTCAATTTTTTCTAGGTACACTTTTTTAATTGACAATTTTTGACTCTTATTGAGAAAATACCCCATTTTCTCTAAGTACACTTAACCTTCTTTAAACTTGGTTGAGTTAATCTAGTCTTAATGTCCTTTTTTATACTCATTAACTGAGGCAGCATTAAAACATTGTGGTTATATAAAATGTGGGAGCGCTGCCTCAGCTAGGACGTATATATAGCAATCCTTTCAAGCTCTAATGAGAACCATTCTTACGTCTTCAATTTTTTCTAAGTACACTTTTTTAATTGACAGTTTTTTAGCCTTATTGAGAAAATAAGCTCTTTTATCTAAGTACACTTAACACCTAAAACAGAAGGTAACGCTTAAATACCCCTTAAAGGCTTCTCGATATCCTCAACGTTGGAATACTTATTAAAGCTATTTGTCAGGCTTTAAAGGCTTTACAGGGCTACTATGCCTGCGCGATTGAGTGACGATTCTATCAGTTTTACGATGATATTTTTTGAAGGCTTTTGAACTACTGTACTAAACTGAGTAGTACTAACTTGGAGTAAGTGGGATAATTAAAAACCGCCCCTGATGAGACGGTTAATAAAAATGTTAATGCTTAAAACTGGTTGGACTCGGTTGGGGGACAAAGGGGGAGCGGACGGGGGGGACAAAGAGGGGGGAGAGAGCAAGTCAAAGCTAGCTACTCTGTAATAGCTATCTGAGATTATTTTATTTAGCTTAGATAAACAGTGGCGCTAAATCTTCCCTAATGCATGGATATCGTTCGCAATCTGCATGCACTTGTACAGCTTTATCTACTGCTTCTTTGCTGTAGTTTATATCCGTAAGGTCTAATTCCCCTTTCAAGTATTTTGCGTATTTCCTAACTATTATCAGGATGTACATATCTGGGTAAGTGTAATTTACTTGCCCTACGCCATCTACATGAAAAGATATCTTAGATTCTCCTTTAGACTCTTCAAAACTTATTTGGTGTTCACCCTCTTCATTGTCGCTTCTCTCATTGAACTCAGCGGGTAGTTTTCCTGTTTCTTTTAGATAGTCCCAGTCAGGCTTAAGATATTTTGTCTCTAGCCATGATTTCCTTTCCTTTTCGATTGCATTAATCATTGCTACTCTGTAAGGATCTGAATGCTTTTTAACATTTAAACCATACCAACGATACTGTATACCGTCTTCTCCTCTGGCTTTCTCTTTTTGCTCAATTTGTACTCCTACAAGGGCAAGGAGAGACCTAATAAAAGGTAGGATTTCTATTCCTTTAATTGTTGCTTTGCTGGGCTGAAATTGTTTGATTCTTTTTAGGTCTTTGTCCTTTCTGGCACGGTTTAATAGTTCTTGGATTTCCGGTGTTTTATTGGTAAAAATAAAACCTTTTTCTAATTTTTTAATGAGCGTGTCAATTCCTAACTTCCTCAAACCTTTTAGAATTACCTGTTGTTCATTGGTAAGCATCCAAGTAGTAACAAACTCTTTTGATGCTTTTGTATAATGCCAAAAATCATTAATTTGTTCGTCAGCTTCCGGATTTAGTAGAAGCCAATATTTTTGATGCTGAGAGAGGCAATGTCTGTCTTTGACGAAAGTTTCTAGGATAAAATCAGTAGACCAAATGTCTTCTTTTTCTATATCTGGTAAATAAGTAATTATTTTTGTTTTGTCGTATCTTCTTTTTACCTGCAAGCTAGAATTTTTCTTAATAGCTTCTTGGGCTATTTTTAAGTCTTCAAAAGGTTCTGCGTTGAAAATTTCCTCAGCTTCTTGTTCTAATAGCTCGGCATTAATAGCTTTCGTAATCTCATTGATTTCATCATCCTTTAATTCTTCAATTATTTCTGGGAAGTGCCCCATTGACTTAAGTTGAAAAATTAAGCAAGACCTTAAGTTAGACTTCTCAAAATCTTCACAAACTTCTAACTTAATTGCATAATCTGCCCAATCTGTATCTATTCTTTCTTCTGCCAAACGAAAGAGTTCTTTAGTACTAGGGCAACGAGAATAACCTTTTAGAGTTAATGCTAATGCCGCTTTAAAAGCTTCTGTAATCGAGCTTGCTGATGAGTAAGTGGTATCAGTTCTTATTCCTGACTCAGGGCAGAAAACGTATCTAGGTATCTCTAAATCGCGCACTCTAAACAGCATTTGTGTTTGAGCGTTGGTATCCAGAACCCCACAGAATAAAGCAATTATTTTAGTAAAATACTTGCAAGTAATTGATACCCCACTCTCAGCCGTTGGAGAGTAAACAACAAAATCAGGCTTTAATCTTAATAAAAAAGAGGAAGGAGATGAGAGAAATTCATCAGACCATTTTTTAGTCCAATCAACTGTTACAACAGCTATTTTTTTTAGTGCTTCTTTAACCTCAGGATGTTTATTAAAAAGCTCACCCCAAGTCTGTTCTGATGTTTCTCTGTTTAAATTAAATCCCCATTTGTTATTATCAAAAAGTAATTTCTCAATATTGTCACAACTTCGTTTTGAGTCACAGGGTATTGCTAGTTTTGCCCCTTCCTTAGCATCAAGTAAAAGCTTAACTAACGGACTTTTGTCTTTCTTGCAAACTTCATAGCTACCATCTGCCATTAGTTGAGTAGCTTGCACTATCGTTATTTTTGCGCTCCCTCTAGTGTAAGTATTTTCAATTTTTATTACTTTCTTGTCAGGTGCAAAAGAAGAGAGAAGAGCTAATATTTCATCTGATAAATTTGCGTCCATAACAATAACACGAGCAGATTCATTCACAAATCTTCTTATAACTCGTAACGTTAGGGCTTGACGACTTTCACTTACAGTACCACCACTAAGTAGTTGTTTAAAGCTTGACCCAGTTTCATCTATAATTAGGGTTTTCCCTTTATAGAACCCATCTAGCTTGTGCGCTGATTCGCCACAAAAAGCCAAGTTTTTATTGTCCCTTAAAAGGGCATCTAGTCCATCTTCTTCATTTACTAAATACATCTTGATATCTTCTTCACTAGCTCTTTCGATTGTTTGAAAAAGTAATTTAATTCTTGAAGACATCCAGCAAACATTCTGATTGTCCATTGGCTTTATCAGTAGTAAGGAAGCTTGTGTTTTTCCCACTCCCATACCTGCTTTGACACCTACTATTACATTGTCTTGAGGAATGCCACTTAAATCAATGTCGGGGGTATTCTGCGTTTCTGTAGGTGTGTATTCCTTGAATTTAACCCAAGCATCTAAATGCTCATAATTGAAGTACTTATTACTAGTAAATTCAATGCCATTAGGCATCACACTAGAGTGTTTTACTACTGATTTTAATGCTTCTTTTATTACGTCAGGACACAGCTTGTTAAAGACATCTTTATGGGCTTTCTTTATCTTTTCCCAGCAACCTAAATCTTTTGAAATGAAGAAAATACTTGGTACACAATCACTCGGATTGATACTACTGATTATTTTTTCAATTCTGCGATAATCTAACCCGATGCTTGCCCCTATATCGAAAAGTAGCTTTTTAGTATCTTCAATGACACCTATACTCCTTTTATTCAGCCATTCATACCAGCCAAAAATCTCTTTACATATCGAAGTAAAATCAAAACTTCTGTCTAGCGATGAGGAATTTTGTGTGAGTGCTTGTGCTTTTGCGCTGATTAAATGATGTAAGCTTACTTCATCTGAGTATTTTCCTTTCCCGAAGTTAAAGTCAAAGTTAGTCTGATTTTGCTTGTCTTCTCTTGACTGCTTTTTATCCGCTTCTTTCCTTACTGGGTAGATGCCAATGGACTCTAAGGACTCCACTTCTACTGGAATAGCCCGGTTAAGGCAGACGTAAGGCTTGCCTGATACACCTATCGTTGGCGCTAGTACAGTAAATCGTCCTTTGCCTAATGCCTCACCGTGATGCTTTCCACCAATACCATCAAGGGAGAAATTAGTAAAAGTAGGCTTGGTTTTGACCTTTACAGCGATTCGATAGCCTCCTGCCTGTGTTTGCTCTAGCCAAGTACTTTTAAGCTGTGGATACTTTTCTAGCAAAGCATTGAAGCGGTTTGTACAGTCTTCCTCACTTTCAAACTGCTTTTTATCGATATCTAGCCAAATAATTTCATCCGATCCATACGCGCCTATACCCGTTCGGGCATCTTGAAACCAAGTATCAATCTGCTCTTTGCTTGTTGGTGTATCTTGATGCTTTACTAACCTTGGTATACCTCTCTCATCTAGATAACTAGGGTTTTTACCAGTAAAGCGTGGTTTTTTGTTGCCTTCTTTATCAAGGCTAGGTTCCCAAATTCCTTCTTTATTTTCGAAGCTTAAGGGGTATTTATCGGCACTTTGCGCGGGTGCAACTGGTAAAGGAGAAAGACCAAGGCTAAGTAAGAAATCAATTACTTCTTGGCGAGTAGTGTTTATCATCTTAAACCTCACCCTCAGCTAAGAAGAAATCAGAGGGAAAATTATCCGCAGTAATTAGTACGTCAACTTCTAAGGCAAAGGGTACGTACTTAATTTTTAGTTGCTCGTACACACCCCTTAAAGTTGTTTCAAACTTTACTAACTTAGGGGAGAAGAAAATTATGATTTCTTTCTCAAAATCAATTAACCCTAAGTTCAGATGCTCTTTGTAGTCAATGATGAAGCCGAGGTCTGTGACTCGGATTGTGCATCCCGAACGGAGCAAAGTGGCAGGTAATTTTTTAGAATTGTGAGAAGATTGTACTAAAACGCGTGTGGATGATATAATTGAATTACGAGAATCGTTCTCGTAACTATAATTATTTTTATTTGAAAACTTAGCCATTGAACTGCCTCCTTATAGGCTGTTGTTATGGCTTCCCGGCTCTCCCATTTAGTAATAGCTCTCAAATAGTGCTTGCACTATTCACTACAAACGCGTTAGACTTGAAAGATAAAAATATTGATTGTATTTGAGAGATGCTTTTTGGTCGGAGAACCGGAAAGCATTTTTTTAAGCGTTTAGCGCTGTTAGATTCAGTGTAGCATTAATCACTACATTGTCGAGTGCTAGAGTTGCTAATTAAAAATCTGCGTTTTAATTCATTTTGTATTCCCTCAACATTTGTTGATACTTTTTCGATTCATTATGTATTAAAAGCCTTCTAGTTTTGATGCGGTTTAAAAATTCTTTATCCCCTTGAGCAAGTATTTTTGTATTTAATAATTGATCAATCATCAAAACACGCTCCGAGCGTTCTTCAACTATTTTCGGATCATCTTGCGCCCATTGGATGAAAGCACCGCAATCAAGGCAAGCTACGTAACTGTAGTATTCACAGCCTTTTGGAAGTAGAATTTTTTTACGATTGTGGTGATTGCAATCGCCGTTTCTTTGAGTTATATTAGATGGAAGCATGAGAAATTACCTCTAATTTTTTGGTTTGCCAATACAACAAAGTACAACAGTTTTTGTTTTTCATTTTGTGATTTTCACTATTATTTGAATTTTTATTTTTGATTAAAAAGAGACTAGGAATCGGGCGTTCCTAGTCTTTTTTAATGGTTATCATTTGCGATAATTAATAGATCAATCGCGGCACGAACCACACTAGAAGAACTACGGTCTTGATCTCTGGCAAGTTTTTCTACTGCTTGGATAGTAGCCGAAGGTAAGTTGTATGTTTTGGGTTTTCCGTTAATCATGTGCGCTTAATAGAAAGTATTAATAATACTATACATAAGTAAAACTAATATAAATACCGTAGTTTTAGCTTTTACATCAAAATAATTAATCATTTTTCTCTCGCCCACGTGTTTCTCCGAGAGGCTCAACGGATTCCAGAATAATCCCTTCTCTAATTAGAACTTCAAATAATGTATTTTCAAGCAATCTATTAGCACTTGAATTTTTTCGCTTGGCTAGTTCATTTAAGCCATCGATTACTATCTCATCAAGTCGAAAGGTTCTGGTCTTACGAATTCTATCCATACAAAATTCAACTAGTGCTTGCACTTTAATTATTCCTCATGTGCGGTGTATTTGCGTTCATATATATAAAGTAACACTATCTAATTGCTTTTAATATCAGCCTTATCAATGATAAAAGCATTTAGCATCAAAAAAAAAATGCACATTAAAAGTGTTGCTTTTAATTTACTAACAAGCTATATTTAAAAGGTGAGCAAAGAAAAGCCCACACAAAAATAGGACTTACGCAAGCGTCACAATATAAGGTCAACTGGCACATATATTTCAATTTGCCGTAAATGCTTGTAAGCATTGATTTATAAACCTTAGAGCCATATTAATTCTATGTGACAGTTTTCAGATAAATGTGCCAGTTGCGTAAGTCCTGAAAAACTTCACGAGCCTTTAAAAGGCTAAAAACAAATGACAGTTAGTAGCGATTTTGATTTTAAAGTATTAGGCAGCCCTTTAAGCCTTGAAGCGATTATTAAGAAGTATCTTCCTTGCGTAGATGGGTTTCTTGAAATGCCTGGAAATTTACTTGCTCCAACGTCTGATCGCACTGAATTTTTTGTAGATAGATTTGAAATACCCGAAGAACAAATAAAAGAGTTTCTTTCTGATTTTTCAATATTTCCGGATTTAAAAATTGAAAAAAGCAATGTAAAAAATGAATCCTCTGATTTTACCCGCTATTGTATTTCTTGCTCTAATTTCTTTATATTTTCCGAACCTTCCGAAGAAGATTTAGAAGAGTATGATGGTGATTTTGATGCTTGGTTTGAAGAATACTGTTGCGATTGTTACACAAAGATGTATGATGCTCTACCTGTTTTTCTAGCATTCAGAAATAGATTTACAGACTTACGCTTTTGTAACTACTAACTAAAGATATTCCGGGATTAATGCCCGGATTTAACTCTATTTTGCATACACATTATATAAGGTAAAAAACAATGCAACCCGAATACGAATACTGCACGCTTGAAGGCAACTTACCCGACCCAATCGATGCAGATACCAGCTTTGATTTCTCTGCAAACCATTCCTGCGAATACTTCCTCACACAGGCTCTAGAAGCGCTCAAACAGGCTCAAAATCACGAAAACTGGGATAAGTACAGCCTAAAGACTTACTACGCCACTGACTTGAACTTGGAAGATGGATTGATTGTACTGCAAGCGGCAATTGCAGAATACTAATTCAAAGCTTTTTAAGACCGGGCGTACCCTGAGAAAGTTTGCCCGGTTGGATTCAATCACCAACTCGTAATCAAATCATGCTCAATATCATAGCATTTTTGCTCATTTTCATCACAGCTACGCGTAGTTTACCAACTTTTCAGAATATCGATTGCACATATCGCGGTTCAGATCGCAAGGAAGGATGCTTATGAAATCTCAAAGAATCACTATTAACGGTCGCAACCTTCAGTTTTTGCAGGAGCTATCCAAACAGATGGATGAACCTAATTTAGCCGCTGTAATGACCTATTTGCTCACTGATATTCGTGGCTTAGGGTATCGATTCGGTGATAAGCCACAGCCCACACCACAGCCACAGCAAACATCTATCGGGTACAGCTTTGATACTTCCACCTTTGAGCCTGCTTTTGCACCTATCCCAGACAATCAGAATGCTGTTGACCCAACTATCCAAAGGCTGATTAATGCTGGTCTAGAACTCGATTTTTAATTCAAAAGGCAGGAAAGACATTAAATCAATCCTGCCGCAAATAATATGTTTTCACTAAGGAGAATCATATCATGTCGAAAATTAAAAAAGGTGGAATGACGGGTGCTGATTTAAACCCAAAAAACAGAGGGAATAAAGGGGGTTTAACCGGGTCGAAACACTTTGAACCAATCAGTGTAGATAGCGTTTTAAAAGATATCGATAATCCCTCAAATCAAACAAATTCTACTCAAACAAATTCTACTCAAACAGCGAATAAGCCTAACCAATCAAATGGTACTGATATCAGAAGCACTCGCAAGAAAGAACGCGAAAATAAAAATCATTCTATCCGTCAAGAAAAGTCAACATTAACCACTGACTCACACGCCAAAGTTCTGGAAGGAGCTAAGGAAATAGGACAGTCTTACGGCGTTCAACTGACAGATATTAAGGCTCATATGTCGGTTTCTAATGATACTGTCGATGAGTCGTTGGGTGAGGGAATTTCTAAAAAAGAGGCTAACGCTCGGTTACTAAAAATCGAAAGACAGAACAACTTAATAGAAGTTCGTAACGCCCGAATTAAACAAAAACGCAAGATCGCAACTAATTATGGTGAGGAATTAGGATTACTTGGTGATACCGTAGGCAACGCTACAAAAGCCGTCAATGTAGCTAAAAAGTTTGTAGAGTACCAGACAGAGGTGACAGACTTCCACACCGCACAAAGCAAACTAGAAGAGCATGAGGAACTGTATTTACAACAGGCTATTAAGACTCAAGGTGTTAAAAACCTCACAGCGGGAATAGAGGAAGAGTGGGAATTAAAGTTTGTCCAGCAAGAAAGTCGAAATGATGCTCTGTTCTTAGCAATTGAATCATCAGACAAGCGAAACGAACAAACACGATTAGAAATGGAAGCTTTTTTACTCTCAGATTAATAATTCTTGGGTGCATCTACCCTCTTAAATAATAGGAACTATTCAAAATGAAAACATCAATAAACGGTGCATCTAACGCACTCTCAATCGTTGCGTCTGTACTCTTTCTAGGTAGTGTTATTAGCTTTGTTAATGCCAAGGAAGCTGATAAACCATTGATTCTAAATATCGCTTGTACTAGTGGCGCGTTAGGGATTGGCAGTAAAATAAGTTCTCTTTTTTGCTCTCATGAGGCTGATTACAACATCGATAAACAAGCTCAAAATCACGAGTTAGTTGTTAAACGATTAGAGCAAGATAATACCACATTAAGCAAACAATTCACTAAGCAAACAATAGCGTTAAATGAAGCCTTGAAACTAACCAACAAATATGAGCAAACAATCTTAGACAAGCAATCTCAACTAGATACTAAAGAACGCTTGATAGCCTCACTCACTAATGACCTTAGTAAGCTAAAAAGCAGTGTTACTGCCAAGTTAAATGAAGATGATACCCGTTATGAGACTGTTTGCAAACAGCTAAAAACAGTGTTTCAGGAGTCACTCAAAAGTAAAATTGATTATGTTTACGAACGTCTGGCTGATATGTCAGCGAATAAACTTAATGATGAAAACTTTGAAAGAATTCACCCCACATTGCGGTTATTCTACGAAAATTTAGCTCACTACAGATATCAACATTACCAGCTAATTAACGAAATACCTCACCTAAATAATGAAAACATAGCGGAAGATTTGAGCAATATTTTTTTACAGATTACTGATGAACTATCCTCACACAAGGTTAAATATCGAAACACTCTAAATATAGATGAGCGGGATAGTTTAGCTCTGGCGATGCAAGAATTGATCGAACGTCGAGATACTAAAAAATTTATCCCTAAACCTAAAGTAGATGTTGCACTCGATATGCAACGGAATGTTGCTAAGGAAGATTTAGAGAAAATTAAAGTTCATGCCTTCCAGTCGAAAGAATCTTTGCGGGAATTGAGAGATGAGTTTCAAAATTTCATCGGACAGTTAGAAGTAAAAAATGAGGAAATAGCATCACTCAATCAGCAAATATTTGAACTGAAAAAACCTCAACAGTTCTATGGTGGTGGTTCTATTTCTCGCGCTGGTAATGACATCAGCATCCACTATTACAAGAGAGGATACAAGCTGGACTGCTTAACTTGGGAAGAAACAATCACAGGCTACACAATCACTTTTGGTATTCGACACAACCCAGCGATAACCGAAGATGAACTTTATGCCGATAAAGGTAAGGAACATTTAACGGCTTACACAGATGCTATTCATCCTACAGTTCCGACAATTGACATCAACCGTCAAGACTGCACTCTAAAGCTGATTGTTCAACAGCGAGTGATACCCAAAAAAGTAGTAACACCACAAGAGCAAGTTACAGAGATACGCACTCAGTTAAGTTCACCTAACTCCTTACTGACTTTTGTAGAAGAGAGTTACCACATCGGCTTGTGGGGAGAAACTGGACAAGGTAAGACTACCGCGATTGCAAATATTATTGGCGGGATGCATCAAACAATGGTCAATCCAAAGATGCGTGTAACCATTCCCAAGATTGATAGTGATAGCGCAAAGATGTTTCCTGATAACTCTGCTAACTGGGTAGGAGTTACTGAAGCTATTTTTGGTTTACTTGAGGCTGCATTAGAGATTCAGTACCGTATCTGGATAAATGAACAATCTTATAAATCGGGTAAAGAAGTTCTAGACTTTGAGCCAATCCTATTCTTTATTGATGAGATTAATCTAATTTTTCAAGAGTGGGGAAGTATTGCCGCAGACCATCTGGCTAGAACATTAGAAGAGTTTAAGTCAAGGTTGTCAGGTGAACGAAAGGAATTCTTTACAGACCACATGCAACCAACGCTAGAGAGTTATAAAGGTTCATTTGCTAAACGGTTACTAAAATTTATCTGGCAGACAGGGCGATCGCTGAGGGTCAAATCTTTGATTGCTGGACAGAATCTACAGCCCGGTGCATTTGGCTTTCATGCGAATGACTTAGCAAACTGTGCGTACATCGCTCTGGGAGACTCAAAACGTAAATGTAGCGAATTCAAGGTTAAATCGATGGATTCAGAAGCTATAAACGAGCAATTAAACTCCTTAGACGTAGCGATTAAAACAGATAACCAATTGAAGTTTACAGGCTTGTTTTGCCCTAGTGTAGGTAGTTCTTATCTAGCCTTATTACCAATGCCAAGTACTTACGATTGGAAACGTCCAAATAACACTAACCGTTTGGACAAGAAAAATATTTTGTCTAAGCCAGAAAACATTGCTAGTAAGGATTGGACGCGATTGGACAACTTCGGACAACAAACCTCAGACATTTCGGACATTTCGGACACTTTGGACATTTCTGACAGTCTCTACACAACAGTGGACACTATGCAGGACAACACTTTCCAAGCTTTTAGTCAAATGTCCAAATTGTCCAAACAGTATCAAAATATGGGAAAGATGCAACTTGTCCAACTTTTCAATGTTTTACCCAAAAAGGCAGATGGATCGGTGCATAAAACACAAGCTTATGAAAGAGTTTTCAAGGTCAGTAGAAGTGAGGATCGTAAAGTTTACTCAGAATTCATTGATTACTTAGAAGCTATTTGTAAGCAGTTGTAATTAATAGCACTAGTTAAAGTTTCTTCTAGTTAGAAGCAAAATATTAGCACTTTTGAATTAATTGACACAACATCTACGCAATAAGCCTTTCAGCAAAACTAATCGGTTAATTCAATAAGCTTTTTCTAAACCTTGTAACCACAGTACTTACAGCCTTTCAAAATGTTAGCTAGTCGCAATAAGAACATAGTCCTGTTACTGGCAGGTGTAACGGTAGTATCCAACAATCTTAGAAATAAAAACAATGACACTTGAAACACAAAGAGTGAACGGGTTTACAGCATCAGAGTCAATCATCACTGAAGTTGTCGAAACTGTTAAACCAAAGGTGCAAAGAAAGCGTACAAATGCTTACTGTAATTTAGAAATCAATCTCGATGCGGGAGCCAACCACGTCAAAGGTATCGTTAAATTTGCAGACATATCACAAAGTATCCACTTTCCATCAAGAGCGCGAATAGTAGATGGTGAAATCAGTCCGGATAATGTAGGGAACTTCGCTTACGACGGCACTAATTACGCTTCTGGTAAATCAGCCGACTATTACAAAGGGGAATGGCTAGAGGCTCGTGAGGGCAATAAAATCGACTACCTTGATGTATGGTTTCTCTCGGCACTGACTCACGCTAAGAAAGTACTGCTAGAGACTGGTAAAAGACGCAAGAGCAACAGTATTGTCAAGTTGCGCTGTTATATTCGACTACTCACACTCTCTAAAGAACGCAAGGGCGAGATTGAGAAAATTCTGAAATCCATAGCGCGCTTTACTTTTAACAATTGTGAATATGAAATCACTATTGCATCATTAGAAGTCTTTACTGAGGGATACGGTAGCGCGATTGCAGCTTTAACCTTAGATGAAAGTGCCAACAGAATAAATATTTTGGACATGGGCGGCGGCACTCTAAGCTTCACGTCATACAGTAATGAGTTTGAGGAATTGGATGAACGAGAACGGACTATTGCTGACTGTGGGGGAATCAACGCCATAGTGGGCGCACTGCAATTAGGGATGAGTTCCAAAGACAATGCAGGTGTGCAACTTTACCCTGAGTTACTGGAAAAATCCTTAAGAGTGTCAGCTACCAAAAAAGTACTCTATGACTTTGGCTCTGATATCTCAAATATCTTCCCAGCATTTACTAGCGCTATGTCGGATTGGTTACGTATTAACCCTCAAGTCCAACAGGTACTCAAAAACGTTCGCTTCTCATTGATTAACGGTGAAAAAATTTATCTAACGGGTGGCGGTTTCAGTAGCGCGGTCATCCGAGAATATGTAACCGATTATTTATTGAGAGCTAACGGGGTAGGTACAAAATCCAAGCGTAAAAAATCTGATGAAATTCTAATTGACAAAGAACTGATTATTCCACTAGAGAACGGACACACGCTCAATATCACTGGCTTGCAATCTTTACCCTCACTGATTAAATAACAAAAAACCTAGGTAGCTATTAAACTGCCTAGGCTCTACTACTCAATTAAAAAGTGACTTAAGTAACTAATTATGGCTTACCAGCAACGCGATGATAATGTACCAGGAAAAATCTATCTAATGAAAGCGGTCGGCTACGGGGGAATTATCCCAGGCGTGCTGATCGGGCGCTATAAAATCGGATTAAGTCGCAACCCTGATGCAAGACTTGAACAACTTCTAAGCGCTCAACCCTGTTGTGATATAAAAATTGCCTACACAGTTTATGTAGAGCGAATGGCGGATGTTGAAGCTGAGTTACACAGCGTTTTTAAAAATTCAAATGTCAAGCTTGCCAAGTCTCGCGAGTGGTTCAACCTCAATCCTTTACAGGTGCAACAGTGCATTTATTTGATGAATAGGTACGAGCGATCGCACCGTCCGGCGATATCAATGAAAGCAATTACAGGGGGATTGATAGCGCTGTTAGGGGTGGGAATGTTGATTGGGCAAGGTTTTCAGCCTGAACCGCAAGTTACAAAAACGATAAATCAGATAAAAATCGAAAAATCCGTCAAACAGAGATAGTGCTAAAATACTGGTTTTAGCACTATTAAAACCTTACAAGCCCGTTGCAATGCGGGTTTCCTTTTCTCTATATCAATGCATAGAGAAAAGTCTATTACCCCATTGTATATACCCCATTCTTTTAATAGTTAATTTCAGCACAATAAAGAAATGGGGTGTTATGATTGGGGTATAGACAAACAAAACACTGATAACGATTATGCCACGCTCAATAGAACAAATCGAAGCTTATTATAAAGGTCAAAACTTACGTGTAATTGTGCGCGAAATGATGAAAGCTAATCCTAAGCTGATTTATTCTATAAATGGCTTAGAATTTACACCTGGTAAGGTTGGCTCTCACGGCAAAAAACCTGATTTAATCCGCCACATCAGCTTGTGGGAAAGTCAAGGGTTATTAGATAAAAACATTACCGAACCTGTCACTGTGATTGAAGAATTAGAACCCGTGACAACCACGCTAGAGCCAACCACGAAACCCGCTAAAGTAACCATTAATCAAGAGAGTGAGTACACCCAATCTGAAGCTGAAAGGCTGGCGATCGCTAAAAAAATTTACTACAGCAAAGCACAATCCGATGAGTTGACAGGACTGCAAGAATACCACCTCAAATTGTGTCAACAAAATAAATATTTTTTACCTGAGTTTGCAATCTTAGTAGCACGGTCAAGAATCATCATTGAAAACTACGCCGATAGCGTTAGCCCAAACGGAAAGGCTCACCCAGGCTCAGTAATCGCTTTGAAAGTAGCTATTGTAAAGTACATCAAAGAATTTGTAGATATTGATAATAATAAATTTCCACCTGTCAATGACCGTCAACTAGCTGACACTTTTGAAGATTTTGATACGGCTCTACGTGGCGCTTTCAAAGATATTTCCTCACTAAAGACTAAAATGTACTCAGCTAACAATGCAGTGGCTGAGGCTGACGTTAGATCTATTCAAGTATGCCCGTTCATTGATTGGGCAGTCGCCACAGTGTCAAACCTTTCTAATAATTCTGCCAAATGGCGAGAGGTTGCAATCGCTGTAATGTTGCTCACTGGCAGGAGACAATCAGAGGTAATGTCATCAGGCATTTTTGAATATGCCGATGATTCTCACGTCATCTTTGAAGGTCAGCTTAAGCGCCACATAGATGAACTGGTAGCGCCTGAAAAAATCCCAGTCCTAGGCAACGCAGCTAAACAGGTGGTTGATGCAATCGCTTGGTTAGAGACGCATGATAAACGCTCTCTACCAACAGAACGCACCGCAAAAGCTATTCAAGAAGCTGCTAAAAAATCTCATAACAGATGTTCTCGCTACATCGCCGAACAAATGGATTTGTTAACCCCTTTTGTGACTATTACAAATGGCAAGGCTTGGACATTCACCAAGGACGGGAAAACAGTTAATAAATTCAAGGGTCACTTGACCCGTCAAATTTACGCCCAAGTTTGTGAGAAGCTTTTTAGTGACTCTGATAATGAGAAAAAACAATCTTTCATAGCCAGAATTCTGTTAGAAGGCAGAGATGCAGCAGTGGCTTATGACCGCGATATCGAGATTAAATATATTGAAGTTATTAAAGCAAAATACGGCAACGTAAATTGACATCAAAAAGTTGCTTTTTATTGAGTTAGTTGACAATATTTTAAAATGGCTATACTAGATTCATAGATAGCTATTTTCCTATTTTTAAGACCAATGAAAAGCGAAAAACAGCAACTTAATTGTTTAATTCCCCAGTCCGATTATAACCTATTCAAAAGTGTAGCATTCTTGAAAGGGCGTAAAATCAATGAGGCTTTAGTAGAAGCCATCGCGCTTTGGATTTCTGAAGAAAAAAGTAAACTAACCCAAAAAACTAATACATCCTAGAGAAATAGAAAGACGGTTTAACTTCAAAATTAAAAAAGAAAAAGTGGAACTACAAAAACAGTATTTAGAAGAAAGTGATGCTAACGATAAACAAGAATTACTGAGACAAATTCAAATAATTTCTTCGATTGAAATATCATCAAGTGGATTATGGAACTTAACAGATACAGGTTTCCCAACAGAAGAGGAAATGGGTAAGCAAGTGTTTTAAATTTGTACACACTAGTAAATAAAAAATAGGATTATTTAACCGTCTGTAAAAGAGCGGTTTTTTATTGGGTGAGTTTCTCTAACACAGTACTACTTAAGATAAAGGTAAATCATATTGAGACATAAATTATACAAAAACTTCTTATTGTTAAAGATTCTTGCTGCAAAAGGCTGCAAAAAAACATAATTAATGACACCTTGTGAAGCTTAAGTGAAGTAGTGCTAATACGCGAGCTATTTCAAGATAAATTAGTTACCGTTTAGCAAATTACATATCAGATGCTAAATATGCCAATTGATTATAAATCTAAATAGATGACCAGTACAAAACCCTTGGCGATGAGCCAACCAAAAGTTACACAGTTTGTCCGTGAAATGCTCCTTTTGACGGGTCTTACCCAAGGAAAATATTGAAATAGCAGCGCAACTACTGCAATTAGATGATGTGTGTTATGTAGATAGTCCAGATAAAGTAGCATCTTTATTTCAGAAAATTGGTTACAACGCTTCTGCTCAACAATTAGCTATTAATGGAAACAGCAAGCATTCGTTTAAATATAAGGAATGATAATCATGGATGAAATTGTTAGTAAATTAGCAGGCGTTGGATTACCAGCCGTTGTACTTCTCATCACAATGGCATCAACAGGTTTAGCTGGTGCTGCTGCTATTACTGCGGCATTAGCCATGTTAGGTCCAGGCGGAATGGTTGGCGGTATTGTATTACTTGGAATAATAGGATTAGCATCAGATGCACTAACCAAATATGGATTAGCAGCCCTACTCCAGGGAATTTATAAAGAAAGAAAAGCCAGAGGTGAATCTTTGTATAAACTTGATAGCGAAATTAACGGTTTACCAATTACCAAAGAATTGAAGCTAATTATAAAAAAATACATTGGTTGCATTTAAGTTCAAGGAAATTTCCTACACTTCCGAAGCTGCAACAGAAGCTGGTATTGGTTGGCTTGGTAGCAGAAAATAGTGAACGCGATCGCGGATAAGGCGGAGGAAGCGTCACGGCAGCGGAAGGCAGCAGAAGAACAAAACCAAGCCCACTTCATATGACAAAAGTGGGCAAGAACGCATAAGCTGTCGCGCATCTAAGTTGCACTAACAGCATTGCCTTTATTTTTGATTTTTCTTCCCCATTTGATAACAAGCTCTCCCATATTTAGGAGTTTATATAACATTGATTCAAGTTGGGATACTGA
>JAHHID010000114.1 GCA_019359015.1 Spirirestis rafaelensis WJT71-NPBG6
CAGGCGTACTACCGGGGTCAAAAATGGCTAGGCAAGTGCCGAAATCCCAAAAGGGAAAAACCAGGAAATCCAAGAAGTGATTCTTTGGAATCCCCATCCCTCTATAGGGTGGGGAGGATGTCAATTCAGCACTACTCAGGTTAGCATCATTAAGATCCGCCCGAACGAGATTTTTTCTACTTAACTTTGCTTGACTTAAGTCGCACTTGGGACATTTATTCGTATCCAACAGCTGTTTAACATGTTCTGGTTTTTCTGCGTAACCTGGAAGCGCTACCAGCATCAACGTAAATATAGCGACAGCAGTGAAGAAATATCTTTTGGGGTAAATTGTTGAGTAAATCACAGGTGCGTAGACGCGGAGCGTCTTGTCGATAGACATCGTGCTTTTTTATCTTCTTTCCACACTTAAGTATGAATGCATCTTGGTTATGTCGCAATACATCAAGTTAAAAAAATAAGTACCAGTATTACGGATAACTTAACATCATTTGCTTTTTAGCGCGTCTCGTCCACCCGAAAAAATGAGGAGTATTAATAAATGTAAAAGCTCCACTTATTCAAGAGCAGAGCTTTGTTAACTTATTTTTACTAAACTTTACAGTCTTTAAGTTAGAACATACTCATGATGGTGATGACACTAGCGCTGGTCAGCATAACTAGAACGCCCATCAATAAAGACTCTTTCAAGGGGTTGGAAGATTTTGAATCGTTCATAATTAGTAGAAGTTTTTATTTTTAAGGATTTCATAAACATATCAGTATAGGTATATATATCAATCAAATGAAAGCAAAACTTAAACTAATGTAAAGTTTCTTAGTAAATACAATAGTGCTTGCTGAGAATTGGGTATTGGGCAATTTGAAGAGTGGGAAAGGGCAAAGGGTGAGAAAGAAGAAATATTTCCCCCCTGCTCCCCCTGCTCCCCCTGCTCCCCCTGCTCCCCTGCTTCCTCTCGGTAGTGATTTCCGAATTTAACCAAGACCTTATTACCTACCGGGAAATGTGCCTTGATAATGTAAAATAAATCTTAAGCAAGGTAGAAAAGATTCAACCAAAAAATTATGACAACCGCTTCCAGGGAATTTACAAGCAAAAGTGGCGATTTTGACT
This sequence comes from Spirirestis rafaelensis WJT71-NPBG6, assembly GCA_019359015.1. GTDB lineage: Bacteria > Cyanobacteriota > Cyanobacteriia > Cyanobacteriales > Nostocaceae > Hassallia > Hassallia rafaelensis. The sequence goes on from JAHHID010000114.1 coordinate 1,115, forward strand.
TAGAGCAACTAAACAAGCAATTTGAAACCGCGCATCCCAAAGACATTTTGGCATGGTCTGTAGAGAACATCCCAACTGGATTGGTGCAAACCAGCGCTTTTAACGTGGATGACTTGGTAATAACCCACATTCTTTACAGTGAACTCAAGCACCCAGCCCCCGTAATATTTCTCGACACGCTGTATCACTTCCCCGAAACATTGGAACTGGTTGCTAAAGCCAAAGAACTATACAATCTCGATCTGAAAACTTACAAAATGCCCGGTGTAAATACCCGCGAAGAATTTACTGCTAAATACGGTGAAGCACTTTGGGATACAGATATTACCCAATTTCATCATGTAACAAAAATCGAACCTTTGCAACGTGGTTTAGACGAACTAAACACAGTTGCTTGGATTACAGGTCGTCGCCGCGACCAAGCCGTAACTCGTGCTAATATGCCTGTATTTGAATTAGATAACCAAGGACGCATCAAAGTTAATCCCCTGGCTGCATGGACACGTAAAGATAGCTGGGCTTACGTTGCTGAACATGGCGTTATCTACAACCCCCTACACGACCAAGGTTATCCCAGCATTGGCGACGAACCCATCACCACCAAAGTAGGCGAAGGTGAAGATGAACGCGCTGGACGCTGGCGCGGTATGGGTAAGACCGAGTGTGGTATACATATTTAATGGGTAATAGGGAGTAGGGAGTAGAGAAGATATCTTGCAAAAGTCCCTAACACCCCACACTCGGCTGTGCTCCACTTGGGGAGACCCCAAGACCCCACCCCCAACCCCTCCCCTTGCTAAGGGGAGGGGAGACAAAGCGTAGCTTTGGCGGGGTGGGGTTCAAATTTTGTGATTTATGCAAGAAGTCTAGAAAAAGAGAAATGTCTCTCAACTCCCTTTCATCCTCTTTCTTGCTGCCCTCTGCGTATTAGTGCCGTTAGATAAACCTAGTTTATTAACCATTTTGCGGAAAAAGCTGCTCTAAAGCTGTTAATTCAGCTTCTGTTGCTGCATCAATTGGTGGCAAGGGACGCTGCATAATTGAATAGAGCGATCGCTGCCAGTTATGTGTTGAGGCAGTAGTTGCTTCTTTAGTGGAGAGGGAAACACAAAAAGTTACCTACCAAGACCCCGGAAATCCAGTAGGCAGTCTCAGTTGATTGTTGGTCTGAATTTAAACTGTTTCTACTAGTTGATTGTTCAGCGCTTCGAGATCAATTTCGTATCGTTGAAACAGGTCACTCAGAGCAGTATTATCTGTTTGAGCCAGTCGGACTAAACCCCACAAGAGATGTTCAGTCCCGATAGACTTGTTACCCTTAAGCTGGACTACTTCCAAGGCAAGCTCTAGAACGGAATTACTCTCTGGGCTAAATTTTGGATTCCCAAGGGATTCAAAAGAGTGGTCATTAATTTCGATGTTTAATGTCATGCCATTTGCTCGAAGTAAACGAGCACTTGTTGTGGTTGGATCAGCCAACAAACCAGCTAGCAAATGTTCTAGCTCGACTTGTGATTTGTGCGATAGTGTTGCCTCATTTCGTGCAAACTTGATCGCGTTGATTGCCTTAGAAGTGAACCTCTCGAAACCAAAGTATTTTTTGAATCGTTCAACAAATGTTTGCATAGAATTTTTTGCCTCATTGATGAAAACGTCTTCAATTGCAACGTTGAACAAGCTGGCAATTTTGAAAGCCATGTCTAGACTGGGGTCAAACTTGCCGGATTCAAAACCATTGACCGCTTGACGACTTACTCCTAGTTCCCTGGCTAGGTCAGCTTGTGACAAGGAGTGCAGTTGTCGAAGTTCTTTCAGTCGGTTTTTCATGGTTCATCTGCTTTTTGTCAAGTATTACTTTACATAATTGTTCGAGTCGATGTCAAGTGTGGCTTGACAAAATAAGAGCGATCGCGCTGGACGCTAACACAAAACTGGTAAACTTGAGACATTTAGTCATTTGTCATTAGTATTTAAACAAATGACCAATTACCTATTACTAATTACTTATGGTTAAAATCCTCCACCTCTCCGACATCCACATGGGAAGCGGTTTCTCCCACGGACGCATTAATCCGGAAACTGGAACAAATACACGGTTGGAGGATTTTGTCAAGACCTTATCTCGATGTATTGACCGTGCGCTAGCAGATGCGGTGGATATGGTCATATTCGGTGGCGATGCTTTCCCCGATGCGACACCACCACCATATGTACAAGAAGCCTTTGCCAGTCAGTTTCGCCGCCTTGTGGATGCTAATATACCCACAGTGCTGCTGGTAGGAAACCATGACCAACACTCCCAAGGACAGGGAGGCGCAAGCTTATGTATTTACCGCACCTTAGGAGTGCGGGGTTTTGTTGTCGGTGATACCTTAACTACTCACCACATCCAAACTCGCAATGGTGTTGTGCAAGTTATGACTTTACCTTGGCTGACTCGTTCTGCGCTGATGACGCGCCAAGATACTGAGAGTTTATCACTTGCGGAAGTCAACCAACTATTAACAGAACGCTTGCGAGTAGTTTTAGAAGGAGAAATTCGCCGTTTAGATCCCGATGTGCCAACTGTGCTTTTAGCTCACTTAATGGCTGATAATGCTACTTTAGGAGCCGAGCGTTTTTTGGCTGTGGGTAAAGGCTTTACTCTGCCATTATCTTTGTTAACGCGACCTTGTTTTGATTATGTGGCATTGGGACACGTCCACAAACATCAAAATCTGAATAAATCTAACGATCCGCCGGTGATTTATCCGGGAAGTATTGAGCGGGTGGATTTTAGCGAAGAAAAAGAAGACAAAGGTTATGTGATGATAGAGTTGGAGCGGGGTAACGCTCAATGGGAATTTTGCCGCTTGGATGTGCGGACTTTCCGGACAATTGAAGTAGATGTATCCAAGGTGGAAGATCCGCAAGCAGCTATCATGAAAGCGATCGCCAAACATGATATAGAAGATGCAGTAGTTAGGCTAATTTACAAACTTCGCTCCGAACAGTTGGATCTAATTGATAACGCTGCGTTGCATGATGCTTTAACTACAGCCCACACCTACACCATTCAACCAGAATTAGTCAGTCAATTGGCTCGTCCCCGCATTCCCGAATTAAGCGCGAGTAGTAGCATCGATCCGATGTCAGCCTTAAAAACTTATTTGGATAATCGCGAAGACTTAAAAGACATCGCAGCATCAATGTTAGAAGCAGCAGACAAGTTGCTTGCAAACGATGTAGAAGTCTGGCTGGAAAAAGCAACTAATTAGTGAGCGAATGGGCATTGGGCAGGGGGCACAGGGAGCAGGGAGAAATTTTAGCAAGGGATGGATTTTTGCCCAGACAATTATCACTGTTAGGCGATCGCTTTAACAGCTAAAGACAGTCGCGTTGTTACCACCGTCAGGTATTACTTGTAATACCATTTTACGTTGTCAATTCGTAGAGACGTTATATCAATTTTAGGTGAGGTTGCGTTTTATTAGCCCTGCCCCAAACGCATGCTACGCGAACAGGCGCTTTAGCCTTGGGCTACACAAACAAACAAAGCCCACCTTCGTTCTTGTAGCGACACTTTTCTAGGGCGTTGGCTACTCTCCATGTAACGTCTGTACATTGATAATTTGTATCAGGTGTTGCAATGTTATCTATAAACAATTATATTTTTATTTAATGGAATTATATTATTTGCTCAGATATTTTAAGTTAAAGTTTTGAAAAATTAAATTTATATTAATTCAATTTATATTGTAACTCTCCTAACTTTATTTGATATTTCTTTTGTTTAATATATATCAAATGAACTAGTAAAAACGAATTTAAATAAAGAATAAAATTTTCTGTAAAGCTTATTAGTAGAGAGTTTAGTGGTTTATTAGTAATTTTTTAAATGTAATTATGACTAAAGGCACTACAGTCAACAAAATTAATCACCTAATATAGAAAATATCGATAGTTTATAGGGTTTCAGTTGGATGTCATATATGAACACCACATACCAAAATCAGCAGAAAAAAACTGCTCTTATTACTGGTGCATCCAGTGGAATCGGTTACGAATTAGCCTGCCTTTTTGCAAAAGATGGCTACAATCTTGTATTAGTAGACAAGCAAAAAGAAAAACTTACAGAAATCGCTCAGGAATTTCCGCCAAAATTTGGTATTTCTGTGAAAATTATTGCCAAAGATTTATCCAAACCAACATCTAGAGAAGAAATTTTTTCAGAGTTACAACAAACATCTATTAAGGTTGATGTTTTGGTGAACAATGCGGGATTTGGGACTTATGGATTATTTCACCAAACCGATATCAGTGCTGAACTGGATATGATACAAGTAAATGCGGCGTGTATCACCCATTTAACAAAATTATTCCTTCAGGACATGGTAAAGCAGGGTTACGGGAGAATATTAAATGTTGCCTCAACTGCTGCTTTTCAACCAGGACCGATGATGGCGGTTTATTTTGCAACGAAAGCTTATGTATTATCATTTTCGGAAGCGATCGCTAATGAATTAGAAGGTACAGGTGTTACCGTGACTGTTCTTTGTCCGGGACCGACAGCAACGGGATTTCAACAAGCAGCAGCAATGGAAGAAGCTAAAATCGCTAGTTCTGGACGGATGATGGATACACGAACTGTAGCCGAAATTGGCTATCGCGGTTTAATGGCAAAGAAAACTGTTGTCATTCCTGGAATTAGAAATAAAATACTCGCTCAATCAATTAGATTTTCACCCAGTAGGAAGCTAGTGGCAAAGATAGTCAGAGATATGCACGAGGCAAAACATAAGTAACATTTTTCACTTTTGAGCTACTCGAACGGGGATGTATGGTGTTAGGCTTGGGTATTCAAATCTACATATCTACAAATCTAACTGTGTAAATCCTAATACCATGTCTAAGTTATTATCTGCAACTCTAATAGCCGCCGCAGTGTTAACATCCACCCAGCACCCAAGCCCTACTTTTGCGGGAACCTGTGCCTCTAAATGTGGTTCGCCCCCTCTTCAATTTACACCAGGCAAACACATCCGACTAGAAGTACTAAACAGCACGCCAAGGTTAATAAAACTAGAGAAAATACGCGGAACGAATGCAATTACTTTGCAACCCGGACAGAAATTGCAATTAGACCAGGGAGACGGTACAGAACCCAATGTCTCTCTGGTGTTTTGGGATGATACTGGGTTATCGCTACAAGCAATAGTCTCTAAACCAAACTTTGCCACATTACGAGTTGAACTTCGTCCTACATGGCGTTTTCCAGGCGATCGCTCAATTAACATCCTCAATGATGGCAGAGTAAACGTATTTTAGGGCATTGGGCATCGAGCATTGGGCATTGGGCATTGGGCATGGGGCATTTTTTCTCCCCCCCTGCTTCCCCTGCATCCCCTGCTCCCAATACGGTTCAGATAAGCTTTTTTCTCCCCCCCTGCTTCCCCTGCATCCCCTGCTCCCCCTGCCTGCCTCAACGGATAAATTTCTTAACTGAACCGTATTGCCCCTGCTCCCCCCGCTTGCCCCAACAGATAACCTCCTTAACCGAACGTGCCTCCCCACTCCCCTACAACGGACGTGGTTTCGCGATACCATAGCCTTGTGCATAATCCACGCCAAGAGCAGTAATTTTTGCTAAGATTTCTTGATTTTCGACAAACTCGGCTATAGTTTTAATACCCATTACATGACCAATTTGATTGATTGCTTCTACCATTGCTAAATCAATCGGGTCATCGACAATATTCTGGATAAAGCTGCCATCAATTTTTAGAAAGTCCACTGGCAGATTTTTCAGATAAGCAAACGAAGACATTCCACTACCAAAGTCATCCAAGGCAAAGTGGCAGCCGAGTTCTCGCAGTGAACAAATGAATTGAGCCGCTTTTGCCAAATTAGCGATCGCTACCGTTTCGGTAATTTCAAAGCAGATTAATGCTGGCGGAATTTCATATAATGCAAACTGCTCATGCAGAAATTCGATAAACTGCTCATCGTTAATACTCGCACCAGAAAGGTTGATAGCATACAAACAGCCACAATTAACTTTTTCTAATTGACAACATTTCCACATTTCTTGATAATGCTGTTTCTGAGTAGCAAAGAGAGTGCAGATTACCCAACGGTCAAGAGTTTGCATCAAATTGTAACGTTCAGCCGATCGCATAAAGGCGATGGGTGATATCAAGTTACCGACTTCATCCACAAGGCGTAACAGCACTTCGTAATGTTCGTAATGTTCGCCATTTTCAGATTGGGTAATCGGGACAATCGGCTGGTAATAAAGGCAAAAACGATTTTCTTCTAAAGCTTGAGTAATCCGCGCCACCCATTGAATTTCACCTTGCTGCTGCGTCAGTTCAGTATCATCAGCTTGATAAATATGCACTCGATTGCGTCCGTTATTTTTGGCAGCATAGCAAGCCGCATCACCAGCACTTAAAACACTAGTTACGCTTTCACTCTTCTCATTAATCTCAACCAAGCCGATACTGACACCAATTTTAAAAGTTTTATCTTGCCAAACAAAACGAAATGCTTCGATACTTTCACGCAGCATGTTGGCGATCACTAGTGCTGACTCTAGAGAGCAATGGTTGAGCAAGATGCCAAATTCATCTCCCCCCAAACGTGCTAAAGTATCGCTTGAGCGCACCTGAGCCTGAAATAGTGTAGTTACTTGGCGTAAAAGTTCATCGCCAACGATATGACCGCAAGTATCATTAACAATTTTGAACTGATCTAAATCTAGATAACACAATGCATGTTGTTGATTTTGTGTTTTGGCAAAGGCTAAACTTTGAGCCAGACAATTTTCAAACTCCCGCCGATTAACCAACCCAGTTAAAGCATCGTGGCTTGCTTGCCAACTTAGTTGACGTGCCAGAAAGCGGGTTGTGCTTGTATCATGAAAAACCATGACCGCACCGATTATTTCACCATCAAGAGTGCGAATTGGTGCCGCAGAATCTTCAACAGCAAACTCACTACCATTGCGGCTAATTAAAACACTATCCTTAGCAAGAGAGACAATATTACCTTCGCGTAAAGCTTTTTCTACTGGGTTTTCTACTGGTTGGCGGGTAATTTCATTGATAATTTTAAATACTTCCGTCAACGGCTTTCCTTGCGCTGACTGCTGACTCCACCCTGTAAGTTTTTCAGCAACTGGGTTAAGAAATCTAATTTTACTTTCAGCATCTGTGGTGATAACTGCATCCCCGATAGATCGTAATGTTACTTGCGCGAGTTCTTTTTCTTCAAAAAGCTCTTGTTCCAAACGATTGCGAATCTGTTCTTCTAAGCGATGGCGATCGCTAATATCAACCGCTACACCACCAACAAACTTTTGTCCGGCAACGTTTTGAAAGGGAAATTTGAAGACTAACCAGTAATGCACACATCCATCTGGGGTAGGAACAGCCTCAATTATCTCTACAGTTTTACCTGTAGACATGACATGGATGTCATTTTCATATACCTGTTTTGCTGTGTCGTGCGGCAACCAATCAAAATCGGTCTTACCCTGCAAATCCGCCGAATTGACGTTGAATACTTGCTCTAACTGCTTGTTAACGTAAACGAAGCGTCCCGATTCATCTTTCATGAAAGCCACCGTCGGACTATTATTCATGAAAGCTTGAAAGAGTTCTTCGCTTTCAAGCAACGCTGCTTCTGCTTGTTTGTGCTTGATAAATTGACAAATTTGGCTGGCGATCGCCGTCATCATCGTCAGCAAATCTGACTGTGGTGACTGAATCTTCTGGCTAAAAAATGTCATAACGCCAAGAATTTCGCTTCCATTTTTCAGGGGAAAACCAAAACCACTGCGTAGCGTTTCTTGGATTGCGGTTGAGGTTCGCAGAAAATTGAGTTCGTTGAAGATACTTTCGATCCAGATCGGTTCACCACTAGTCCAGACGCGACCTGGTAATCCGACATTTGGTGAAAAGGTGATCTGCCGGGAAATTAACAAAAACTCTGGCACATTTACTGACGGCAAATGCCAATTTCCGACATAGCGTAGCACGTTAGCCCTTGGGTCTATAAGCCAAAGTTCCCCTACTTCCCATCCCAGGTATTTGCAGATAACTTCTAAAATTTTTGGAGTCGCTTCTTCCAGCTTCGCTGATTCTGACAATATCCGGGTTGTGGCTTGTTCCGCAGAAAGACGGGCAAGCGATCGCTTGCTCTCTGTAATATCTCGACCTATATAGACAAAATCTTGCAAGTTCTCATTTATGCTAGCCTGAATTACCGAACCGGAAAAAGCTACAAAAATCTCAGATCCAGTTTTGGTTTGACAAACAACCTCGTAATCTTGGAAAACTTTACCTTGATAATTGGGTTGTTTTTTATTTATTTATGATAATAATTCTTCGTCATGAATAATAATTGAAATATCCTTCCCAACTAATTCTGCTTTGTCATATCCAAATAAATATAGTGTGGCTTTATTTACTATTTTTATCTTTCCCGATGACGTTGTTACCAGCATTGCATCTGTCATTGAGGCGATAATATTCTCAAGATAATTTTGCGAAGCTGCTAATTTTTTTAATAATATATTTTTTTCTCGCTTTTTTTGAATTAGCTTTTGCTGCAAAACCATCCTTGATGTTGCATCTTCAAAAAAAACAATTAGCTTATCATCTAAATTTCTCACATATAAATCAATGTAAAAAGGTGAGCTAAAGCGTGAAAATCGAGCAATACTTTTTAATTCAAAATACTTTTGCCGTCCTTCCAGGATGTCTATGAGGATATCTTCCACTCCTATTAGTTCCGGAAAGCCGAGGCGGATATCTCTTAAAAGCATCACCTCCGATGGACAATCAGCAAACCTTTGCACATGTTCAGAGGCATCTAGGATATGAAAATCTCTATTGATTTGTAAGTATTCCATCTGCCAATTATCTGAAAACTTGTTACAAATCTGCTCCAGTTCCAAATATTTCATGTTTGATGATGCTTTATTATTCCTTTTAAGCAGACTCATCTTATCTGGTTATCAGGTCTTTTACTGCAATTTAAAAATTAATAAAGAAAATTTTCAATTCCTAATTGGAGATTTTTAATCAATGAGATGGTACTCAATATACTAGGATTTTTACCGAATTATTTGTTTAAAAAATAGCTGTTTAAGCATATTTTTTAGTGTTGCTGACATTACATTTTACAGATGACCCCACATAACTTAAGAATTAACCCCTATCAATTTAAACAAGCTTCATGAAACATTAATCTAATGTATAAAAAGATTATATACTGTAAAATAATTTAGGATACAGTATAATTACGCAAAGAAAGAACTGTTTTACTTACGTAGATGCCGCTTTAGACATTCAGCTTGAGACTTTACGCTAAAAGCTGACCAAAAAAGGATAAAAAAGAAGGATGAAGTATTAAGGATAAAGGATAAAAAGAAGTATTGGGAAACCCCCTAGATTTATCTTGGTGGGTACTTCATACTTTAGATGACACCTGAAGTGCTGATAGCTTGCATGGCAGACCAACTTACATCTAAATTGCCCGATCGCCGACTAACTCGTTTGCCGATTCAACGCTGGCAAATTTCCCTACAAAAACCAGAAATTGCCCAAAAACTGGCAATACTTACAAACTTATCGCCAATCATCAGCCAGTTGCTGATCAATCGCGGTATGGAAACAAAAGAACAAGTGCAAGCTTTTTTAGATCCAGAGTCTTTAAGTTTGCCTTCACCACTGGAAGAATTTCCAGATTTAGCGATAAGTTTAGAGTTGTTAGAGTCGGCGATCGCATCAAAAGAAAAAATCGCCATCTGCGGTGACTACGATGCTGATGGCATGACTAGCACAGCTTTATTGTTGCGTAGTCTGCGAACTTTAGGCGCAGATGTTGACTACGCTATCCCCAGCCGAATGCACGAAGGCTACGGCATTAATAAACGCATTGTTGAAGAATTTGAGCGCGAAGGTGTTAAACTAATTCTTACGGTAGATAATGGTATCTCTGCGTATGATGCGATCGCTTTTGCAAGAGAACTCAATTTAAAAGTAATTATCACCGATCATCACGACATTCCCCAACAATTACCGCCGGCAAACGCTATCCTCAACCCAAAACTCATAGGCGAATCCTCACCTTATCGCAGTGTCGCTGGTGTTGGTGTTGCTTATATTTTGGCAGTTTCCTTAGCACAACAACTAGGACAGGCTAGAGGCTTAATTCAGCCGATGCTAGCACTTTTTACATTGGGAACCATTGCAGACTTAGCGCCATTGATTGGAGTAAACCGTCGCTGGGTGAAACGCGGTTTACAACAGTTACCCAAATCCAAGTTAGCGGGAGTGCAAGCGTTAATTCAGGTAGCAGGAGTGGGAGGAGGGGGGGAGAGCGGGAGAGGGGGAGTGGGGGGAGAAGGAGGACTCCTTGCAGACAAAGCAATTCATAACTCCCATACAGACGCGATTAATCGTACAGACGCGATTAATCGCGTCTCTACAACTTCTAACTCCTCAAATCCCAAATCTCTCAAACCTGAGGATATCGGGTTTCGCTTGGGTCCGCGAATTAATGCGATTGGTCGGATTGGAGATCCGCAAATTATCATAGATTTGCTGACTACAGATGATATGGGGATAGCGCTTGAAAAAGCGATGCAATGCGAAGCGATTAACAAGCAACGTCAGCAAATGTGTGAGGAAATTGAACTCGAAGCGATCGCTATCGTCGAGACTGAATTTATTTCATCCTTACAGCAAGACCGGGTATTAGTTGTTGTAAAATCAAATTGGCATCATGGCGTTATTGGTATTGTCGCCTCTCGCTTGGTAGAACGCTACGGTGTGCCTGTGTTCATCGCCACTTATGAGGATGAAACACACATTCGTGGTTCCGCACGAGGAATTCCAGAGTTTAATGTCTTTGCAGCTTTGGAATATTGTCATGACTTGCTAGGCAAATATGGTGGACACAAAGCAGCTGGAGGATTTTCTTTCCCAGCAGAGAATTTGGCAGCGTTGCGAAAACTATTGTGTGAGTTTGCTAACAAGTCTCTAGAACTTGAGCATATCAAGCCATTAATCAAAATTGATGCCCAAGCAAATTTGAATGAAATAAATTCTCAGCTTTATCAGCAGCTTAATGCTCTTCACCCCTGCGGTATCGATAACCCCGATCCGGTATTTTGGACAGCTAATGTTCAAGTAATTGAGCAAAAAATCGTTGGCAAAGGTCACGTTAAACTGACAGTGGCACAAACTATCGACAATCAACAATTTAAAATTAAAGCGATCGCTTGGCGTTGGGGTGACTACTTCCCCCTACCCTCTCAAGTGGATATTGCTTACAAGTTGCGCGAAAATAACTTTAATGGCAATACCACTATTGAGTTAGAATTAATAGGTGTCAGAGCTGCAAAACATTCTCACCTGTCTTTGACCTCAGCATCTAAGCCGTCAAAAAGTATCTTTGAGTATAACCAACGCCACTACACCTGTGGCATCTATCTAAATGGTGAGTTACCAGAATTAAGAATTAAAAATTCTGAAGGGAAAGTTCTTGCTGTTCAACCAGGACAATCTAACGCTCTTTTAGGAACCAATCGCCAAGACGCTAAAATAGTTGATATTTCTCAACCGCAGTATGACGGCATTATTCAAGCTGCACTTAAGGCTTTAGAATCAGTTAGGAGCTAGGACTTAGAAGCGTTCAATAAACTCCTAAATCCCAACTCATCATTCACAACTCTTAAAGGTTGCCGTTGCGAAATGCTAGCAAAAATATAACTACTGGTCCAGCTATCATAATTAGCCCAACTGAAACTAGCTGAAATATAACTTCCCAATGGATATTCGATAAAGCGTCAAACATTATTGCCTCCGGTTCAATTCAATATTGATCTAAAAAATTAAATAAATCAAATGCAAAACCCGAAAATGATCATATCCGGCGATCGCCCACTAAATTTAATTTACTTAACAAAATTATAAGAAAAAACATAAACTGGGCATTGGGGAGCCAGTGCGTTGCGGAGGTTCCCTCCGTTGTTCGCGCAGCGTCTCCGACAGGAGAAGCATCTGGCGTCATTGGGCATTGGGCATTGAGGACTGGGAAAAACCGTAATCCCTAACTCCTAACCCTTAACTTCTAATGAAGGTAGAAAAAATGGCAATTTGGGAATGTATAAAGCAATGTGGAGCCTGCTGTCATCTTGACCCAGCGGAGCGTCCAGACTTAGAAGAGTATTTATTACCAGAGGAACTGGAACTGTATCTGAGCATGGTAGGTGAAGGGGGATGGTGCGTTAATTTTGACCATACCACCAGAGAATGCCGCATTTACGCAAATCGTCCTCGTTTCTGCCGTGTAGAGACAGAGGTGTTTCAGGATATGTATGGTGTTGAGCCAGAGGAACTGAATGATTTTGCCATTGACTGCTGTCGTGAACAGATAGAGGGAGTTTATGGCGATCGCAGTCTAGAAATACTGCGCTTTGATAAAGCAGTTGGTTTATGAGGGAAAGGGGAAAAGCCCCATGCCCAATCCCTGTCAACCAACAATTTACAACTTACACGGTTGCAATTTATGACGACAATCTGAGAAAATGAGAAGAATATGAAAAACCTTCGCCATAGGACTACTGGTTGTGAAACTTGACTCCGCGCCTTTGAGCCTTTCTGGTATATCTCCAATTGAAAGCGAGATAGAACTAAAAGACGGTATCGAATGCGACTCCAAAAATATCATTATTGAGCCAGTTAAGCCTGTAGATGATGATTGTTCTCAAAAGCCAGAGTCGGCATTAGTAACCTTCGGCACTACATTTATTACAATATTTCTTGCGGAAATTGGCGATAAAACGCAACTATCAACTTTGTTGATGAGTGCTCAATCGCATTCGCCGTGGGTGGTATTTATGGGATCTGCCGCTGCGTTGATAACGACGAGTTTATTAGGTGTACTTTTGGGTAGTTGGATAGCCAACCGACTTTCTCCAAAAACTGTGGAAAAATCGGCTGGGGTAATGCTGTTGCTGATTTCTATAATGCTGTTTTGGGATGTAGTTATTGGTTATTAGTTATTGGTTATTAGTTATTGGAACAACCAACAAAGGATAAAATTAATGGATTGGCATCTCTTAGGCTTAAGTTTTATTACAGTTTTTTTATCAGAATTAGGTGATAAAAGTCAGTTAGCGGCGATCGCGCTTTCAGGTCGTTGTCAATCGAAGCGTGGGGTGTTCTTTGGGACAGCGGGTGCGTTGCTGCTGACTAGCTTGTTAGGAGCGCTGGCAGGGGGAACTGTGGCAGAATTATTACCGACACGTATATTAAAAGCGATCGCTGCTGTGGGATTTGCGATACTCGCTCTACGTCTGCTGTTACCTAATAATGAAGCATCCGCAGATTCTGAATAAACGCCCTAACTAAGTAAGTGGGTATAAATAAACGGAAGTTGCTTTTTTTAGCATGCCCTTTGCCCGATCCTTATGAGTTATATTTTATTTCACCGAGCTACTTACAATAAAACAATTGCCTACCAGTCATTATCAATCTGGTAGGCAATTTTTACGTATCCGCTTCGGCGTATTTGTAATTAAGCTTCTCGCCAACAGCGACTTAAAAGCGTTCCCGCAGCCAACAACTTCACGGCTTCCAGCACCCAGTAACCACCGTGCAACAAATTCATTCCCGCTGGAATTGTAGTAGCTGCTTCAAACAAATTCAGTTGAACTCCAATTGCAGACATTTGTGGAGTTAAGAAATAGGTGTCAATCAAAGATACAGCTAGTAGCAATACTGCTAAAACCACAGTATCAGCACGCCAGCTATGAGTTTTGCTCATAGCCAAAACACCAGTCAAGATTAAACCAGCAGACAATAATTCAATGCGATTAAAATTCCAGAACATTGTATAGCCTGCTGTGGCAAAACCTGCTTGAGTCATCATGCCGGAAAGATAAAGACTAGGCATAATTACCCAATCTAAAATTATACTAGCACTGAGCCAGAAGCCCAAAGTCAAGATGACAGCAGTTTGCCAAATAGGGCGCTTGAATTCAACGTTGGAAATAGCATTCATAAAAATAATTGCCTGTATTTAATTTCTAGTTTGTCGCGTAGATAGTTACTTTGACAACTAATCTAAATTATCTTTAACAATACATTTGTTACTTTTTTTGGTTCTTTTCTGAGAAAATTAATCTAAGTTTACAAAACCTAATAAATGAAAATAATTGTTGCTATTTGATGGTAATATATTAATATAAACTAGCTTTTTTAAAAAAAGTTACCCGCAGCCAGTTAGGTGCAACTTAAATCCCGATTAGCTTAATAAACCATTTTAAAGCGTGTTTTGTGTGAATAAAGCAGTACACATTGCAATTTTATTTAGCACCGCAATTGCTTGCACAATAGGAATTGGCGGATATAGCGATCGCGTGACTCAAGCAATCCAACTGCGAGATGGCACAGTATATTTTGCCCAACCGCCGCGCCTGACCTATACAGCGACTACATATAACAACATATATGTGTGGGGTGCGACATATTACTTTACTGTCAGCCTGCCGGATAATGCTGGAGAACCTTTACAAAAAATAACTATTAACCAGCATGAAGGAGTAGACGACATTAAGTTTGAACTGAAAAAAAGTTACGCCTTTGAAGGTACGCGTTCAAACGAAGGGCAGAAATTACAACTAACAGATGTCAGCAGAGATAAAAAGACAATATCAATAACATTTAACCCGCCAGTTTCTCCAGGTAAAACCATCACAATTGGTTTGAAACCAGTGCAGAATCCTACAGTTAGCGGTGTTTATCTATTTGGAGTCACGGCTTTTCCTGCGGGTGAGAAATCACACGGGCAATTTCTCGGTTATGGAAGGCTACAATTTTACAGCCACCGTAGCGACTCTGGATTGTTCCGTCGTCCTTGGTTTTAATTGAGAAGTTCTCTGCTAAACACTCAAGAACTTCATCTAAGGTTTCTGTCTCTGTTATAGGCAGTTGTTCTAATGAAGAAGTCAATTATTTTAACAAAATGATACACAACAGTTTCATTATTTCACTTCTTGAAACTGTTTAAATAATGATAAGTTTTATCTATAAAATCTGTAATATATAGCACTTAATATACTGATTAATTTGTCGGTGATCGCCCTTTGGGAAAAAGTTTGTGATCTACTGAATTTACACGTTGCAGCTTTAATGGGATTACTCGATCTTGCTGCATATAGCGACTGCACGCGTTAAATAGCAAAGCGATCGCAACTCCTTCGAGCAAGCTTAATCAAAAGTTAGCAATAAGTGAATACACGGAAAACATGTTCACGTTCGCTTCATGCAAACTTCAGTATTTCTTCATAGATACTGATGTTAAATAATGCCACATTTAGATGTGTCGCTTAAGTGAATTCTGTGTATAAAATTTTTTACGTAAATTTTCCCGCTGGGTTGATTGCTTTTACAACCGTTATTACACTGATCTCCGTGTTACCCGTGGGGAGAATGTAATTTCAGTGCTTAACGCAGAAGATGGCACAGGATTGCAACATCTAATCTTTCTGAGAATCCTTTCAAAGGATGAATCACCAAAGACGGCTTCGGTTGCCCATCCCACGGCGCTTGGTGGGAGGAATCGCCGTCAGCAGTCTTGGGCATAGGGCAAGGAGGAGCGAAAACGCTCTTCCCAATGTCCAATGACGGCAGATGCTTCAAGCCGGGAAACCCGTCCAACGCACTGCCTCCCCAATGCCCGCGAAATAAAGGGTGCGCGACTCGGGGGATGAGCTTAAGTTGTTCCCCGTAAATTTTACTGATACCAAAGGCGATACTCCCTGACAAATTAAAGCCATCGCCCCTCCGCCATAGTTAAGCGATCGTACAGTCCCAAGAGTACAAGCACTCAAGACCATGAAAATCATATCAACAGGACTTACGCAACTGGCACAATTGGTATCAGTGCATCCGTTAAAGTTTAAAATAAAGCACCTTTTGTCAATCAGTTAAAATACTCAAACTTCCTGAGATGAAAATGATAATCGTGCAGCT
>JAHHID010000115.1 GCA_019359015.1 Spirirestis rafaelensis WJT71-NPBG6
TCATCCTCGTCAAGAACTTTGAGAGAACTCTAGAAGACAGCGACTGCCAAGGTTAATCTTTGTTTTATTCGGCTGATGGTTAAGAGACTTGCAACCCCTTCTTAGATCTCAAATCGGTTCTATAGAAGCATTCTCGTGATGCCGCTAAAATCTTCTTCTTTATGCCAACAATCAATACGAAATATGTAGTTAAATTTTGTTAATATTTGGACACGGCGTGAGCTTATGCGCCTCTGTTACCCATTCCCTACCCTAGAGACACTCTCATGCTGCGACTCGAACATATCAGTAAAATTTATCCCACAGGCGAAATTCTAAAGGATGTCAACTGGGAAGTCAAAGTTGGCGATCGCATCGGCTTGGTGGGTGTCAACGGTGCCGGAAAATCCACCCAACTGAAAATCATCGCTGGGGAAATCGAACCCACCGCTGGCGAAATTATTCGTCCTTCTAGCTTACACATAGCTTACCTCAACCAAGAATTTGAAGTAGACCCCAGCCGTACTGTTAAAGAAGAATTTTGGCGTGCCTTTGTCGAAGCAAACAAAGTTAATGAAGCTTTGTCACAGGTGCATCGGGAAATGGAAACGGCAACTCCAGAGGAGTTAAATAAACTGATCGACAAAATGGATCGTTTCCAAAGGCAGTTTGAAGCGCTGGATGGCTATGGATTAGAGGCAAAAATTGACAAAATTTTGCCAGAAATGGGTTTTGATGCCGCAGATGGCGATCGCCTCGTGAGTGCTTTCAGTGGCGGTTGGCAAATGCGGATGAGTTTGGGTAAAATCCTGCTGCAAAAACCCGACTTATTGCTACTGGACGAACCTACCAACCATCTGGACTTAGAAACCATCGAGTGGTTAGAAAATTACCTTAAAGGGCTGACTACCCCGATGGTAATAGTATCTCATGACCGGGAATTTTTAGATCGCCTCTGCACCCAAATTGTGGAAACAGAACGCGGCGTTTCCAGTTATTACCTCGGCAACTACTCCGCCTACCTCCTACAAAAAGCCGAAAGTCAACAAGCGCAACTTAGCGCTTACGAACGTCAGCAGAAAGAACTAGAAAAGCAGCAAACGTTTGTTGACAGATTCCGCGCTAGTGCTACCCGCAGTACCCAAGCAAAAAGCCGCGAAAAACAACTTGATAAAATCGAACGCATTGAAGCACCCGTAGGTGGGGTGAGAACTTTACACTTCCGCTTTCCCCCCGCACCCCGTAGCGGACGCGAAGTAGTGGAAATTAAAGATTTAACTCATACCTATGATGATAAGATTCTGTTTTTGGGCGCAAATCTTTTAATTGAAAGAGGCGATCGCATCGCTTTTCTTGGTCCCAACGGTGCCGGGAAATCTACTCTATTACGCCTGATTACGGGTAGCGAAAAACCCACAGAAGGTACTGTTCAGATAGGCGATCACAACGTTATTCCTGGTTACTTTGAACAAAACCAAGCAGAAGCCTTGGATTTAAAGAAAACCGTCATGGAAACCATCCATGATGAAGTCCCCGACTGGAAAAATGAAGAAGTCCGCACGTTGTTGGGACGATTTTTGTTTTCTGGCGATACAGTCTTGAAACCAGTAGCAGCATTAAGTGGAGGAGAAAAAGCGCGTTTGGCGTTAGCCAAAATGCTTTTATGTCCCGCAAATTTACTAATTTTAGATGAGCCGACAAATCACCTAGATATCCCAGCAAAAGAAATGCTGGAAGAAGCGATCCAAAACTACGATGGCACTGTAATTGTCGTTTCTCATGACCGTTATTTTATTTCTCAGGTAGCAAATAAAATCGTCGAAATCCGCGATGGCGAATTCCGCGTCTATCTAGGGGATTATCATTACTATCTCGATAAAATCGCCGAAGAAAAAGAACAAGCAAAGTTAGAAGCGATCGCTGCTGAAAAAGCCGCCAAAAAAGCCGCCAAAGCTGGAAAAACGGGCGGTAAAAGGAAATGAGGGACTAGGAGTGGGGTTAGTAGATAGTGGTTAGTTGATAGTGGTTGGTGGATAGTGGTTATGGTTTTTACAACGAGCAACCAACAACCAACAACTAACTACTAACAACCACCCGTTACCACAAAAAATCAGTAAAAATTATTCAAATTTCAAAAATGTTTAAAAAATCGTAATTACGTCATAAAAGAAGTTAATAAGCAGAAATTCACTTGCGTCGATGAGTAGCAGTGGTATCATTCGGGTATTACAAAAAGTAAAGGGCAATTTTATTATGACCAAGGCACCTATTGCTCCCGTGGTGCTTGTCATTTTAGACGGATGGGGCTACTGCGAGGAAACACGAGGAAACGCGATCGCAGCTGCTAAAACTCCTGTAATGCAAAGCTTATGGGCAGCTTATCCGCATACCCTCATCCGCACATCCGGAAAAGCCGTGGGATTGCCAGAGGGTCAAATGGGCAACTCAGAAGTTGGTCATTTGAACATAGGCGCTGGGCGAGTTGTACCACAAGAATTGGTACGCATCTCAGATGCTGTCGAAGACGGTTCCATCCAACGCAACCCCGCACTAGTCAAAATTTGCCAGGAAGTCCGTAGTCGAAATGGCAAGCTGCATATGGTGGGGCTTTGTTCCGAGGGTGGGGTACACTCGCATCTGTCGCATTTGTTTGGATTACTTGACTTAGCTAAAAGTCAGGGACTTTCCGAAATTTGCATCCACGCCATCACTGACGGTCGTGACACGACACCAAAAGATGCTGTACAAGCAATTGGGTTACTGCAAAATTACATTGACCGCATCGGAGTAGGACGCATAGCCACCCTCAGCGGTCGCTATTACGCAATGGATCGCGATCGCCGTTGGGATCGAGTCAAACGCGCCTACGACGTCATGACACAAGATGGCGCTGGTGATGGTCGCAAGGCTGTAGAAGTCTTGCAAGCATCTTACGCCGAAGGTGTTAACGACGAATTCGTTTTACCAATACGCATTGCTCCAGGCGCAGTAGAATCAGGCGATGGAGTCATATTCTTCAACTTCCGTCCCGATCGCGCCAGACAATTGACGCAAGCTTTTGTCAATCCAAATTTTACCGGGTTTGAAACAAAGGCGATCGCGCCGCTGTCGTTTGCTACCTTTACTCAATACGAACCAGAATTAGCAGTTGATGTAGCTTTTGAACCTCAGAACCTCAGTAATATTCTGGGGGAAGTAATTGCCAATCATGGTTTAAAGCAGTTTCGCACCTCAGAAACTGAAAAATACGCCCACGTGACCTACTTCTTCAACGGCGGATTGGAAGAACCTTTTGCCGGAGAAGACCGGGAACTGGTCAGCAGCCCAATGGTAGCAACTTACGACAAAGCGCCGGCGATGTCAGCAGCACCATTAACAGAGGTAGCGATCGCCGCCGTCGAAAAGAAAATTTACTCGCTAATTGTAATTAATTATGCCAACCCAGACATGGTAGGGCATACTGGTCAAATAGAAGCTACGATTAAAGCACTGGAAACCGTTGACCGATGTTTGGGACGCCTTCTAGAGAGCGTCGGCAAAGCCGGAGGTACAGCAATTATTACCGCCGACCACGGCAACGCAGAGCATATGCTAGATGATGCGGGCAATCCTTGGACAGCTCACACCACCAATCCAGTCCCCTTAATTCTGCTAGAAGGAGAAGGCGCAAAAATCCCCGGACATGGTACAAATGTTAGCCTGCGAAGCGATGGTAAGCTAGCCGACATTGCCCCGACAATTCTGGAGATTTTACAGCTGCCGGTTCCACCAGAAATGACAGGGCGATCGCTACTCCAAAATGCTGAGTATGAAGTGCAATTAAAACGCACTCCCGCGCCAGTTGGACTGTAAAAAAAGTTAGGAGTGATGAGTGATGAGTTAAAAATTAATAGTTTTTTAACTCCTAACCATAACTCCTACTTTGTTCTCCTAACTCTTTAAATTCCTACCATGACCGTTACTAATATTGTGCAAGGCATCTGGGCATTTTCCGCCCTTGGTTTGATTGTTTTAGTATTACTGCATAGCCCGAAAGGCGATGGCGTTGCTGCCATTGGTGGACAGGCTCAATTGTTTAGCAGCACTAAAAGTGCAGAAACCACACTCAACCGAGTTACCTGGACACTCACAGTAATTTTCCTTGGTTTAACCATAGTTTTAAGCGCTGGTTGGCTCCCTAAGTAAGGATGGGGAGATAGGGAGATGGTGAGTCCAGCGCCTGCGCGGGTTAAGAGCGTTGTTCGCGCAGCGTCTTTGCCATTGAGAGGCGACTGGCGAACCCGAAGGATGCCTAAAACCCAAATAAATATAGTTTTGCAGCGTTTAATTACAGCCCTTGCCTTAGCTATTGGCACAGGGCTATTAGTCATTTTTACTAACTTCCAGAACAACGCCACCCTTGCAGAAAATAGTGTCTTGACACAAAGACCGAAAGATGTATCAGAGTTCATAAAAATTCCTTCCCTCTCCCTCACCTCCCCAAAACCCCATCCCTTACCGCCTACGCTGGTACAGTGGAAAGACAGCACCAACCGCGGCGACTACTTTTCTCAAGTTAAATTAACTGAAGTCGGTTATTTACTTTGGTCACAGTTTCCAATTCGCGTTTACGTAGAAACACCAAAAGAAATTAGCGGTGAACAGGCTCAAACATGGGTTAATACCGTCCTACAAGCAGTGCAAGAGTGGAATGTTTATTTACCCTTGGAGGTAGTAAAACAGCCAGAAGTTGCTAATATTACAATTGTGCGAAAAGCTCCACCTCTTCAGAAGTCGCCTAATAGCAACATTCCGCGTGCGCGATCGGCACAAACCACTTACGAGTTATACACAAATAACAAAGTTTTATCTCATCGCTTCAGTATTTTGCTGAGTCCTACGCAGACTGGTAATTATCTTACCGCAGCCGCCCGCCACGAATTCGGTCATGCGTTGGGAATTTGGGGTCATAGTCCACTAGAAAGTGATGCTTTATACTTTTCACAAGTCCGCAACCCGCCGCCCATTTCTGCCAGAGATGTGAATACATTGAAGCGCGTTTACGAACAGCCAACTAGTTTGGGATGGTCTTTGGGGGAAAAGTATCAAAACTAAACGTTCGTTTTTGGCACAAGAACTATCACTGGTCGTAAGGCTAAATTCAAAGCTGCTACTACCACATTTACTAGTTTGTAAAACAGGCATACTCAGTTAATATCCAACTTCTCCAGCAAGAGGTATGGATTTGCCTGATATGTAGCGACGGTCATCGCTCCCCTTCAATTCAAAATTAAAAATAAAAGCCAAGACGTGCTTTTAAATAGAAAAACATGACTTTAATCATGTTTATATCATGACGTTTGATTCATGTGGTAATGCAACTCTAGCTTCTATGATTGGCATGGTTTGAATTTAGCAAGCCTCAACTCATTTGAGGACGTCAGAAAAATCGAACACCTATTATGGGTTTGAATAAATCGCTGGTTCTCATTAGTACAGCTAGTTTTCTGACGCTAGGTGGTTTAGCAGCATCTCCAGCCCTAGCAGATATTCCTTATCGAGATTAGACTTCTTGCAGAAGTAGGGGAAAGGGGAAAGGGTATGAAAAAACATGCATTTATAGAATGAGTCTTGAGGTCTATTGTTAAATTCATCACTAACACCAAATTCATCGAGCACAAGAAACTCTTCGTCGAGAGTATAGACCGTAAATAGTCCGTCATGATGCGAATAGTCAGCAAGTGAGTTATCAGGGATAGTTAATTTCAATTTCAGCTTTTTAATAAGGATATAAAGCCATGAAACGCACAAAACTTTTATTGACTGCTGTTGCCCTGTGTTTAGGTATGATACCTACATTTCCTGCTCACGCTGCAAATGGCGAGATTACTTGCGATAGACTTATTAATGAAAATGGTTATTCAGTAGTTTCCAAGCGAGGTGGTGACCCTGTTTACCAGAATGGGCGGATTGTTAGTTATCGTTATCTCTACAGTATTCGGAATCGGGGTAATCAAGGACGAGACCGTTATGGAAGGGGAGACCGTTATGGAAGGGGAGACCGCTATGGAAGGGCAAACCGTAATGGAAGGGGAGACCGTAATATAATTTGTGTCTGGAACGCAAGACGTGATTCAGCTAGACTAATTTCCCGCTAAAAAAGTTACTTTTTTTGAATTCCCCAGAATGGAATTGACCGCTTTGTTTGCCGTGGTCTAAAAGCTAGGGTGGGCTTGCTCCCACCCTACATTTATTTCTAAACCCGACGTAGGTTCATTAGTTCTTCAGGAGATGCTAGCATATCGATCGCCACAAAGAAAATCTTACCTTGGGGATTGATTAAGAACCGCCAAGCAATATTCATTCCAACAGTGACACCAAACCAAGGAGTTTGGACAACACCTGTGATTTTCAGCTGCTTAGAACCATCTGGGAGAACTTCGCTGATACCTTGCTTTGGCATCATATTCAGTCCTTGGGCTTCTTCGCGCATGTATTTAGCGATCGCCTCATGACCGACTATCGGCTTTTGGAATGGGGGTTGCAGCGCACCGTCGGGAGTAAACAAAGCAATAGCCGCATCAAATTTATCTGCGTTCATCGCTTCAATGTAGCCGAGTACAGCAGGCTCTGTGATACCTTCAATCTTGACTGAAGTCACAGGAGGAGCGCTACGTGCAAACGCAGGTTCCGCAGCAGCTTTGGAACTACTTGGACCTAAAGCAGATGTATCAAATCCCATGTCTACTACGGTGTTACGCAGTACTGTAATTTGCTGACCTGCATCCAGCTTCTTGGTCGCTTCTAGCACTACTTGCACACCAGGAGACATTTGATAACCACTGGGGATGGGAGCCACAACGCCTTGTTTCATCAACTCGCCTAATTCGTACCAAAAAGCCAGCTTGGTGTTAACACTGAAGAAACCGTAGGAACGGCTGATTGGACTATCAGCACGGCTAGCAAGTTCGCGCATGACTTGGGTTTGCTCTTCTTTGGACATCTGCTTAATTTGGTTGAGCAAACCTTCCGCTAGTTGCAAACGTGCTACTCCAGGAGCTGCGGGAGTAATTGTCTTACCCATTTCTGTGTAAGCATACCAGAGATAAGCCAGTTGATCGTCAACGCCTAGTTGATCGAATAACGCTATGGTAGCTGGAATCGGGCTAGGAACTTGAGTGTTAGAGAAAATATTTTGAGCGGACTCGATACTTAAAGCCATGATCGCAATCTCCAGTATTGTTTGTTAATTAGCTAATGAGCAAAATTCAAACGCACGAATCTTCTTTTCTGAGACAGACTGGCAATAAAAGAAATCAACTCAAATCGGACTTTTAGGGTTCTAAAAGCCAGACAAGACAAATTGCCCTTGGGAATGTTCAGTTTTCTACGTAGTTGGTCAAGCCAGCTAGGGACTGTTTTCCAGGTAAATTTTTAATTCAGTAACAAAGGTCTAGTTTGAAAAAGCGCCTCAACAACCTAACTGCTTACAGTTAGGAAAATTTATTGGTTAGAGGTTTAATGTTTACGTAGGTAAGCTTACCAAACTTAATAAAGCTTTGTAAAGTTTTTTAACAAAAAAGTTACAAAATTTTGTTTATAGCTTATTACATATGTAATATATAAGCTTTGCTGAACTAAATGCTTAAGGCTTTCTTGCTGAACGGATCTGCAAGATTCTTCGGTCGGGCGTTGCCTGACTATTACCGTGATTGACACTCCCCGCGATAAATCGACGGGGATTCTTGAATCTAAGATATAACTTGCTCAATCAGGGTTTCCCCAGACTGAGTAGAGGTTTCATCTCCCCAAGCGTTATTTGCGTCTAGCACAAAGGTTCCGGTATGCCCTACCGTACCCAATCCTCGACTAAGGATGATTCTCGCTGCGTTTTCATCTCTATCCATCACACAACCACATTTACAAACATGGGTTCTAGTAGATAGTGTTTTCTTAACAACTTCACCGCAGCTAGAGCATTCAAGGCTAGTATATTGCGGGTTAACCGCAACCGTGACACGCTTAAATACCTTGCCAAAGTATTCAACCCAGACACGAAACTGATACCAAGATGCGTCGTTAATAGACTTAGCTAAACAATGATTTTTCACCATATTCTTAATCCTCAAATCTGTGCGCTAACGCGCCCCGCTTCGCTAACGTAGGCTATCAAGTCGTTAGACTGAACTACGCACCGTGCTAATTTCACAGCATGGTGCAATACGATTGCCTACTTATTTTGAGGTGGCGCTTTCCTAAAACCTGCCTAGCCTTGCCTCTATTTTTTGAACCTTTTACTTTTCTTGAAACTCGACGTTGTGAACGTTTAAGAACTTTTTCACCAATACGCAGGAACCTTGGGTTTTCAACCATTCTCCCTTCAGAGTCAGTGTATTATTCTTTAAGTCCAACGTCTAAACCGATTGTGTTACCAGTTGGTTCTATATTTTCAGAACGCTCTACGTCAATACAAAACTGAACATACACACCATCCGCACGCTTTACCAATCTCACACGTTTTATCTGGTTAATTTGGTGAGTCCAGCCCCCGTCTTGGCGGTTTCCGTCACAATGGGGGACTGGCGAACCCGAAGGGTAGAAGTGCAAATCACGAGTACCTTTGAGCTTTAATCGACCAATACCTTTTTTATCAGTAAAGGTTATGGATTTACGATTATCTGCTAGTTTCCATCCTGATGTTTTGTACTCAACAGAACGACAATCTTTCTGAAATTGAGGATATCCCTTTAGACCTGGAATACCTTTTTTACAGTTGTCGTAAAACCGAGAGATAGACGACCATGCTCTTTCGGCACTGGCTTGCCGAGCCATTGAATTGAGTTCATTGGCAAAAGGGAAGTTAGCCGCAAGTACAGCACAATATTTCTGCAAGTCGTTTTTACCCGTGCCTTTAACGTCCATCCATAGCCGAATACAGCTATTGTCGGGTAAGGAGGCATACGTCGCCGTATCCCCCTCCCCTAAGAACCGGACTTGACAGTTTCCCATCATCCGGCTCAAGCCTTCTGCTTTTCAGAACGTTTGCTTGTGTGTATATGTTTGTGGCAGGCTTTGTGGAGATGTACAAGGTTTTCTTCCTTGTCGGTTCCACCATCTGTCACTCGTACCACATGATGGGTGTGCAGTTCCTCTCCGTTGAATAAATGTTCTCCGCATACTGGGCATTTCCATCCTTGGCTACTTGCTACTTTATGCAGCTTTGTACCTTTGGCAAAGTACATTTTTCCGTAATTAGATTGGCGTTTGCTCCAGTATTCGGCAAGCGTTGGGTCATCGGGTGATGCCGTGCCTTTTACTTTGACATGGCGGGTTATAGGTATGTCTGTTACCTTGGTTAGAATCAATGACTTTTTCTTTTCATCTTTTCCAAGTACCGTTGCGTGGAAATTCCATTTTCTGCCGTTGACAGTGATGAAGTATTTCTTTGCTACCCATTTCTTACCTTTATTCGGGTGTCTGCTTAGTGCCCACTTCCAAACTGCTTGGAAGATTTGATGGTCAAGGTAGCTAAACACCTTACTACTGACCCCATGCTTGTAATAATTACCCCATCCCCTGATTATTGGGTTTAAGTGGTTAATGACTGCCTCTGGTCTGGTGTTTTTATTTTGTTTCAGCCAAATCCTTATACCTCTGAGAAAAGTTAGAACTTTTTCTTTCTGAGGTTGTGTGAGACAGCTTCCCTGGAAATGTCGGACATTGAACCCTAAGAAATTAAAGCCTTGTTCCACATGAACAATGTTAGTCTTGTCCGGGTTTATTTCCAGTCCTCTAAGTGAGAGGAATTCGACCACTTCAGGGATAATTGCCTCAATGTCCTCTTTTGTTTCGGCGGTGATAATAAAATCGTCAGCGTATCTGACAAATCCATATTTTGGTGCCCTTGGGGATTTGTTTTTCCCCTGACGTTTTTTATATTTTGTCAGGAGTTGGTCGATTCCATTAAGGGCGATATTTGCCAAAAGTGGGCTTATTACGCCTCCTTGTGGTGTACCGCTTTCCGTTTCGTGGAGCATTTCGGCTTCAACGTATCCTGCTTTTAACCACTGTTTGATTATCTCTCTACCCGGAACAAGTCCGATGGCTTTGAGGACATATTCGTGGCTAATGCTGTCAAACGCTCCCTTGATATCGGCATCTAATACCCATCTATCATTTCCCTGTTCGTTAAGTCGAGTCCAAGTGTGTTGTATGGCATCCTGACAACTTCTAGTAAAGTCAGTGACTCCCTCACGGGAGCCACTGCTCTCCAAAACCGTGCTTGATACTTTCGCATCACACGGCTCCTCAGTGAATTGGCACTTGTCAGGTATACCTCATTACCAACATATCCTCTGACCAAAACCAATTTAGTTCGGAGGGCGGTTTAGGCTTGGCACTATTACAGCCAGATTGAGTGCCAGGACTGCTATCATTGGCAGTCTTTGTATCGTGGCAATGTCTGTGTAGAAGTTGCCAATTTTTATACTCATCCTTTCCACCTTGCGATTTGGGGATGATATGGTCAATTTCCATCACATCGTTTTCACGGAAGAACAAACCACAGTGGGCACATTTCCCTTTTTGCGATTTCAAGAGTGAAGCCACCCTTTTGGGCATTTCCGGGTTGTTACCCATTCTTGTACTCCAATAAACCAAGTTGCCATCGTATGGGGAAGCTTCGCCTTTAACCTTTATATGCCGCGCTATTTTAATGCGGGTATGGTCAAGTAACCTCAGTGGGTTTTCTCCTGCTTCCTTGGTTGCGAATACCCAGTTATCACCGTCTATCGAGTGCCAATATTTCTTTGACACCCACATACATGATTTTTTAGGGTGGCGGAATTTTGCCCAAGAAACAAGTTTTAGGTAAACCAGGTTATCTAAAAATGCATAGATTTCCTTGCTTATGACAGTAGCAAAGTAATTAGCCCAACCCCGAATAATCGGGTTTAGTTGTTTAATAAGCGCCGCTTGCGGTGCTGCTTTATGAGCATCAATTACATTAGCTAAATGGTCATAATGTGCCTTAACTTTTTCTTGACTTGGGGTGATGATGGTTTTAAAGCCTAGTTTTTCCCCTTTGGTATTTTTACCTGTATGGTGTTTTCCTTTGGGGAATTGACGTATATTAAACCCAAAGCACAAATTTTGGTTTATACCTGATATGATTGAATATTGCTTCGACTGCATCATGACATGACCTTCCGGCTCTGAACCCGTATGAGTTAGGTTCAAATCGTGCTTCCCATTCTGGCTCTAAAGCTTGTAGGGTGAGCGCTTGCAAGGCGCGGTCTTTTATTGTAGGTATACCTAAAGGTCTTTTTTCATCCTTTCCAGGCTTGGGAATCCATACACGCCTGGTTGGACTAACCTTAGAACCCAGTTTTAGTTTATTGATTAGGGTTAGGCGTTGCTTTGGGGTCAGCGATTTAACGCCATCCACACCAGCCGTCTTTTTCCCTCGGTTATCCTGGGTAACTCTACGAACCGCCAATGCTCTTGCTGACCAAGAATTCATCAACGTTTTTTGGAGTCTGCGATATGTTTTTACATCGCCAGGTTGAGAGGCTCGATAAATTCTCTGTTGCAGCTTATACACCCTAAGCTCCAGCTTTCGCCAGTTGATAGAGCGCCATTCCCCCGTAGTCTTAAAACTCGTATTAGACATATTTACTGCTACTGGAAACTTCATCTCCCAAATCACCGTGATTCTGTCTGCCTATCCTCACCATTACAGTGAGGCATTTGCTTTTGAATCAATCTTGCCTACTCGTAGTATTAGTTAGCACCTACTCAATCATTGAAGACTGAGAACATACGAGAGGTTACTTCGTTTCTGATAGTCATTGTTCGAGTTTTTAGAGCGGTACTATCCACCGGGTTTAGAGGAAGTGCTTGTTGGTCACCCAGGTCCTTGCCAACTCCCCTTTATCCTTGCCCTTTTGGGACTCCCAGCGTCACAGCCTGATTGCGCTGGTTATTTCCTGACGATGGTTCAAACATACCTTTGTATTCCTACTCATAAACTCTTGCTTGATGTATACCAGATTAGGCTTCCAGTATTTAACACCTTTCACCCCCGCTTCAAGGATTGATGGCTAGTCGCTACCTTGGGGGACACAGTTCGAGACTGCGCTCTGTGTGCTTTCACTCCTGCACCTGGAGGATGGGACTTGGTTTGAAACCTCACCCATATGACTATCAAATTGTCAGAGCTACTAAGTAACTTTGCGGGTAATCCTCCACACTTTTCAGGGTTAGTTTCTACCCAACGAATCGCACACCGGGGCGGAATCCATAGCTAGGGGCTTCAAATCTTGCTTCCCAGCTTGGTTCCAAAGCGTTCTTCACAATTGCCTGTGCTACTCGGTCTTTCACCGTGGGTATCCCCAGTGGTCTGCGTTTTCCATTCGCTTTTGGAATGTAAACCCTTCTAGTAGGGCGAACTTTCCACAGGGTATATTTTCCCATTTCTTTGACAAGTTTTACCCGTTTTTCTGGGGTTAGAGCCGTCTGACCATCAACGCCAGCCGTTTGTTTTCCCTGATTTTCTTGGGTTACTCTTCGCACTGACAAAAGCAGGTTGGAGTAGCTGCGTAGCATCAGTTTCATCAGGCTTTTTACCTTCTTCCACTGACCGTCCTGGGTGGCACGATAAATTCTCTGTCTCAGGTTCCTAACCCGTTTCTTGACCAACTTCCAATTTATGGAAGCCCAGTCTTGAAATGGTTCCATAGCTCCGATGTCATTGCTGACTCTATCTTTCACTTTTTGGTTCAGTCCCTTTACATTGATTTATCGTTGAAGACCCGCTGGAAGTTTGCCACCTTTCGGTGCAGGGTAAATTTTGAACCCCTATCCAAAGCATTACCTCTGGCTTTCGCTTTCTCCAGCATCCTTTACCCCCTCGGTGATTCCGTCTTCCTTGCGGTTAACCTACTTGCGTCCAACCTTTGGCACAAGAACCGATGGGGTTTACCGTGTTTCGTGTGTATGACATACGGTCAATTCGGGTTCCATCTATACTCCGGTAGGGATTTTGTTCCTTCACTGTTGACATCCGTACTTCAACGGTCTACCTACTTGCCTTTTGGCAGGGGGTATCAGCTTATTTCCCCCCTTCACGTTTCACGGAGCTTACAATGATTCACTTGCGTTAACCCTGATTGACCTTTCCCTTGCAGCTTATACCAACGTAGCTGTTCGTATAGGTTGCTTTCGTGCCTTGCATTCCCTTAATTTCATTACTTACTTTCAAAGTAGGCGGGGTCTGTGACCCTTTTACGTGGGAACGAGGGGTAGGAAACCCAAGGAGGAGTAACTCCTCAGTCAAAAAATAGTGCTGAAGCACCTACACACGACTTTCACGTCGCACGCGAATGAACTTGGCAGTACGAATTGCATCGTCTATTGCGACTAGTTGCGCCGACTTCCCGTAAGCCTTAAACTCAAAAACAAGCATTGTTTTACCTCCCACCTTATACTACCATTTTTGGTATAAGATAGCTAGATATATTTAAATTTTGACGGTGGTTAAAACCACCTGAGTCGTTTTTCATCCCCTACCGTGCATGACAGAATACGGTACTGTGTACCTGTTCTTTAGGGGCTTTCAAACTTCCCAATATTCTTTGTAAAATTAAGGTAGCGTGGCTAAAGAGCTTTTTGTGACCAATCGAAACATGAAGGCACTGGTGCAAATACGCTCGGCACGTGTCGAAGAAACCGCTGATCGCACGCACTCGTCACTGGGTACTACCAAAACAGCAAAAAGAAAATAATGTCAGCACTTCAGTTTCTCTTGCTCGAAGCCAATCTACCCGATGCAGAAGTGGTGCAAGCCACGCTGATGGAGGGCGGTATTGACTGTGAACTGTTGCGGGTAGAGACTCGCGCTGATTTTATTAGGGCATTGGAAACCGACGAGATCGACCTGATTTTGGCAGACTATGCCTTGTCTGGTTTTGATGACATTGCAGCGCTGGCGATCGCCCGTCGCCTGCGTCCTGACACGCCGTTTATTTTCATCTCCGCTAGTTTGGGTGAAGAATTGGCGATCGCAGCTATCAAGCAGGGCGCGACAGATTATGTACTGAAGCAACGGTTAGGGCGGTTGGTGCCATCGGTACAACAGGCATTGCGGGAAGTACCGGAACTTGACAAAGGCACGATTGATGGCAAACAAGCCGAAGCACCCGTTAAATCAGACCTGAAAGATATGCGGCTGCTGCACGAACTGAGCGCGAGGCTTGTAACCGAAGGCGACATTCAGACGCTCTATCAGGAGATTATGGCTGCTGCGATCGCTCTGATGCGGGCGGATGCCGGAACAGTACAAATTCTCGACGAAGCGACACAAGAATTGGTGCTACTGGCGACGCAGGGCTTTGAGCGGAATATGACCGAGTATTTCTACCGCGTGAATGCGAGTTCCAACACGCCCTGCGGCATCGCACTTAAGAACAGCGATCGCACGTTTATTGATTTCGACGTGCCAAAGAGCGAAGACCCCGATGGATCAATGCAAAGGCACGTTGAGGCTGGGTATCTCTCGGCGCAGTCAACCCCCCTGATAACCCGTTCGGGCAAACCGATCGGTATGGTTTCGACCCATTGGCGCGAACACCACCGTCCGAGCGATCGCGAGTTGCGTTTCCTTGACCTACTCGCCCGCCAAGCCGCCGATTTAATTGAGCAACGGCAAGCCCAAACAGCCTTGCGCGAATCAGAAGAGAAATATCGATCGCTGTTCAACTCAATTGACGAGGGCTTTTATCTTGCCGAGATAATTTGGGATGATGCGGGCAAGGCGGTTGATATCAGTTACCTTGACGAAAATCTGGTGGCGATGCAAATAGTCGGTCAATCGTTAAAAGGGCGGCTGATGAGCGAGATTGACCCGAATTATGAACAATATTGGCGCGATACTTTCGGTTACACGGCGAAAACGGGCGAAGCTCAACGCCTCGAACAATACGCGAAGCCCAATGATATGTGGTTCGGCTTCTATGTGTTCAAACCGGAAGGCGTGACGGATGACCGCACGATTGCAGTCATCTTTCAAAACATCACCGATCGCAAGCTGACAGAAGAACTAATACGCCGCACCGCCGAACTTGATGCTTTCCGCATCACTTTGTCGGATGCGTTGCGATCGCTCTCTGACCCGGTAGCAATACAGGGAGAAGCGTGCCGCCTGCTGGGCGATCGGTTGGGCGTTGACCATGCCTACTATGTCGAGATCATCGAGACGGAGGGCTACGGGCGTGTCGATCAAAACTATGTTCGGGGCGACTCGCCAACGCTTGTCGGCGTTTACCCGTTGTCTGCCTATAGTTGGATCACGCCCCTCTTCCGAACGGGCCAAGCCATGATTATCGCTGATACGGAAAATTCGGATCTCGTTCCCGAAGCCGACCGGAATGCGATGGCTGCTGTTAAAGTGATCGCGCTTGCTGCGATACCGCTCGTCAAAGAGGGCGTGTTGGTGGGGGCGCTCGCCGTCACCGAACTAGAGCCGCGGGAATGGACGGATATCGAGGTCGATCTGACGCGGGAAACAGCCGAACGCATCTGGGCGGCGGTCGAACGCGCCCGCGCCGAAGCAGCGTTGCGCGAATCGGAAGCAAAATATCGATCGCTGTTCGAGTCGATCAACGATGGCTTTTGCATCGTCAAAATGATTTTTGACGAGAACGAGAAGCCGATTGACTATCGCTTTATGCAAATTAGTCCATCCTTTGAGAGACAGACAGGGCTGGTAAACGCGCAAGGGTTACGGATGCGCGAACTGGCTCCAGACCACGAAGAGTATTGGTTTGAAATTTACGGCAACGTTGCTTTGACACGTCAATCCACTCGCTTTGAGAACCGTGCTGAACATTTGGATCGCTGGTTTGACATTTATGCATTTCCGGTTGGCGAACCCGAAAACCGACAAGTTGCGATTGTTTTCAACGACATTACCGATCGCAAACAAGCCGAAGAAAATCGGATTCGGTTAATTCGAGAACAAGCCGCCCACGAAGAGGAACGCCAAAAGGCTGAGGCATTGGCAGAACTCGATCGCGCTAAGACTGTGTTCTTCAGCAACGTTTCTCACGAATTCCGTACCCCGCTAACGTTGATACTCAGTCCATTAGAAGAAGCATTATCGAGTTTAAGCGAACAAAACCAGACAGGGGAAGCAGGGGAGGCAGGGAGCAGGGAGCAGGGAGCAAGGGAGAAGAGTTTTCCCCTCTGCCCCCCGCACCCCGCCCCTCTGCCTCTTTTCAATACCCAATCCCCAATCCCCAGTCCCCGATCCCCCTATTCACCCATTCACCTGAAAACACAGTTGCAACTGGCGCATCGCAACGGCCTCCGCCTTTTAAAACTGGTCAACACGCTGCTCGACTTTTCCCGCATTGAAGCCGATCGCACTCAGGCAAACTACCAACCCACTGACTTATCCACCTACACGGCGGAACTGGCAAGTGTTTTCCGCTCGGCGATCGAGAATGCCAATTTACAGTTAGTCGTCGATTGTCCCCCTCTGCCCGATCCCATTTACATCGATCGAGAAATGTGGGAAAAGATTGTGCTAAACCTGCTCTCCAATGCCTTAAAATTTACCTTCGAGGGTATCATTTCTGTCTCGCTCAAACCCAAAGCAAACACAGTTGAATTGATGGTCAGCGACACGGGCATAGGCATTGCCGCTTCAGAACTACCTCACCTTTTTGAGAGGTTCTATCAAGTTAAAGGGGGGAAGGGGCGCAGCTATGAAGGCTCAGGCATTGGCTTGTCTCTGGTGCAGGAACTCGTCAAGCAGCACGGCGGCGTGATCGCCCTCACGAGCGTAGTAGACGAAGGCACAACCTTCACCGTCACCATCCCCACCGGAATCGCCCATCTACCCGCCGAGCAAATTGGTGTTGCCTCTACACTGGTATCGACGGCTGTAACGGCGGATGCTTTTGTTGAAGAAGCCTGGGGCTGGCTGCCGGAAGAGGACAAGGGGACAAGGGGACAAGGGGACAAGGAGAATCAAGAGGACAAGGGGACAAGGGGACAAGGGGACAAGGAGAATCAAGAGGACAAGGGGACAAGGGGACAAGGGGACAAGGAGAATCAAGAGGACAAGGGGACAAGGGGACAAGGGGACAAGGAGAATCA
>JAHHID010000116.1 GCA_019359015.1 Spirirestis rafaelensis WJT71-NPBG6
AGTAGGGGTTCTAGGATTATCCACTCTTCGTCTGTGAGGCTGCTAGAGTATGGCATAACTGTTGGATACAACTTTTGCGCTAACTTTACTTCAACACAGTAAAAGATGTCAAATGGGTTCTATAACGGTTGAATTGGGCTGCGAGGTGTTTACTAAGGTAAAAATTCATCATCTGTCACTTCTGCTAGCTCGTATGGACACATCACAGGAAAAGATTCCACTGGCAAATTAGTTTCGGCTTTTGCTTGCTTAACTGCTTGTACATAACACTCTACAAAAACGCTCTCAAGATAAGATTTGAGACTAGGCGAATCGTCTAGAGCTTCTTTAATACGTCTACGATGCTCAATAATGGTTGCTTCCCAGCTACCGCTTTTCTTTTCCGGCTGAAACTGCCATTTGAGCAAATGCACCAAAATTACAATAAAATTACTTTTGAGGCTCCGACGCTCACTTTTTCCCATGTCGGCAATTTCCTCGATCAGGTTTTCCCAGTCCACGTTTGCGTAGTCCTGACTTTGCAATTTTTCGACAGTCGTTTCTATCCATTGCAAGTAGTCAGTATCATATAGCGTTTGGGAATGCGCTTTTAGAAAAGACATGGCAGTTTTTATCGTTTACTCTGATTGTAGTTTGTGCGGCAAAAGCGCGATCGCACTACAAAAGCAAATAAATTACTGCCTTAAAACTCTGCGAAACGAGTGCGCTTACTCTGCTATCTGGTGCGTTTAAAAACCTGCTTCTACACTGAAGAGGGCAATTGGGATATCACAGGCAACAATACCCCTATTTTCTTCATCCGCGACCCGCTTAAGTTTCCTGATTTCATCCATACCCAAAAGCGCAATCCTCAAACTAACTGCAAAGACCATAATGCAAAGTGGGATTTCTGGTCACTCAGTCCGGAATCGCTGCACCAGGTAACGATCCTCTTTTCAGATCGGGGAATTCCGAAAACCTATCGACACATGGACGGTTTCGGTAGCCACACCTTCAGTTTGATTAATGCTGAAGGCGATCGCCTGTGGTGTAAATTTCACTTTAAGACTTTGCAAGGACATCAAACCTTGACGGAGGAAGAATCAACCAAACTTAAGGGAGAAGATCCCGATCATGCGACTCACGATTTATTTGAAGCGATCAACCCGATAGTTAGGAAAATCGATACCAATTATTTGTAACGATGCGAGCGTGAATTACCACGTTGTAAAGACGTTACATGTAACGTCTCTACAATATAAATATTTTAGTATTTCCGCTCTTTTGGCTCAAACATGGTAATCGTCACTGGGCGATATTGAATATCAATTCCCGCTGGTGAATAATAAGCCAGTGTGTGTCTGAGGAAGTTTTCATCATCGCGTTGCGGATAATCTTCGCGGAAGTGGGCACCGCGACTTTCTTGACGATTGAAGGCTGATGAGAGAATTGTTTGTCCCACCACCATTAAACTTCGCATTTCCAACGCTTCGACGATTTCTGTATTCCAAGAAGTACCTTTGTCATCTAAATATATTTGCGACGCTTTTTGTTGTAGTTCTTGTATTTTTTCTAAACCTTGATGCATTAATTCTTGAGTGCGGAAAACGCCACAGTATTCTGTCATACAATCTTGGAAGGCTTCACGTACTTGGTTAATGCGATACTGCCCAGGCTGATCTAGCAAAGCTTGAATTTGTTGCTTTGCCTCTTTTATGTAACTTTGCTCGTCTATTGTTGGTAACTTACGGTTTTGCACAAATCGAGCGATCGCTGCACCAGTTCTCTTTCCGTAAACTACGCATTCCAATAAAGAATTACTACCAAGACGATTCGCCCCATGTACGGATACGCAAGATGTCTCACCAGCGGCAAAGAAGCCCTCTACAAGCCCATCGCCACTACTGCGGACTTGACCATCGGTGTTAACTGGGATACCACCCATACAATAGTGAATCGTTGGACGTACTGGCATCGGTTGCGTTACGGCATCGACACCAACTAAGCGGTGTGCTTCTTCCCAACAGAAGGGAACGCGACTCATGATTTTTTCTTTGCCCATGTGACGCAAGTCAAGATAGACAAAGGGTCCACCTGCACTACCATCAAGATTAACCCCACGACCGGCGCGAATTTCATATGCGATCGCTCGTGAGGTAATATCACGAGGAGCAAGTTCCATGCGGCTCGGTGCATAGTTCGCCATAAAGCGATCGCCTTCAGAGTTAATTAAATACGCTCCTTCGCCCCGCACCGCTTCAGAAATTAGCACCCCGACGGGATATAATCCAGTGGGGTGGAATTGCACAAATTCCATATCTTGCAGCGGCAAACCAGCGATCGCTGTCATCGCCAAACCATCACCCGTAGAAGCGTAATCATTGGAAGTGGTGTTATATACGCGACCATAGCCACCTGTGGCAAACATGACCGCTTTAGCCCGCACTACGACTATCTGCCCATCGAAAAGGTGGTACATCACTACACCTTTCGCCTGACCTTCTTCCAAAATCAGGCGCATTACGTACCACTCCTGATAAATTTGCACACCGTAACGGCGCAAGTTGTTCACCAATTCGTGTAAAATTGCGTGACCGGTCTTATCGGCAGCGTAACAAGTGCGATTGTGAGAATGTCCGCCAAAAGCGCGTTGGGCAATGCGACCATCATTTAAACGTGAGAATAAAACGCCCATGTGTTCCAAGTCAATTACTACATCTGGCGCTTCACGAGTCAGTATTTCTACGGCATCTTGGTCTGCCAAATAATCAGAACCTTTGACTGTATCAAAAGCGTGTGCTTCCCAGCTATCTTCTGTATCAACATTTTTCAGCGATGCAGCCATCCCACCTTGGGCAGCTACTGAGTGGGAACGAATCGGGTGAGTTTTCGCTACCACAGCCACATTCAAGCTAGGGTCAGTCCTGGCAATTTCCACTGCGGCACGACATCCGGCTAATCCTCCCCCGATAATAATCACATCATGTTCAAGCATAAGATATTAACACTATTAAATTAGTACTTTCTTTGATTTCATCACTTTTCAAATGTACGGAATATTTTCATAAATAAAATAGGATTTCTATACCTGTATTATAAATATATAAATTCAGCAATTAATACATTAGTTCTATAAAAATGTTAAAGCCTCAAAATCGCTTGCTCAAGTTGTGTAATGGCTCCCTAAGTAATCTAAAAATCGGCAATTGGACAATTAAACCCAAGCTGCAAGCCTTGTTGCTAACAGTTAGCCTTGGTTCTGTACTGGTAGTTAGTGGGATTGGTTGGTATCAAGCCCAATCCACCCTCAGAACCAAAATTTCTGACCAGCTTTCAGGTATACGCACCACTAAAGCCGACCAGTTTGAGTTGTACTTTGAAAATTTGAACAACCAAGTGGGGATGCCAGCATCAGACCGCAACGTCGTTAAAGCGATGGTGGAGCAGCTACTGCAAAGATTTTTACCTCTCCCCTGCGCCGCATGATGGAGAGTGCCCGGAGAATTAATGCTGGGGAAACGGATGCGGAAGTTGAGGTAAAATCCCTTGACGAGTTTGGGCAATTAGCAACAGAGATCAATCTGATTGTCAACAAATTACGCCAAATTCGAGATAGATTTTGGTATCGGGCTATACTTTTATCCCGCTCGGTTTTGTTTTCGCGCAGCGTCTCCCCTTCTCCCAAAGGGAGAGGCTAGCGCCAAGGGAGAAGGTTGCTCGTTTTTCGCGCCCTTTATGCGTCCCCAGTGTGATCGCCGATTTTGTAGCAACCATCTTAAAATCTTGATATCTTCGTAACTACCCTGGCAAAATGTCCCAAAAAAGCGATCGCTATGCTTCAGTATCCCAATTTAGAACAAGCGCTAAAATACAACTTTGGCTACGATAGATTTCGCCCAGGACAACGGCAAATTATCGAGGATGCGCTGCAAAATCGGGATTTACTGATTGTTATGCCTACGGGGGGAGGAAAATCGCTGTGTTTTCAACTACCAGCAATCTTGAAAAAAGGCTTAACGGTGGTGGTTTCGCCGTTGATCGCTTTGATGCAAGACCAAGTAGAATCATTGCGGAATAATAATATTTCGGCAACATTTCTAAATAGCAGTTTGAATGCTTATAAAACGCGATCGCGTGAAGAAGCGATTCTCAAAGGTAAAGTTAAATTACTCTACGTCGCTCCAGAACGTTTATTAAGCGAAAGGTTTCTCCCTTTTCTCGATTTAGTACACCACCAAATCGGCATTTCTGCCTTTGCGATTGATGAAGCGCATTGTGTCTCAGAGTGGGGACACGATTTTCGACCAGAATACCGTCAGTTGAGGTCTGTGCGGAAACGCTATCCAAATGTCCCGACTCTCGCGCTTACCGCTACCGCCACAGATCGAGTCCGTAATGATATTATCCAACAACTGGGATTAAAGCAACCGAGTATTCATATTGCTAGTTTCAACCGTCAAAATCTCTATTATGAAATTCGCTCCAAAACTAAGACTGCTTACGCGGAAATCTTAGAAATTGTTAAAGAAAATGAAGGTTCGGGAATCATCTATTGTTTGACGCGCAAAAAGGTTGATGAACTCACTTTTAAACTGCAAAATGATAAAGTTGCTGCAATTTCTTATCATGCAGGTTTAACTGACGAAGAACGCACAAAAAATCAAACTCGATTTATTCGAGATGATGTGCGCGTCATGGTTGCAACTGTTGCTTTTGGAATGGGAATTAATAAACCGGATGTCCGGTTTGTAATTCACTTTGATATACCGCGCAATTTAGAAAGTTATTATCAAGAATCAGGCAGAGCGGGTAGAGATGGCGAAACATCTCGATGTACAATGTTTTTCAACTACAGTGATATTAAAACGATTGAATGGAGTATTAATCAAAAAACCGATCCGCAAGAACAGTTAATTGCCAAGCAACAATTACGTCAGGTAATTGATTATGCGGAAGGTACAGATTGCCGACGCACGATTCAGTTAGGTTATTTTGGCGAACGTTTTCCGGGTAATTGCGGTAACTGTGATAATTGCCGTTTTCCCAAACCTGTGCAAGATTGGACAATTGAAGCGATGAAATTTCTATCTTGCGTAGCGCGTTGTAAAGAAAGATTTGGGATGCTTCATATTATTGATGTGTTGCGCGGAGCGAAAACTCAGAAGATTACCCAAAACGAACATGATAAACTTTCTACTTACGGTATTGGCAAAGATAAAAGTGTCGATGAATGGCGAATGTTAGGGCGATCGCTTTTACATCAAGGCTTATTAGAACAAACTGCCGATGGTTACTCTGTCTTGAAATTGAACGCTTTAAGTTGGGAAGTAATGCGAAAACAGCGTACAGTTTCTATAGCGATTACCGTCGCGCAAAAGCCGATTTGGGAAGGGGATAGCGAAAAAGCCGCAGAAGTGGAAATGTTAGTTTATCGATTGCGATCGCTTCGCAAACAACTTGCCGATGAACAGTCTGTTCCACCTTATGTTGTCTTTCCCGATTCAACCTTAAAATTGATGGCACAAGCCAAGCCGAAAACACTCGCTGAATTTGGCAAACTTTCCGGTGTTGGTAGTCATAAACTTGCTCAATATGGCGACATATTTCTGAAAGAAATTCGTGCTTATTGTCAAGAACAAGGTTTATCATCAGAAAAAGCTAATATTACTTCTACATCTTCTCTTGCCTTACCTACAGAAACTGAATATTTGACTTTACAGTTACATCAACAAGGTTTAACTGTTGAAGAAATTGCTCAAAAACGCAATTTTCGCTCAACTACAATTATCCGTCATCTTTCAGATTTAATTGATAAAAATCAACCTGTCGATTTAAATTTGTTGGTTCCCCTAGAAAAGCAGCAGAAAATTTTGCAAGTATTAGAAATTCTTGGGGATATTGCTCTGACACCAATTAAAGAATATCTTGGTGACAACTATAGTTTTGATGAAATTCGTTTAGTTAGGGGTAAATGGCGCCGAGAAAGTAAGAAGTCAAAATAGAAAGCGCAAAAAGCCCGCAGGCTAGTACCGCTGCGCGGAAGTCAAAAGTCAAAAGTCACGCATTCAAAAAGCTTATAATGTAAGCTTTTCGTTGATTTGGAACGGTAGCTTTATTTCCGCCAACGTGTACTACAAGCCTAGGGGTGTTTTCAAACCCGAAAAGCCCTGCGCCGAGCGCACGCTTCGCGAACAGGCTGTAAGCCTGGACGGCAGGTGCTACAACGGAGGACACCTCCGCAACGCACTGCCTCGGCTACAAAAACAAAGCCCACATACCCTGCGGAAATGCTACGCGAACGTGGGCTAAGAAAAAAGCGTTTTAGCCTGCCTTCGCAGGCTTTGTTTGTATAGCCGCACCTTTTAAGGTGTCGGCGCAAAAATGCGATGCTTCCGTTACAATATGATATCTACACAAATAGCGTTAGCGGAGAAATTATATGCTAACAGAAGGAATACGCTGGACAATTCAAGATTTAGAACTTCTCCCACAAAATGAAGGGACACAGTATGAGATAATTGATGGAGAATTATTTGTGACTAGAGCACCACACTTTAGACATCAGAAAACTTGCGGTAAAATTTTCCGCGAACTCGATGCTTGGTCTGAAAGTAGTAATTTAGGAGAAACAATTCTAGGTCCCGGTGTTCTGTTTTCCGAATCTGATAATGTAATTCCAGATATAGTTTGGGTTAGCAAAGAAACTTTGGCGCTGATGTTAGATGAAGCGGGACATTTAACTGGTGCTCCTGAGTTGGTAATAGAGGTTTTGTCTGGAAGCAAAGAAGACCAAAGAAGAGATAGAGAAGCGAAACTAAAGCTTTATTCTTCAAGAGGTGTCAAAGAATATTGGATTGCTGATTGGCGATCGCGTAAATTAGAGGTTTACTGCCGCGAACAAGGTATACTCAAGTTGGCAGTAACTCTTTTTAGTGATGATACTATCACTTCTACCCTATTACCGGGTTTTAGTTGCACAGTAGAAAAATTTTTTCCTAACTAAATATAAGCGCGATCGCATTTACAAAATCCAAAAGCCGCATCAGTTGGATTTCCTAATATTGAAACCCAACCTACAATGCAGTATTCACAAAAGTATCCACTTTAAATGCTGGATAACTTTTTAAGGAAAACTTGGAACTTCTCAATAAGTCTTTTCTGATGTTGTGACAATTGGCAATGATGCAGTGCGTTGGGTTTGACGAACCAAAACCAAAGATAGCAGCTTCGGTAAGCTAAGGCAAGCGATCGCCGATATCAACGTTAGGAATAGACCATTCATCAAACCCATAAATCATTGCTCCTTTTTTAGTATTGTTAACTACTATTTTTAGTTTTAAGCAAAATCACTCGAATTTAACAACTGCAACAGTTGGAGTTTCTTGTGGTTACTATAAAAAATAATTAAGATAAGTTTTGTTAAGATAAAATACACCAGAATTCAGGATTCAGGAGTGAAAAAAGCTTTATATATGACTTTCCCTTTTTAGGTTCTGTATTTTATTTACGCAGCATCGTGGTGTAAATAATGTATTTCTTACTTGTAGACGCTAAGGTACAAAGAATATTTTAGATTTTGCTTTCTTTAGAAAGTAGCTACTTTTCATGAAGAACATTTTGCACAAAAATTTGGACGAAACTTACATACTGGACTAGCAGTTAATGAGTAACTTGTACAATAGGGAAAACTGGTAATTTCGTATTTAGTTTTTTGTGATGTAGAAGACATCTGCGATGCTTGAATATCCTTGGTTTTCAGATTAGAAATGATAGATATAAGCCTAGGGAAAGCAAGACAAGCAAAGACATTAATCGATGTCAGTAATATAATATTTAGCAAATCCATTGCTAATCACCGCCTGTTAGTAATAAATGGTCAACTCAAAGATGAAGTGTAGAGTTTTGATTTTTTACTCTCCACCTCAGTCATTGTTGTTAGTTACAACTCATTAAGAGCAAGTTTCATTGCTTTTAATCTATGTAAATTAATATTAACATAGATTTCTTTAAATCTATTCAGGTAAATCTGGAAATTTAGTATGGATACAAGTAGTTATGTATCTTGAAGTCGGCTATTTTAGTCAAATGACGGAATATGCACACAAACACAACAATTTATGATTTAGGAGATGATGTGTAATGTCGAAAACTCCTGTTAATGCTGATATATTTTCTCAAATTTCTGAGCAAGAACGCCTAGCATTAAAGCGTTTGGCAGATTTTTCTCATGTGGAGACGCTACCAGAAATTTGGGACTTGGTAGCAAAACGATGCGGTGATACTGTGGCTTTGCGCGATCCTCACTTCTTACCAGAAGTTGTAATTACTCATACTCAGCTATTAGAAAAAATCCAGCAATTTGCCGCAGGTTTGCAAGCGTTGGGAGTCAAAGTAGGCGATCGCCTAACTTTAATTGCTGACAACAGCCCTCGCTGGTTTATTGCCGATCAAGGTATTATGACGGCTGGGGGAGTCGATGCGGTGCGTAGTTCCCAAGCCGAAAAGGAAGAACTACTATTTATTATTGCCAATAGTGGTAGTACAGCGCTGGTTGTCGAAGATTTAAAGACATTGAATAAATTGCGATCGCGTCTCAACGATCTACCAATTCAATTCATCATCTTACTTTCCGATGAAGCAGCACCGTCGGAAGAAACTTTGAAGGTGTTAAACTTTCCGCAGTTGATGGAAACTGGCGCAAATCATACCCTACAACCAGCGCAGCAAAAACGCAATGATTTGGCAACTTTAATTTACACATCTGGCACTACAGGCAAACCCAAAGGCGTAATGCTCACTTATGGTAATTTAATGCACCAACTTACCACCTTTGGGACAGTCGTACAACCAGAAATAGGAGATATTGTCCTCAGCATTCTTCCTAGCTGGCACGTTTACGAAAGAACAGTTGAATATTACTTACTTTCTCAAGGGTGCAGCCAAATTTACACTAATTTACGCTCTGTAAAAAAGGATTTAAAAGAATTTAAACCTAATTACATGCTGGGTGTGCCGCGTTTATGGGAATCAATTTATGAAGGTGTGCAAAAGCAGTTTCGCGAACAACCTGAGAAAAAACAACGTTTAATAAACTCGTTACTGGCAATTAGTGATAAGTATATCAAAGCGCGGCGAATCGCTCAAAATTTGAGTTTAAATCATTTGAATGCATCAGCAATTGAGCGATTATCAGCAACTATACAAGCATCTGCATTGCTTCCCCTTCATGCCTTAGGAGAAAAACTCGTTTATAACAAAGTACGAGAAGCGACGGGAGGAAAAATTAAGCAGATGATTAGCGGTGGTGGTGCGCTTCCCAAGCACATTGATGATTTCTTTGAAATAATTGGCGTCGAAATTTTACAAGGCTATGGTTTGACAGAAACTTCTCCGGTAACAAACGTGCGTCGTACTTGGCGGAATTTACGCGGTTCATCTGGACAACCACTTCCGGGTACAGAAAATAAAATTGTCGATCCAGAAACTCGCCAACCTTTAGCAACTGGGGAAAAAGGTTTAGTGCTGTTGAAAGGACCGCAAATCATGAAAGGATATTATCAAAATCCGGAAGCGACAGCAAAAGCAATTGATTCTGAAGGCTGGTTTGACAGTGGGGATTTGGGTTGGGTAACG
This sequence comes from Spirirestis rafaelensis WJT71-NPBG6, assembly GCA_019359015.1. Lineage (GTDB taxonomy): Bacteria > Cyanobacteriota > Cyanobacteriia > Cyanobacteriales > Nostocaceae > Hassallia > Hassallia rafaelensis. The sequence goes on from JAHHID010000116.1 coordinate 9,613, forward strand.
CCAGGAAAAGATTTAGTGCTGACCGGCAGGGCAAAGGATACCATTGTCTTAAGCAACGGCGAAAACATCGAGCCACAGCCGATTGAAGATGCCTGCGTGCGATCGCCTTATATCGATCAAATAATGCTTGTAGGGCAGGATAAGCGTAGCGTGGGTGCTTTGATTGTACCAAATTTGGAAGCTCTGCAAAAATGGGCAGAAAGTCAGAATCTAGAATTATGTATAGAGAACGACAATGTTACCGAGACGACAAGTCAAAAAATAAAGCTTGAGAGTAAAATGAGCCAGGATTTATTTCGGCAAGAATTGAATCGGGAAGTGCAAAATCGTCCAGGTTATCGAGCGGATGACCGTATTGGTCCCTTTAAACTAATCCTGGAGCCGTTTTCTATAGAAAATGGCATGATGACACAAACCTTAAAAATTCGCCGTCACGTCGTCATGGAACGCTATCGCGATATTATTGACGGCATGTTTGCCTGATAATTTCCACTGCAAACAAATAGAGTGAACGTGAAACTTTTATGGATGTCTCCAAACCTCAACTGCTTTTAAAGCGAGTCGTGAATGTCAAAGTCATTGTCACTCCCCTCTGGAAAGACGAAGTACAACAGCAACTGCAAACGCAGATCAATCAAACCGATCAGCAATTGCAACAGCTAGACGTTCAAGGGCAAAGAGCCGTTGCTGAAATTCAAAAGCAGAGCTTACAACCTCCTGGACCCCAAACCCTGCAACAAATCGAAAATATCCAAGTCCAAGTCAATCAAAAGAAAAGCGAACTGCTAGAGCAGAAAAATCAAAGTCTGCAAAACCTCCAGCAAGTGCAGTTTCTTGAATTGGATCAAGAAGTCCCCCAATTTCAAATGGAAGGCTTTTTCCGGGTAGAACCAGGTGATAACCTGATTAGCAAGATGCAGGTCGAAATCGTTCTGCGCGATGGCGTTGTAGAAGAAATTCGTGGCGATGTCTAAATTCTGAGTTATGGGTTATCAATTTTAACCTTTAACTCCTGGCTCCTCACTCACAATTTTTAACTCAAGAGCGCATCTATCTACAGGTTGAAATTGAATTATTGTGAGGGCGGTTCCCAGACCAACATTGTACCTGGGAGCCTGCCCAGACAATTTGCCAAACGGGGGGTGAACTAATTAAAAGCGATCGCCCAAAGGTTCTCATCTCCACGCGATATTTAACCGTACCAACAGCATTATCCGCTTGCTTCATCTGTGTAATCGTCACCATCGCCTGATTTGGTTGCGGATAAACTACCTCCACCTTACGCGTTGCTTTCTCTGATACGACATCATTAAAAGCATTCAGGGCAAGTGTAGCTGGGTCGCTGCCTTGGAGAGCAGAATTTAATTTTTCTAGAGGTATAGTTTTATAACTCTCTCTTTCTGGATATACCTCAATATGTTGAGCTTGTGGTATTGCCGAAAATTGCTGTTGTCCATTGTCATCAAACCAAATAGATGCTGACGGCTGGCGGTGCATGAAATAAAATCCAGCCCCAACAGTGGCAAAGATACTCAGTATGAAAATCGAAAATAACTTCAATCCCGACATAAAATTAAACAGAAATTTTAAATGCGTAGACTACCAATTCTGAATTTTAGATGCAAATTTCACCTTATATCCTCTACACTTCAGTAGCTTTTTTATCTTAGTGAGCCATGATGAGGAGAATAAATCATATAGACTTTTGCCGTGTCTTTAGGTTCCAGGAATAGAGCATTGGGCATTGGGCATTGGGCATTGGGCATCGGGCATGGGGCATTGGGCAAAATTACTCTCCCCCTGCTCCCCCTGCCTCCCCTGCCTCCCCTGCTCCCCCTCCCCCACTCCCCCCCATCCCCCTTCTGGCTCTAAAATCTAAAATCGAACATCTAAAATTCCTGGGTCAAGCTACAATTCGCATAAAGCAAAAGCTGTTAAAGTCCATAAATTATCGATTTCAAAACCACCCGACTATGAGCATTCAAGAAGTATTTATGCCGGCGCTGAGTTCCACCATGACTGAGGGCAAAATTGTTTCCTGGGTAAAATCTCCAGGCGATAAAGTGGAAAAAGGCGAAACAGTGGTGGTTGTTGAGTCAGATAAGGCAGATATGGATGTAGAATCCTTTTATGAGGGATATCTCGCCACCATTCTCGTGCAAGCTGGCGATAGTGCCCCTGTAGGTTCCGCGATCGCGTTATTGGCAGAAACAGAAGCGGAAATAGAGCAAGCGTTAGCGCAAGCTAACGCAGGTGGCGAGAAAGCTACATCTGAAGCTACCGCTGCCACCGCTCCCGGACAAATGGCACCACCAGCCGTTGAAACACCTGCCTTGGCATCTCAAAATGGCTCCAACCATCGGGAAGGACGGCTAATAGCTTCACCCCGCGCTCGCAAGTTGGCCAAGGAAATGAAGGTTGATCTAAGTAACCTCACGGGTAGCGGTCCCTATGGACGCATCGTGGCTGAGGATGTCGAGGCGTCTGTTGGTACTAAGCAACCCGCTAGCGCACCCGTTGCATCTTCAGCCCCTGCACAGGTAACTAAGACCGTTGCACCTGCACCTACGCCAGTCGCCGCATCTGCACCTGCACCGATGCCAGCAGCTGGCATTCCGGGTCATATAGTGCCGCTGACTACTTTCCAAAATGCCGTAGCGCGGAATATGGTAGCCAGCCTCTCCGTACCTGTGATTCATATAGGTTACACAATTACCACTGATGCGTTAGACAAGCTTTACAAACAGATTAAATCTAAAGGTGTAACAATGACAGCACTATTGGCGAAAGCCGTAGCGGTGACATTGCAAAAACACCCGTTGCTAAATGCTAGTTACTCAGAACAAGGTATTGTGTATCACAATGACATTAACGTTGCTGTAGCAGTAGCAATGGATGATGGCGGATTAATTACACCAGTGTTGCAAAATGCAGACATGGTGGATATATATTCTCTATCACGTAATTGGAAGTCTTTGGTAGAGCGTGCAAGAGTCAAAAAGTTGCAACCAGAAGAATACAACAGTGGCACATTTACCGTGTCCAACTTGGGGATGTTTGGTGTAGACAAATTTGATGCAATTTTACCACCCGGACAAGGTTCAATTTTAGCGATCGGTGCATCCAGTCCGCAAGTCGTAGCCACAACTGATGGTTTGTTTGGCGTCAAGCAACAAATGCAGGTAAATATTACTTGTGATCACCGGATTATTTATGGTGCTGATGCTGCTGGATTCTTGCGAGATTTGGCAAAGTTAATTGAAACTGATACTCAATCTTTGACAATGTAATTTTGATTCATCCGGCACAATATTACATTAAGCATACTTAATTGTTTTTGAGTTGATTTGTAGAGATGTTGCATTGCAATGTCTCTACATTTGTTTTTGACTAGCTAATACCAATTTGAAAAAAGAATGCAACACATTGGCAAAACCCCTCCCCAACCCTCCCCTTGCTAAGGGGAGGGTGCCCGATAGGGCAGGTGGGGTGATCTGTCGCAAACATTTTTTGAATCGGTATAATATCTAGCTGAATATTTAGCACATAACCATATTTTTCTTAACTACACTTATGAGCAGTTACGAAAAAAATCATACTTTCATACCAAACACCTTGTTCAGTTACCAAAGCCTCAATTTGTTTAGAATACTCTGTTTTTAACTGTGTCATTTGTTCGGCTGATACCTGTAACAAAGGATTTTCTCTCGGATGAAACCATCCCCCATTCCATTGTTTAGCTTGCTCAAGACTGCGGTAAAAACCAAACTGCTGAGACTTGACTTTAATATCTTTAAATCCAGCTTCTGCGAGCAGATTTTGACACTTTTCGGGTGTACCTGTTGGCTCATTGATGTTGAAAAGCGAAATATTATATTTGGCACAAGTTGCAATAATACGTGGTGCTTCGCAGGATTCCTCAGAGCAACAAGAAAATGCCACAACTCCACCTTTTTTCAGAAACCGATACCACTTGCTTAGAGCGGCAGGTATGTCTCTGAAGTATACTATTGCTGTAGAACAAAAAATTATATCAAAACTTTCATCATCGAAGTTTATATACTCTGCATCGGCTTCAATTAATTTGATATTTTGCAATCCTAATTCATTATTCTTCTGTTGTGCTTGCGCGAGCATTCCTGAAGAAAAATCTACTCCAATAACTTTTCCTTCAGTGACAATTTGTGCAGCCGCAATAGCAATTATACCTGTACCAGTTGCTAGATCTAATATTTTTTGTTTCTTTTGTAGTGTAACTAAATCTAGTAAAGGAAGAGCGCGACGAATGGTGTAATCATTATCGTAGGTTGTTCTGCTGTTAAAAAAATCGATTACTTCTTGCTTATATTGTTGCTCGTATTGGCTATTCTGCATGATATTTTCGTTTATACCGACAAGTGCGATCGCTAACTTGGGGATAAATCACTGGTGATACCCCTGTCTTATGAAAACTGATTTTAATACAAAAAAATTGAGCATCAAACTCAACTCTTTCTACTCTTATTTCTTTGCACTCCTCTGCGCTTAACTCCGCGTTCCTCTGCGTTAAAAAAAAGGTGAGCATTGCCCACCCTACTTTTTTTATCCTTTCACACAAAGAACTTGCTTCAGCGTTGCCTCAACTTCAACCAAATCTGATTGATTTGCCATGACTTGTTCTATAGGCTTGTAAGCACCAGGAATTTCATCCAAAACGCCTGTATCTTTGCGACATTCTACACCCTTTGTTTGCTCAATCAAATCATCAAGTGTATAAGTATTTTTTGCCTTATTTCGAGATAGCAAACGCCCCGCACCATGACTGCAAGAACAGAAGCTGTGAGCATTACCTTTTCCCTTAACAATGTAGGATTTTGCCCCCATTGAACCAGGAATAATGCCATAGTCTTCTTCTTGTGCGCGGACTGCACCTTTGCGAGTGACATACACATCTTCGCCAAAATGTACTTCTTTTTCGGCATAATTGTGATGACAATTCACTTCTAATAAAGGCTTAATCGCCTTTCCACCCGCTAAATGCTTCTCAACGATGCGCTTGAAACGCGCCATCATTACATCGCGGTTAACACGCGCATAATCCTGCGACCATTGTAAATCATGCCAATATGCTTGAAATTCAGGCGTACCGGCAACAAAATGAGCTAAATCTGGGTCAGGTAAGTTATTACCTGCCATTTTTGCTAATTCTTTCGCAGTGTGAATATGGCACTGCGCTAGATTATTGCCGATGTTGCGGGAACCAGAATGGAGCATCAGCCAAACAAAGTTTTCTGTATCAAGGCAAACTTCGATAAAGTGGTTTCCACCCCCAAGAGAACCTAACTGTCTCATGGCTTTACCTTGTAAGTCTTGCACCCCGCGATGTAAGTCTTTAAAATCACCCCAGCGTTGCCAATTAGTGACGGATTTTTCAACGTCTTTGTTTTCGTTAAATCCAGTTGGAATTGCTGCTTCAATATCCAAGCGGATTTTCTTCAGTTTGCCTTCGAGTTGTTCACCTTTAAATGATGTTTTAATAGCGCACATACCGCAGTTGTGAACAAAAACACCTGCTTTCAAGGCAAAATTATGGTACTCTGGCACTGTTAGACAGTAAACATCTTCAGTGCAGTTTAAAGGAAGCACTGCGACAATTTTGTGATTGCATTGATGTTCTTTCCTGCGGTGGTTGTGGAGTCCAATTGGAGTTTTGACTTCTGTGCCACAAATGTCACAAGTGTAATACCTGTTAGCAATTTCTTTTGATTTTGCTTTGCCTTTTTCACTTTGATTGTAAGCTAACAAATATTGCTTTCCGCGTATACCATTATCAGCAACTGCTTGTTTAAAATGTTCTGGCTGTTGCTGCATGTACTGAAGGATATTTTTAGTCCCTCGTTCAGCGTAATATTGGTATCCTTCTGGAGTTTGGGCTTTTTTGGCAAGTGCAGCAACTCGTTTTTCTTCAAATGCTGGGGACTGCCAGTGTTGGTTACGTTCGACTAACTTACGATGATAAGCAGAATGATCGCCATCGCCTATGAATTCAAGATTCTCTGGTCGATTATCTGACTCATTAAAGTTCCGGTGATGAATTACGGTTCTTTGCCCTTCAAATTTATTAACTTTTCCGAGTAACCCAGATCTAGCAATAATCCAGTGCGCTTTTTGCCATTTACCGGAGTAGGGTTGAGCGATTAAGGTATAGCCATCTTTATCTACTTTTGAATAGAAAGGCATTAAAGATGTCTCAGGTTGAAGATTTTGTGCTTCCTCATAGCTTCCATCCCGCAGCATGAATTGGTGATCCGGTGTGCAAATAATTTCTTCACCGTTATCCAAAATCACTTTCACCAGTGCGGCATTTTTTCTAGTAAGTTTTGCAGTTGCTTTCGCTGCTACAATTCTTCCGGTAGAACTACACGCATAAACAATAAACTCTTCACTTCGATCTGCTAACTCTTTGATAGGATATGATTTCCCATCCACCACAGGAATTAATGTATCTCCGACGAAGCAACCAATATCTACACCGACAGCAGCCGGAATAATTGCTTCTTTTGTGGCAATTACAGAACCAACTAACGCACCTTTACCTAAATGAACATCTGGCATCAATGCAACGTGTTTAAATACAAATGGCAGCGATGCTACGTTCTTTGCCATTTGAAGTTCGTCTGATTTTAAAGGGTGATTAGCCCAAGACAAAACAGGCGATCGCGTGGAAATTTCTAAGTTTTCGTAGGGCATAATATTTATTTTGGATTTTAGATTGTTGAAGTGTTGATAGTTGTTAGTTTTTCCACTAACCACTACCTACTAGTACAGTACGGCGGAAATAAGCCAAGTATCAGATAGCCAACACTTTACCCTTATATGTCCACTTAAAAGGTTTAGCCATTGTTTTATTAAAATAGTCGATAAATTCAAGAATTTGAGTTTT
>JAHHID010000117.1 GCA_019359015.1 Spirirestis rafaelensis WJT71-NPBG6
TACCGTAGGGCATACGGAATCTCAAGCTTGTGGACAGAACAACCTCTGCTTAGGTGGGGAAACTCCTCTAAGTAAGTTGACTGGTTGAAACAAGAATCCCACTGCTTCAAGCAGTGGGAGTGTCAATCCGCCATTACCCCCTGACATACCAAGACTCATAGCAGCCGCCCCCAAGTACGGAATAGAATTCCTTCCCCCAGAGGACAACAATCCTAGACCAGTGCCCGAACCTTCGGCTTCATTGGGCGTGTTAGCATTTGCGGCTCTTGTTGCAATTTCTATCCGCAAGCGCCAACACAAACCAGTTAGTAATACAGAGATCATGGATACAACTTACCTAAAGAAGGCGGCTGAAGTGGCGGTTCTGGCACAAGTCGGAGTCCGCAATATGTAGAAATTTCTGGCGTTGCTGATGCCTGGTAATGATTTGGTAGAAGATGCCACGAAGGGAGGTGCCATATCATTCCGTGGTTCAGCAACGCCCCCAGCAGCGGTTATCTCTCCTGTTGGTGCTCAACAAACTTCTTAACAGACACGCTTGACTTCGCAAGAGACGACCGACGCGTACTTTAATCCGCTGATTAGTTTATCTTACCTACACGGGGTAGCAACGAGAGGTCTTGCCCCTGGAATTTGAGCGCAAATTTACCTTCGACGAAATAGCCCATTCACATAAGTCAATTCAGATGTGTGCCTAAATTCCTGCTTGTTAAGCAGGAAAGAAGATTTCCTCTGAGTAGGCGTATGAACCATGCAATTATCTTTCACCTAATTTTATTATGAACACTGAATTTCAGCATACGAACACGAATAGGTCTGAAAAATTGGAACCAGACACCTATGTTGAGTTAGCGCCAGCCGATGCCACGCTTCTCGAACATCGCTCTGCATCTTCCGTTCTCTCGCCACCCACGTCAGCCTCGCCTCACTTGCAAGAGGCGATTGTCCATCCAGGTTGCCCGTCAGGCATCTTGGCTCTCCTTAGCAATCGGCAACCTGGGTCTGTTTCAGTCTCCGAAGCGGTAACCAAAATGCTAGTAGATATGGGAGTCAAGTATGCATTTGGCGTTTCAGGGGGCGGCATCGCACCGCTTTGGTCTGTGCTGCTGCATCAGATTGAGGTGCTTCACTTTCGCCATGAAACGGGAGCGGTTTTCGCAGCCATTGAGTCGTACTTTGCTAGTGGACGCCCTGCCGTAGTCTTAACCACGACGGGACCTGGTATCACCAACACGCTTACCGGGATCTTGGGGGCGCGTTGGGATGGGGCAAAGATAATTCTCCTGTCGCCTTCCACCTCGGCATCACAGCGCGGGCGGTGGGCATTTCAGGAAACTAGTGCGTACACGATGTCCAACATAGGCTTTTTTAACTCAGGAGCGCTGTTCCATTACGCCACCACGCTTGAGTACGGAGATGAACTTCCAGAAATATCTCGAAGGCTCGCCCACGGTTTGGCACGACCAGGCGGCTTTGTCGCTCATCTTAGTATCCCCAGGGCTATCCAGAGCAGTTTCATTGAGACATCGTTGCCACCGATCAATCCTGTTCATGCGTCGCCAGCCGCCAGCGAGGCAACGCTCTCGGAATGTGTAAAGTTGTTGTCTGAAGGCTCGTTTGCGATCTGGGTCGGCTTCGGTGCACGGGGAGCGGCGGCAGCAATCCGCGAGCTTGCTGAGAGGACGGGGGCTGGGGTGATGTGTTCGCCGCGTGGTAAGGGCATCTTTCCTGAAGAACATCCTCAGTTCGTGGGTGTCACAGGCTTTGGCGGGCATTCGTCGGTTCTGACCTATATGCGAGAGCAGCGTCCTTTGCGCGTACTGGTACTGGGAACGCGCCTCAGTGAGTTCACCTCGTTTTGGAACGCCGCTATGGTTCCTTCACGGGGATTTGTGCATATTGATATCGACCCAGAGGTACCAGGAGTCGCGTATCCATCCGCTGAGACGTTTTCTGTCCAGTCCGACGTGGGATTGTTCGTAACCGCACTGCTAGAGCGTTTTCCGAAGCGTCCTAGTCCGTTGGCGGTAGCGCTGCCTCGACCTGATCGCAATGCGGTCGTTCCACATGCGGACGGCCCAGTGCGGCCCGATGTGCTCATGGCTGCAATTCAGCATGTGATTGTTGAAGGCAGCGATGCGGTGGTGCTCACTGAGGCGGGCAACTCGTTTGCCTGGGGAACCCACACGCTGCGATTCCCCACACCGGGGCGTTATCGTGTCAGCACCGGGTTTGCTGCTATGGGGCATGCCGTTACGGGAGTCCTGGGTGCTGCACTGGCACACAATGGCAAGGCAGTCGCTATCGTCGGGGATGGTGCCATGCTCATGAACAGTGAGGTGAGTACGGCTGTACAGTACCGGATTCCCGCCGTCTGGATTGTACTCAACGATGCTCGCTACAACATGTGTGAGCAGGGGATGGCGCTACAGGGGTTTAAGGGCCTGGAGTCGGAGTTCCCGATCTCGAAGACGGATTTTGTCATGCTTGCCCGCAGCATGGGAGCAGACGGCATCCGTGTTGAAAGGGAGTCTGATGTCCAGGCTGCCTTGGAGAAAGCTATGACCTCTCCAGTCCCGTTCGTTGTTGACGTGGTTATTGATCCAACCCGACTGGCGCCCATTGGAGCTCGTATTGAGGCTTTGATTTCACAAGTAGCTACAGAATCTAAATAAGTTCTGTAATCATGCATCATGCGTTAGGTATTCGCTCACTAGGGAGGTGTTATACATTTTCGGTATCCGAACCCGCTTTTACATTAGGTCTATTGAGTGCGGGTGCTTTCGGTGTAGGTTTTTGGTTCAAGCGCAAACAAAAACAGAAAACTCTGTCCTAGTTCTGACTTGAGATTCCCCCAACTCCGTTGGGGGGCAGGAATTTCCAGAATTCATTCTGAAATTTCCTGCTTTTTTGAAGCGATACCAATCATGATTGCCATAATACGTGGGGTGACATCTACTTCTAATTTTATACAGATATAAAAACAAGTAGCGTGCTGGAGAAAAATGAAAGATTCAATTGGGATTCTTGGGTTTGGATATTGCGTTCCCTCCCATATTCGGACTAATGGCGATCCGCTATTTAACAATATAAAAGCAACCGCCAATTCTCAGGGAATATCTGAAAAAAGCCTGTTTACAGGAATGAATGAACGACGCTACTTAAAGCCAGGGGAAAGACTAGAGGATTTGATGGTACAAGCCAGCCAGCTGGCGATCGCTCAGGCTGGGTTAAAACTTGAACAGATTAATCGCCTTTACGGCTATGCGTCTGTTTCTGAGTTCATTACACCCAATGCCCTTTACAAAGTGCATGCAGACCTGAATTTGTCTACTCAAACTCTAGTAGTTCCGATTAATACTGACTTTGGTAACTTTCTGACAAGCGTTATTCAGGCATGGGAGGCTATTGCTGCTGGTCACTGTGAGAATGCACTGGTCGTTTGCGGTAGCCACTGGACGAAGTATGTGGATTATACCAAAGGTCACTCACTTAGCATAGGAGACGGGGCAGGAGCTGTGGTAATCGGTCGCAGCAATAGCTTTACACTGCTTGATTACGAAGCAGAGACAGTTAGCTATGAATATGGTGCTATGACGATGCAATGCCGCCGATCAATACACAATGGCATTCACAGCATTATCGTAGATGAAAACAACCTGCCCATTCCCACTTATGACATTACACCTGAAGCAGGAATTCAATCATTCCTGACTTTAGGAATGGAAGGACCTCCGAGAATCATAAAATCCTTGCTGGAAAGACATGGTTTAACTGGCGACCACATTGCTTTAATCAGTCACCAAGCATCACGCAAACTCATGGATAACTGGAGTCAGGCTATCAAACCTAAAGAGTATTTCGATACACTTGAACAATTTGGAAATATGCTTTTGGCTTCAATTCCGGTAACACTGGCATACTATTTCAACAAGATAACTGTCGAATACATTGTTCTTGTTGGACTGGGAGTAGGCTCTCATCAGTCTGCTGTTTTGATTAAAACCCACATTCCGCACCCGTAAGTCTCACATCAATAAATTCACTAGAGTTTAGACTAAAAGCACGTGACCGTGCAGCGGTCACGGCGGATGTTACAGGTATAAAAAAGGGGTGCTTGCTACTAAAACAAGCACCCCTTCAGGCGGAAGATGAGAGAAGTACCAACAACCCTCATCTAGCCTTATGGATGTTTTTTCCAGAATAAAGGCTTTTCGTCAAGCAGTGTATAACTAAATGATTACTTGGGAGTTGTGGTTAGCCCGTGATATCGTTGCTGATAATCCATTGCCTTGGCAGAAGTCTATTGACAAATTAACTCCTGGACGGGTTGCCCAAGCAATGGGAGGAATTTTAGCGGTGATTGGTACATCTGCTGACCCTCCAAAACCTCAAAGGAATTTCTCGTGGGTGGAAAACTGGGAAATCACGCCGACGTAGAATTCGCTATCCTATTGTCAAAAAAGATACTTATAAGCATTGTGGGCGATCGCCAAAGTCTGCTTAAATTTCCATGTTTTGATTTTCCAGATTTGAGTCTTGTCAACCCAGCGCTGCTGGGTCATTTTTCGTGCCTTAGTCTAAACTCCAGTGTAGCAGTGTAGATTGGTAATTGTGGATTACGAATTAGCAATTAGTTTTTTTACTCATGCCCCATGCTTTATTAGGCAAAACAGATAAAAACAGTATTTACGCAAAGTTGATATTACACATCTTGCTTACGGTATAAACTACGGCGTTGCAAATTACAAGCAAGTGCAATATCTAAATACAATCAGAGTAAGAATTGCAAAACCTACACCTGCAAAAAATACGCTATTAATTCCGCCAATACCAAAGGCTATTCCCATCAGCAGGGGTCCTAGGGTTTGCCCTATACCGAAAAATGTGCCATTTACTGATAGAATTGTTGCCAGATATTCTCTTGGTGCTAACTCTGCCAAAAGGGTTTGGGTACTCGGCAAACCAATACCCAAACCAACGCCAAAAATTGTGGTTGGGATTAATAATAACCAGATATTGTGTAGGAAGGGAACAATGAATAGAGCTAAAGCATAAAAAACAAAAGATGCTCTAATTAAAGTTGTTGCGGAATATTTTCTGGATATTTTTCCTAACTGTAAAGCTGTGATAGCAAGCGCCACAGAAACACTTGAGAGTATCAATCCAATTGTCCAAGGTGGCTGTTTGAATGTATTTTTAATTAATTGTGGTAGATAAATTACATAAGCTCCGTAGAGGAGAAAGAAGTTAGCACCGCTGGCAATGAAAAGTCCAAAAAATTGGCGATTTTTCAAAACTTTGCCAGCATTTCTCAAATACTCTTTTAGGTTTCGGTTTCCTTTTGGTTCCGGATTTTTTAATTTAAATAACACTAACAAGCCGATAGGAATCGCTACTATGGGCAGCATAAAGGGATAAAACCAGCCAAGTGTAGCTAATGCACCGCCAATTGCGGGATAACTTGCTGTGCCGATACTGCTGACACTGGCGTTATAACCCATTGCAGTAGTGCGTTTGTCTGCTGCATATAAATCGCCAAGTAAAGTGACGCTGAGAGAAGGCAAAGAAGCAGCACCAATTCCTTGCAAGAAACGCAAAAATAATAAAAGGTTAAAGTCGCGGGCAAAAGCGCAGGCTGTACCAGCGATTCCAAATAAAAACAGTGACGGAATGATAATTTTCTTTCTGCCCAATCTATCGGCAAGGACACCAATAACAGGACCTAAAATTACAGCCGGAAGGGTGAATACTGTAACCAATAAACCATTATTTTTCGGATTAACTTTCAATGCTTCAGCTAAATAGGGAAAAGCCGGACCTACGCTGGCTACTCCGAGAACTGCCATTAGAGAAACTGCACAAATAATCTGAAAATTGGCATCTTTATAAAGTGGTTTTTGGCGTTCAAATTGCTGATTTTCTTCTTCTAAATTCATGATACTTTTTGTGAGTGAAGAAAAGCGATCGCACTCGCGCGATCGCTCTTTTAAGCTAAAACGCCTAATTTACCTTTGCTAATTAAGCAGCAATTTTCTCTTCAAGCGGTGTAAAACTTTTTTTGCTAGCACCGCAGATGGGGCAATGCCAATCATCAGGAATTTGTTCAAAAGGTGTACCCGGTGCAATTCCCGAATCAGGATCGCCAGCAATCGGATCGTAAATCATGCTGCATACTTTGCAAATCCATTTGCGAGTTTTTGCATCATCACCTGCTGCTTTGGGTGCTGCCTTTCCTCCGTTTAATACTTCTAAAGCTTCTGCGTAGCGATCTGCGTGATAATTTTCTACGAATTTCAGCAAGCCAAAACGATGCGCGGCTTCGCGAAATATATTAGCATGATCGGCAGATTCTTTAGCTTGTTTGAGAAATTCTTCCGTAGCAGGATTGTCTCTATCTTTTTGAGCAGCTGCGGCAAATTCTGGATACATTGTAGTGTATTCATAGGTTTCACCTTCAACTGCCAAAGATAGACAGCGAGACATAATTTCTCGCTTTTGTTCTTCAGTTAAAGCTGTTGGATCTTCTACAACAAGTTCAGGGTGTAGCAAAACAAAATGTGCGAAAGCATGTTGAGTTTCTTGTTCTGCTGTTTCTCTAAAAAGTTTCGCTAAGTCTGCAAACCCAAGTTTCCGTGCCACCTCAGCAAAAAACAAATATTTGCGATTCGCCATCGATTCACCACCAAAGGCAGCTTCTAAGTTTTGGTGAGTGGTAAAGTTTGACAGATCCATAATTTTTGGAACCTTCCAAAGTGATATTTATAGCGAGTCGCTGTTGGATGAATTAGAGATTGCCAGTAAGTTTAAACTGGAGAATCGATATAATTTATTCAAACATAGAGCCGCTATAGTTGATGGGAACAGCCTTGAAAACGAGATAATTAAGAAATATTTCTTAATATATAAAATTTACGCAGTAGTGAGCGCAGAAGCGCTCAAAATGGCACGCTTCGTGCCTACTACGAAATATATTTCAGTCGTCCGTTTTGTTAGCTGTTCTGTGGATAATTATAAGGCGGAAAATCTTTTGTGTTTTGTTAGCTGTAATGCTTGACTAATTGGATGACTTGTGAGGTATTTAAGTATTTTGAAGTTCTAGCAATGGGTAATCAGTGTATCCTTTGGCATCTGGGGCGTAAAATGTTTTTGGATCTGGTGTGTTTAACTGCGCGTTTTCTTGAAAGCGTTTTGGTAAGTCAGGATTGGCGAGAAATAATTTGCCAAAAGATACCAAATCTGCATCGCCTTTAGCTAAGATGCGATCGCCTTTTAAGTTATCGTAGCCACCGTTGGTGATTAAAGTACCTTTGAAGATTTGGCGGAAGTAAGGTGTGACGGGGTTCATGACGTCGCGGGTTTTCAAATCGACTTCATTCGGTTCCATGAGGTGAAGGTAAGCCAGTCCGAAGGAGTTGAGCGCATTTATGGCATAAGTAAATGTCTCTTTAGAGTTGGAATCATGCATTCCGTAGAAGGTGTTACTCGGTGAAAGCTTGATACCAACACGGTTTGCACCCCAGACACTGGCGACGGCTTGAACTACTTCTAACATAAATCGCGATCGCTTCTCGATTGAACCGCCATACTCATCTGTGCGTTGGTTGGAACCATCTTGCAAAAATTGGTCTATCAAATAGCCAAAAGCACCGTGGAGTTCGACGCCATCAAAGCCAGCAGCTTTTGCGTTTTCTGCACCAAGGCGAAATTGTTCGACTATTTCGGGTATTTCGTGAGTTTCTAAAGCGCGGGGTGTTTCTAAAGATACTTTACCTGCGCTTGTGTGGAGTTCGCCTACTCCAGCGATCGCACTTGGTGCAACTGGCAATTGTCCATCAAGCAAAGACGGGTGGGAAACTCGCCCACTATGCCAAAGTTGCAAGAAAATTCTTCCCCCTTTTTCATGCACTGCATCTGTTACCAACCGCCATCCTGCCACTTGTTCCTCTGTGTAAATACCTGGGCAGTTCATGTATCCTAAACTGAGGGGTGAAACCATCGTGCATTCGGTGACAATTAGCCCCGCACTTACCCGTTGGGTGTAGTAAGTCGCCATTAAGGAATTGGGAATGCTTTCAATTGCCCGCAAACGTGTCATTGGTGCCATTACCATCCGGTTGGGGAGGGTGTAGTCACCAAGTTGGATGGGTGTAAAAAGTAGGGTTAGGGAATTCATGATGTTTGCTGGTTAAACATTAATTAGAGAATGAGCGTAGTAAGCGCTTAAGCGCTTATTTTAAGCACAAAGCGTGCTTACTACGAGCTTCAATTTACGTTGTATGTGTGACAGCTGCGTAAGTCTTAAATTACTGTTTTTCCCACTGCTGACGACGCCGCAAGAAACCGAGTCCGATCGCTCGCTGCTACGCCAAATAGTGCCATGTTGGTTGTGGGTTCGGGAATCTTTTCGGCGACTTGGAAGGAACCATTTAAGAAAGTTTTACCACTTAAGGGAGCAGTTGGGTCTTCACTTAGTGGTTCGCTTTCGGTAAAGTTTAATGTACCGATCGCACCCTGAAATCTTCCCGTTCCGCCAGTGATATTTACGACACCACTACCGTCTAAGGTATTATTTGCAAAGTTAAATGAAGCGATCGCGGTACTGTTGCCAAATAGTTTATCATTGCCGCTACCGGAAAACTCTTCACCACCGATGGGAAAGCCTTGTAAACCAAACAAACTTGCGTCTTGAACAAATACCAGATTACCAGTAGCCGGATCAAGCCGACTATAGTTATTAATGCTTTGAAAGTTAGTTAGACCATAGGGAGCATTGGGATTATAGCCGGAAATAAACGCCTGTGATACATCTGTTGAAGGAATCGGTATCAGCGTAACTTCAGTGTCGTAAGATGTGTTAAATGGATAAACAGTCTGGGCGTTAACTTTTGCAGTGATTCCCATACCGAGTAAAGTGACTGCTGGAACTAGCCAGAAACTATGCTTAGAAGCACGAAGCATGTTAGTTAGAAATTGCATTCTTTAAAAGCCTCTTGTATGTAAAGATAAGTAAATGGACAAAATTAAACGTCAAATACTCTCGTTTGTACCAGTGCGATCGCTTAAGCGCTCAAGATAAGAGTTTTAAAGGCTAAAGTCCTCACTACGTTTACTTGTATTACTTTTTTATTTATAGTACAAGATATTTTTTATACATTGTTTGATAAAAAATGAATCTTTTCTGCTAGATAATCTTTAACGATTATTCCTTGTTCTCTTGCCCAAAATTGACTCAAAAAGTGAATTTGTCTCAAACCGACAATTAAATTTAAACCTGGTACAAACAACCACCAAACTACAAGCGGTTCTTTCATTTGCGCTTGGCTGTATAGTTGGTTTACGGTTTTATATAACTTAAATTGAACTATATAAATCCAGACAATTCCCAAGAGGGAAAACCAACCAAACCATCCTGGAACATCTGGATCGAATATCCGCAAAGCTTGGGGAACTGCTATCCCCAATAAAAAAGGCGCTAAAGACAGCGTACCTGACCAACCAAATCCGTTATAACGGCGAAGTTCTTCTTGAATAATCCATTTATACCAGCCGTAATACAGCATACCGCTGACAACAGATAACAAAAGTACTTGCGATAATGGGCGGGGTTTACCTAAGGGTTTATCTGACATATTGATGTTTAAATACTAATGTTATAGCATGTCCGCAGTTATTAATAGTCAGAAAAATACGGGAACCGTTGAGACATTGCACACAGAAACGTCTCTACAATAAACGATTTATTACGGACTTTTTAACCTACTATCTGATAATATATGAATTTAGATTTCTGCCCATTAATGTGGCGATCGCATTCACTAATTCACCAATTTCAACGGGTTTAGCTAAATGTCGTTGAAACCCTGCTTCTTTTGCCTGCTGTCGATCTAATTCTCCCGCATAAGCGGTAAGAGCGATCGCTTTTATGCTTTTGCCTTGTTGAGTAGTCAGCCTGCGTAGTTGACGCATTAGCATATATCCATCCATACCGGGCATCCCAATATCACTGACTACGATATCAAAAATTGAGCGCTCAAATAGTTCCAGAGCATCAAACCCTGATGCAACCGTTGTGACGATCGCCTTTTCTTCCCCTAAAACAAAGTTAAGAAACTCCCGCGAGTCCGGTTCATCATCGACTACTAAAATTTTAATGCCGTTTAAATCAGCTTTGAATTGGGGTGCTATCTTAGCAGACGTGATCTCATTAGACGTTTGCAATAAGGGAATTTGGACTGTAAATGTAGCTCCCTCTCCAACACCTGCACTGTCTGCTATCAAAGTACCCCCGTGCAGTTCGACGATTTGACGAGCGATCGCTAATCCCAATCCCAATCCGCCAAATTTGCGCGTTGTTGCACTATCTTCTTGGCGGAAATGCTCAAACACATAGGGCAGAAAGCTAGGGTTAATTCCTTTTCCTGAATCTTTTATTTCAATTTGTCCATATTTACCAACTTTTGTCAAGTTTACCTGAATAATTCCACCTGATTCTGTGAACTTGATCGCGTTGGATAATAGATTGGATATTACTTGCTGCAAACGCGCTTCATCACCTTTGACTGTGCCAACAGAGGATGCATTCACGGTCTGGATTTGCAGCGATTTGGCTTGAGCGGCTAATTGCAGCGTTTCCAGGGCAGATGATATCACAGTCTCTAAATTGACGGGCATTACAGTTAAGCTCAGTTTGCCGCGCAGAATGCGGGAGATGTCAAGCAGATCGTTAATCAGTTTAGCCTGCAACTTAGCGTTGCGCTCGATAGTTTCTAAAGCGCGATCTGTTCTTTCAGGGTCAAATTTTTTACTACGTAGGAGTGTTGTCCAACCGATAATCGGATTAAGTGGAGTGCGTAATTCATGAGATAAAACGGCAAGAAACTCATCTTTGATGCGGTTCGCAGTTTCCGCTTGCTCCTGTGCTGCAAGCGATCGCCTAAGCAATTCTTCTCGCTCAACTTCGGTACGTTTGCGCTCGGTAATGTCCATTGACATGCCTACCATTCGCAAAGGATTTCCTACCAAGTCGTAAATACAACGACCTCGCACCAATACCCAGTGGATACTGTTATCTGCCCAGATGTTGCGGTATTCGACATCGTAATCTGTATCATTGGCGATCGCCTGCTTAATAGCGGATTGTACCCAAGCTTGATCTTCAGGGTGAATTCGACTCATCAGTGTTTGATAAGAAAAATCAGCGTCGGGTGACAGACCAAAATTTAGTTTGTACTGGTCAGAAGCAGACAAAACATTCGTTTGCAAATTTAGTTCCCAAGAGCCGAGTTTAGCCGTTTTCAGCGCTAGTCTCAATTGTTGTTCGGTTTGTTGCAAAACCGCTTCGGTTTGCCGTTGTTTTTGGCGGATGTGTGCTTCACGAATCTCCCGCTCGATTGCTGGAACCAAGCGTACCATCCGCTCTTTCAAAACAAAATCAGAAGCTCCAGCTTTTAAAGAAGTGACGGCAGTTTCTTCGGTGATTGTACCGGAAACAATAATGAAGGGAATATCTAATTTTTTGTCTTTGAGCAGAGATAAAGCTTTAGGAGCGCCAAATCCAGGGATAACATAGTCACAAATAATTACATCCCAAGGTTGGCGATCTAGAGCAGCACTCATATCAGCAGATGTTTCTACCCGCAAATAAATTACGTCATAGTTATTCTGCTCCAATATATGCAGCAGCACTAGCATGTCATCTTCTGAATCTTCGACAATCAGGACATGTAGTGGTTTCCGCATATCTGTGCTTTATCCTTCTAAAGTAAAATAAAAAGTTGCTCCCTGCCCAACCTTGCCCTCTGCCCAGATTTGCCCACCATGACGGTGGATAATTCGCTGAACTGTGGCTAAACCAATGCCATTTCCTTCAAATTCTCTTGCAGAATGCAGCCGTTGAAAAGGTTGAAATAAGCTGTCTGAGTCATTCATATCGAAACCGACACCGTTATCGCGTATGAAGAAGACACCATTATCAAGCTGACCAAAATCAATTCGCGTATAATCACGGTTGCGCGTGTATTTCCAGGCATTGCCCAGCAAGTTTTCCAGTGCTGCCTGCAATAAATTTGCATCAGCAAAGGTAGTTAAATCTGGGGTAATTTGGAACTTTACCTGTCTTGGTTGGTCTTTTTCTAGGTCTTCGACGATCGCTTGTACCATTGTACTCAAGTTTACCTGAGTGCGATGCAGTTGAGAGCGGCTGATCTGCGATAATCGCAACAGATCGTCAATCAATTGCCGCATGTGTTGAGTTGAGTTTTGAATGCGATTTAGGTAATCTTGAGTTTTTGCAGTCAAGGAATCGCCAAGAGATTCGGTCAGCATTTGGCTAAAATAGTCAATTCGTCGCAAAGGCGATCGCAAGTCATGGGAAACTGAAGAAGAAAAGCTTTCCAGTTCGCCGTTAATTAAGGTGAGTTGTGCAGTAGTTTGCTCCAAACGAGTATTTTTCTGTTGTAATTCTAAAGTGCGTTCTGCTACAGTTGCTTCTAATGTTTGAGTATACTGTCCTAATTGGTTATTGGCAGCTGCTAATTCAGCATTGGTTTGTGCGAGATTTTCATATAGTTGGGAATTTTCTAAAGAAACGGCAATTTGAGCAGACAGTAACTTTAATATTTCTAAACGTTCAACGGTAAAAGCTCCGGTAGTTAAGTAATTTTCTAAGTAGAGTAAGTTTTTCAGTTGTCCCTGATGAATAATCGGAGTACACAGAACAGACTTGGGTTGATATTCTCTAATATATGGATCGCTAATAAAAATACCCTCGTGAGTTGCATCATTGAGAACAATACTTTCTCTGGTGCGAACTACATAATTGAGTATTGCTAAGGGAAGTTGTGTTTGATTTGAAGGTGAAATAATTTGATTTTGCTCAATTGTGCCGGCAGTGACAACGGTAAATTCACCGGCTTTTTCGGCAATCAAAAATCCTCGCTGGGCGGCGGCATTTTCGATTACAATCGCAATTAAGCGATTTAATAAATTTTTGATTCTCAGTTCGCTGGCGATCGCTTGAGAAGCTTTGACTACGGTGGATAAGTCTAACCACGCAGGATTACTTGATGATGTGGTAGAAGTGGCGTTTTGACGAGTATATTGTGGCAACAAATCTGGGTAACGAGTTAATAAATTCTCTGCTAATGCTTGCGAACCCCAACTGATATAACCTAAATAGGCATCATTCAAATACGCTGCGGCAATTTTCGGTTTGTTAATTCCTAAATAAAACTTGGCGGCTAATTCGTTTGCTAAAGCTTCATCTTGAATAAATTCGTGATTTTTCGCCGATTGAATGCTGGCATCATAGGCATTCATTGCAAAGAGCGTTTGTCCTGTGACTCTAGCGATTTCCGCTTCGACTAACTCATATTTATGCTGAAAATTCATTGGTGCATAATCTGCCTTTTTTCTTAAAATCGCCTGGTTTGCTTGTACTTGTTGAAGTACTTCGCGATCATCCAGGCGATCGCATTGTAGTAAAGTGAGCGAATCATAGAAAATGTACTCATACATCATCATCATGCCCACAACAGCTTGTAAATGCGCTGCCGTTGATTTTGCGTGGTTCGATGCTTGGTCATAATCACCAAATCGATACGCTAGCATCAATTTAAACAGATAAAAGCAACACAGTAGCATCTTCCAATCGGCAGCTTCGATAAAAGGCAGCATTGTAGCTTCGCTGAAGCTTCCACCCGTTAATATGAGCGGATTGTCTGCCTGACCAATAAAATTTAAAACAACTTGCCGCGCAATCCGGATGTAGTAAATGCCTAACTCTTGTTTGAAGCGATCAACTAGTTCGACATAGGGCAGCACCTTTTGATTGACCGTTTCCAGATTTTCACCACTAAAGAAGCGGTACATGACGTATTCACCAGCACCATAGCCCAAAAACTCAATGTTGCCCAATTCCAGCGATCGCTCGATTGAGGATTTGAGAAATGAGAGCGTTGATTGCAGCGAGTTTTTGGTGGGGTGAATGTGGGAACCATACACTTTCAGCACGCGGGGATAAAGGGTTTTGTCGTTAAATTGCTCCAACACTTTTAGAGATAACTGACCAAATTCATACCCTGTTTCGATGTTGTCAAACGCTACCGCGCAAACAAACCCGTAAATACAGTATCCAAACGACGACGACACCCAGTTTCCATACTCAACCGAGAGATGAGTCATGGTTAAGATCATGGGTATAAATAGTTGCGGTTTGGCAATGTAAACAGGACCTGGCATGGTGTTGAGAATTTCCATCGCTGCCCGTTTATTGATATCACTCATCACAGGTAGATTGGCTAACCGCGTCACGTCATTCGGTTGAAATACTAATTTTTGTCTAAGTTGGGCTAGGTAGCAATCGAGGTCTGCTGTCTCAGTAGGAATAAGGATATCTAACAGGGATAATGCATTTAATGCGGTCTGAATCGACGCAGGCAAATCACCTTTAGCAATTTCTAGTTGAATTTGTAGTTTGTAGATACGGATGCGGTCGAGCAGTGTTTTCCCGTGCTGCAACGCCAAATTAATCAGAGATTGCGATCGCGCAAAATTGGCGTTAATACACTCGACATCAATCGCACCCTCATGCAAAGACAGTGTTAAATCATACTGCTGCTCCCAGCAATCATTTGCTAAAAGTTCTAATCCCAAACTAAAATAACGGGCAGATGGTTCGTAGGCGATCGCTGCTTTTGCTTTTTGACCGGCGATTAAATTTAGTGCTGCTAATTGATTTTTTTGTTGTTGGTCGCTAATTAAATCTTTGCCGTAATTTAATTGATTAACTAATTCAAAAATGTTTTCTTTTTGTTCTTCTGGTGATTGACTTTGTAAAATTCGTTGACCGATTTTTAAATGGGTAGCTTTACGTTCGGCTTCGGGAATTAGCGCTTCTGCGGCTTGTTGAACTCTGTCATGCAAAAATTGATAGTTAATGCTATGCTCATCAAGAGCGATCGCGGCGGTTTCTTCCCCTACAAACAAAGGAATTTTATAAGCATTACTCAAAGGTAAAATTAATCCGGCTTGCATCGCTGACCAGATTTCTTTAGCCGTCTCCAATACGCTTTTTTGAGAGATAACCGCAAGGGTTTCTAAATCAAAGCGATAACCAATACAAGCCGCAAACTTTAATAAATATTGTGTATTTTGTGGTAATGTTTCAATTTTATGAACCATTAACTCAACTACATTATCTGTCACCCCGACACTTTCAATTTGAGCTAAATCCCACGTCCACCGAGCAGTTACAAAATCAAATTTAATTAGATTTGTTTGCGCCAGAGATTGCAATAATTGAGTTAAAAAGAAGGGATTACCGTCTGTTTTCTTGTAAAGTAATGTTGCTAGCTGTGTTGAGTTTTCTGTTTGTTGTAATGTATCCGTCACCAATTGTTTAACGCTCTCAATTGATAACGGTTTTAATACAATTTCATTGACTGTCGTACATTTTTGTAATTGGGTTATTGTTTGAATCAGAGGATGTGCCGCACTTACTTCGTTATCGCGATACGCACCTAATAGCAATAAATAGCCGATATTGGCATCAGTGATTAAGGCTTGAATGAACTTTAAAGAGGCAGAATCTACCCATTGCAAATCATCTAAAAACAGCACTAACGGATGTTCTTTTTGGGCAAAGACACCAATAAAAGCTTGAAAGACACGATTAAATCTAGCTTGAGTTTCTGTGGCTCCTAAGTAGGTCGGCGAAAAAATTTATAACTATGTAACGAAAAATTAATCAGAGCAATTGGAGTCAAATTTAAAACGTTGTGTGGTGTAGTTTCCCCTTTCTCCTCTGGCTTCAACACCATTAATG
>JAHHID010000118.1 GCA_019359015.1 Spirirestis rafaelensis WJT71-NPBG6
GAACCCTAAATACGCTCTGGACGTAAATTATCCGTCTTTCCAGTCCAAGAGTGATTAGCGATCGCATATTTTTTCTTCTTTTCCATATGGCACTTATTGTCTAATTTGTCAATGCGTAAGTTCTGATCCCATCGGAGTGCAGCAAGATGTTAGCTAGTGTATTAGAAACATACGAATCTTGGGATTTAAGAAAGGTTGCTATTCCATCTCGTAGTCGGTTGTATCAATTAGAGCCTGTTGGTATTGGTACTCCATTGGTAGAAAGCTTAACTGGTTATATATCTCGACTAGCAGAAGCTCATTGTGTAACGCCAAAAGCTTTAATATCCAGAGAACTCGTGTCCTTTATACCCAAGACTTACAAAACTACAAATCTCTTTGAAATGCGAAGCTTGACTGGGGCACTCAATGGAATAGGTACGATGGCTCTTGATTTAGTCACAGTCCTAGAGTCATTGACTCTACGTAGTGATTTGCGCTTTCTCACTTTATTAACATGGACTAATATCTTTCCCCAAAGGAGATTACTTCGTGCTAGACGAGCTTGGTGTCCCTACTGTTATGAGGAGTGGTATTCCTCGAAAGACAAAGTAATTTACGAACCCTTAATTTGGTTTTTTGAGGCAGTTACACTTTGTCATTGGCACAATCAGTCTTTATACCAGCAATGTCCTCATTGCAAACGAGAGCTTCCTCCTCTTGCTTCTTATTCGAGACCAGGTTATTGCCCTTATTGCTTAGAATGGCTTGGCGTTACTGCTAATTACCCGTCTTCTGATAAAACCCCACCGAGCAAGGAAGAGATTATTTGGCAAACGTGGGTGATCAAAACTCTTGGAGAGTTACTCGCTACTACCCCTCGCTTATCAAAACCTTTGAAAAGGGAAATAGTTGCCCAAGCCTTCTGTAGGTACGTAGAGCAATTTGCTGAAGGAAACACAGCTGCTTTTGCTCGTATGCTCGAAATTCCCAAAAACAAGGTTTGGATGTGGCAGATGGGAAAAGTCTTGCCAGAACTGAATGTAATTTTGAAAATCTGTTTTACTCTTCAGGTGTCTGTGCTGGATTTTTTGACTCAAGAGACTCTTAAGGAGAATTCTAGTCAATTTCCTGCTATGCCTCAAAAGCAAGTGAGAGATAGCAGTACAAAAAAGCTTGAAGTAAAGTTCGATGGCGATCGCACTCAACAATTACTTGAAAATGTGCTTCAAGCGAATGAACAACCGCTACCTATGACAGCAGTAGCGAAACGCCTTGGGTATCCTAAGCGAGTTCTTTACAGGCATTTCCCAGAGCTATGCCGAGCGATTTCAGCCGAGTACCTTAAGTATATGAAAGAATCTCGCATCAAACGAATCGAACAGTGTTGCGAGGAGGTAAAACAAGCTGTTAGGCAAGTTCACACTGAAGGTATTTATCCTAGTGAAGCAGCTATTTCAAGGCTATTGGCTAAACCAGGATGTTTTCGCGACAAAAAAGTTCGCGCTGCTTTAAGGGCAGCGCGAAGAGAAATTTGTTTGGAACCATAACCTTGCCACCCTTTATTGGAAGCATAAGCTTGCCGTTGCGGCAAAGTTATGGGTAAAGTCACAAACAAGCCTATTGTCGTTTTTAGTTTTTTTAGTGGGGGTGGAGGGACTTGAACCCACACGACCTTTTACGGTCAACGGATTTTCATTCTCCCGCAGCTTTCGCTACTGCCTAATCGGTTTTACCTTCAGGCTTTGAGAATTGGACTCTCCCTTTACCCTCGACTTAACGTTAGGGTAGCTCCCGTCGGGTCTCTGCACCTTCCGAAAAGTTAGGAGTTACGAGTTATGAGTTAAGAGTTAAAAATTAACTCATGACTCAGCACTCAGCACTCAGCACTCTTATCGGCTTGGCTCAGGATTGCCATGTCTGTTGCCAGATTTAGGTTTCCCTGAGTTTGAGAGCGTTCACTTGAGGGATTTCTCCTTCAAGGCTCAGTTAGCTAAGTCCGTAGCGTCTACCATTCCGCCACACCCCCATTAGCTATTTGGGATTTGCTTATTTTATTAAGGCAGCAAATACCTCCTCATCTATTCCACCATCAATTGCGTCTTTTGTCCAACTGAATTAAAAAATTTTTTTTATGGCTTAGGGTCATAGTGGTAAGTGGGATTTTTCCCTAAAATAGCCATAAATTTTCAAATCCTTATGGGCAAAGGCTTTCAGGCTTATAGGGAGATTATACAGCGATCTCGATTTTATGCCAAAGCTACGCAATTTAAATTAGTTATAGTTTAATTTAAAAAAATATTCTATGTGCTTTTACGAATGTTAATTATAATTTTTTTTACCAATATAGGACAAGATCCAAACCAAAAGATTTCTTACATATTCAATAAGAGTAAAAGATATGGGAGATACATTTACTAATTATGTAGAGTTTATAATTAGTATATTTTAATACTTTACTTAAAATTGCATTCGGCAATCTTTAGAAGTAAAAGAAATTTTCTCGGCGACGGTTGCCAAAGTACGTTCGTTTATTGATAGCGATCGCGTAAAAATTGACCAGTTTCAACTTGACACTCATGGATTAGTAATTGCGGAATCGGTTCAGGAAGAGCATTTACCCACCCTGAACAAGCTGAATTTTCCCGCAGATGACATTCCCCCCTACCCCGTGAATTGTTTGTTCGGGCACGCTAGCGAACAGTCGTTGATTTGACAACACACGAAATTGGTATGAGTTAATCGCCGTTCAGCCTATGATGGAAAACAGATGCACCTCTATATAGAGACAAAATTATGGTTGTAGCCCTACTGTATCTGATTTTGGCTGGAGCTTACCTATTAGTCATACCAGCAGCAGCGTTGGTGTACCTCACACAACGGTGGTATGTGGCGAGCTCCTTTGAGCGCGGTTTTATGTACTTTCTCGTGTTCTTCTTCTTGCCCGGTTTGTTGCTTTTGTCACCTTTTGTGAATCTTCGACCCAGACGGCGACAAATTGAAGTTTAACGATATTTGATTGGTAGGTCAGCTAAAGGATGAAGGATGAAGGATAAACTAGAAACCCCAGACATCAATGGCACGCTCGGTTATATCTTTTTCATCCTTCATCCTTTATCATTCATACTTTTATACTCATAACTAGAGATGCGACGGATTGACGCTGTTGGAATTGTGTTTGGCGTTTTTGTAGCTGGTGGTTTGGCTTATGTATTATTCCTGCTAGTGGGCTTAGATAGCCAGAAAGCCGGGATTTGGAGCCAAGCCTTGCTAGTCTGTGGGTTGATTGGTTGGGTAGCAACCTATCTTTTTCGTGCGGTTGGACAAAAAATGACCTACCATCAGCAACGGGAAGAATATGAAAAAGCTTTTTTGCAAAAGCGACTCGACGAACTCACCCCGGAAGAACTTGCAAAACTTCAAGCTGACATAGAAAGTAGCGACTCTTAAGAGATGGGGAGAGGGGGAGACAAGGAGAGGGGGGGATGGGGGGATGGGGAGAAAGAATTGTCCCCTTGTCTCCTTGTCCCCTTGTCCCCCTGTCCCCTTGTCCCCTTGTCCCCTTGCCCCATGCCCAATAACTAATGACTGCGATTTCTGATTGCTTTGAAAATCTCTCGCGTAACTCCGAGTGTGCGCTGATTCCGTTTATTACTGCTGGCGATCCGAGTTTAGAAACAACCGCCCAAGCGTTGCAGGTTCTGGATCGTAGTGGAGCCGACATAATTGAATTGGGTGTTCCTTACTCAGATCCTCTGGCGGATGGACCAGTAATTCAAGCTGCTGCTACCCGCGCTTTACAAAAAGGAACGAAATTCGATTCTGTTTTGGAAATGGTGAAAGCAACTAGTCCAAGTTTGCGATCGCCTATCATCTTATTCAATTATTACAACCCGATTTTGTACCGGGGAATTGAAAAGTTTCTAACTCAGATTGTAGATGCTGGGGTGGCAGGATTGGTAGTTCCTGACTTACCTTTAGAAGAAGCTCAAGGTTTGCTGCAACCAGCTTCGGCGATGGGAATTGATGTTACCTTATTGGTTGCTCCCACAAGTTCAACTGAAAGAATAGAAGCGATCGCTCGTTCTTCTCAAGGGTTTATTTATTTGGTTAGCGTCACCGGCGTTACCGGAATGCGATCGCAAATTCAATCAAGAGTGTCAGATTTACTTAAACAAATTCGTGGTGTTAGTGACAAGCCTATCGGTGTTGGCTTTGGCATTTCCCAGCCAGAACAAGCTCATCAGGTGCGCCAGTGGGGCGCGGATGCAGCTATTGTTGGTAGCGCTTTTGTCAAACGTCTAGCAGAAGGTAATTCAGAACAGGGATTAAAAGCGATCGCTGAGTTTTGTCAAACCCTGAAAACAGCCATTCAAACTTCTGACAAATAGCACAAATACTCCGGCTTGATCAAATCGGGAAAGTAGATTAAAAAAATTAAAGTGCAAACTTTTTTGCCCTGACTTAGTAGATAATTTAACCGATATGTTCTTGAATGTTAACAGCAAATATCAAGCTGTAAAAAAAATAGCTGATACGTCGGCTTATGGTTTGAGTATTATGTAAACTTGAATAGGTTATAAATAATGAGTGTGAGAGTGAATAAGTCAGAAATGGTTATAATTACGTCGCAGTTGAGGGGGACAGGCGATGAGTGAAAGTATGGCATTTATCGGTGGAGTTGCTGTAGCTGGTCTGGCAGCCCTCGTATTGCTCAAAGGGACAGGTGCTCCAAACCTACAACCTAATATTGCTGTAGCCCCGCCTTTTCCAGCCACTGTAGTAGCACCGCAAATGATGCAGCCAGGACAATATCCTGCTTATGGGCAACCATACCCCAATCCTGCGCCGATTAATCCCAGCGGTACCGAAGAGTTTCGCCTGCAAATGGAACGGCAGAAAAATCAGCTAGACGTGCTACAACGAGAAAACGATCAGCTTAAACAGCAAATTCCTCAACTTCAGTATCAAGTCGAAAATTATAAAAACCAAGCTCAATTAAACGTCAATAACCAAGCAGCGCAACAAGCAGCATTGCAGCAGCAACAGCCGGAAGCTCCTTGGTCGTCTTCACCCATAGTTTGGGCAGTGGCAGGTATGACGCTCACGATTGGCGGTGGTGTTGTTGTAGCTGGTGTGTTGGCTTTGTTCTCACCACGGCAGCGTTCTACCCGTACCGTACAAGTAATTCATCCTTATAATGGTCCAACATCGCCATTGGCTCCTGTACGCCGCGCTGAGTTTCTCCCTCCTCGTGTAGAAACCAGACGAGTTGAAGCCACAGAATACGACGAAATGCATTAAAGTTGAAGCACTTCTAAGCACAGCACAAAGTAATACCCTATGGGAAGCTCAAGTTGGGGCATCTAGGGTGAGAATTATCTTGGGTAAAACCAATAAATTCTCGCCTGTTTGTATTGGCTGTAAATCAGTTTTTACGCGCAAATTTTATTTGCTAGGATTTTATCTATGATAAAATGATTAGCCATAGGAAGTTGGTATAGATATTTTGTTACGGGGCAAGGCGATTGTAGCAGCATGTGAATCATGCGTTCGCACTTGACCAGTTTCCTACTTATGTCAATAAAATTACTTTGAATATTGAAGTAGTAACTGAAATTGGCTATGAATGTAATCCTTGCAGTGTACTCTTCATCATTGCAACCATACAAACCCAGACAAAAGCCGGATGCTCTTTGGCAATTGCTAGAGACTAAGTGATTGGCATCATCTTTTATAAGCTTTATTTGTTGCTGAAAGAATATACTGTTACGTAAAAAATTAGTGCTAAAAAGTATAAGAAAAAATACTGGATATTTTTTTCTTACCCTGAGGCATTAAATATGATTTTTGAGTAATATCACTTAAGTGTTCCCGAAAGATAGTGATTCGGCATCTTTCCTATATCGGCTACTCGATTATTGATCACATACATATTGATCAGGTAATTCAGGTGAGCGTAAATTAAGTTGCTATTTAGGCTTGACATTACTTAGTATCGATTTTGGAATTTGCTCACTTTGTTTGATATTCAGTTTTCGGAAAATAAATTGAGACAGATATTTAGCAGTCTGGTGACATATCAATTACGGTGCTTGATATCTTGCTTGCGGCTTGATTTTGATGCAATTACTGCATTGAGAGTATGATGCATGCCTTAAATAAACTAACCAGATTATCCAGTAATGTTAATTTATTGGCAACAACCTGGTAGAATCGCAGAATCATCAGTTGTGTTCATCTATTGGCAGCAATTGCCAATACTTTTTATTCTGTTTTGAATTTGAAGTAAATATATTTATCTTGGCAGTTAGCGTCAAAGTAACAAGTTTTATTTCTCAAATTGACACACTTTTGATAACATGCTCTAATCACAAAAAAATAGAAATATTTTATCAGGAGTAGTTAGCAAAGCGTAATTGTATCAGGGTGCAGTAGATACAAGGAGTTAGTGAACCGCAAGCTTTCTGCCTGCTTCGTGTTGCCGTTAATTTGAGGAGAAAAGATATCTCATCTACCAAAAGGAGGAAATTTTATAAGATTTTGCTTTCCGAAGAGTGAATTTAATTCCACTCAATCGATAGCATTACCCCGCAAGACAAAGGAAAAAACAGCAAGCGGACGTAGAAGGCTATTTTTGCGAATTGATATTGCAAGTACAGTTCTGTAGGGTATCTTTGATGCGTTGCAGTGAAATTTGGCTAATACTTCTGTGATTTAAGTTTCACAACTATCAGTATTGCTAATATCATGGCAATAATAATCGCTGTGATCTAATCGTTAGAATTCAAAATAGAAACGGCGATCGCACGTCAATTGAAAATTATGTGGTGTTGAGATTGACACATGTTTAAGAATATGCTTCCCTGGAAAAAAAAGTTAATTAAAGATTGTGTAAAAGGAATTGTGAAAAATCAAAGTTAAAAGACGCCTTGCTAACATTTAGTGATACGATGCTTGCGTCTAAAAGAATTTGAAAAGCCCCGATAAGAATTAGGTTTTTCCACAAAAACCTAACCCCATAACAATCCTCTGCTATTGGTTGATGCCTTCCAATGACATCTATAAATTCATGGTTGAGGCATAATAGCCTCTTTTTTACCTTTTTTTGTTTCAGTATATTTACTTACGGAATTATACCTGTTTTTGCTCAAACTCAAATCAGGAATACCGCAGGTGCTGGTGCAGACAATCTTCCACAAGTCACCTCAAACGAGGTGACTTTAAGCGCCGTCAGGCAAGCAGCTTTGGAGATTATCAAAACAGGTGACAGGGCAGCAGCCGAACCGGGCGAAACAGTAGTTTACCGTCTTGCCATTAGAAATACTGGTAGAGCACCAACAAGCCAGGTATCGATTACAGACAGACTGCCCTTAGGAGTGAGATTGATCAACAGATCGTTGAAAGGTTCTATCGGTGGAAGACAAGTCCCCTTAACCGCTGATCGGGTTTCAAATCGAACAGTGACAATTAGGGCTGATCAGGGACTGCAACCGAACGAAACGTTAGTTGTGGTATATGCCGCTGAAGTAACGCCAGATGCAATTCGAGGAGATGGCAGAAACTTAGCACAAGCCAGAGCTGGAAACCTCACAAGCAACCAAACCAGCTATCGGATACGGATTCGACCAGGTATTCTCTCCGATTGCGGCACCTTGATTGGGCGTGTGTTTGTTGATAAAAACTTTGATGGCGAACAGCAACCGAACGAACCAGGAGTACCGAATGCCGTAATTTACATGGACGACGGCAATCGAATCGTCACCGATGCTAAAGGACTATTTTCCTTGGCAAACGTCGTATCCGGTTATCGTTCGGCAACACTGGACATGAGTAGCTTACCTGGTTATGGATTAGCACCTAACACGTACTTTATCGAAAAAAATAGCCAGTCACGCATGGTGAAACTAGCGCCTGGTAGTTTGGCACGAGTCAATTTTGGCGTTACGCCTGCGTTTTCAGGGGGTAAGCGATGAAAATTAGAAAACCTTGTGTGAATTTTGCCAAAAATTTGGGGATGAGGCGGAAAATACAACATCAACTACAATCTTCGATTGCATTGCGCTTTGCCCTACTTACCAAGGGTAGTGTCGGCATATTGCCTGTATTTTTAGCGATCGCTGCACCATTTTTCTCCAGCAGTGCCTATGCTTCCACCTTAGGCGATCGCTTGCGGGGACTTGCCGAAACCTCTCCAGCAGTAGGGGAGACCGGGGGACAGGGAGACAAGGAGACCGGGGGACAGGGAGACAAGGAGACCGGGGGACAGGGAGACAAGGAGACCGGGGGACAGGGAGACAAGGGAGACTATTCTTTCTCCCCGTCTCCCCCTCCCTCCCTCCTCCCCTCCCCCACTCCCCCCCTCCTCCCATCTCTCATCTCGCAAATTTCCCAACTTACCCCAGATACAGGCGGATTTCCCCAAGATCCGGTAACTCAATTTCAACAAAATCCGGCTTCCCCAATTCAACAAACTGTTCCTCCACCGCAACAAACACCGCTAGAAGCACCGCCAACGACTCAGGAAGTCTTACCCAACAGTACACCGCAGACTATTGGCGATCGCAAAGCACAAATTGAAATTACACCCGTAGGCGATCCGCGAGTTCAAGCTGATGGACGTTCTACCATCAAGTTGTCTGGGCAAATTACCGACGAAAAAGGTCAACTCATCAGCAAAGACGTGATGGTGACATTGACCACCACAGCCGGGAAATTTGTTGGTGCAGACCAAGATAAAGACCAACCAGGATTTCAAGTTAGGGCGATTGGTGGTGAGTTCGTCGCCACTTTGCAATCAGATATCAAACCCCAACAAGTCAGGATTCGAGCTGGGGTAGACAAAATTAAGGTACGAAACCGGGTTAGACAACTACCACCGCGAGCGATCGGGCAACCATCAATACCGTATTACGGAGAAACCGATACAACCGGCGAAAGTGAACCATTTCCCCAACAAAACGATACCTCTATATTTGAACTAATTGGCAACAAGCCATTAGAAGATTATACCCAAGTTGAATTCACAACTTATCTGCGTCCATCGCTGGTGACAGGGATAATCAATTTGCGGATTGGACAGCGGGGAACTGATTACTGGGGCAGTTATAGCGATTTTCTCGCACCTGGTCGGACTGGCGGCACCCAAGTCGATTTCTATAGTGCGGTGTTTGCCACAGGTCAAGTCGGAGATTGGTTATTTACCGGCGCATATAACAGCCAACGTCCGCTCAACCAAGATTGCGAAGGCAGAAATCGCCTCTTTGGTGGAATTCAATTTTGCGAACAACAATATCCCGTCTACGGCGACAGTTCTACCTTCACATCAACTGCCCCCTCCATAGATAGCTTGTACGCCCGCTTTGAGCGCAGTTCTTCAGTGCCTGGGGCAGAGCCAGACTACTTCATGTGGGGGGACTACAACACCCAAGAATTCAACCGTTCCTCGCAGTTGTATACGGCAACCTCGCGCCAATTACACGGCTTTAAAGCTAACTACAACTTTGGCAACTTACAAGTAACTGGTTTGTATGCCAATAACATCGAGGGTTTCCAGCGAGATACCTTCGTCCCCAACGGAACTAGTGGAAATTATTTCCTCTCCAAACGGTTGCTTGTTCCAGGAAGTGAAATCGTTTATGTAGAAGCAGAGGAAATTCAGCGCCCAGGTACAGTACTTCAGCGCGAACAATTGTATCGCGGACAAGATTATGAAATAGATTACGATCGCGGTACACTTTTGTTTCGCCGTCCCATCCTCTCAACAGACCTGAATCCCTTTGGCACAACTTTGGTTCGACGAGTCGTCGTTACCTACCAAAATGAAGGTGGTGAAGATTCCAACCTTTACGGCGGACGACTGCAATATAACTTATCCAACGATCTAGAAAATAAAACCTTCGTTGCCGGTTCCTACCTGAGAGAAGACCAAGGCGACCAAGATTTTGAATTGTATGGAGCAGATTTCTTAGTCTCCTTGGGCAATTCAGGTAGGATTGTTGGGGAATTTGCTCGTTCAAACAGCGGTTTGCTTACCGGGGGAGAAGTGACAGGTAATGCCTATCGCTTAGAGGCGTTTGGTAATATTGCTGACAGAATCAGCGCTAGTGCTTATTACCGGGGAGTTGAGCCAAACTTCGCTAACAACGCTACCTTTAGTTTTTCACCCGGACAAACACGCTACGGCGCGTCGTTGCTGGCAAGGGTGACTGATACCACCAGTTTTACTGTTGGTTACGACTTAGAAGAAAACTATGGTAGATCTACAGGTAGAATTGTAGACTTTTTTGACTTATTCAATCCGCAACCACAAACGCGAGTTGGTGACAGAGTTAGTAATGAATTGAGAACCTTCCGCGCCGGCATTTTGCAAAGAATAGGAAATGCAGATGCGAGTTTAGAGTATGTGAACCGATCGCGTGATGATAGAGTGAGCGATCGCTTTGATGGCAATGCTAATCAGTTAGTATCTCGCCTGAAATTGCCTCTAACTCAATCATTGACCTTTCAGGCGCAAAATGAACTGAATATAGATGGCTCTGACCCGCTTTATCCCAACCGCACCACCTTCGGCTTAGATTGGAAAGCTTTTCAAGGCGTGACAGTGCGACTCGCTCACCAATTCTATGATGATAGCGAGTTACTTCGCGGCAACTCCTTCACTACCTTAGATACGATTTTTGATCGCAAGTTAGGCGAAGATACTGCCATTACAGGTCGTTATTCGGTGCTATCCGGTTTCAACGGCTTGCAAGGTCAAGGAGCCGTTGGATTAGATCAGGGCTTTAGGGTTGCCCCCGGATTAAAAGTGAATGTTGGATACCAGTACATATTCAAGAATATCTTTAACGCAACCGCCGCTGGAGACCGCAGCGAACAATATTACGCTGTTGGTCAAACCGCTTCTTCACTGGGACTGTTTGCTGGTTCAGTGTATAGTTTAGGATTTGAATATACTGATAATCCTGATTTCAAAGCAAGCACTCGCTTTGAATATCGTGATGGCGATGAAGGCAACAATCTAGTTATTTCCGCCGCTGCTTCCGGTAAACTCTCTCCCGCTTTAACCGCACTGGTTCGCTTTCAACAAGCAGGTGAAGCAAACGTCTTTCTGCCTTCAAATGCCGGTATCATCGGCGATGGAGTTAGATTCCAAGAACTCGGCGACACCGCAAACTTGAGATTTGGTATAGCTTACCGCGACCCCAGCAACGATAAATTCAACGCTTTGTTGAAATATGAGTGGCGGCAAAACTTTGACTCAATTCCGGAAGCGCAATTGACCGGCACCACCGCGACAGGACATGTCTTCTCTGCTGAAGCGATTTATGCCCCAAACTGGCGCTGGGAATTATATGGCAAATTCGCTCTCCGTAATGGTGTCACCTTCTTAGATGGCGATAGATACGACGGTACAGTTAACTTGGCACAGATGCGGGCAACTTATAGACTCGGTTATCGCACTGATTTGGCAGTAGAAGGACGCTGGATTGGGCAAAACTCCAATAGCGGCACTGATTACGATGAATTTGGCGTAGCTGTAGAATCCGGGTATTATTTAACACCTGATTTGCGCGTAGGTCTGGGCTACAGCTTTGGTAGCGTCGATGACCGGGACTTCACCGGCTACAGGTCTGAAGGCGGTTTTTATGTGAATATCAGCTTGAAGTTGAATGAACTTTTGGGCGGCTTTGGATTGCAAAAACCCGTACCCAGACAGCAACAAGAGTCGGAAGTGCAACCAACAGTCAGCATAAATAATAATTCTCAAAGCAAGTTGGTTAACCGTCTGCGGCTTCCGAGAGCGCAAACTTCACCGAATAAGTTGGTTAGCCGTCTCAAACAAACTCAACCACAGATGGTTGAGGAAAGCAAAGCTGAGTTAATTAAGCGTCTGAGATAGCACTTCGTTGCTATAGCCGTATTTGCGAGGTGTACAGGAGTGAGTAATGTTCAGTGTGAAATTTCGTTTATTGTTGCTGATTAGTGGTTGGTGGTTAGTTCTAAGTAAAAAATTCTCGCAACGAGCTGAACAAGGAAAAAGGTTCAAAAGCAAGGGGTTTTTCATGTCCCCTTACCGTTTTGCCCTTACCCCGTCTTTGTTTTTCTTTTGCCTTTTAACTTCAAAAGTTGCCTTTAGTCAAACACCTACTCCGCCTTCTCCTTTGCGGGTGGTGGTGAATAGTAACTCTGATGGTAATATTCAGGCTGATGAACAATTGACATTGCGAGAAGCGATCGCTCTGGTGAATGGTACGCTAACAGTTGAACAACTCAGCACTGGCGAAAAAGCTTTAGTCCAACCACAAACTAGCGGTGGTTCGCGCATTGAGTTTAATTTGCCGACTGGCGCAACGACGATCCAGTTGCAACAGCAATTACCCGATTTGTCAAGTCCGGGATTGGTAATTGATGGTTCGACGCAACCGGGATATGATGCAGCTACTTCAGCCACAGCAGAAATTGCCATTCCGGTTCCAGTAGTGGCGATAACTCCAGCGGCAGATAAAGAAATATTTCGCGGCTTGACTATTGTCGCCGATGGTATAAATATTCGCGGCTTAAGTATTTATGGTTTTAATGCCAGTCCAATTAAGCAGCAGTTGGGCAACTTATTGATTTATGATGGAGTTCCCAAGCCGGCGACGTTGACGACACCGCCAGGAGATATTGTTATTTCCCATCGTTTTCCACCTCCGAATACGAAACGACAGCAACCACCTAACGATGATTTTCCTTTTTATGAGCGAGATGTCCCACCGAAAAATGTTGTCATTGAAAACAACTGGTTGGGACTGACAACTGATGAAAGAGTGCCACCAACAACATCAGCTTTTGGGGTTTATCTTTTTAATTCCCAAGGTGCGATAATTCGCAAAAACCGAATTTATTATCATGATGGTAGCGCCATTATTACCTCGGTGCGTGCTGAAAATACGGTAATTCAACAAAATATCATCGTTGGAAATGGCATCGACGGTATGCCCGATGCCTTGCGGATTGAAGGTGTGGTTACAAAGTCGCAGATTTTGGGCAATTTGATTTGCGCCAACGATGGAGCCGGGGTGTATTTATTTAAACCTCAAGGTGATGTGTTATTGCAAAATAACAAAATCACTTATAACGGTAGACGATTGCGACGGGCAGCGGTTTATGTGATGGGTAGCAATCATCAAATAATTGGTAACGAGATTGACCATCAAACAGGACCTGGGGTAGTAGTGTCAGCGTTCCCTGATACTGAACGCAACATCATCCAAGATAACTTGTTTGCCGCTTTGGAAGGTTTGAGTATTGACCTCAACACCCAGCGCAATCTTGATGTCAGCGACTTTCAACGGGGAGATGGTCCCAACCCCAAGCGCGATTCTGGTAATCGTCGGCTTGATACGGGAAATGGAGCGATTAACGCACCAGAATTTACTGCTAGGGCTTTTGCACCCAGCGGGAACGGCGTAACATTGCAAGGTAAAGCTGATCCAGGTTCGCAAGTAACGATATATCGCTTGGGAGATTATCAAAGAGGAAAACAAGCCCTTTACCAACCGGGTTATGGAGCGCTGAGTCAAGTGTTGGCGACGGCACCTGTAGATAATCAAGGCAATTTTAGCGTTACGGCGACAAATTTGCAGACAGGAGAAATGGTGAGTGCGATCGCCACCGATCCGAAATATGGGACATCAGAACCAGCGATCGCCGCTCTAATTGGCACTCCTGAGACACCAATTAACTTCAGACCATCTTCTCAAACAACGCCCATACAGCCACCTCAGTGTACTTCAAGACCAACGCCACCCCCACCACCAGAACCGCCAGCACCGCCAGCACCGCCACCAGAAGCACCACCGGAACCGTTGCGGATACGCGTACCGCGTAACGTTCACTTTGCCTTAGATAAATCTTTCATCAGTCCAGCCAGTGCGCTGGTTTTGGATCGGGTAGCCCAGGTGTTGAAGCAATATCCGGTGATTGTCATTGAAATAATTGGTCACACTGACCCCCGCGCCAGTGACGCATATAACCAGGCGTTGGGTAGACGACGGGCACTATCTACGAGAAATTATTTATTACGGCAAGGTATCGCTCCCGAAAGAATGACCATTCGTTCTCAGGGTGAAAGCCAGCGTGTAAGTGAAGGTTCCGGTCGAGTAGATTATGCACGCGATCGCCGTGCGGAAATCATTTTCAGAGACGTTAGAGGCATCGACATCATTATTGAAGGACAAGAACAAGACTTACAAATCGAACCTCCCAGAGGTAGAAGAAGGTAGCCCACAAGTATGAAGTATGAAGTATGAAATTACATCATCAATAAAGCGATCGCGCGTCAAGTCTGGCGGGGGAAGTTTCTCTGCCAGACTTGACACGAATCCTGATATCCTGCTCTTGGTTTTAATTACTATATTTGACCGCTATTGAGCATAACTTCGACCCCACCTTGATAAAAGCTACCCCTTAAAGTATTGTTTAGGATCTTGCATTTATGAAACTTTTATTTAAACGTTTACCAGCAATCACCCACTCTCACATATTTCAACCTTTAAAACGCACACTTTTGACACTGTTGTTTACAGTGCCGCAAGTTCCCATACAATATCCATTGCTAGGAAGCATTTCATCGGGTGGGAAGGCTTTGGCACAAGCGCAAACAAGTTGCCCAGCTGGGACATCACCCACAACTTTAGAGTGGAATCCTGCGCCGAATCTCCAATCTATTTTAAGTCAAAGTTTGAGCGTTGGCGGCATTAGTACCACCTTCAGCTTCTCTGAAAGCAGCCCTGGAGTCATCGACGCAGGCGAAACACGTATTGATCCAGAAATATACGGTGGTATTCCAGGACCCAATCTCAGGTTTAATATCGGAGGAAATTCGCTACCCAACCAACCTCGAGATAGCAATCCGGTAGCAGTTGGCAGTAGTGCCACACTCAGGATTACCTTCGCACAACCAGTCACCCTAGCATCTCCCCTCACTTTTTTAGACGTTGACAGAAATGGTGCGCGAGATCCTGTGGGAAGAATCTTCCAAGATAGAGCGACAATTACAGCATTTAATGGAACTACACCAGTTGGTGTAACAGGTACGGCATTAGGTACAAATACTAGAGTCACTAATCAAGGTAATAGCGTTCTGGCAGAGGGTATAAACGAGAATGCCGAAGTCACTCAAAGCGCTGGCAATGTTCAAGTCACGCCAGCTGGGGCAATTACGGAAATTCGAGTTTTATATGAGGCAGGAACAGAATTTGGTACTCCTGGGCAAGATGAAACTATCGGTCTTGCCCGGTTAAATATTTGTGCGCCTGTCCCTGGGGGCACACTTGGCGATACTGTTTATAATGATACCAACGGTAACAATACCCAAGACACAGGCGAAGCCGGGATTAACAACGTTACTCTCAACTTAATTGGTGCAGGTCCTGATGGTCAATTTGGTACGCCTGACGATATCACCC
>JAHHID010000119.1 GCA_019359015.1 Spirirestis rafaelensis WJT71-NPBG6
TTAGGTTTAGCATTTATCTATTCTATCTTAAAAATAGATAAATCGTTTTTAAAGCCAAATTCATTTGGCTCATTCGCTTATATCCCCCGAATTCTATTCGGGGGCTTTACGCTTCACGCCTCGTAAGCGCCAGTAAATTTGCCAAAACAGGCGATCGCTATTTACCATAATTCACCGTTATGGAAATAAGCGACGACCGGGACTTTCTTGCCGACCGTCGCAGTGAAAATGCGGTATAACCATTAGAGAAACTTGGATGGTGCAAAACTAAACGCCGCCGGGACCTCTACCGCGTTTGTCACCCTCTTCTGTCAATTCTCCTTGCTTGTCTTCGTTGATTTCTTCGAGTTCTGCGACACGCGCGGCTTTATCTTCTGCTGCTTTTTGGCTGGCATCTCCCGGTGTATCGTAGTACATTTCCGGTTCGACTGCGTAGTTGTTTAACAAACCTTCTTTATCAACTGTGTAGCCGTCTGTGGTGCGGATGCTGTCGCCTGGGTGGGTTTGGTCGTCGGTGATCGCACTTGCTTCCCTTTCTTCGGTAGGGGTTGTTTTGAATTGATCTCCTTCTCTTTCTTTACGAGCCGCAGTTTCCGCAGGCACAATACCTCTATCGTAATTATCTTCTTTGGCGCGATCGGATGAATCTACTGCTTTATTAAACTTTTCATTAGTCATAAATCAAATCCTTTTTCAACTGATTGAATAACTTTAAAGACTAGATTAAGGGTTTTTGTTACGACAATTACACTATCTTTAGAAAGGAATTAGCTCAATCAACTCCGTTTTTTTCTCTATCATTAGATAGATTTTGAAAACAGATATAAATAATTTTTATAAAAAAATACAGATTAGGGAAGATAGATTTTTATGCGTTTTGGTGTATGTAATTGATCATACCTATTTAGATATGGCAGTTCTAAATAACAGTGGAAGCCTATAAAAAAATGGTCAAGTCAAAAAGTTGATTTCGACTTGACCACAAACAAGCAAAAAAGGATTCAGGAGACAAGATTTAATTTTATTAAATTTATCTGGAAAATAGATATTTCATTACACAAAACGTATAAGAAATATAAATTTATATTCGCTAGTCTAAGCGCTTTTCTTTTCCAGACAAATTTAAAATTTACTAATCGGCAAGAGTTAGTTTACATTTCTGAACCATTGCTGCCAAAAATCTGTTGTTTGAGCGATTCAATGTCAGCAGATAATTCTTGTCGAGTCGAATCTTTGAGTAAATAGCGGAAAGTAAACCAAGTTGAGTAACTAATTCCCACCAACTCAAAAGTTGGAGATAGCAGCGGAATGTCATTGAGTGCATCCAAAATTGCCAGAACTACTTTGACTGTGACAATTGCTGCTAGAAATAAACCAAGGTTGATAATTAGTCCTTTGTAGTCGCTAAAGAATCTACCTGTGTATTCGGGCAATTTCGCCAAAAATTCCGAAACTTGTCGTCCAAATTCTTGCAATTGGTTTTCCGGCTCCGTAGCAGGTGGTAGCATTGGCAGATTTTGCGGGTTTGAACCTTCAATTGCTACCATTTCCGGTGGGGAAGCGGGATTAGCGTATTCCGATTGTTGTAAGTTTGCGTTCATGTTTCTCGTGTTTTTGGGTATGGAAAACGATGTTTTAGTCTGGCTTATTTCTTAACAACGGTTGCTTTATTTATCACTTGTTTGACACCTTTAATTTCTTTAGATAAAGGTTCAATTTTAGCTAGTTGATCTTGAACTGCGACAGTTCCTGTAACAGTTACTGTGCCATCTTCTGTAGCATCAACTGCTAAATTCCCGTTGGGGATGTTAGCCTCCAATTTAGAGCGAACTTGACTTTTCAGGTCGCCTACGGCTCTGTCGGTATCGCCTCCAGTCACATTATTGCGCTCTTCGCGAGCCTTAATGTCGGCATTTAGCTGTCTTCTGCGGGTTTCACTTTGGGCATCTTCTTTCGCAGCTTGAGTTGCTTCTACGCTTGGCGCTTCAGTTTGAGATACGGTTTTATTAGCGTCATTTGGTGCATCCGCACTGGTTTTAGCTGGATTTTGACAAGCAGCAGCACCAAAAACTAATAAGCAACTAATAAAGAAAGGAGTTAGGTTTTTCATTTGTTTAACTGTTAATAGA
The DNA here is from genome assembly GCA_019359015.1 of Spirirestis rafaelensis WJT71-NPBG6. Classification (GTDB taxonomy): domain Bacteria; phylum Cyanobacteriota; class Cyanobacteriia; order Cyanobacteriales; family Nostocaceae; genus Hassallia; species Hassallia rafaelensis. The sequence continues at coordinate 2,130 of JAHHID010000119.1, forward strand.
AAGAGGTAAATTGTGAAGTGGTGAGGAGGAAGTTTTTCCTTCTCTTGGCATGGAAGTCAAAAGTCAAGAAGTGTGGAGCATTGTCAATTGCGACTCTTGATTTCTGACTTTCGACTTCCGCCTTGTATTATTGGGTGTAATCTGGGAAAGTCGATTAGCCCAACACGCAATTACACACGTTCGTCGCGACGGTCAATAATGATTACTGAGGGTTCGTCGCTACCAACTGTTGGCGGTACGTAATTGCTTTGAGTTGTGTCAACAACTGGTGTTTGGTGAGCAACAACGCCAGAGCGATCGCCTGGACGATCTAAATCGGTAGCATCATAAATGCCAAAATCTTCAGCATGTCTCCGTCTGAGGATTTCTTCAGCCCGGTGAACTTCTGCATCTGTGCCATCAACGATTACCAAATAATCGCCTCTGTTAATGCGATCGTTATAAACCTTCGCATTTTTTTCTGGAATTCCTAAGCCAACTAATGCCCCAGTTATACCCCCTGCTGCTGCACCAATTGCACCGCCTGTCAGAGCCGTAGCCAAAGCTGTTGCCGCTGCACCACCTAATAGTACTGGACCAACTCCCGGAATTGCCAAGGTGCCAAGACCTACTAATAAGCCGCCTAAACCGCCTAATGCACCACCTGTAAGTGCGCCTGCTTTTGCACCATCATCGGCTTTGTTATCCTTGAGACGGTCATTGGCATTTACGCCACCGACGCGATCGCCTACGTTGTGATCTGCATTTTTACCGATGATCGAAACGTGATCCATCGATATACCTGCATCGCGCAGTTCCCTAATAGCAGCTTCGGCATCACGGTGATGAGAAAATACACCGATCGCTCTTTTGTTTCTATGCAGAGATCCGGTAGTATTAACAACTGGTGTTTGGTGAGCAACAACACCAGAGCGATCGCGATCGCCTGCACGGTCTAAATCGGTAGCATCATAAATGCCAAAATCTTCAACATGTCTCCGTCTGAAAATTTCTTCAGCCCGGTGAACTTCTGCATCTGTACCATCGACGATTACCAAATAATCGCCTCTGTTAATGCGATCGTTATAAACTTTCGCATTTTTTTCTGGAATTCCTAAGCCAACTAATGCGCCAGTTATACCCCCTGCTGCTGCACCAATTGCACCACCTGTCAGAGCCGTAGCCAAAGCTGTTGCAGCTGCACCACCTACTAGTACTGGACCCACTCCCGGAATTGCTAAGGTGCCAAGACCAACTAATAAGCCGCCTAAACCGCCTAATGCACCACCTGTAAGTGCGCCTGCTTTTGCACCATCATCGGCTTTGTTGTCGTTGAGACGGTCATTCACATTTACGCCACCGACGCGATCGCCAACGTTGTGATCTGCATTTTTACCGATGATCGAAACGTGATCCATCGATATACCTGCATCACCCAGTTCCCTAATTGCAGCTTCGGCATCACGGCGATGAGAAAATACACCGATCGCTCTTTTGTTTCTATGGACAGGTGCAGTAGTCCTTACAGGAGTAGCAACGCCAGTAACACCAACATCTCTAGTCGCCACACCTGAAGTTATTGGTGGGCTATTTGGATGATCATAAATGCCAAACTCTTCTACACCGCTAGTATGGAGAATTTTTTGAGCTTCGGCAATTTCGGCATCTGTGCCATCAAGGATGACTAGATATTGTCCTCGCTGTACGCGATCGTTGTAAACTTTGGCTCGTTCTTCGGGAATTCCCAAACCAATTAATCCACCCAACAAACTACCAGCTACCGCACCAATACCAACTCCTGCTAGAGTTGTTGCCAAGGCGGTAGCTGTTGCACCAGCCAGCATAATTGGTCCAATTCCCGGAATTGCTAAAGTCCCCAAACCAACTAACAAACCTGTCAATCCGCCTAAAGTACCGCCAGAAACTGCGCCAACTGTCGCACCTTCATCTGATTTATCGCCAACACGTTCCTTAACTTCGGCACCTGCAATATTTTTATCGCCGTCTGCATCTTGCACTACGACAGACACTCTATTCATATCGAAGCCGGATTTTTTCAGTTCATGTAGCGCTTCTTCTGCATCCCGGCGACGAGCAAATACGCCTACAGCGCGTCTATGTACTCCCACAACCATTTTCAAATTCTCCCAATACTAATATTTTTCTTTCTTTATTGGCTTCAATAATTCTATTTATCCATTTTCTTAGTAAATTCGTCATCAATCGCTTGGAAGAACTTTTACCTCTATCCTGAGTATGATATAAGTTCTTGTACTTACATGTTAATAACAACAAAGCTAAAGCTTGGTTGTTTAATTTATATAAGAAAAATTATCTTGATTATTCTGATTGTTTAAGAAATGTATCAAAAATTAATTTGATAACTGTCTGCAAAAATACCACTTTTGATAAGCATATTTATTACCAAAGTCAGTGTATATCAACATAATTATTTGCTACGCTGGGATAGGAGTTTAGCGACAGGAATAAAATAATATGTTTTCCAGTTTGCAAACAGTTTTAAAGTTATGCGATATACCTGAATTACAATCAATGCCAATTGCTCAGGCAGTTGTAATTCCGGAAGTATCGCTTGCCTTTTCTGGACCGAAGTTTTTGGTAGCAATGCTATCTGGTATATTGATGGCATTTGCTTTTCAATTTTTACTAACAAACTTCTCTCTAGCTGTGGGAATTGCTGCTTTAGGTAGTGACTCATCTGATGATCATGATTCCCAAAGTTTAGGTAGCACAATTCGGGGAGTTGAAGCGAAAGTAGGAATTTGGGCGCTAATAACCGCGAGTATTGCATTATTCATCGCTTCTTTTCTAGCAGTTAAACTGAGCTTAATTGGTAGTGCAGGTTTAGGAGCAATTATTGGTGTAGTCATTTGGTCTGCCTACTTTTCATTAATAGTTTGGTTAGGTTCCTCAGCAGTAGGTTCATTAATTGGCTCTCTTGTAAATACTGCAACTGCTGGCTTTCAAGGAATGATGGGAACAGCAACGGCAGCTTTAGGTGCTAATGCTGCTAAAAATCAGATGGTTTCTACAGCGGAAGAGATTACAGCCGCAGTTCGTCGCGAATTAACTTCTGGTTTTGACGCTGACACTATCAAAAATACATTGCAAAGTTCTTTAAGTTCTCTGCAATTACCAAAGCTGGATACCCAAGAAATCCGCAATCAATTTGACCAGTTGCTGAAAGATGTAGATTTACAATCTATCGGCGATAGCGATATTTTGAAAAATATTAATCGCCAGACTTTCGTTGATTTAGTTAGCAGTCGCACAGACTTTTCTCAAGAAGAGATTAATAGCATTGCTGACCAATTACAAGGTGCTTGGCAACAAGTTGTAAATAGACAGGGAAATCCCACAGAGCAAGTATTGAATTTGCTCAATATTGTTAGTCCAGAAGAAATAAATTCTGAGAAATTAGGTGAACGTCTTCAAGAATTGCTTGTAGCTGGCGGTGGTAATGGCAAGCAAAGCAATGGTATGATGAACCAAGCTATTCAATATGGGTTGAATGCCGCTTTACCAGCAGTATTGAAGAATACAAATTTATCTAATATAGATTTGGACAAAATCACACCTCAGTTGCAAAAGCTGAAAGAAAAATTTCAAGATGTAGATGTTGATAAAATTACACAACAACTACAAAACTTGAGCAAACAAGCCACGGCAAGATTGCCATCAGCTGGCAATACTATTAAGGCTGATGTAGAAGATTACATTTTGAATTCGTTTCCTTGGCATTTTAATCGCATCACGATTAAAGATGAATTCAAAGATGTGATTTATGACCCAAATGCAGATGCAGGAAAAGTAAGACGGCAATTGGAGGAACTCAACTTAGAGTATTTTAGCAATCTGTTGAAGCAGCGTGGTGATATCAGCGAAGCGCGGATTAAAGAAATTTCCGAGCAGATGGAAAGCGATCGCAACCAAGTTTTAGAAATTGTTCGTCAAGCAGAATCGCGCGAAACAAGTCAAAGCTTCCGCACCCGCATCGAAGAATATCTGCGTTCGACTGGGAAAGAAGAACTCAACCCAGAAGGTATTCAACGCGATTTTGCTAAGTTAGTGGAAGATCCAGAAGCGGGTTTTGGAGATTTAAGCGATCGCTTCAAAGAATTTGACCGCGACACTATTGTACAATTGCTCAAGCAACGTCAAGACATCAGCGATGAAGAGGCTAATAATATTGTTGGTTCTATCGAAAGCACTCGCGATAATATCTTAAACCGTGCTCAAGAATTGCAAGAACAAGCAAAAGCTAAAACTGATGAACTGCGTCAAAGAGTTGAAGAGTATCTGCGGAATACGAACAAAGAAGAACTCAATCCGGAAGCTATTAAACGTGAGTTTAAAGTATTGCTCGACGATCCGCAAGCCGGAATTAGCTTACTGCGCGATCGCTTCTCGCAATTTGACCGTGATACACTAGTTCAACTGTTGAGTCAGCGTCAAGATTTAAGCGAAGAACAAATTAACCAAGTTCTCGATAATTTTGAATCTGTACGCGATAATATTTTGCAGGCACCGCAAAAAGCAGCAGATCAAGCCAAACAACAATACGAACAAACAACAACAGCAATCGCTGAATATCTCCGCAACACCAATCTGGAAGAACTTAATCCAGAAGGGATTAGACAAGATTTAGAAAAATTATTCAACGATCCCAAACAAGGTGCATCTGCATTAGGCGATCGCTTATCGCAAGTTGATCGAGAAACCTTAGTTAAACTCGTTGGTTCGAGCGGAAACTTGAGCGAAGAGCAAGTTAATCAGATAATCGATTCTGTCCAATCAGCGATTGACAGCATTGTCAAAGCACCGCGTCGTTTTGCAAATCGTGCTACCAAACAAGCTTTAGATTTTGAAGCGAATCTAGAAAACTATTTGCGGAACACGAATAAAGAAGAACTCAACCCAGATAGTATCAAGCGCGATTTACAATTGTTGCTGCAAGATCCACGTGCGGGAATTGGAACTTTAGGCGATCGCGTTTCCAAAATCGACCGTTCATCAATTGTCGCTTTGCTATCTCAACGTGAGGACATCTCCGAAGAAGAAGCAAACCGGATTGTAGACCAAATCGAATCGGTTCGCACCTCACTTGTAGAACAGTACCAACAGATTCAGCAAAGAGTGCAATCGGTAGTTGAGGGAACATTTGGAAAAATTCGTAACTATCTCAACTCGCTGGATCGTCCCGAACTCAACTATGAAGGAATTAAGCAAGACGTTACTAAAGTCTTTGACGATCCCCAAGCTGGATTTGAAGCATTGCGCGATCGCTTGAGTCAATTCGACCGTGATACTTTAGTTGCTGTCATTAGTTCGCGTCAAGATATTTCCGAAGCGCAAGCTAACAGAATTATCGACCAAATTGAAGCCTCACGCGATAGCGTATTGTACCAAGCCGAACGCATCCAAAAAGAGACACAAAAACGCTTAAATGCTATCAAACAGCAAGCGAAAAAACAAGCTGAAGAAACCAAGAAAACCGTTGCTAGTGCAGCTTGGTGGTTATTTGGTACAGCTTTAACATCCCTCGCAGCTAGTGCAATTGCTGGTGCGATCGCTGTATCAGGTATACCTTTTATTGGCTAAATCATCTTGAGTTTTGGTAGTTTTTTACTGAAACAAACAAGATAAATAAAAAGCGGCATTTAGTTACAACTAAATGCCGCTTTTTTGTAATATTCACATCTTCTACGCCTCAGCGGCTAAACAAACCTAGCCCTCAAGCTGGAAGCCTGCCTAAGCGGGCTAAATAGAGCTTGATTAGCCTGCGGAGGCAGGCTTTGTACGTGTAGCCCTACCCTTGCAGGGTACGTGCTTAGTTATGAAATCATAATCTTACCCAAAAATAGAGCCTGTCAAGATTATTTTGAACACTTTTTATTAATTACCAAATAACTTTAGAAAGCAATATAAATTAAAAAAAATGGAATAAACTAATGACCAATATAACTATTAGATAATATTGACTTATTACTTATTTGATGCTGTAAAAGCTAATAAAATGTCACAGTTTAAGCGTTGTCTAGCAGAGTTTATGGGAACTTTCTGGCTAGTATTTGGTGGTTGTGGTAGTGCAGTATTAGCAGCAGCGTTTACAGCAGATAGTGCAAACATTGCTGAGAATATAAGATACCCTATAGGCATCGGATTGCTTGGAGTTTCTTTGGCGTTTGGTCTGTGTGTATTGACAATGGCTTACGCTCTTGGTCATATTTCTGGGGGTCACTTTAATCCAGCGGTTTCTATTGGACTTTGGGCAGCAAAGCGCTTTCCAGCATCAGAGCTTTTGTTGTATATTGGCTCTCAGGTATTTGGAGCGATCGCTGCTGCCGGCATTCTCTACCTAATAGCTTCTGGTAAACCAGGATTTATACTTAGCGGTTCAAATCCCCTTGCAACTAACGGTTTTGGACCCGATCATTCTCCTGGTGGTTATTCCTTGTTTGCTTGTTTTATTACCGAGTTAGTTCTCAGTTTCATCTTTTTGATAATTATCTTGGGTGCTACTGACCCTCGTGCGTCTCAAAGTTTTGCTCCCATTGCCATTGGTTTAGTATTAACACTGATTCACTTGATTAGCATCCCCGTTACTAATACATCGGTGAATCCCGCTCGGAGTTTGGGTCCTGCTGTTTTCGTGGGTGGTTGGGCGATCGATCAGTTGTGGCTATTTTGGACAGCACCAATTCTAGGAGCCTTTTTAGCAGGAACATTCTATTATCAGCTTTTGTCAGCATCGAAACCATAAAGATGAAAAAGAGAGGGCAAGGGGAAAGGGTATGAAAAAACATGCATTTATAGAATGAGTGTAAGAGGTCTATTATTTACAGGACTTACGCAACTGGCACATATCTTTGTGTCAAGAGTCAACAGTCAACAGTCAAGCATTCCAAGGTTTTTGGACTTTGGAATGCGTGACTTTGGACAATTTTTGCGAAAAAAATATGACACTTGCGTAAGTCCTAATTTAGTAGAGACTTTCAGAACGCGGAACGTCTCTACTGCTAGTGGGTGCTGTCTTCGCCCAAATAAAGCACTCGGTGCAGATTTGTAAGGAAAGGACTTGCGGGGAACAAACTTAATTGACGCAGATTTAGGCGGTGCAAATCTCCACCGAGCGCAATTTGAGTAGCATGATTTGACAATACATGTTGAGAAATTTAACACGTAGAGACGTTCCACGCCTTATACCGTTTCACTTAAGGTTGATACTCCGAGGCAGCAGGGGGAAAGAATTAGAGACCAATCATTTCTATCAGGCATTTCGTGAAATGGTATTACGTCTCTACGATTCATCTTTCTTGTGATTTCGTGCACAGCTTGTGAGAGTGACAAGTCTATGTAGCTGATCCCCACTTTTAAGTAAAAAAGAAATAATTTATTTATATTGTTTGTTGTTCATTGCCAGTAATGGGGGATCGCTTTATAACCATAATTTTAGTGATTAACGTCACACCAAAGAGAGATCGAAATCACTTGGTCCCCATTCGGTTATCACTTAGGTTAGGAGAAAAAGAAATCATACCTAAAATTAAAATAGTAATTAAGTAATTATTTAATGGTTGTGAGGCATGACTATGCTGGAAAAATTATTATTAGCGGCTGTCCTAACTTTTACACTTAGCTTATCTGCCAAAATGGGTTGGTCTTCACCCAGCCAGACAACTGGAAAGGTCAACTTGTATAATCATGCAGTTTTCACTCTGACTCAGCGAGATAACTGAATATATATAGCACCACGGCAGGCGACAGGTTGAAATTTTACACATAAACTATATCCTTAATATAGTTATGCTTGATACTTTAAGCTGAGTTATAACTGTGTCAACCTTCTCAGGCGAACATCTTAGTTAAAAAAGATTCTGACACAGATTATGAAAAGCCAAATTCTCTCCACAGCCATATTTTTAAGCACAATTACCTTAACAACAGTCGCTCAAGCCGCAAATTCTGAACAGATTAGACAATTGTTAGCAACCAAACAATGTCAAAGCTGTGATTTAAGTAGTGCTGGTTTGGTGCTAGCAGACTTATCTGGGGCAAATTTGAGCGGGGCAAATTTGAGTGGTGCAAACCTCAGTCGCGCAAACTTGAGCGGTGCTGATTTAACAGGTGCAAACTTGAGCGGTGCGAGTTTATTTGGCGTTAACCTCAGCGCTGCGAAACTTAATAAGGCAAATTTGCTCGGTACTGACTTAAGAAATAGCTATCTTGCCAACGTTGAATTAAATGATGTGAGCCTTAACGGTGCTAACTTACAAGGAGCGCTCGGTATACCATTGCAAGCAGCCAAGCCAGAAGAATTTTATGCTTGGGGTGTAGCAGAAGCGCAAAAAGGCAATCAACAACAAGCCATTGATTATTTTAATCAAGCGATCGCTATTAAACCAGATTTTGCCGGCGCTTATCTCGCTCGTGGTGTTGCTCGTTATCAAATTTTAGATAGACAAGGTGCTTTTCAAGATGCTCAAATCGCCGAAAACTTGTTTAAAACCAAAAACGACAACCCCGGAATGGAAACAGCACAAGCTTTTATTCTCGAACTGAAAACACCTCAAGGTAGTAAAGTAACTACCGGCAAACCTAGTTTAGTTGACTTTTTAGGCGGAGTGGCGTCAGTATTACTTCAGTTCTTTCCTTTTTAGGGAGTGGGGAGACAAGGAGACAAGGAGACAAGGGGAGTAATAAGTTGTGACTCCAGACTCCAGACTTCTGACTCCAGACTCCAGACTCCAGACTTCTGACTCCAGACTCCAGACTCCAGACTTCTGACTCCAGACTCCCCATTGCCCAACACTAACAAATGACCATATCTGCCCAATTGTGGAAAGCCAATCAAGATTTAGCGCAAGCTTGCTTAGAGCATCCTTTTGTTCAAGGCATTGCTGATGGTACGCTAGATACGCAGAAATTCGCCTACTATGTAGGGCAAGATGCTTTTTTCTTAGAAGCTTTTGCCCGTGCCTACAGTATCGCAGCTGCGAAAGCACCAGATTGGGCAGGATTTATCATATTTCACAATTTAGCTGCTGGAGTTTTGCAAGAATTACAGCTACATGAAAGTTATGCTAAAGCTTGGAAAGTCGATTTGCATTCTGTTGAACCACAAGCAGCTACAAGGCGCTATACTGATTTTTTATTAGCAACCGCTTGGGGTGGAGATGTTGGTTTAACTGCTGCTGCGATGTCTCCCTGTATGCGTTTGTATGCGTTTTTGGGACAAGAGTTAGCGCGTAATGGTATTCCCAATCATCGGTATGCAGACTGGATTCGCACTTATAGCAGCGCAGATTTTCAACCACTCGCAGAACAATTAGAAGGTTTAGTGGAAAGTTATGCTACTGCTACTACCTTAGTACATTCAACTTATCGTTATGCGATGTTGTGTGAGCGAGACTTTTTTCAAGCAGCATTCAGGAGTTAGGAGTACAGGAGTTAGGAGTACAGGAGTCAGGAGTCAGGAGTCAGGAGTCAGGAGTCAGGAGTCAGGAGTCAGGAGTTAGGAGTTAGGAGTACAGGAGTCAGGAGTCAAATTTGCTCTATATCTGGCTTTTGAGTTTAAAAGCTGTACAGACGGGAAAAGTTCAATCTGCTGTAATCTTATTGAATTTAAAATTTTTCCTGTCTAGACGTTCTCTGAGAACGTCTCGGTTGATAAATTAAAGATTTCATTGCTTAATTCTGCAACAAAGCTGTGAAGACAAGCTACACTTGCGACTGCCACACCCAACCGAACAACGTGTCTGGTTGCAAATCTTGTGTTACAGTTTGTGATATTTTGAAGTAACCACACAAAAGAAGCACTAAAACAAAGACGATGGTGCGGAAGGGAAAAAAATGTCAGAAAATTTGAGAAGCCAAGTTGTCACTCAAGGGGTACAGCGATCGCCTAATCGAGCGATGCTACGTGCTGTTGGTTTTCAAGATGAAGATTTTATCAAGCCAATTGTCGGTGTAGCTAATGGTTATAGTACCATTACTCCCTGCAATATGGGCATAAATAAACTGGCAATCAGAGCGGAAGCTAGTATTAAAAATGCTGGGGGAATGCCGCAATTGTTCGGTACTATTACTATTAGTGATGGTATTTCGATGGGAACTGAGGGAATGAAATATTCCCTAGTGTCGCGAGAAGTAATTGCTGATTCGATTGAAACTGCTTGCACTGGGCAAAGTATGGATGGTGTACTTGCCATTGGTGGTTGTGATAAAAATATGCCTGGTGCGATGATTGCGATCGCTCGCATGAATATCCCGGCTATCTTTGTTTATGGTGGTACCATCAAACCCGGACATCACGATGGACGCGATTTAACTGTTGTCAGTTCTTTTGAAGCTGTGGGACAATACAGCGCTGGGAGAATTGACGACAAGGAACTTTTAGAAGTTGAGCGCAAAGCTTGTCCGGGTGCTGGTTCCTGTGGGGGAATGTTCACTGCAAATACCATGTCTTCGGCTTTTGAAGCGCTGGGGATGAGTTTACCATATTCCTCAACGATGGCGGCAGAAGATGCAGAAAAAGCAGATAGTACAGAAAAATCAGCATTCTTCTTAGTCGAAGCAATCCGCAAACAAATCTTACCCAGCCAAATTATCACCCGCAAATCTATCGAAAATGCGATTTCGGTGATTATGGCAGTCGGTGGTTCCACAAATGCAGTATTGCATTTTTTGGCGATCGCTCACACTGCTGGTGTTGAACTTAATTTAGACGACTTTGAAATTATTCGCGCTCGCGTTCCAGTTTTGTGCGATTTAAAACCCAGCGGACGTTATGTAGCCACAGATTTACACAAAGCTGGTGGTATTCCCCAAGTGATGAAAATGCTACTTGTGCATGATTTACTTCACGGGGATGCTCTGACTATCACCGGACAAACAATTGCAGAAGTCTTGGCAGATATACCATCAGAACCATCTCCCAACCAAGACGTAATTCGTCCTTGGGATAACCCGATGTATCGTCAAGGACACTTGGCTATACTCAGAGGAAATCTGGCAACAGAAGGAGCAGTAGCGAAAATTACAGGCGTAAAAGTGCCGAAAATTACCGGAACTGCACGCGTGTTTGAATCGGAAGAATCTTGTTTAGATGCGATTTTGGCAAAGAAGATAAATGCAGGTGATGTTATCGTTGTTCGCTACGAAGGACCAAAAGGTGGTCCCGGTATGCGAGAAATGCTAGCACCCACCTCAGCAATTATCGGTGCAGGTTTAGCTGATTCGGTCGGGTTAATTACAGACGGACGATTTTCTGGTGGTACTTACGGAATGGTAGTTGGACATGTTGCACCAGAAGCAGCAGTTGGGGGAGCGATCGCCCTTGTGGAAGAAGGTGATACCATCACAATTGATGCTCATGCTCGACTGTTGCAATTAAACGTATCCGACGAAGAATTAGCCCGTCGTCGTGCAAATTGGCAACCTCGTCCACCTCGTTATACCAAAGGTGTCTTAGGGAAATATGCCAAATTAGTATCTTCCAGCAGTCTCGGCGCCTTGACAGACTTAAATTTGTTTTGACAATTGCGTGTAGTTGGTTAATAGACCTCTCTCCAAACCTCTCTCCTGCAAGGAGAGAGGCTTTGATTCTCCCCCTTCCCTTGCAGGGAAGGGGGTTGGGGGGTTAGGTCTCTTAGTATATTTGACTAAACTGAAAATCGTTACACTCTTTAATGAGGTTAAAAGACTCTTTAATCAGGTTCCAACACTCTTTAATGAGGCTAAAAGACTCTTTAATCAGGTTAAAAGACTCTTTAATGAGGTTCAAAGACTCATTAATGAGGTTCCAACACTCTTTAATGAGGCTAAAAGACTCTTTAATGAGGCTCCAACACTCTTTAATGAGGCTAAAAGACTCATTAATGAGGTTCCAACACTCTTTAATGAGGCTAAAAGACTCTTTAATCAGTATAAAAGACTCTCGAATCTAGTTCCAACACTCTTGAATCAGTATAAAAGACTCTCGAATCAGTATCAAAGACTCTCGAATCTAGTAAAAAGACTCTCGAATCAGTATCAAAGACTCTCGAATCAGTATCAAAGACTCTCGAAACAGTATCAAAGACTCTCGAATCTAGTTCAAAGACTCTCGAATCAGTATAAAAGACTCTCGAATCTAGTTCAAAGACTCGTCAATCCATATCAAAGGGAGCATCCCAACTTGCCGCGATACCCTAGAAGGGTATCGCTATACGCACGAAGCCTGCCTTCGCAGGCTTGAATACACATAGCCTGCGAAGGCAGGCTTTGTTCGTATAGCCCCAGGCTTATAGCCTGAGGGCTTTTTGCCAAATTGGGATGCTCTCAATGTGGATTAAATAAAGTGCAAAAATGAATGTTTTGTAGGGTGTATTATTGCCGAAAGTACAGCACCTCATACCATTAATGGTGCGTTAAACTTCGTTATAACGCACCCTACGCTATCTTGCCCCCCACTCCCCCACTTCCCCACTTCCCCATTCCCCCACTCCCCCTAACTACTCATGACCGAGCAAGAACTGCTACAGCTAATTGAACAAGCTGCAACAGAAGGGGCAACCGAATTAGACCTCTCTGGCAAAGACTTGACAGCTTTACCAGCTGAGATTGTCCAACTCACCAACTTACAATCGCTCAACCTCAGCGACAATAAACTGAGCAGTCTGCCAAAGGAATTTGGACAACTCACCAACTTAGAAACGCTCAACCTCAGCGACAATAAACTGAGCAGTCTGCCACAGGAATTTGGACAACTCACCAATTTACAAACGCTCGACCTCAGCTATAATAAAAAATTGAGCAGTCTGCCAAAGGAATTTGGACAACTCACCAACTTACAATCGCTCGACCTCTACAATAATCAACTGAGCAGTCTGCCAGACGAATTTGGACAACTCACCAACTTACAATCGCTCGACCTCTACAATAATCAACTGAGCAGTCTGCCAGACGAATTTGGACAACTCACCAATTTACAAACGCTCAACCTCAGCGACAATAAACTGAGCAGCCTGCCAAAGGAATTTGGACAACTCACCAATTTACAAACGCTCAACCTCAGCGACAATAAACTGAGCAGTCTGCCAGAGGAATTTGGACAACTCACCAATTTACAAACGCTCTACCT
>JAHHID010000120.1 GCA_019359015.1 Spirirestis rafaelensis WJT71-NPBG6
CTGGTGTTAATTGCGCGGTGGAACCACACTGAACCCATCCCGAACTCAGAGGTGAAACGCTGCTGCGGCGACGATAGTTTAGGGGTAGCCCTACGCCAAAATAGCTCTATGCCAGGTTTATTTTCTAAATAAAAAGCCCCTCTGAAAGCATGTTCAGAGGGGCTTTTTGTTTTTTGGTATGATTCAAGATGAGTCTTTTATCATTCTTAAACTTCTTACAGAGTAATTGCCCTTACTCCTCTTCAGGTTCATCTTGAACAATATTTTGTGCAATTAACCAATCCCTGTCTGGACGGCAAACCAACCGAGCATTGCTGTATGCCCAATCTAAAGGTAAAATAGTATGCCCAAGATAGCTACCTGATTGTGTTTTCTCAGTTACCAACGCAATATCAACTTGATTATCATTAACCATAGCTAATGGAAGTAAGAGAGACATAATATTTTGTGTTGGAAAATACATTGGAATAGCGGTTTTATAATTCCATTTCACGCGTTTGATAGCCAATCTCAGTGCGTCGTCCAATCTAGCTTTTATAAACCTGTATACTCTCGCATCTTCTTCAATTGCTTGACCAAACTGTTCAAAGTAAAAATTTTTATTCTGGTAGGACATTTCTGTTGTATCCTCCAAAAGAAAACTCTGAGGAACATTCTCTTTAAGAAAATTCAAAGGTAAACGAATTGTTATTTGTAATAATCGCTGTAAACTTAAAAAAACTGCCGCTGTTGTTGAAAGATAGATTTGGAAAGTGGGCTAATGGGCGATCGCTCACTTCAAGACCAAATGCGATCGCATGTGTCTTGCACATCATTTAAATTATCCATAACCAAATTAATCACTTACGTGGGATGCTGGTTAATGATTGCTAAGTAATTTATAAATGTCTGTTGTTTCGTCTGTCACTGTTACCGTTCCTGCCACAACTGCCAATTTGGGACCAGGTTTCGATTGTATTGGCGCAGCTTTGACGGTTTACAACGAGTTTAAGTTTATTCGTGTTGACGAGGGTAGAGTAACCATCGCTGTTACGGGTGCGGAGGCTGAAAAGGTTAAAACTGATGAGAGTAATCTGGTTTATCAAGCGTTCGTAACTTTCTACCAACACTTGCAGCAGACACCGCCACCTGTAAAAATCGAGATTAAAATGGGTGTACCACTCGCGCGGGGTTTGGGTAGTTCAGCAACAGCAATTGTTGGTGGCTTGGTTGGTGCTAATTTATTGGCAGGTGAACCTTTAAGTCAGTCGCAGGTCATGGAGTTAGCGATCGCTATGGAAGGACATCCTGATAATGTAGTTCCCGCTTTGTTGGGTGGGTGTCGTCTGGCTGCTACTACTGAAACGGCTTGGGAGATTTGTGAGATTCCCTGGCATAATCATGTTGTGCCAGTGCTAGCGATTCCTGATTTTGAGCTTTCAACTAAAGAAGCGCGGGGAGTTCTCCCAACTCAAGTAAGCCGTGCGGACGCAATTTTCAATACTGCACACTTGGGGTTGTTGTTGCGCGGTTTGGAAACTGCTAACAGTAATTGGCTAAAGGCAGCTTTACAAGATAAGTTACATCAGCCTTATCGAAAAGCGCTGATTTTGGGGTACGATGCTGTAAATTCTGCTGCGCTTGAGAAAGGTGCTTATGGCATGGTAATTAGTGGTGCAGGACCTACGTTATTAGCTTTAACGGATGAGTTGCACTCACAAGCTGTTGCAGCAGCGATGGCTACTGCTTGGAAGCAACAAGGAATTACAGCTATTGTACGATCGCTTTCTCTTGATACTCAAGGTGCAAGTAGCATTATTGAAGGATAAAATTCCCAGATTTCTTACACTCACTCAAAACTCAGGACTTTGTTACGCGTGCAAATACAAGCAGAAATTGCGGCGATTCGCTCTCAAATTGATGCTCTCCAGCAAGAACGCGCTACTCTCACTATTAATGATGTGGTGATGTGTGAAGATTCTTCACCGCTGGCAATAGCTGAAGCTTACCGCCATCACGCTAGGGAAACAGTGCAAATGTCAACTGAGATTAAGGGAATAGATGATGCGATCGCTGCTTTGAAAGCTGAATTAGAAAAAAAACAAGCTCAGTTAAAGCCTTTTTCTTTCGTACAGCAACAACTTTCTACCCAAGAACAGCTAGAGTCAGCTAAAAATGTGGCTAAGGTTCATGCTGAACGCATTAATCAACTAGCAGGGGAACCAATGTATTGGCAAGTTTATTACAAACCGTTTATTACTGGCTTCAAAACTATATCGGTTCCTCATGTCCGTTCCGATTCAGAAGTTTGGACGATTGTCAACCGTATAGTTTAAAGCTTTATTAGTGTTTTTTGTTTAAATTTACAAACTACAACTTATAAACATCCTCCTGAATACAGAATTTATATTAAGATTTTTAACGGTAGCGATAGCGTGCAGTTTTTTATTGACTTAGCAAAACTTCACTTAATTGATGGATTTGTCGCCATAGATAAGTATTTATTCTTATTTATGCTAAAGATTTGATTGTTCTAGGAGAAATAGCATTTACAAAACTATAAATTGCTTAATATAATGTAATCAAAAGAGAAAAAACAAATTGATTGTCAGTGATGAATGCCGTTGAATTTCCTTGGTTAACAACCATAGTTCTCTTGCCCCTAGTGGCTACCCTAGCCATCCCCGTTATCCCAGATAAAGAGGGCAAAACCATCCGGTGGTATGGTCTGGGGATAGCGATCGCCGACTTTGCCTTAATGATTTATGCCTTGTGGCAAAACTACGACTTTCAAAGTTCAACATTCCAACTAGTAGAAAGCTATCCTTGGATACCGCAGTTGGGTTTGAATTGGTCTCTAGCACTTGATGGTCTGTCGATGCCCTTGATACTGCTGACAGGCTTAATTAATACCCTCGCAATCTTCGCGGCTTGGAAAGTTACAAACAAGCCGCGTTTGTTTTATGGGCTAATGTTGGCAATGTACAGCGCGCAGCTTGGCGTCTTTCTCGCTCAGGATCTGCTGTTATTCTTTTTGATGTGGGAAATCGAATTAGTGCCGGTGTACCTGCTGATTTCCATCTGGGGAGGACAGAAACGGCAGTATGCAGCTACTAAATTCATTCTCTACACCGCTGCCGCATCAATATTTATTCTGATTGCGGGTTTTGCGATGGCGTTTTCTGGAGATACCGTCACCTTTGATATGGCGACTCTAGGAATGAAGCAATATCCCAAAGCTATAGAAATGTTGGCTTACGCAGGTTTCTTGATTGCCTTTGGCGTAAAACTACCGATTTTCCCTCTGCACACTTGGCTACCTGATGCCCACGGTGAAGCATCAGCACCGGGATCGATGATTTTGGCTGGCGTATTGTTGAAGATGGGAGGATATGCCCTCATCCGCATCAATATGGAAATGCTGCCTAATGCTCATGTTTACTTTGCTCCAGTGCTGGTGATTTTGGGTGTAGTCAATATTGTTTACGGTGCTTGCTGCGCTTTTGCCCAAACTAATCTTAAGCGTCGTTTAGCTTACTCTTCCATTGCCCACATGGGGTTTGTACTGATTGGCATCGCCTCTTACACTGAAATTGGTATGAGTGGTGCAGTGTTACAAATGCTTTCTCACGGTTTGATTGCCGCGAGCTTGTTCTTCCTCTCAGGTGTAACTTACGAACGCACGCACACTTTGATGATGGACAAAATGGGTGGCATGGCAAAAGTAATGCCCAGAACCTTTGCGGTATTCACAGCTGGTGCAATGGCTTCTCTGGCTTTACCAGGAATGAGTGGCTTTGTTGGTGAGTTGATGGTATTTCTCGGCATCGCTTCCAGTGACGTTTACAGTTCTAGCTTCAAAGTTGTAGTCGTCCTGCTATCAGCGGTGGGCGTGATTTTGACTCCGATATATTTGCTGTCGATGCTGCGTCAAGTCTTCTACGGTAAGCAAAATGAAGAGTTACATTTAGATGCTACATTACCCGATATCAAGCCCCGCGAGTTGTTTATTACTGCTTGTCTGCTGCTTCCCATCATCGGTATCGGCTTCTATCCTAAGTTTGCAACGCAGACTTATGATGTTAAGGCAGTAGAAGTTGCAACTCATGCGCGTCAGGTTTTACCAGTATTCGCCCAACAACAGCCATCAAGTCTCTACTCTCGTATTTTTACTTCCCCGACATTGGCTGATTCTCAGGTTGAAAATTTGGTTGATATTGCTGAATAAATATAAGTTCTAATAAGGGTGCTGCGAGTAAATTCTAATAATAGGGGAATGTGGGGGTGATTTTGTAATCATCCCCACAACTTTTTGGGGTTACATATTTTTGGGATGATTATTTCACGCAAAAACAAGCCACCTTTGTGCGGGGGTTCCCCCCCGTTGAGTAGAGTGGCACGCAAAGACGCAGAGAAATAAGAATTTAAGATAATTTTTACGTAAGTGCCAATAAATTCCCCAAATATTGTCTAATATCACCTTATGCAGTAAAGACTTCCGCCGTAACGTCTCTACAATATTTGTAATTTGCCAGAGTAGTATACGAGCTTTTTACTTCTGTGTATGTATTTGGGGGAAATAGCGATCGCCTCATCTACAGCCCAATTTTCACAGAATGCACAAAAATGCACAATCGCTACAATCAAAAATATGTAGTTTTTCTACATTTATTCTCTAAAAGTATAAAATCGTATATTTTGTAACAATTATCATTATTAACCTAAGCTATTCATTAAACCTATCTATAGGGGGATGAAAACGGGAACGTTTTTAATAAAGCCAACGTCACTTGTGGCTGTTTGGGCTATAATCACAGCCGAAACAGTCGAAACAACGAGGCAAGAAGTTAATCACGCTTTGCTGCCCCTAAAAATTCTATTTCATCTTGCCCACAGCTAGCCGCAAATATAGGTCTTCTTACGCCATGCTTAATGTATCTGCTTCTAATTCTCAAGAAAATCAGCAACTAATTGATGCTTCTAACTGGCATATTACTGAAACAGAGTTCGATCCCAAAGCGCTACACCACAAGGAAACTGTCTTCACCCTTGGTAACGGTTACTTAGGAACGCGGGGAAGTTTCGAGGAAGGCTATCCCCAAGATTGCCCAGCCACACTAATTCATGGTGTGTATGATGATACTACCATTGCCTATACAGAACTTGTCAACTGCCCAAGCTGGTTGCCTTTAGTGGTGAAAGTCGCAGGCGATCGCTTTACTATGGATAGTGGCGAGATCCTCAAATACGAACGTCGGCTGGACATGCGTTTGGGTATAGTTAGCCGTGATGTAAGATGGCGAGCGCCTAATGGTCATACTTTAGATTTCCACTTTGAGCGTTTTGCTTCTTTAGCAGATCAACATGTTTTAGCAATCCGCACATCAATCACATCTATAGATTTTGCAGGTGATATCGAAGTTGAATTCGGATTTAACGCAGAACAGGATACCCAAGGTGTAAAACACTGGCAAACTCTTAACCAAGGTAGCGCGGATAATATTATTTGGCTACACAGCCAAACTCTTCACTCAGCAATTCAATTGGGGATGGCTGCTAAGTTGGTGGTAGAGGGAGACAAGGAGAATTCTTCCCCTGCCTGTTTGCAACTACAGCCAAAGCAAACGGTGACTGTAGAAAAGATTGTCACCGTGTTTACCTCCAGGGAAACTGAAAACCCGATGGAAGCAGCGCTGCAACGGCTAGCTGATGAACCTTGTTACAGCACGTTGCTAGCGGCTCACATTGCCGCTTGGGATCAAGTTTGGCAAGATAATGACATAATTATTGAAGGCGATCGCTCTGCTCAACTTAGCATCCGTTACAATCTCTTTCAATTGCTGGCAGTCGCACCACGTCACGACGACAAAGTAAGCATTCCTCCTAAAACCCTTTCCGGTTTCGCTTATCGCGGACATATTTTTTGGGATACAGAAATTTTTATCTTACCCTTGTTAACTTTAACTCAACCCGCCTTGGCGCGTAACTTGCTCACTTATCGTTACCACAGTTTACCAGGAGCGCGACGCAAAGCTCAAGAAGCGGGATACAAAGGCGCAATGTATGCGTGGGAAAGCGCTACCACAGGTGATGAAGTTACTCCGCGCTGGGTTCCTGATCCCAATGGGAATTTAATTCGCATTTGGTGCGGTGACATTGAAGTGCATATCACCGCTGATGTAGCTTATGCAGTTTGGCAATACTGGCAGATTACCGGCGATGATGAGTGGATGCGCGACTATGGTGCGGAAATTATCTTAGATACGGCTGTTTTCTGGGAAAGTCGGGTTGAGTGGAATCAACAGCGCCAATGTTACGATATTCGTGATGTGATTGGACCTGATGAAAATCACGATCGCGTAGATAATAATGCTTTCACCAATTTGATGGTGCAATGGCACTTACAATCAGCTTTGGAAATGTGGGACTGGCTAAAACAAGCTTATCCCGATACCTGGGCACATCTGGCGCAACAACTCGATTTAGTTAGCGAAAGATTGCAACGCTGGGCTGATATACGAGAGCATATATTTGTGAATCAAGATGCAGAAACTGGCTTAATTGAGCAATTTGAAGGCTTTTTTGGGCTAGAACATGTCAACTTAGAAGACTACGAACCTCGCACCAAATCTATGCAAGGGTTGCTGGGAATTGAAGCCACCAGCGAAAAGCAAATCCTCAAACAGCCTGATGTGTTGATGTTACTTTATTTGCTACGCGATCGCTATGACTACAAAACCCTCGCTAGCAACTGGGATTATTACAACCCCCGCACCGACCACACTTATGGTTCCTCTCTCGGTCCTGCAATTAACGCTATCTTAGCTTGCGACCTGAATCAACCAACCGAAGCGTACACCCACTTTACGCGCGCAGCGTTGGTAGACTTAGAAGATGTCCGACGTAACGCAGGTGAAGGAATTCACGCAGCCAGTGCGGGTGGAGTTTGGCAATCTGTAATCTTCGGCTTTGGCGGTATCCGCATGACTCAATTTGGTCCGATCGCTTGTCCTAATTTACCACCTAATTGGACACGCCTTAAGTTTCGTTTGCAATGGCGCAATGAGTGGTATGACTTTGATTTGACAGCCGATGAAGTTGCTTTTCAAGAAGATAGAGAAAATTCTTCCCCCGTCTCCCCCACTGCCGATTCCCCCTCCCAAATTCAGGGTGTCATTTTTGACTTAGATGGCGTTTTAACTGATACCTCAGAGTTTCACTATTTGGGTTGGAAGCGATTAGCAGATGAAGAAGGTATTCCTTTTGACCGTGAGGCAAATGAAGCGATGCGAGGATTACCGCGTAGAGAATCGTTATTGCATATTTTAGGCGACAGCGAGGCAACTGAAGAGCAAATTCAGGAGATGATGGAACGTAAAAACCGCTACTACCTCGAATTGATGCACACTATCAAACCAGATAACTTGCTTCCTGGAGTAGCGAATTTATTACAGCAATTGCGAGATGCTGGGGTTAAAGTCGCTTTAGGATCGTCTAGTAAAAATGCCCAAACTGTCATTGAACGCTTGGGTATTGCTGATAAATTAGATGCCATAGCTGATGGTTATAGCGTCTCCCAACCTAAACCAGCACCAGATGTATTCTTGTTTGCTGCCGAAAAATTAGGGCTTTCACCCTCTGAGTGTGTCGTCGTGGAAGATGCTGATGCCGGCGTACAAGGCGCCCTTGTTGCGGGAATGCGAGCTGTTGGGCTTGGTCCTGTGGAAAGAGTGGGTAAAGCACATGTTGTTTTACCCAGTTTGGAAAACGTTTGCTGGCAAGATTTACAGCAGCAACTAGTTACAAGCGATAACCAAGCTGCACTTGTAGGTGTTTAATTCAGGATACTTCTGCTGGGGGTGGGCAAGATTACCCACCCCTTAATTCTTGGGAAGATTTTAATTAAATCGCCTTCTCAATCGCAAAGCAGCATCTGTACAAAAGATAAGCCAAGAGTAAAGAGAGTTCTAAGTAATTTCCGGGCTTACACCCCTCTTGACTATTAAGACATGCCAGTATATTTTATTAGTAAGTAAGTGGGTAAAATCGCCTAATTCAATCTAGCAAACCTAGATTAGAAGCGGAGGAACCAGTAATTGGGGCGAATCTCTTTTTAGAGAAAGACACCTTCCAGTCTTAGCCCGTCAGCTAACTCCGTCGGCATTGGGAGGAGTACCTTTGACATAAGCTTACTCTAAGCATTTGTCTTTTTGCTCTTCTAACTGGCATCACTGTTATTATTGGCAGTGATGTATTGTGTTTTTTCACCCACCTCGCCAACCGCCACAAATACACGGAGGCTAGGATGATTAATTACAAACAGTCGATTCCAGAATCGAACACTGAGTTTAACAACGTTGCTGTTGATTATACTGAGCCAGAACAAAATCAGTATCAGGAGTCATTCTGTTTTCTCACAGAAGCTGAAGCATTGAATTTCGGTAGAATTTGCATTGACCGATTAATTAAATTAAAGTCGAAATCCGTCAAGAAAGCGTATTTGTAACTGGTAAAACACAGATAGTGTTTTGCAGCGCTTTGGTTAGGGAAAAAGGCGATCGCCATCAGCAAGCCTGTATCATAAAGGAGATATAAATGCCCATTAAAAATCGTGCTTTCTTTACAGATGTAGAATTTTTCCCTGATTACAATTTTCAACTAATTGGCGAATGTGCTGGCAAAAAACTTTTACTAATTGGCAGAACCAAAGCTTACGGTGATCCAATTGTGGCAACAAGTCAAACAGACAAGCCAAGTCACGAAGATTTATATGCTTCTGACCTCTACGAATTGATGAAGATTAGCCAAGAACCAATCAAGGTTACAGGGCTTTCTTGAGAGTCATGATGGCATTAATAAAACAGAATTCGGGAGTCATAATTCAGAAGGCAAGTAGGTATTATGATTTTATACCAATAACAATTGGGAAGACTGCCATTTATAGGCGGGAGTATTAAACTCACCTACGGCTTCGCCAGTCATATAAAATCCATTCTAGATTCTGACTCCTGACTCCTAAATTCTTTATTAATGAAAGTTTAATTCGGCTAGATTGTGGGTACTGTCAACTTAACAAAGACTTGTCCTAAATGATTGAGAACAAATTTAAATCATGGTATTAGTCAAGCTGGTCTGGTATTTTCAACAGACATCAGCTTTAAGTTAAGTTGACAATACTTTTTTTTAGTTCTTTTCCGTTGTTACGTTAATAAGATTAAGATTAATAATCTCTAAAAATTGAAGTCAAGCGTTTGTGATGTATTAACCACTCTTGACAAACTTCTTTAGTAAGTTGTATCTCTTTTTCAGTCAAAAGCTCATCTGGTTTTTCGAGAGCTAAAATATGAGCAACTTGTGCAGCTTTTTGGTAGTCTACCCCACATTTGATTAGCTCTGTGTGAAATAACTCCTCTTTTTTTTCAACTGATATAAAAAATTTTCGTTGCATAGATGGAAAAAAGGTATCTAAGAATAAATTTTGCGGTTTATATAAGATTTGACACCTGTCGTAAGAAAGAGAAAGATAAGCATTTTAGGCATTGAGTAAAGGTTTGTCTTATTTAGTCTTATACAAACCTTAATTTCTCTTGGTAATAAAAAACCTCGGTGGGATGAGCCGAGGCTTGTAGGAGAAGTCCAAATGTCGATAGGAGATATTGATTTATTATATTATGTTAATAAATGTAACAATTTTGTGACAATCAAGCAATGATAATCAATATAGAATAATCTATGTATTCTATAATAAATACTTATGTAGTTAGAAATAGCGATCGCCCTTCAAATCTCAGGTGTCACCGTAGTACTCAACCAACCCAAAATTGACGGGTGGAGGCTGACACGGGGACGCGGAGAATATTTATACGCGGCTTTGTTTGAATTGGTGGACTAGTAGATTTTCGGTGCGTATTCTTCGTAATGCGCTCTAGAAATGTTCAGCGGCTGGGGCAGGTAACAGGAGTAGACCCCAAATTAGTAGCATTAGACACAGAGGAAATCAGCGTTACTTCGCCTTTGTCATTGATTACCCAGCCAGTCGCAGGTACGATTGCGATCGCCTCAGCTTTGGATGATGGTTTGGCGGCAGGTGTCTTGGGTTTAGGCTGCTGCGCTGTGGTAGCCAGAAGGCGAGTATCTGACCATACCACATCACCGCTGAGGAAGTCGTCAGGGCTGGGGGGTAAACCACCGCGTCCAGTGACAGTAAATTTACTGCCCCCTTCGTCAGCAAAAGCGGCACAGCTAGAGGAAACTAGCCCTGGAGTATTAACTACAGATGCAGGCAGTTTTATCAGTCCTTGAGTGGCGTCTATATCGGGTGTATTGATTTCCACAGTGCCATTTAACTCACGATTTGCCCCAGTTGCGGTGATAGTACTGTCGGGAGAGAGAATAAAGCCTTGAGTAGTAATATTTACACGACCCCCACGAGAGTTAGCAGAGTTAGCTCTGATATTACTATTTTCGACGGCGGCTAAAACATCAGTGTTAATGTTGATATTGCCACCGATAACATTGCTGCCTGTGGCGTTGGTGGTGATGTTGCTGCCACGAGTTAAAATTAAATCTCTGGAACGTAAGGTGATAGTTGCTTGTTCTCGATTTGGGTCAATGCTGTTGCTGCGGGTGTCAGCAGTTAGGGTGGCGTTATTATCTAAACGAATAGAGCGAGCATTTACTGTTAAGTTGCCTCCTGTGCCTGTTCCTAAGCTACTTACGGATACTCTCGCGGCATCTTGCACCTGCAACTGTTGGGTATTAATTGTCAGGTCGCCAGCATTCCCTGTCGAACCTGGCGTAGCAGTAGCAGACAAGCCGCTGCCAGAACCAATCAGTTGCACCCCTTCAGCCGTGAGGGTGAAATTTCCCCCATTGCCTGCGCCAAATGTGCCAGCACTGACAAATGCCCCATCTCGCACTAGCAACTGTTGGGTGTTAATCGTCAGGTCGCCAGCATTACCTGTTGAACCTGGGTCAGCTTGAGCAGACAAGCTGCTGCCAGAACCAATCAGTTGCACATTCTCAGCCGTGAGGGTGAAATTTCCCCCTTTGCCAGCGCCAAATGTGCCAGCACTGACAAATGCCCCATCTCGCACTAGCAACTGTTGGGTGTTAATCGTCAGGTCGCCAGCATTCCCTGTTGAGCCTAGGTCAGCAGTAGCAAACAAGCCGCTGGGAAACTCACCATTTGCAGAGATACCAATTAGTTGCACATTGTCCGCTGTAACAGTCAAATTTCCCCCATTGCCTGCGCCAAATGTGCTAGCACTTACTTGTGCCCCATCTTGCACCTCTAAATCACGGGTGTTAAGCGTCAAATTTCCCCCTTTGCCAGCGCCAAATGTGCCAGCACCTATTTGTGCCCCATCTCGCACTAGCAACTGTTGGGTGTTAAGCGTCAGGTCGCCAGCATTGCCTGTTGAGTCTCGGTTAGCTTGAGCAAACAAGCCGGTGCCAGAACCAATCAGTTGCACCCCTGTAGAAGTGCTAGAAGACTTTTTACCCGATCCAGATGAAGGCATGACGGTGAAAGAAGAGTTAAAGCAAGAGCTTTTGGAAATTCAAAGACGTAGAAAAACAGGAACTCGTGGTATTTCAGCTTCATAGGCTATGAATAGGCTTGGTTTGGGTTTATGATGAGTTACATAGATGAGTTACATAATTGAGTATGAACCAGAAGCTCTTGCTGATTTGGAAAAGTTGACTCAAGCTGTCCGTGAGCGAGTTGTTAAGAAGATTAATTAGCTGGCTGAGAATTTTGATCAAGTTAACCCGCAATCTTTAACGGCTGATCTGTCAGGCTTCTTCAAGTTGAGAGTTGGCGATTACCGGGTGATCTATGAATTTAATCGTGAAGAAGAAATAATTTTCATCGACCGGATCAGGCATCGTAGAGAGGTTTACAACTGACTTCGCAATACAAAACTATGTGAACATCTGCAATCCATTAATCTGTTCCAAAAAGCCAGCCACCAACTGTCTCTCCAAGTTGCTTCGCTATATATTTCAACCAAATTTAGATAAGTGATACATCTGGATATCATAAGTATCTTTAATTACTTAAGTATTTATTAAATGTAATATGTATTTAGTAAGTATAATTTAATATTAGTTAATAACAAAATTGTATAGTTATCTTGAAAAAAAGTATAAAACCCAGCATCGCAAAGTCTTACTCTTTGCCTCTGGAGCGTGATACTAATCCATAATAAATGCAAACTGCGGGATAATTTTGGATTTTTCCGCTCAATTTGGGCAATCTAATAATATACAAATTTAAACAGGTACAAGAGCAACATTATATGAAAAATGCTTGGAGTCGGCTGGCTTTGATGGCGGTTATTCCTACGCTAATGGTTTCGGTATTTCCGCGTCGGACAATGGCTGACGATCCTGGAGGCTGTTTTATGGTGACTTCTTCGGGTAAAACGGTTAGTTTGGGTAGTCTTTGCGGCGTTACAGCATCAGATAACGGAGTTTTTCGGATTCCTATTAAACGCCGTTTCGGGAAAACTCCTGTGGTTGAAGTGACGTTCAATAACAGCAAAACTTTTGAGATGATTTTAGATACTGGTGCTAGCGGAACCGTCATTACTCAAGCTATGGCAAGTGACCTCAAACTTAAAGCTACAGGTACGATGAGCGCGGAAATTGCCGATGGTAGCCTGGTACAATTCCTCACTGGTCAGGTTAAGTCTATTGCAGTTGGTGGAGCTATCGTCAATAATGTTGAGGTAGCGATCGCTCCAAAAGCCGGCATCGGACTACTAGGTCACGATTTTTTTGACAGCTACGACGTGAGAATTCTACAAAAGGTGGTTGAATTTCACCGTCGCTAGAAAAATTGAGATTTTTATTCGCCAAGCTTTGGACATATCCTAAGCTCATTTGGCTTACTCTTACCGATGAGTTAGCTTTTCGACAACTTTGGCATTGTCTCCAATCGCTTGCTGTACAGTGAAGGGTTTGTTACCAGAGCTTTCTTTGGAAAATTTGCCGTTAAGTTGAACATTCAGTCCTGGCACTACATTCATTTTAACTTCTTTAGTATCGTCTGATTTAGACACTAAAGTTACTTTAAGCTCATTAATAACTTGCTGTTGCTGTTTGACAATTTGAGTCAGTTCTTTTAACTGTTGAGAATGCAAGTTATCCAATTTTTCATGAAGCAATTCGATATTTTGTCCGGCTCTTAAATTGACTTGATGGTCAATTTTGTCATTTTTGCGATCAATATCAGACTGGCGGTTTTGACTCATCAAAACGATTGGAGCCGTATAAGCTGAGGCAAATGAAAACACTAAGTTGAGCATCATGAATGGTGGCTGATCCCAATGGGGAACTCCAGGCATCATATTCAAACCAACCCACCCCGCCAAAACCGCACTTTGGCTGATCAGAAATCTCCAAGAACGTACTTCCGCTGCCATTGAATCGGCAAGACGGTGTCCAAGAGTTGATTTTTCAGTGGGGGTTTTTTCTAGTAATTGCTTTTGATTCACTTGTGCTTCAACATTGTTTGATAATAGTTTTTTTGCTGGATTCATGTTACACCTCTTATCGATTTAGCTTGATACTTGTTTCTCGTTTCTCTTGGCGTTTAACCTCTTGATG
Source organism: Spirirestis rafaelensis WJT71-NPBG6 (assembly GCA_019359015.1). Classification (GTDB taxonomy): domain Bacteria; phylum Cyanobacteriota; class Cyanobacteriia; order Cyanobacteriales; family Nostocaceae; genus Hassallia; species Hassallia rafaelensis. The sequence continues at coordinate 13,594 of JAHHID010000120.1, forward strand.
TTCAATGTACGCGCCTTGAAAGTTGAAAGCAAATATTATTATTTTTCAAATCGATAGATAAAAGTAATGCAGCGCAAACCTATGCTTAGTAAGATTCCCAAGCTCTACCGAGAAGCAAGAAGCTTTCTTCGCACGCATACAATAACGACAGTAAACTAGGGTGTGAAGTAAGTTTAAGATCATGAGGAGGCAATTTATGCGATCGCTACTCACTGGAGTTATTGTCAGTTTGGCACTGTTATCATTGCCAGCACAAGCACAACAAGCGGTGTCTGATGCCCAAATAAGCGCGATGGTAGAAGCATTGCGACAAGCTGCACCGAAAACCGGCTCTGCCAATGATGGACTTTATAGCGAATGGCAAGTCAAACCAGAAACCCTTAAAGGTTGGTCAAGAACATGTCTAAAAAAGGAAGTCACACCAGCGGAGTTTGAAAACAGCCCTGCAACTGCACGTCAAATTGTCTCTTGCATCACGCGTCGGGAGTTAAACAACCAGTTTGCCGCTACTAAGAACAACGAAACGGCTGCTGTGCGTGGTGTAGCCTGTTGGTGGATGACTGGCAACTATACAGGCTGCAACAGTGGCTTTACGGCTGCTTATGTGCAAAAAGTTGTTGGCTTTTACCAGCAGCGTTCAAAACCCGCAGCAAGTGGGTCAAGGTAACTTTGAAGGATCACATTAAGGTATTGAAACCATAAGGTAGCAAAGAAAAATGGAAATTGATTTTATAACCACTTTGGGTCTAACAGCAGGATTACTGACTACAATTGCCTATCTGCCTCAACTGATTAAAACCTGGAAGTCGAAATCAGCTTCGGACCTTTCTTGGAGTATGCTGATTACCCTGTGTACAGGTATTATTTTATGGTTGGTTTATGGCGTTTATGTTCAGGATATTCCTCTGATTGCCGCCAACATGGTGACCTTACTTTTAGCCTCTATCATTTTGGTACTGAAGATCAGGTACAGTTAATCGCTAAAAGTTGATAAAGTACTAAGCTGCTAGGCTTGCAAATTAAACTTTTGGGCTGAGAATTTGGTGCTTTTGCTCAAAAATAAAAAAGTGCGTTCTTATAGGCGCGACAGCTTACAGCAATTTTCAGTTAACTCAACGTATTGCCCTTAACTCCGCTTGAAAGTGAGGTTAAGGGCATCTAAGTTTTATACAAACTCTTTGCTTTGAGAACTTTAACTCTTATTATCACGTCTAATATTTTAAATCACCATTTATAAGTTCCTACCTGAGTAATTCTCATGCTTAGGAGGTTTGCTAATGAAACCGTTTAAAAACTGGCAAAAATCTCTAGCCGCAGCTGCTATATTTTCACTCATAACAGCTTTTCCCGCTGCTTCAACTGGGAGCATCCCAATTTGGCAAAAATAAAAGAATCCAGATTATTCGCGAGTTACAATCGCGAATAATCTCGGATTCAATCTTGTGCTTCTTCTGACTCTTGCTCAGATCCAGAACTAATATCTAGCAAACAGTCATCAAGGGTATGAATTATTCTCTGTATTTCATCCCAAACAGAACGTCTA
>JAHHID010000121.1 GCA_019359015.1 Spirirestis rafaelensis WJT71-NPBG6
GGTATCAACGTAAATACCGCCGTTTAGCTGTTCGTTGGGAGCGCAGGAAAATATATTTTGACGCATTTATTGACCTTGGCACTGTCCATATTTGGGTTCAAAGAATTTTATTAGTGGGATAGGTTCAAGGAAAACACAGGGCTAAAGCCCTTTGAGTCGGGTTTCATCCCCTCGATAAATCGTAGGGGTTCTCACCCTCCCACTATGTCTTGATAGGGATTTGCAGGCAACTCCGACAGCAGAAGAAATGGATCGATGTGGTTGAGATGATTTGCTGCAATTAGCGCGGGTGTTTGAGGAATGCGTTCGGGAAACTCAACTTTGATTTCAAAAAGAATGTGAATCACAGTTCGCAACACTTTTCGTCGCACCTCACCGCTGACTTTCTCGTTTGCACAACTGCAAGCAAGAACCTCTGCTGACAGCAACGCTTCGGCCATCGCTTCATTAGCACGAGCATCGCGAGCGTAGACAACACCCTCCCTCGCTCGTTGAATTGTTTCTTTCGTCAGTGGTGGTAAAACAAGTGGATGAGGAATTGACCGATCCGGTGAGGTGGATTTCATTTCTCTATTCTCAGATTAGAACTTCATGTGAGCCATCAAGAGCAGAGTGAAAACTCATGTATAGCAAAACTTGCATCAATTTATATTCACTCAATAGTTTACTTTCTCCACCCCAAAAGGAAGACTACAGCATTTTTTCGAGGAATTGCTTTGCGCGATCGCACTCAGGATTTTGGAAAAACTCGTTTGGTGTAGTATCCTCCGCCAAACTTCCTTGATCGAGAAACATAATTCGACTAGCGACTTCTTTAGCGAATCCCATTTCATGGGTCACAATCGCCATTGTCATTCCCGATTGTGCCAAACCCTTCATCACGTCCAACACATCTTTGACCATTTCTGGATCTAAAGCCGAGGTTGGTTCATCAAACAAAATCATTTGGGGTTCCATCGCCAATGCGCGAGCGATCGCAACTCGCTGTTTCTGTCCACCAGATAATTTAGAAGGGTAAACATCCGCTTTTTCTGCCAAACCCACTTTATCAAGTAACTCTAATCCCTTATGTTTTGCTTGTTGCTTATCAACTTTTTTCACCTTAATCGGCGCATAAGTCACATTTTGCAGCACCGTCATGTGAGGAAATAAATTAAAGTGTTGAAACACCATCACCAAAGAAGAGCGAACCTTAAGAATATTTGTCTTCGGCTGAGTAATTTCTTGCTCATTAAAGTAAACTCGTCCTTTTGTAGGGCGTTCTAACAAATTCATACATCGCAAAAAAGTAGACTTACCCGAACCCGAAGGACCAAGAATAGCGACTACTTCACCTTGATAAATCTCCGTCGAAATATCTTTCAAAACATCGAGTTTGCCAAAAGATTTATACAAAAACTCTGTGCGAATTACTGCTGGATTCATATTATTAGCGTATGGGGCATTGAGCATTGGGCATTGGTCATTGGGCATGGGAACTGGTGAATCAAACAACTAACCACTATCAACTAACAATTAACAACTAACAACTAACCACTAAGAATCCTTACTCACTTCGCCTTAATTTTTTTTCTAAAGCGGAGGCGCAAAATGTCAAACCCATAACTAAAACATAATAAATTAAACCTGCAAATAGCAATGGTTCAAAATAGATATATTTATTTGCGCCGATAATTTGAGCGCTGCGTAAAATTTCCACCACACCAATCGTTGATACTAAAGCCGAATCTTTTAATAGCCCGATAGTTTCATTCACCAAAGCGGGTAAAATGTTTTTCAAAGCTTGGGGCAAAATTACATCCCACATCATCAACCAGTAAGAAACACCCATCGACATCGCTGCCTCACTTTGTCCTTTATCTACGGCTTGAATTCCTCCCCGGATAGTTTCTGACATATACGCGCCAGAGTTAAGTGTAAAAGTTAGCACACCCGCCTGCAATGCAGAAATATCATAACCTGTAAGTTGAGGCGTTGCGTAGTAAACTAAAGCCAATTGTAAAAGCAGTGGCGTACCTCTAAATACAGAGGTGTAGGCATTAGCAAATAAAGTCAGCGGCTTAATGCCTGTAATTTTGAATAAAGATAATATTGTCCCCCAAATTAAACCGAAAAACACTGAGAATAAAGTGAACAAAAGAGTTAGCGGTATCCCCCGAAGAATAAAGGGAATGTCAGGAAGGATTCTGCTGAAGTCGAGATTCAGTCCGGTTTGGGGTGCGGGTGCTGATGAGGATGCAGCTGCATTTGCGGCAGTGTTTTGTGAAAACCACTTGGTTGCTAATTGTTTTACTTCCCCTTTATCCTTCATTTGCTGAAGAACTTTGTTGAAAGGTTCAACTAAAGAAGAGTTTTTCGGGAAAGCGATCGCCGATCCACTTCCCTCTTCTGAGGGAATCGGGTTAAATTCTAAATCTGGGTTAGCTTGCGCGAATCCTTTGGCAACGGTATCCTCAACAATAGCCGCATCAATTCGCCGCGATTTAATCTCCTGAATTGCTTCTGGCACTTTGTTGAGTTGCTTTAACTGGATACCTGTAACTTTTTGGGCAATTTTCTTTGCGTTTGTTTCCTGGATTGTGCCCAATTGGACGCCGACTCTTTTACCTGCAAGGTCTTGGGGTTGTTTCAGGTTGCTAGCTTTCGGTGCGACAATGGTATCTTGCGCTTCGTAATAGATAATCGAGAAATCGACATTTTTCTTGCGTTCTGGGGTGGGAGTCATCCCAGCCATGACAAAATCAGCCCGGTTTGATTGCAGTGCGGGAATTAAGCCGTTAAAATCCGACTCCATCACCTTGAGTTTAAATCCTAGTTCTTTGGCGATCGCATTAGCAATATCAATATCAAAGCCAACGATTTTCCGTTCTCCTCCCTGAGTGTCGTAATACTCATAAGGGGGATAATCAGGTGAGGTAATCAACGTCAGCGTGTCTTTACCCACAGACGAGGCTGCTTGTAAAGGATTGTTGTAACTCGTAATGATGCTAATTGCCACGATTGCAGCAAACAGCACCGTAAATAACAAAGCTTTGCGTCTCTTCATTTTTTGGTAGATGCAATTTTAGCCGAGATTAGGTTAACTCTTTTTAGGTGATAATAGCTCGTTAGTATAAAAAAAGCCCTCTTGTGAGTTACCTGACAAGAGAGCAAAAGTGTTCTGTGAGGAGCAAACTGGACGTTTGCTTAACATAAGTTTAACGAAAGAATGAGATCCGCGAGCAATTATTTTTAGCGATCGCTTTGCCAAGCCTCATCCACCTATGGTAGAAAGGCGATCGCTACTAACTTTGAGTTTTGCCGTAGTAAGCGCTTCAGCGCTTAATTAAACGCTTCAGCACTGACTACACCAGTATCCAAAATTACTGTAAAAATAACAGTTGTAGTTCATATTCATCAAAGGAACTCAACAAATGACAATGACGCTTATCCAGGGCAACTTCAAAATCCTAAAAACTGCTCCTGATGGCGATTCTATCCGCTTTTATCCCCACAACCCCGAACTGTGGAAGAAATTGCAGACACCAGTCAGCACCAACCGGTCAGGAGGTGCCCAGCTGCGCTTAGATAGCATCGATGCCCTGGAAACACATTATCGCCCGAAAATGGGTAGTATAGGCATACAGCACCAGCCTGCGGAATTTGCTGATAGTGCTTCTGGCGAATTGTTAAAATTCTTAGGATTTAAAAATATTACCCGTGGTTCTAATCAAGTAATTACAGCCGCAGAACCCGAAGAAGTACCTGGTTTTATCCTCACCCGTTTTGCAGACACGTATGGTAGAGCTGTAGCTTTTGTTTTTAAAGGCGATTCAGAACAAGAGGATGGCAGCAGCATCTACTTTGAAAAATCTTTATTAAAAAAGAGCGCAAATTCTCATCTTTTAGCTAAAGGGTTAGTTTACCCTACCTTTTACTCGAAGTTATATCCAGATATCCGCAAACAATTGATTGCTGTCACGGAAAAAGCTCGTAGTGATAAAAAGGGTTTATGGGCATCAGATAAAACTAATAAAGGTTTTGTCTTAGAAGATTTAGAAACTATCACTGACAAAGTTGTTATTCTACCAAAACTGTTTCGCCGACTGCTTGATTATCTCGCTATTAATGATGGGAGTGTAGCTCTAGACGGATTTATGAACTTTCTGGAATCTAAGAAAGATAAAGTGATAATTCTCCCAGATAGCCATATTACAGGATTTGACTTTGTGGTGAAAATTGATGGTCAAAATATCAAATTAACTGTTCAACCTGAAGATTTAGTTTTCATGGAGAAATAAATATAAATCACAAGCATAAAAGATAAAAAAACTTGCTTTTTCTGGCTACCATGCTCTGCATGGTAGCGTCTAATCATTCAGGCTCTGCCTCAACCATATTGGAGGCAGAGCCTTAATAAATTCATTCCCACGCGGAGCGCGGGAACGAGATAAAAGTCCGCGATTAGGCGGACTACACTAAATAGAGGCTTATAGCCTGCGCTCGTCTGGCTTTGTATGTATAGCCCCAGGCTTATAGCCTGAGGGCGATAAATGTTAATCAAAAGTATCAATAATACAGTGAGAAATATGGGCATGGAATCTACTTAAAGCATTCCATGTCCGATATCCAATTATGCCATTGGGTTGCTGATAGCGCGATGCCTGAAAAGCTTGTATTGCTTCAGTTGTTTTCGCGCCAAAGATGCCATCGACTTCACCAGAATAATATTTCTCAATTTTCAGCGCTTGCTGAACTGATTTCACCAGGGAACCGCTACTTCCTTGACTTAACTCTGGCAGACTATTTGCACCTTCGCATAGATATGCCCAGGTATTTTTTCCGACAATACCATCTATTTTGAGGAAGGCAAGACACTGAAAATATTTAACAGCATCATGGGTTTGTTCTTCAAAGTCACTTGTGACAAGAACTTGTAGAGGATAATCTGATAAAGTATCCAGTTCTGCAAGCCGCTGGTTTAACGCTTTTTGCATTTCTTTGACAATTGGACTAGTTGCACCAAATTGCAAAGTTGGTCGATTGGTAGGACATTTAATTGCAGTAGACATCCTCTCTAATTCTCTTTAAATATTTGTTGGTTACAGAATAAATTCAAACAATTGAACAAGGATTACGGAATTTAACGAGTATTATTTTGAAAAAAATACTCGCGCTTCTATTGAGAGTAGATACCCTGTGGTGAGGCAGCGCTTTGGCAATTAATTACACTCAGGTGATGTCATCGCCATAAATATCGCACCTTTATTTTTATACCAATAACATAATTACTTTGACACAAAAAACTCTCTTGCTGAGTAAACAACAAGAGAGCAGCGGTATAGTGTGAGAACGAAATCAATGTTTTCGTTAATACCAGCTTAATCAGGCGATATGAAGGTTCGGTGACAATCTTATGACAATCGTGCGGAGATAAGGGAGTGGAGGAGTAGAGGAGTGGGGGAGCGGGGGAGCGGGGGAGAGGAAGAATTAATTCCTTTTCCCTTTTTCCTTTGCCCTTTTCCCCATTAGCCATTAGGTCCTGCTGTGACAATCACCAGTTTGTCAGGATTAATTAGGTCTTTGATTGCTTGCTCGACTTGAGCCATCGTCACGGCTTCAATGCGCTTGGGGAATTCTCGAACCTCTGTAGGTGAAAGCCCGTAAACAGCATTGTCTAAAATGATAGTGGCCACATCACTGGGATTTGCCAAATCTACAGGATAGCTGTTGGTAATTGAGCGTTTTGCTGAGTTTAATTCAGCTTCTGTGACTCCTTGATCTCGCACTTGTTTGAGTAAAGCAACAGCACTAGCGATCGCTTTATTGGCGTCTTGGGGAGAGGTTTGCATCTGAATTAAGAACGGACCCGGATTAACTCCAGCAGCAAAAGCGCTGTAAATACCGTAAGTTAAACCTTGGCGATCGCGTACTTCCGTACCCAAGCGGCTAGATAAGGTATCACCACCTAAAATCTGATTCAGTACCAAAGCTGCATAAAAACGAGGGTCTTTGCGCGAGATGCCGTTGTAACCTATATAAGTAACTGCCTCTGCTTTACCGGGAATTACTTTATTCAAACGTGTCTGGCTTTGCGGTAACGGTACTGATGCAAGATTCAAAACTGGTGCTTTACCTTTTGCTTGCCATTTGCCGAAAGCTTGATTGAGTGAAGCTTTCACTTTTACTGGATCAAAGTCACCCACTAAAGCGATCGTTGTTGTATCTGGTCGGTAATGTTCTTGATAAAAGCGAACCAAATCATCGCGAGTAATAGCCTTCAAACTTTCTTCTGTGGGAAAGCTGTGGAATGGGTGATTTTCTGGGTAAATTGCTTGCTGAAAAACTCTTCGTCCCAGTCCACGCGGGTCATCTAGCTGTGCTTTCAAACCGATTAATGACCGTCGCCGGCTTAGTTCGAGTTGTTCGGCAGGGAAAGTAGCATTTTGTACTACATCTGCCAGAGTTTGTATCAATATTGGCAGATTCGCTGACAAACCTTGACCACCAATAGCGACTCCTTCACGGTTAGCACTAAAAGCTAAACTGGCTCCTTTATCTTCTAACGATTTAGCTAATGTGAGAGCATTTTGAGTTTTGGTGCCATTCATTAAGTTACCAGCAGTCAAATTCGCTAGCCCAGCTTTTTCATTCTTGTCAAATGCAGCACCAGCGTTAATTTGTCCGGTAAGGTTTATCGAGGGAAAGCTGCGATCGCTTAACAAAAGAACCCGCATCCCATTCGCCAATCTGAATTGTTCTGGTAGCGATTGTTTGCTAGCAGTGGTGGCTGATGTGGCAGGAGGAAGATATTTTGCCAGTTCTGCGGGGTCTACTGGCTTACCTGGGCTGAAGTTCTCTGCGGTGCGACCAGAACCAGCATTAGAAGTTCCTGGTTTACCATCTGGTTGGGTAGGTTCAAAAAAGCCGATGGTTTGTTTAGCCGGATCGAGGTAAGTTTTCGCTGCTTTTTGCACATCAGCTGGCGTAACTTTGGCGATCGCTGCCAAATACCCCTCAATAAAACGATAATCTCCGGCGACGAGTTGATTATACCCCAGTTGATTTGCCTGACTGGTGATATCCTGATTATTCAGTATAAAAGAAGCTTGTAATTGCGTCTTTGCTCGGTTCAATTCTTCATTGGTGACTGGCTGCTGTTGTAGTTTCGTCAACGATTGTTGCAGCACCAAAGCAATTTTTGATAATTCTTGACCAGCTGCGGCTGTAGCATTAATTTCATACCAACCTGGTTCAATTAATTCTGCTGCACTCGCACTTACTGAACTGGCGAGTCCGGATTCTACCAAATCTTGGTAAAGTCGAGAACTACGACCGCCTGTGAGAATACCATCCATCAAATCTATCGCCGCAACATCGGGATGCTTGATATCCGGTAAAGGATACACAATTTGCAGCAGTGCAGCGCTTCCCGGTTGTTTCAGGACGATTGGCTCTTTTTTCGCGGGGGTATTAGAAGGTACAGCAACGTTACCTTTTGGCGGAACTGTTTTAGCTCGTTTCGGAACCTTGCCGAAAGTATCCTTGATAACTTTCAGCGTTGGTGCTGTAGTAAAATCGCCTGTAACTACCAATGTCGCATTATCTGGACTGTAGAAGGTTTGATAATAATTCCGCACCTGCGAGAGCGTGAATTTCTCGACATCGGCTTTTGTGCCTCCCACAGGTAAGCCGTAAGTCCGATTTGGAAAGGCAGCCCGCAACACTGCTCGACTGAGACGATAGCTAGGTGAATTTTCGTATCCCTGTAGTTCAGAAATTACTACGCGCTTTTCGCTCGTCAGTTGGTCAGGTTCAATTAAAGCACCTTCCATGCGATCGGCTTCTAAGGTCAGCAGTGCTTCGAGTTTATCTCGCTGCACCGTACCATAGTAGGCGGTTTCGTCATAGCTGGTAAAAGCATTAGATTGACTACCCAAAGCACTAAACAAACGCCCAAACTGTACTGGACGGGTAGAAGTGCCTTTAAACATTAAATGTTCCAACTGGTGGGAGATACCATTTTCCCCCGTCCCTTCGTTGCGTGAACCAACTTTATACCAAACTTGCACGCTGACCACTGGTGCAGTATGGATTTCTTTGGTTAACACTGTTAAACCGTTGTCTAAAACCGTTTTTGTCACCCCTTGGGTAAGTGCTGAACCTGACACCGGCGCAACTGTAGTTGGCGTTGCGGCGTTGGTAAAATTGTCTGAAAACAAATCTAGACTGAGAAAAAGGCTGAGGAACAACCCTATAAGAATGTATGGACGCAGTTTAGGAAGGAAAGGCATTGTTAGCAATTGAAATTCAAAACTGAAAATTCAAACAAAATAGTATAAATCCATCTTGGCAAGTATTTTGCCCAACATCGCAAAAAAACTCTGGCTAGTGAGAACGAGAAATTACCCTAGCGATCTAAAATGACACTGTTAATAGGCATACAAAAAATTGAGTATATGGCGCGTCAACGCTCGCTCTTGTCATTGATTCTCGTAATTTTGGCAACATTCCTGATTAGTTGTGGCGGTCCTACTGTCGCTACACCACCTCCAACCTATACTACGGCTCAGTTAGAGAAGATTCAGGAATATGTTCCTGAAATTCTGGCTGTACGCGATCGCTCACAAGAATTGCAAAAGCTGATCCAAAGAAATGACTGGATCGATGTGGGTAATTTTATCCACGGTCCGATGACAGAACTCAAGCTGAACATGAGTTATGTTGCTTCCAACCTGCTACCCAAAGACCAACCCGAAGCACGTAAGATAACGCGAGATTTATTTAACCACCTGGTAAAAATAGATCAAGCCGCAGCCGATCGCAACTCTCAATTAGCTTTGAATAATAACAAAGCCGCTTTTGCTGACATTGACAAGTTCTTACAATTGTTACCGCAAAGCAACAAGTCAGAGGCAAGTTAGGCTTAAGGAGGAGTGGGGGACAGGAGACAGGAGACAGGAGACAGGAGAACAAGGGGGAATTTTAACTATTGGCTCCGCTCCTCCCGACTTTTGACTTTTGACTCCGCTCCTTTGCTCTCCCCTTCTCCCCATCTCCCTGATGAAAAACCAATGAGTCATGTAGTCATTATCGGTTGTGGTATTGTTGGGGCAGCGATCGCCTATGAACTCAGTCAAGTTAAAGACCTCAAAATCACTGTCATTGACAAACAACCACCCGCCCAAGCCTCTACAGGGGCAGCATTAGGCGTTTTGATGGGTGCGATTAGCCACAAAATTAAGGGTAATGCTTGGCGAATGCGATCCTCTAGCATCCAACGTTATGAAACTCTAATTCCGGAATTAGAAGCTATCACAAATCGCAAAATTCCTTTTAATCGTCAAGGAATTCTCAGCCTTTGCTTGTCAGAAGAAAAGAAAGCAGATTGGCAAAAACTAGCGGAAATTCGCTTTTCTCAAAACTGGAAGTTGGAAGTTTGGGACGCGGCTAAATTAAAAGCAGTCTGTCCGCAGGTAAGTAACGATAAAATAAGTTACGCTGTTTATTCTCCCCAAGACCGCCAACTGAATCCAACAGCTTTGACTTTAGCTTTAGTTGATGCGGCTCAACGCAATGGCGTTACATTCAAATTTGGCGTTACTGTCAACAAAACTCCAACCTCGACGAATTGGTGCAATGAACTTGAGACGACAGAGGGCAAAATTACCGCTGATTGGTTTGTAATCGCTGCTGGGTTGGGTTCGTCACTTTTGACAGCGCAATTAAATCAAATGATTGATATTCGCCCTGTGCTGGGGCAAGCTTTGCAAGTAAGCTTAGGACATCCTTTAGGCGATCGCAACTTTCAACCGGTGATTACAGGTGATGATGTTCACATTGTCCCTGTAGATAACGGAGATTATTGGATAGGTGCGACGGTGGAGTTTCCTAATGATCGCGATGAAATACCACCTGATGAAGAACTATTGAAGAAAGTTTTAACTCAAGCGATCGCCTTCTGTCCGGAATTAGCACAAGCCACAATTAACCACACTTGGTCGGGGTTGCGTCCTCGTCCCGAAAAACGACCCGCACCGATTATAGGCAAACTACCAGGCTTTGATAACATTCTCCTCGCCACCGGACATTATCGCAACGGCGTTTTATTAGCACCCGCAACAGCATACGCAATTCGTGAGATGATTATTCCCAACGATTCGTAATCTAAATAACAAAATACTTTGCGCCTTTGCGTGAGGGTTTTTCTCATGTCAATACAAGAACATAAAATAACCGTAAATTCCCTAGAATGGTTTTATCGTGAAGTTGAACCGATTGGTCAAACAGACTTATTGCCTGTATTACTGCTACACGGCTTAGTGTCGCAAAGTTACACTTGGCGTAATATTTTACCAGCTTTAGCGAAACAGGGTACAAGAGCGATCGCACCAGATTGGATTGGTTATGGTTTTTCATCCAAACCAGAAAAACGAGATTTTGCTTACACCCCAGATGCATTTATTACAGCTTTATCAGGATTTATCAAAGCGTTAGAATTAGAACGTTTTTCTTTAGTTGTTCAAGGATTTTTAGGTTCTGTAGGCTTACAATATGCTTTGCGACATCCAGAACAAATTGCCAACTTAGCTATAATCAACACACCGATTACGAGTGCGGCAAAATTACCTTGGAAAATTCAACAATTGGGTTTACCTTTAGCAGGTGAAATGATGACTCAAGACCCTTTATTAGTTGATAGAACTTTAGAAGGTGGTTGTCGTTATGTTATCGAAGATAAAGATTTAGATGTTTATCGAAAGCCATACTTGAAAAGTTCATCTTCTGGACGAGGACTCTTAGCAACCATTCGCAATTTGCAACTGAGTTCCGCAATGAACGAAATCGAATCTGGCTTTAAAGAATGGCAACAGCCAATTTTAATTCAATGGGGAATGATTGACCCTTGGCTTTCTGTAGACATGGCACAAAATTTTGCCGATTCTGTAGCTAATGCGGAGTTAATAAAACTTAATAACGTCGGACATTATCCTCAAGAACACTATCATGGGACGATTTTAGAAGACCTTTTGCCTTTTGTGCGGCGTACAAATAATAAGTAAGAATAGAAGAAAGTCTCGTAGTGAACACTAAAGTGCTCAAAATAAGCAATGAATTGCTTACTACGTATTTTTTTCAGTGATTTGTGAAGCTAAATGGAGAATGAAATTCATGGCTTATTCATGGTTTAAAGCGTTTCACATTGTCGGGATTGTAGTCTGGTTTGCTGGGTTATTTTATCTAGTACGTCTTTTTATCTATCACGTCGAAGCCAACCAAGAACCAGAACCAGCACGCACAATACTGAAAAACCAGTATCAGATAATGGAAAAACGGCTTTACAACATTATCACTACCCCAGGAATGTTGTTAACGGTAGCAATGGCAATCGGTTTATTAACTACTGAACCAGAAGTTTTAAAACAAAGTTGGTTGCATGTCAAACTAGGATTTGTTGTTCTTTTACTCGGCTATCATCATTATTGCAAAAGGCTAATGAAGCAGTTAGCAGTAGATGAATGTCGCTGGAGTAGTCAACAGTTACGCGCTTTAAATGAAGCACCCAGTTTGATGTTAGTGGTGATTGTATTGCTAGCCGTATTTAAGGATAATCTACCTACAGATATTACCGTTTGGGTAATTGGGGCAATGATTATTGCGATGGTAGCCACGATTCAACTCTACGCCAAAAAGCGCAGACAAGATAAAGAAAAGGAATTGGCGCAAGTTTCACAAGTTCCACAACAACAAAGTTAGTTTTTTGTTGGTTGTTAGTTGTTAGTGGGCATTGGGCATTGGGCATTTTTTCACAGGGGAAAAGGGTAAAGGGAAAAGGGAAGAAAAGAAAGTTTTTTTATTCTTTTCCCCCTTCCCCCTTTCCCTTTTCCCCTCTTGAAATTCCCTTTTCACCTGTGAAAATTCCCACTATCAACTATCGACTGACAACTAACTAATCTATAAATTCAGTCTAAAGATAGAGAAATATTTCTGCCAGTTAATAGAAGATAAAAGATGATATGCGTAATATTTTGCTTTGAGCGATAATATTACGATTAAAAAATAGAATTTTGGTGAACATTCACAGGCACTCAATACTTAGTGTCGGAATTCTCCCTGGATAAGTTTGGGGCACAATGGTTCGATGCTATGGGTGGTAGCAGGGGTTACTGCTAAGTAAGTCGGCGGCAAATTTTATCAGTACGTAATAAAAAATCAAGCAGAAGAATTATTGTTAAAGTGAGTTCGATCAAATTATAAGGCTGCCGCAGGCAAAGCTGGTAAACCTTTTGGGTCGATATCCAAAGAAGGTTTCTTCTTTTGGTAGGTATAGGCAACCAGTCCTGCTAAAAGATTGACCGTAAAATTGAGGATACTACGATGCTGTGAATGCTCAATTTGACATATATAGCAATCGTCAAGTTGATTAGTACACACAGCGTAGGGCATGCTCCATAGCATGGGGTCAAATGAGCAATCGTACCGTTTTGTCACGCCCTCTCAAAGCTTGATCAAATGTCCTCTATCTGTCTGGCTGACGCAGACCTTGCTCATCATGATTGCCTTAAGGAGGTTTCAATGAACCGCATTATCTCGATCGTTATCGCTTTAATGTTCTTTCCCGCGGGCACAGTGTTTGCTCAGGTAACCAGGGACGAGCGCGACCTCAGTGGGAGCGGCGCTATGCCAATCCCAAAATTACTGAAGTAAGACTATTTTCAAAAATCAAAAGATAGTTTATCAGGCTTAAGGAGAACGAATATGCCAAATGACTTAAATTCATACCTACCTGTACCAACTAAGCAAAAATTTGCAGCTACTTTTCACGTAGTAAGGCCGATTAGCTTTTGGGTACAGTTAGCACTAGGCGCTATTTCTACCTTGGCTTTGTTCTTGGCAATATTTAGCCGTAGTTCCACTGTCCAAACAACGACGAATTCGGTTATGGGGTTTGGAGTCTTTTTTGGTATTATTGGAATTTTAGTGCTGTGTTTCCGGCTCTATTGGGTGAACCGCTACAGGCGTTTAGACAAACTTTTACAGTCCCCTAACCGTGAACTACATCCAAGGAAAGAGGACGTAATTCAAGTATTACGCATTGGATTAATTGTCAGTTTGATAGGGCTATTGTTAGCTTTTTTAGGATCTGAAGTGACCGTTATTGCTGTACTATCAAAAGCTCTAGCTCTGCCTCCAGGAGTGGCAGTCTATAGACCTGAAAATGTCATTCGTTCCCTAGATCTTTTTGTAGTTTTGGCAAACGTCAATCTGATTGGCGCTCACCTTGTAGGAGGCGCTACTTCACTTGGGCTGCTTAACTGGTTAGATCAATAGTAAATAACGTGAGTTCGACGGCACTCAAAAATAGCAGGAGGATAGTTTGGTTTTTTCGTGCCGACTTACTTACTTGGTCAGATGACCTGCTTTTATTACTTTTCGTTTTGGTTTAGCCGAGCGCGAGATGGGACGGATAGAGTTTTAATAGGTCTTGACGACATAACGGTAATAAAAACCAGCATATGATGTCTGCGCTTCCTGGTTATACGCTTGGCACAATCCTTCACACTGGCGATCGCACGCTTGTCTATCGAAGCATTCGCGAGTGCGATCGCCAAACAGTCGTGATCAAAACACTCAAAGCAGATTTTCCAACGGTTGAAGAAACTGCTCGACTCAAACAAGAGTATCAAATCCTTATGGATTTGCCGCTCTCAGGTGTAATTAAACCATATAAATTAGAACAGTATCAAAAACGATTAGCATTAGTTTTAGAAGATTTTGGCAGCGATCTCAAGACATTTGTTGCAGGGAAAATACTTGCATTAAAAGATTGGTTAGCAATTACAATTCAAATTGCATCAATTTTAGATGAAATTCATCGACATCAAATTATTCATAAAGATATTAAGCCAAAAAATATTCTTATTAGTCCGCATCAAGAAATTAAAATAATTGACTTTAGTATCGCTTCGCGTCTTTCCAAAGAAAATCCCTTTTTGAGTCCACCTAGTTTACTAGAAGGTAGCCTTCATTATCTTTCTCCAGAGCAAAGCGGACGGATGAATCGAGCGATTGATTACCGCAGTGATTTGTATGCTTTAGGGGTGACATTTTATGAATTGCTGACCCTGCGTTTACCGTTTGAATCTGACGATCCTTTAGAACTGATTCACGCTCACATTGCCAAACAACCGATTCCACCGCATCAAGTGCGGCAAGATATTCCGGTTGTGATTTCAAATATTATCATGAAGTTGTTGGCGAAGAATGCGGAAGACCGTTATCAAAGCGCTTTTGGAGTCAAGAAGGATTTAGAAACAGCGTTACAGTTAACCACAATCGGGGAAATTAAAGAATTTGCGATCGCTCAACACGATACTTCTGGACATTTACTGATTCCCCAAAAGCTGTATGGACGTGAAGCAGAAGTTGCAACACTGATGCAAGCATTTGCTCGGATCGCAAAAGTCGAGAATATCGAACTGTTACTTATAAGTGGCTATTCTGGCATTGGTAAATCTTCTTTAGTCAACGAAATTTACAAGCCAATTCTGCAACAGCGGGGTTATTTTATTGCCGGAAAATTCGACCAATTTCAACGAGATATTCCCTATACTTCATTGATTCAAGCATTTCGGATGTTAATGCAGCAGTTGTTAGTTGAAAGTGCCGCCAATCTGCAAGTCTGGAAAACGAAGTTACAGCAAGCTTTAGGAGAAAACGCTCAGGTGATAGTTGAAGTAATTCCCGAAGTGGAATTGCTTGTTGGAGCGCAACCACCTGTACCAGCACTAAGTAGGTCGGCGCAAAAAAACCAAACTATGTGAAGATAAATAAATATGGAGAATATATCAACTTAGGTAACCTACATATGGGCGCTCGTTTAAGGGTATTCCTCACTCGTGAACAAGACCAAAC
>JAHHID010000122.1 GCA_019359015.1 Spirirestis rafaelensis WJT71-NPBG6
AAACCTAGTCATTATTCAAATTACTACAAAAGGGGGTGAAGGGGCTGCCGACGGCAGCCCCTTCACCCCCCCAAGAATGATTATCATTTTAAATAATGGCATAATTTATTTTTTGGAAGTCCCTAAGTTGTCGTTACCACCGCATAAAATTAAGATTGCTTGCTGGGTAGATTATCAGGATCGATGCCGAGCGATCGCAAATAATCTGCTAATTGTTCTGCCCGTGTTCGCTCTTGTTGAGCTTGTTCTTCTGCGGTTAAATAGCGATCGCCTCGCTGATTGTACCAAGACAGTAACTCTTGAGGAATACCAGCTACAACACCTTGATATCGTCCAATTCCCAAACCTACTTCTGGCATCCAGTAAGGTTCACCTATCTGCAATTGATAGTTACCATCAACCAATTTATACACTTCAAACGGTTGATGTTGGTCGCGCCGCCAAAATTCGGGATTGTAAATCACATAGTATAATACACCGAGTCGAGTATAGATAGCCATCTTCTCGTCGTATTCACCACCTGGGGAATGAGACACCATCTCCAACGTGAGTATGGGAACTACCTGATTTTCTTCCCAGACAGCGTAACTTTTGCGCGATTTACCGTTTTTTTTCCGTTCAACTCCCAAACTTAAAAAGCCATCTGGCACTACAGGTACTCTTGGATTAACGCCCGTAGTGTGATATAGTCCCATATCGACACCGAAGAACCAATCCATCCGCGAAGCCCAAATTGAGTTTAGTAAAAATAGTAAGACATTGGGCAGAAAGTTTTGGTCTTCGTTATCCACAGGTATATCGTCTGAACAAGGCAGCTCGTCAGTACTTGGTAACGCATTTTTGAGATCGGGTGACATAACCGTTGTCTCGATGGCGTTGAATTTTTTTATTATAGGTGAGCGTGGCTCTTAAAGCAGGCAATGGTGCGATCGCAACAAGCTGCTAATCAGCATTCTTAAGCGATAAAGTAGTGGTTATGCATCACATCTATAACCCCGCGGGGTTTGTCCAGTCCACCGCTTAAATGCTCGATTAAAAGCACTAGGTTCAGAAAACCCTAGCAAAAACGCCACATCATAAATAGGAGTGTCCGGATTCTTTAAATGCCGCAAAGCTAACTCTTTGCGGGTTTGGTCTAGAAGTTGCTGGTAGGATGTGCCTTCTTTTTGCAATTCTCGCTGCAACTGACGGACACTAATTGCTAAAGTGCGAGCAATTACTTCAATCAATGGCAATTCCCCTTTCAGTTGTTGGGCGATCGCATGACCATTTTGCACTCAAATCCTGGTGGGGAAGGGGTGTATGTCAAGCTGCGTTTTGATTTGCCCCCCAAAGCCAAAGGTAGCCCGTTGCACTATCACACCAAAATGGGTGAAACCTTTACTGTTCTTAAAGGGTGTTTAGAAATGGAAGTTGGTGGCAAGGGCAAATGCCGCACACTGCGCGCAGGAGAGAGTGTACATGTCCCTGCTGGTGTGCATCACAGTTTCCACAATCCTTCGGATGAGTGGGTCACATTTACAAGCGAAAACCGACCCGCAGGACAGTTTGAGCAGTTCATCAGAGGGCTGTTTGGTTTGGCAATTGATGGCAAAGTAAACGATGAAGGAATGCCAACCAATCTGCTGCACTTGGCTTTATTACTAAAGAAAGCCGACACGACACTTGTAGGTTTGCCGCCAATTGTGCAAAAACTGTTGGTTAACACCTTGGTTCAGATCGCTCAAAGACTTGGTACAGAGCGATCGCTCGTTAAGTACTGGGACAACACTAACTCAAAAGATGCTTGATGAGTTGTTGGCGATTAACCATTACTGTGACTATTGCACATACGCGCTAATTACATTGCAAGGAAAATTTGATGAATCGCTTACAACTGATCAGAACCACAGGGATTTTATTTATTTTACTAGTTCTGCTGCTAAATATTCCTTACGCCCTACTAGTAAAGAACTTTGAATACGACGATATTCTCCGCCAGCCTGTCGATTATGTTCTCACCCGATTTTATGCTGGAGGTGCAGCACTAGTTCTTACTTCGTTTGTTTTTGGATTCGCAGCATTGTTGTTAATGCCTGCCAGTATGCTCCTACACAAAGTCATTGCTCATGAGGACACTCCCTATCTTTCGGCTGCTACATTCATGGGTGCGCTTTCTGCGATACTTCAGTCTCTTGGGCTAATGCGTTGGGCATTTGTCATTCCTGTCCTAGCAAAATTGTATACGGATTCAGCTAGTAGTACAGGGACGCGCGAGGCAGTGATTGTTGTTTACCAGGCAGTCCATCAGTATGGTGGTGTTGTGATGGGTGAATATCTGGGGCAGACTTTACTCGCTTGCTGGACGTTGGGGGTCAGTTTGGCAATGCTGCGATCGCCACTATTCAAATCTTGGGTTGCCTGGTTGGGACTAATGACAGTACCATTGTGGCTTTTGGGACAAAGTGAGCTACTGGCAACGGTAATACCTGGAATGCCGATGCTGAAAGTCACCTCTATAGGATTCATTTCTTGGGAAGTCTGGTTACTTGTGGTTGGCATATCCTTACTGTGGGTACCGCGTCAACGAGTTGTGTTCAAGGCAAAATTGGCTTAAATCATAGAAAAACCTCGACCCTAACCCCTCCCGTAGTAGCTTTTAAGGAAGGGGTTAGGTTTTTGATTGTTAAGAGTGTAAAGGCGATCGCTTGCGCTTTAGTAACCAAGCAATTCCTCAAGCACCAAACGCGAGTAGCGATGCCGAACTTGGTTCAGGGGCTTTTGTGTTATTGTCAATTTTCAAAACTTGCTCAACCAAGAGTGCGATCGCCTTTTCAGTTTCTTTATTCTCAAATAAGAGCGATCGCTACCTTGTATTAAACTAATCCTAAGTGATTCCCCATTCCGCTCTGAAGGTTTCCAGCTTAGGATTTTTCAAGGGCTAAAATATCAAACTGTCCACGCTTTGGCAGTTTATAAAAGCCACCTTAACATTACCTCAAATAAGCAACTCAAAAGAGTAAAACATAAACAATTGACAAGCCAATCAAAGGATTGTTCATTGCGACAATACCTTACACCTTGTAAATTTTATAGCTATAGCGTGTGTTTAGCGTTAATTTTTTAACTTCAAAATGTGAGGGATTGTCGCTACTGAGGCAATCGATAGAATTGACTCAAATTAAGACATTTCTGGAAGAGTAGCCGCAAACTGAAAGTTAAAAATTTGGCTCTTTGTAAAACTCAATATTCTTTAGGGTTGAAGGTTTGAAATGATATTCAATACGCTCAAGGTGTGGCTTTTTCCACTAGCCCTCACCCTAGTTGGTGTTTGCTCAAATACAGCCAGAGCAACAGCACAAACCATTTATCCATTTAGTGGCGATTATCGCACAACAGTTAACATTACACCCATAGCTGGTGACATTTCCCAGGTATTTGAGGTAGGTGTAAGTGATGATGCTCCTTATGGTTTGGAACTATACGAGGGTCTGACATATTCCGTGCTTGACAGCAAAGGAAATCTCACCTTTAACAACAATCCAGAGGAATTCGGTATACAAGGCTATCCGTTGGGTTACATCCAGTTTGGCGAAGGCACGAATAAGTTATTTGGAACCAGTGATGCCACCGCTGCCGTTAACTTTGACAACCTGACAGCTAAAGGTTCTGGTCTTGTATATATCACTGGTGGTGAGGGCATATTCAAAGATGCTACAGCCACATTATTATTCTCGGAAGATGATATAGTTAATCTCGGATCAACTATTACCTTGAATGGTCTGGCAAAGGTAAGTGGTTCTATTAAAGTTTCTCAAAAAGTTCCGGAACCAACTACTACTACGGCGCTAGTTGGCATGGGCTTGATTGGAGTCGCTTTTCTTCGGCGTCGATGCCGTCTTCAATCAACAAGCTGAAAGTAGCATGTTTACTAAAAAAAATGTGATTAAAGTCCGCTTTGGCGGACTTTATTTGTTGGCGCTTTTGTTAGTGGAAAACAGATATTTACCGTTTGCGCTTGGTGAACGAAGCAACTCCTAAAGCACCAAAAGCGAGTAGCGAGAGTGCAGAACTTGGTTCGGGGACTTTTGCGCTATTGTCAATTTTTAAAACTTGTCCAACACCAGGGCGATCGCCTTTGTTCGACACATAAATCGCACCATCCAAACCAACAGTTAAAGCAGTAGCTGATTCTAATCCATTACCACTCAACAGCGTTGTCCGAGTTCCATCAGGGGCAATTTTAATTACAGAAGCATCAGAAATACCTTTCCACTGCGGCTCATTGCCATATTGTAAAGCGTACAAATTACCCTTAGCATCAAAAGCCAAGTCACCGAGTTGAGTAAAACCGTCAGCATAAACTGTTGTTTCACCATTCGCTGCAACTCTAAAAATCCGCGCTTCACCTTGCGGGAAAGGAAAACCCGTGTACTCGCTGACATATAAAGCGCCATCGGCACCAAAAACAACACCTGTAGGTACTGATTGAATTTCCACCTCATTTAGTGTTTGTCCGGGTGGTGGTGCATCGGGAGGTGACACTTGCCCCGGTTCCGGAGTTGGGAAAACGGGATTAGTTATAGTTTGTTTGGGAAGCACAGTAAACGACTTTAAATTACTGCCATCCAGTCCCACAGTTAAAATGTTGTTTGCTGCCGCATCCACAATATAAGCAGTATTGCCTTTAATAGTAAAAGCATAGGGATTGCTGGCTATTTCACCGCTAACATCAAGCACATCTTCGCCATCAGCATTATTAGCAAGTTCATATTTTGCTAAATCAGCAATACTGGTTAAAGAACCCGTATTGAAGTCTACTTTATAAAGTTGTCCCCAGCTAGGCGAATTTACAGGAAAATCATTGATAGTTGGATTACCACCATAGCCAATCAAAAGGTAAGCATTTCCAGCTGCATCAAATTGTATATCTTGAGGACCTTCACCTGTAGCACCACTTGGTCTTAATGCTATTGAAGGCAACCCTGTAAGTATACGCTCTTGCTTGCCATCTTTAACTCTGGTGACAGCACCACTTGTACCAGCACATGAATCAAGACCTTCCAAACTGGGTCCCGGAATGCAACGTCCATCCCCACCGACACCTGACTCTGTAATATACAGACTACCATCAGGAGCAAAGCTCAGACCGCGTACATTATCAAGACCATCAGCAACTACTTTAAAAGAAGCAGCTTCTACTGGTTTGGTTTGAGAAATAACGCTAAGAAATAAACTTATAGCTGTCAGGCTAAGAGTTTATTTAGAAAATAAAGATAAAGGCATGTTGAGCAGCTCTACTTTGCCAAAAGCTTACAAAATTTGCTCTTGCGATCGCAATGAGTAATCTTTTGATGTGCTTGATATTTGTTTGACTTCTGTCAATGTCTCTTGCTCAGAGAAACTGAAGTTATCTATTTATCTTGGATAGCCATTGTCCGCAGTTTATCAGCGTTGCCTTTGCGCTTCAAAAACGAACCAACTCCTACACCAAGCGCGATTACTGCTAATGCAGAACTTGGTTCGGGGACTTTTGCTGCTGGGTCAACTCTCAAGACTTGTCCAACACCAGGGCGATCGCCTTTACTTGAAACATAAATCGCACCATCGGGACCTATAGTTAAAGCAGTAGCTGATTCTAATCCATTACCACTAAGTAAGGTTGTCCGAGTCCCATCAGGAGCTATTTGAATCAGCGAACCATCCAGATTACCCTTATAAAATGCCTGATTAGCAAATTGTAAGGCATACAAATTACCTTTACTATCGAAACTTAAATCAGTCAGTTGTGTAAAGCCATCAGCATAAACTGTTGCTTTACCATCTTCTGCAACACGAAAGATATTTGCTTTACCTTCTGGGATAGGAACACCTGTTAATTGGCTGATATATAAAGCTTGATCAGGACCAATTGCCACACCTGTGGGTACTGCTTGATATTTAATCTCCTGCGTAGGAGTAGTTAGGGTTTGATCGGGAAACTCAACAAGCGTCTTTAAATTACTGCCATCAAGTTTGACACTCAAAACCTCGTTCCTATTTGCATTTGCAATATAAGCTGTATCACCCTCAATAGTAAAAGAGTAAGGATTGCTACCTACAGCACCATTAGGTAAAAGCACAGTCGGATCTTTGGCGAATTCATAGCTGGAAATATCGGCAATACTTGTCAAAGCACCCGTGTTAAAGTCAACTTTATATAGCTCTCCAAAATTCGGAGAATTTAAGGGTGTATTGTTGTAATTTACACCAGCAGAAAGACCAATTAGAAGGTAAGCATTTCCAGCAGCATCAAATTCGATGTCATTAGCGCCAATTCCCTGATTGCTAGTGGGTGATAATGCGTAAGACGGCAAATTTGTGAGAACACGCTCTTGCTTACCGTCCTTAATTCTTGTTACAGCACCACTCGGACCAATACAAGCTTGCTGGTCTGGGAAAGTAAATGATGCACTACATAGCTGGTCTCCCCCCACACCTGCTTCTGTGACGTAGAGACTACCATCAGGACCGAAACTAAGACCGCGTACATTATCAAGACCGTCAGCAACTACCTTAAAGGAGGCAGCTGCTGCTGGTTTCATTCCAGAAACAAACGCAAGACAAAAAGTTATAAACGTCAAGCGTATAGCTGATTTAGAAAGCAAAGATAAACGCATATAGCAATTAGGCATAACGAGTATAAGTGTAGAGTTAACAACTTCGCTATGCTTCACAAAGCCTATAGAATGCTGTTAGTTGCTAGCAATAGATAATCTTTGGATAGACTTGATATTTCTTTCGCTAATTTTGTAGCATCTTGCCTGAGAACGCTAATGCACACCCCCCGACAAGGCTACAAAAAGCGATTGGGTAGCTAAAGTGAAAAAAGCTTTTTTAAGTTGCTTTAACAGCTTCTCTAGCAACAGCTGCTTCCCTACTTAAATGAGAGTGCTATTGTAACAGAGCAATTATTTCATGCTACGCGCGATCGCCAACAGTTCGTCTCGACTGAGTTGATTGGTTGTAGCAATGTGAAATAGCACGTTCCCGGATTTCCACTGGATCTGCCGTAACGGAGCGTTTTGATTCCATCGCATCCCGTCCATAGAGTCTTGATGATAAATTGGCTCCCAACCTCCCTCGACATACTCACCAGTCAAGTTGCCAATTTGAACCGACTCTATTTTCGCACTCGCACCCACTGGACTCTTATCTACTTGTTGCAACGCTGGGTCCTTCGACCCGAACAGTGTTTTTGGCTGTGGGGGGAAAAAACTAATACTTACCCCACCAGACTTAGATTTGTACTTATCTAGGGATGTCTGAAGGATTGGACCAATTACTTTTTCTCCATCAAGGCGTTTTTCAGAAATTATGATCCTGGCATTTTTTTGAGAGTTTCCATAACTAAACACCACCACATCTGGAGAAAGAGATGCTACTTCCTTGTCGAAGACATACCCAGTAGGTATGAAAGTAGGTTCTTTCAAGTCAAAACCTCTTTCAATTTCCATTTCTCTGACTGTGGTCGTTGTTCGCTGCTCCATTTGCATTTTTCGCTCCACCATTTTTACTTCTCGCATCGTTCGCTTCTGCTCTTCAGTCAGAGGTGGGCGTTTTCCTGTCCTCGTTTTAGTTGTACCAACTTGATCGCTACTAGTGTGGCTGAAATTCTCAAAAATTGCTTGTGCTAGAGAGCGCAATGAAGGTGTTGATACGACTACAACTGATGAAATCGCTAGCAAAGCCATTGCAGCTATAGAAAATCGGTGAATAGGACGAGAACGTAACACAGCTAACTTCATAGTTCTGGTTCCTTGAATAAGTACGTTTAGAGATGGAGAAAAGCGCGATCTGTTTTGCTGAGTTTCCGGCAACTCCTGAGTTTTCTGACTTAGGAAAACTCAGGAGGCGTCCACCACATTCGCTCCCAGCAATCGTGTTTCTAGTTCTGCTGCAAAAGCAGGGTCTGGCTGGACTTCATCAGAGACAGCGACTAGCATTGCCGCTATGTCCGTTTCAGATTGTGATAGGCTCGGTGGTGTAGAGACACTCTCTCCAGCTAATTGAGCACTGAGGAACATGTCTAAGTCCTCAGCTAACTGCATTTCGTGACTTTTTCGGTGGTTCTCAGGTGTCATTGCTCTTCTCCTTGTGCATGAGGAGCCAGGTATTGTTGCAAATCAGCTATGGCTCGATGAATCAGCATTTTCACTGCTGCCTCGCTCTTTCCCATTACCTGAGCAACTTCAGCAGTATTTAAGCCTCCAAATATTCTCAGGGCAATCGCTTCAGCTCGATCTGGAGTCAGAAGAGTCTTTACACACCGAGCAATTTGCTCTAGCTGCAACTGTCGGTCAATTTCTTCTTCTATCGAGGGAGTGGGAGACGATAGCTGGTCAACAAACGTTAATGGCAGTGTTTCGCGGTTGTGACGAAAGTGATCGGCTGCTTTCCTACGGGCTATGCCCATCAGCCAAGCAGCAAACGAGCCGCGACCTTGGTAACTGGTAATCGACTCCTTTGCCGCCAGAAAAGTTTGAGTCGTCAAATCTTGAGCATGGTGTACATCTCCAACTCGCATGAAAAAGTAGCTATAGACATTTTTCAAATGACGGCGATAGAGTTCGGCGAAAGCAGAAGGATTATGTTTGGCATCATTCGCCAAAATGTTGTCTGGTTTTGTCGAAACCTCCGAATGGAGATTCTGCCTGGGAATAGAAGATTGAGGATTATTCATCCAGGATTTCCTACATGATGATGTAGATGCGTGTTAAACACGCCTCATATAATCTGTCGTAGTAGGACGCTAATTCGTAACAGATAAATTTCCAGAAGATCTATTGCGTTACCAAATGGGGAAAGGGGAGAGACGCGATAGATATATTGTTATGTTAGGGCGATCGCTGCTAGTTCCAGCACTGGCGCTCATTCGTCTACCCAGAGGAGTACGATAAATAATTATGCACCACCCATCGCTACAGCCGGATAGGTGCTGAATTAGGCGGAGGTTAGATTTGTGCTTAAAATTAGAAGACGAGAAAGAAACCCCAAGTTAAACATCACAGAAAACCAGGCTGGATACCTGTTTATCACGCCAACCATTCTGGTAATGGGGACTTTTGTTGTTTTACCCATCCTCTACGCTGTGTTTCTTTCTCTACAGAAAGTACAACTATTAGGCGGTATCAGCGGCGTTTCTTTGGAGGTGAAATTTGACTACTACCTCTCGCATTCCTTGGTTAAAAATACTGCTCTACCTCCTGCTGACGCTGTATGCTGTCATCACCTTAATTCCTTTTCTTTGGGCGCTTTCTGCTTCATTTAAGCCGCTATCAGAAATCGTCAGCGGGGAGTCTAATTTTTGACCACACAATTTCACTCTTGACAACTACAAACAAATCTTTCTTCAAGAGCCGTTATTTTTCCGGTGGCTATTTAATAGTGTATTTATCGCCGTCAGCGTCACCATTTTAAACTTGCTGTTTAACTCAATGGCTGGTTATGCTTTGGCGCGGCTACGCTTTAGGGGGAAGCGTTTCTGGTTCTTTTTGATTTTGGCTGTACTAGCAGTGCCGGCGCAAGTAACGCTGATTCCCACATTTTTGATATTAAAAGCGATCGGCTGGCTCAATTCCTACGAAGGCATGATTGTCCCCAGCATGGTTAATGCCACTTTCATCTTTATGATGCGGCAGTTTTTCGTTAATTTTCCTAAAGAATTAGAAGAAGCTGCTCAACTAGATGGTTTAACACCCTTTGGCATTTTCCGACATATAGTTTTACCTTTAGCAAAACCTGCACTAGCAGCACAAGCAGTTTTTGTCTTCATGGGTAGTTGGAATAATTTCTTGTTGCCTGTAGTGATTTTGTTTGACCCCGAAATGTTTACCCTACCCTTAGGACTAAACACCTTTAAAGGGCAATATATCAGCTATTGGAACTACATTATGGCAGCTTCTATGGTGTTCACCCTACCCGCTTTAAGTATTTATGCTTTTTTCAACCGCTACTTTATTCAAAGCGTAACTTTTACAGGGGGTAAAGGATAGGCAAAGGCAGGGGGCAGAAGGTAAAATAACGTCTTTTGTCCATTGCCTAATGCCCACTGTCAGTATTTTGGAGAACAAATTGCACTCCGAACGTGATATTGGTATAACAGCGAGAAATCTGAGCGGAGGTTTCCTTTGATCAGAACTTCGGAAACTCAATCTCTATCTGTTAGTTAACAAGCATTATGGGTTTTACAAACCTATCACTCGCAGAGATAGCAGCAGATTACAGCGTCCCTCTGGAAAAGGTGCTGTCTTTATGCGACAAACCAGTAGTAGAAGACTGGAAAACTGGAAGACTGGCAATTAGCATTTTTGAGATTGAGTATCGCTGTCAAGTGCTGTGTTGAGCGTCAAAACATTTAAGGGGAAACATGTTAAAAAGATTAATTGGCATTATTTTGGCTACTGTTTTACTAACGTTTCATTTTGTTGTCGGTAGCGCAACAGCGCTGCAACTAACCGCAGAAACGCTGACGGTACCATTAAATGACAGCGGTGATACCACTGTCCTCAGCCTTAAAGAAGTTAAAGAAGGCAAACGTTTATTTAACTACGCTTGTGCCCAATGTCATGCTGGTGGTGTTACCAAGACTAACCAAAACGTGGGACTTGAACCGGAAGCTCTAGCATTAGCAACACCAAACCGTAATAACATTGAAGGTTTGGTAGACTACATGAAAAATCCCACCACTTACGATGGTGAAGTGGAGATTTCGGAAATACATCCCAGCATCAAGAGTGCAGATATTTTCACAGCAATGAGAAACTTGACTGACGAGGATTTAAAGGCGATCGCCGGTCACATTCTCCTGCAACCTAAAATTGTTGGTCAGAAGTGGGGTGGTGGTAAAATTTATTACTAAACTCTTCACGCTCCTGCTAAGTTATCGGTTTTGAGCGATCAACGTCTGAAGAAAACCGCGATCGCACTACAGAGTTGTTAAGTCTAGGGTTGAGGGACTGGGACAATTTAAAGCATGAAGGCAGAAATTTTTCTTACTTCATATTTCTTATCAATTCCTTATCTCTAATCCCTAGACTAAACAGCATAATTCAAGATTTAGTAATGAGAACGCTAACAGTACAGTCTCAGGCAGAAAAATGTTTTCTCGATTATTAGTTCGTCATTTATTAGTTATTTTAGTAATTATACTAATGCTGTTCAGCCGTAGCTTACCCGCCCAAGCTGCTAATATTGAGCCTTACATAACTCGTTATTTGCATATCACTGAGCAAATTAGCCTTGACTTAGATGGGCAAGGCAATACAAAAGAGTTTTCACCACAACAACTATCGGATGGCAAACAACTGTTTTCAAGCAATTGTATAAATTGTCATGTTGGCGGTGCAACTTTACCAGATCCGGAAGTGTCTCTGTCTTTGACAAAACTTAAAGGAGCTACTCCACCGCGCGATAATATTAACGGTCTGATTGCCTTTATGCGACAACCGATGACCTACGACGGTAGTGAAGAAACTTATTGGTGTCGTCAGGTAGCTAACAGCCTACTATCACAGCAGCAGGTGGAAAGTTTAGCTGCTTTCGTTTTGACAGCCGCAAAAAAAGCCCCTGGTTGGGGTACAGAACTTTTTAGCAATTAAACCTATATCTAGATTTGAGACGCGTTATTCGGCTTTTACACCAGTAGTATTGCTCAAAATTGAAAAAAAAATATTATCTATGACAGATTGTCATATTTAGCGTTGATTTATATCTAAAATGAGGAAGGCAAGATAAAAGTGTTTGTTAGGAGAGATTCATGAAATCAATTGCAGCTAGTTTGCGACGCTTGGGTTTAGCTGTTTTAACAATTTGTTTAGTTGTGAGCAGCTTTGCTGTTTTCGCTCCCAGCGCTGCGGCTGAAACCTATACGGTTAAACTAGGCAGTGATAAAGGAATGCTGGCGTTTGAACCGAAAAAGTTGACTGTTAAACCAGGCGATACAATCGAATGGCTGAACAACAAGGTTCCTCCCCATAATGTTGTCTTTGATGCTGCCTTGAATCCTGCTAAGAGCGCCGATTTAGCCAAAGGACTATCTCACAAGAAATTGCTGATGAGTCCTGGTCAAAAGCAAACAACCACCATCCCCGCAGACGCTCCTGCTGGTGATTACACATTCTACTGCGAACCTCACCGTGGCGCAGGTATGGTTGGTAAACTCACTGTTGAAGGCTAAGAATAATGCTGTGGGTGCAAGATGATTTTTTTTGCTCCTGGGCAAAGTTCGCAAAACGTATCTTTAGGTAGCATTTTGTCAGACTAAGACGATGCATATCAAACGGTTCCGAATTTTTTCCTCATCTAAGATGCTAAATGGTACGTAGCGATTGAGGGGATGAGCTTCGGAACCGTCAATTATATATAGTCTTTACAATATTGTTAAGTCAACACCCTTGAAGGGTGTCGCCACACTAACAAAGGCCGCCTACACGGGCTATGATATTCTAGCCCGCGTAGGCGGGCTTTGTTCGTATAGCCCCAGGTTTATAGCCTGTAGGGTATGCAAAAAAATAGCTGTCACTAACTCCGGGCTAAAGCCACGGAGCTTGTTTAAACCAATTTAGACAACGCAAGTAGAGACTACCGCCTTGAGACACAGCTTGGTACAAACCTCCAAATACTTCTCTAGTTTGGAAATACTTTAAGCCTAATTGGTATAGGCGTTGGGTCAAGCCAAGACATCTTAGCTGTGTTGCGGGAAGAGACTTAAACATTTATTGGGTTATACCAATCATGCGAATTCCAGTAGTAGATCAATGCTACCAACCACTGATGCCTACCACTCCTGCGCGAGCACGAAAGTGGGTAGAGTCAGGCAAGGCTGTTAAGCGATGGTCTGATTCTGGACAATTCTACCTTCAACTGACAGTTGAACCTTCAGGAAGGGTGATCCAAGATATTGTCGTTGGGATCGATCCAGGTAAAAACTTTTCTGGGATTGGTGTACAGTCATCTAAATACACTTTGTACACAGCGCATCTGATTTTGCCTTTCCAGGCAGTGCGTGATCGGATGGATGCACGACGGCTAATGCGTCGTGGGCGTAGAGGGAGAAGAATCAATCGTAAGGTTGAGTTTTGCAAACGCGCTCATCGCCAAAAGCGTTTCAACAATCGTCGTCAAAGGAAACTTGCTCCCTCAATTCGTTCTAATCGTCAACTTGAACTGAGGATAGTTTCTCAATTATGCAGAATTTATCCAGTCACAGAAATTAGATACGAATATATCTGGGCTGACGTGGATTTAACCAGTGGGCGCAAAAAGGCAAGATCAGGAAAAGGTTTCTCGGCAGTGATGGTGGGGCAGCGATGGATGCTTAAACAGTTGGAAATTTTTGCACCTGTTATCACAATTGAAGGATACCAAACCGCATTAACTCGCAGGTATCTTGGGCTGATAAAAAACAAGACTGACAAATCTAAAGCAGAGTTCAATACTCACGCTGTAGATGGTGTTGCTATTGCTGCATCTAGTTTTGTTGAGTATCGCCAATACCACAAAGTCAAAGAGGATGGTGGTGCTTGGTTTGGTTTCGTTGTTATTACGCCTGCACAATTTTTCGTAATTCGCCGCCCTCCTTATTCTCGTCGGCAACTGCATTTAATGGTTCCCGCCAAAGGGGGGATTCGCCGGAAGTATGGCGGATCTACAACTCGTCACGGATTCCGTAAGGGGGATATAGTCAACTCACCCAAAGGAGTTGGATATGTTTCAGGCGACACTGAAAAACAGATATCTGTCAGCGATGCCAACTGGAAAAGGTTGGGGCAGGTAGCATCTAGCAAGGTGAAATTGATCCGGCGTTCGACTGGATTAATTACTACTGCTAGATCCATGTTAAGCCGCCCTTCGCTTCGCACGCATGGCGGGGTTTCAAACCCATTTTTTTGATGAAAGAGCTTCTAGCAACCATAGAATAGTTACTAGAGACGGTTTTGTAAGTTCCACCGAACCTATTTGCAAGGAGAACCTATTGAGAATATTTTTATTAATTTTACTATTAGCGATCGCTCTCGAATTTACATTCATTCATCCAGCACTAGCTGTCGAAATATCCAACGGTGCCAAAATATTCAATGCTAACTGCGCCTCTTGTCACATCGGTGGTGGTAACATTCTCATTGAGCAGAAAACTTTGAAAAAGGAAGCTTTGTCAAAGTACTTGGAAAATTATGATGTTGACTCTATTGCCGCAATAACTCACCAGCTTCAAAATGGGAAAAATGCGATGCCTGCTTTTAAGGATAAGTTAACTCCTCAAGAGATTATGGAAGTAGCCGCTTACGTTTTCCAACAAGCCGAACAAGGCTGGTGAAGTCAACCCGGTTCTGCTTTGAAGACGCACTCACGTTCGGTGGAATTAAAAATTAAAAATTAAAAATTAAAAAAAGAAATTAATTTTAAATTTTAAATTCGAGCGTCTGGTGAAAGAGAACCGACGGTCAAGATGATATAGGGACTGTGGCTAAAAATGATTTTTAACCTTTTTCGCGGAATTCCCCATCCGTCTACACGGTGGGGATGGATAGCGGACAGTTGCGAGGCACACCGATTGCGGGTGTCCGAGAAATTGTCAATTTCTTGATTGGCATACTTTTACCA
>JAHHID010000123.1 GCA_019359015.1 Spirirestis rafaelensis WJT71-NPBG6
GCGATCGCCTGTCTGTGAGAATGCCTTGAAGCGCAAATCCCTCGCACTACCCCCGCGCTTGTCATGTTCAGATGTGTTTGCCCTGTCTGCCCACTCGCGCTTTATGCCAGTTGCGTAAGTCCTGAAGCTATATAAATTCTCTTGCCTTGCTGGTTGTGATGATTGAGTTTTAGGGGTTCGTGGTTGAGTTGGGAGATTCTCAATATTACTTCTTTGATTTGTCTTAAACGACCATCTATAGTCACTATCTTGGACAACCAAATGCTTCAATGAAGAGTATAAGTAGTGGTTTACTTCTCGTCTTTCAACTCCAAGCATATCAGCTATTTTCACTGCTCTTAGCGGAGTACCGCGCTTCAAAATTTCAACAATTTTTGATTCCAGTTCATCCATTTTAGCCCCCAACTCTAACTGACTAGAATGACGCTGAAAGACATATTCCATACCTTGGGCTTGCTTTCCGGATATTTTTGGCAGGGTACACCATCGCCCAAAGGCGCAAAAAAAAGTAAAGTAAAGTAATGTGGTGCATTGCGTTAACGCACCCGACTTCCCAAGGTATTGATAATTTTAAAAATTAATTAAACGATATCTTTGACCAACTATCAACAATATTCAACATTTTCTCGCTGCTTATGCCTTTAATCAGCCTTTTGCCGCTCTTCAATTTAACCCGATTGACTACATCATTAAGAGATTCAAATTGGTTTTTGCTGCGTTCA
This sequence comes from Spirirestis rafaelensis WJT71-NPBG6, assembly GCA_019359015.1. Taxonomy (GTDB): domain Bacteria; phylum Cyanobacteriota; class Cyanobacteriia; order Cyanobacteriales; family Nostocaceae; genus Hassallia; species Hassallia rafaelensis. Next base: position 723 of record JAHHID010000123.1, read on the forward strand.
ACTTCTACACTTTCAGCAATTTTAATGGCTGTTGTTTCAGTGATGCCAGTACTTTTTAGTCTGAAGGCAACCTGAGATGCACTTAGATTGTTAAACACATCTAATGGTTCAGTTTTCTTGGCTAGTTGGCTTTTAAGCTCTTTGACTTCATTTTCTAATCTTTGTTTAGCTGTTGCCTCTTGCAATAATTGATGAGTTATTTTTTCAAAGCGCGACTCAAAATTTATGAGAAACCTTTCAAGTTTCTCTGAACTAACATCAGCCTTTTCTGAAGAAAAAGCTCAGGATTAAAAGCCAATCTTTTTATACCTCAATTAATTATAAATAATTTGATACTTTATTGATTATGGCTTAGGGTCATTAATATCGTGTAAGAAAAATTACTGAGATATTGTTTAGTATAAATGCTTAGTAAATTCTAGGGGGACGCGATCGCCCGATCAATTCCCCTAGCCTGCTATAATCTGACGGAAATATCGCTTTATATACTCTTTTGAGTACCGCCAAAATCTTAAATCAAGATTGATAACTAGACGTGTACGCTACCTAGACTAAATAAAAATGCGTTATCAGAGGAGTTAACTAATGGGATATATAATTGCAACCGCAAATATGAAAGGTGGCGTAGGTAAAACCACCCTGACAGTTAATTTAGCTACATGTTTAGCTAAAAATCACAACAAGCGGGTGCTGGTGCTTGATTTAGATGCCCAAATTAGCGCCACACTCAGTCTAATGTCACCACTGGAGTTTGCCAAACGTCGCAAACAATCACTGACATTTAGATATTTGATAGACCAAATTATCAACCCGCAGGCAAACCCCAAACATACGATTCACGATATAATTCACTCCTGCGTTTGTAATCTGCAAAATTTGGATATCTTACCCGGAGATATTGATTTGTATGATGAATTTGTCGTTTCTGAAATGCTGCATAAACAAGCAGTTATTTTGGGAGAACAAGATTTTGAAACTATTTGGAATCGTTTTGAAAGGGTCTTGTTAGCTAAAATTTTAGAACCGATTCGGCAAGAATACGATTTTATCCTTTTGGATTGCGCTCCTGGTTATAATCTCTTGACTCGTAGCGCTTTAGCTTGCAGTGATTTTTACATTCTTCCTGCGAAACCAGAACCTTTATCTGTAGTAGGTATTCAACTGCTGGAAAGACGCATTGCCCAATTAAAAGATAGTCACGAACATGAAGCGAAAATTAATATAAAAATGCTGGGAATTGTATTCAGCATGTTAAGCAACAACATTCTCAATGGAAGATATTACAAACAAGTAATGCACCGCGTTGTCGAAGATTTTGGTGCAGAAAAGATTTGTAAAACACAAATACCAGTTGATGTAAATGTTGCTAAGGCTGTTGATAGTTTTATGCCTGTTGTTTTAACTAGTCCTAATTCAGCTGGCTCGAAAGCATTTATTCAGTTAACTCAAGAGTTGTTGCAAAGTCTTTAAATTAGGAGTAAAGACGCGATTCATCGCGTCTCTACAACTTCTAACTTTTAAAACTTCCCAGCCAAAGCTGCAACACACCTTTCGCAAATTGAAGGATGTGCTGATTCTCCCACATGAGTGGAGTAGTTCCAGCAGCGATCGCATTTTTGCCCTTCTGCATCCACTACCCCAATTCCCCATGCATCAGATTGCAAGTTGTATTTTAACCCTTGCAATTTTTCTGGAGTATCCAACATTTCCACCTGGGAGGTAATGAACAAATAACGTAGTTCATCTACACCGTTACCAACATCTGGATTCAGTGCTTTTACTGAAGCACGCAATTGCTCATCTGCCACATTAAGCAAGATTTTAGCTTCCAAAGGAGCGCCAATCATCTTTTCTCCCCTGGCAGTATCTAGCACCTTATTGACATCAGTGCGAATTTGGCGAATTTGCTGCCATACCTGGGCTAATTCTGGATTATACCACTTTTCGTCTACTTGCACCCAACCGGCTTCAAACACCGATTTGTAAGGCGTTTTGTAAGGTAGATATTGCCAAATGTCTTCTGCCATGTGACATAACACGGGTGCGATCGCTCGTGCTAAATTTTCCAAAGCTACCTGCAACACCGTTTGACAACTGCGACGACGGAAAGCATCACTCGCACTAATGTACAATCTATCTTTGGCAGCATCCAAATAAAAGTTGGATAAATCCACCACACAGAAATTCTGCACGGTTTGGAAAAAGCGGAAGAATTGGAAACTGTCAAATGCTTCCGTCACTTCAGCAAATACTTCCGTCATGCGATGCAGCATGTAACGGTCAAGTTCTGGCAATTCCTCAAAGGGTACGGCATCTTTTTCTGGGTCAAAATCGTGCAAATTGCCCAACAAAAACCGCGCCGTATTGCGAATCTTTTGCCGTACATCACCAAGTTGCTTGAGGATATTTTTCCCAATCCGCTGGTCAGAGGTATAGTCTACCGACGACACCCACAAGCGCAAAACGTCAGCACCATAAGGTGGTTCTTCTTTTTGATTTTTCCCACCTTCAATGATGACTGCTGGATCAACCACATTGCCTAAAGATTTACTTTGCTTGCGTCCTTGTTCATCCAATGTAAAACCGTGAGTCAACACAGTTTTGTAAGGCGCACAGTCATTCACCGCTACACTAGTAAGCAAACTCGACTGGAACCAACCGCGATGTTGGTCGGAACCTTCCAGATACATATCAGCAGGGTAGCGCAATTCCGGACGCTGCTTGACAACAGCTGCCCAAGATGAGCCAGAATCAAACCATACATCCATCGTATCAGTACCTTTACGGTAAGATTTACCGTTATTGCGATACTGTTCTGGCAATAATTCTTCTACCGACAATTCCCACCAAGCATCAGAACCTTTTTCGGCGACGATCGCTTGAACATAAGCGATGGTTTCCGCATTTAGCAATGGTTCGTTAGTTGCTTCATCGTAGAAAACGGGAATTGGTACACCCCAACTGCGCTGACGAGAGATACACCAATCAGAACGTTCCGCAACCATTGGGGTGATGCGATTTTCACCTTGTGCAGGAATCCATTTTACCGAAGCGATCGCGCTCAACGCTTCTTCTCTAAATCCCTCGACCGAAGCAAACCATTGCTCGGTAGCGCGGAAAATCGTTGGTTTTTTCGTTCTCCAGTCGTAGGGATATTTATGCTGGTAAGGTTCCTCTTTCAACAAAGAACCCGCTGCTGCCAAAGCATCAATCACCGCCTGATTTCCATCACCCAGCACATTCAACCCAGCAAACTGTCCCGCTTCTTGGGTAAAATTGCCGTTATCATCAACTGGCGCGAGGATAGGCAAACCATAACGCTGACCCACTATGTAGTCTTCTTGACCATGACCGGGTGCGGTATGTACCAACCCAGTACCAGATTCAGTAGTTACATAATCGCCACCAATCACAATCGGACTTTCGCGATCGTATAGCGGATGACGGTAAGTAGAATGTTCTAAATCTTTCCCTTTAACTGTAGCTTTTACGGTTAACTCAGTTTCCAAAGTTGCCGATAAACGTTCCACCAAATCTTCAGCGACAATAAGATATCTTTGCGTCTTTGTGTCTTTGCGTGAAACTTCCACCACGGCATAATTGAGGTCAGGATTCAACGCTACCGCCAAATTCGCCGGAATAGTCCAAGGCGTCGTCGTCCAGATAGCCACAGCCAATTGAGGCAAAAACTCACCCAAAGCTGATTTCACAGCCTCTGATAAACTCACCATCGGGAAAGCAGCGTAGATACTCCGCGAAGTGTGACCTTCTGGATATTCCAACTCAGCTTCAGCCAAAGCGGTATGAGAACTGGGACTCCAGTGAACTGGCTTCAAACCGCGATAGATATAGCCTTTTAAAACCATCTCACCGAATACACCGATTTGAGCCGCTTCATATTCCGGCTTCAAAGTCAGATAAGGATGATCCCAATCGCCCCAAACAGCGTAACGTTTAAAACTGTTACGCTGGTCATCTACCGCAGCTAAACCAAATTCTTTTGCTTTTTGTCGCAATTGCAAAGCTGTCAAATTTTGCCGTTCTGCCGACTTCATGTTTTGCAAAACTTTCAATTCAATCGGCAAGCCGTGACAGTCCCAACCAGGGACGTAGCGGACTTTACGCCCACGTAAAAGCTGGTAGCGGTTAATAATGTCTTTGAGAATTTTATTTAAAGCATGACCAATATGCAGTGAACCATTAGCGTAGGGTGGTCCATCATGCAGTATAAATAATTCGCCTGGGTTTTCTTGAGACAGGCGATCGTAAATTTTGTTTTCTGACCAAAATTTTTGGATTTCCGGTTCCCGCTTGACAGCGTTTGCCCGCATATCAAAGTTAGTTTTGGGCAGGTTTACAGTATCTTTGTAGCTTCCAGTTTCTGTCACAGTGCTGATTTTCAAAGAATAATAAAGTTTGATTCTCACTATTATCTATGAGAATTTCTAATGTCTTCAACTTGGATGCTTTACCAGCAAGTATTTTCTGGAAGCATCTCTACCGCAGGAAAGATTCCTAATCTTGACTTTATGCTAATACATCCCACTTCCGACGAATCTAGTAGGATGTAACTTTGTAGTATATTGTAACGCATTTTGTAGTGACTGCTTTAGCGCCAAAGCACTCACTACAAATTATTTAATTTTTTCGTCTGGTGTATCTATCGGTTCTTCTGCTGGAGGAGCAAGTACGGCATCAGGAGCAATTTCCTCAACCGGAATTTTTGTTAATTCACTAACAGCAGCTTCTTCAGCGGCAGCAGCTTCTTTTGCAGCTTCTACTAATTCCGGAGATGGGGGATGAGGGGGAATTGCCTCTGGTACGCTCTCGGTTTTTGCTTCGGTGTCGGTGCGAAGAACTTCTGGTTGTTCTGATGTGGTGTCGGTAGTAGGAGGAGTAACTACTGGTTTGTCTGATATGGGAGTTCGTTTGTCAAGAACCTCAACGGGAGTTTTGGCTGTAGGTGCAGGGGAAGTTGTTTGGGGGGTCTTTTTATTTAAAGTCTGTTGTGCCTTGTCTTTAACTCCAGAGAAAACCCCGCCAAAACTTTTTTGTACCTGAGCAAGGCGCTCAGGAAGTGAGAGACTAGAAGCTTGATTTTGAATGCTATTTGTCACCGCTTCAGTACTGGGGATCGGGGTTTGTTCCGTCTTTGGTGTGACTTGCCGACGTAATGACAAAGTTTGCGTTACCGACCAACCCAAAAGTGCCACACTAGCCACATGACCAAGCAAAAGACCCCCAGTAATGCGTTGGGCAAATACCCATAATACTAATGCGTAGAAAAATCCTACACCACTCCAAATAAAATCATTCTTGCGATGGATTTCGGGAAAAAAGAAAGCCGCTAGGTAAATGGCTAAACTACCAAGACCGACGGTCAAAGCTAGGACATATGCCAGCATTTTGTGGTTACTCCTTACTGTGTCATTTGACTAAAAAGGATTCAGGAGTCAGAAGCCAGAATACTTTCTATGAGACTAGCGTATGACTCGTTAATGAAAGCGAAGTTACTTTGAAGCAGGGGAAAAGAAATTCAAAACCTCTTTAATACTGTATCTGTTTATGGTTCAGATTCTCCTGACTCCCGACTCCTCATCTCTATTTTGCAAATTTTCTTAGATATTTGTTGATTAGGATACAAATAAAAATTAATTATCTATGTAGCGTGTCTATTTTTGCAGCCTAGGGCAAGTCTTAATGTCTTCTTTAGGAGAGAAGCGAAAATCTCAGATTACCCTTAAAGATGAAAGGATCTGCAAGAGTTAGCCAAAAGAATTTATGACACTACAAAGCTTTGGTGTGATTGGTTTAGCCGTAATGGGTGAGAACATCGCTCTCAATGTCGAGCGTAATGGCTTCCCAATTGCAGTTTACAACCGCTCACGGGAGAAAACCGATGCCTTTATGGCACAGCGTGCCCCAGGAAGGAACGTAAAAGCGGCTTTTACCTTGGAAGAGTTTGTTGCGTCTCTAGAACGTCCTCGCAAAATTTTAGTGATGGTGCAAGCTGGTAAGCCAGTAGATGCAGTAATTGCCCAGCTAAAACCTTTGCTGTCTGAAGGTGACATTATTATTGACGGTGGCAATTCTTGGTTTGAAGATACCGAAAGACGCACCAAGGAATTAGAACCAGCTGGGTTTCGGTTTATTGGGATGGGCGTCAGTGGTGGTGAAGAAGGAGCGCTAAACGGTCCCTCACTCATGCCTGGAGGTACAGAAAGTTCCTATGAATACCTGTCGCCAATTTTTACTAAAATTGCCGCCCAAGTTGATGATGGTCCTTGCGTGACCTACGTGGGTCCTGGTGGTGCCGGTCACTATGTGAAAATGGTACACAACGGCATTGAGTACGGCGATATGCAGCTCATCGCTGAAGCTTACGATTTGCTGAAAAATGGCGCTGGACTTGACCCTAGTCAGCTACACGAAGTTTTTGCTGAGTGGAACACCACCGACGAACTCAATTCGTTTTTGATTGAGATTACAGCAAATATTTTCCCCTACATTGACCCAGACACAAATCTACCTTTGGTGGATTTGATTGTGGATGCAGCAGGGCAAAAGGGCACCGGACGCTGGACTGTGCAAACTGCTTTAGAATTGGGGGTTGCTATTCCCACAATCACAGCGGCAGTAAATGCCCGGATCATGTCTTCAATTAAGGATGAGCGGGTAGCAGCATCGAAGATTCTTACAGGTCCAACTGGCAAATATGACGGACAAGCCAAGGACTTTATTAATATGGTGCGCGATGCTCTATATTGCTCAAAAATCTGCTCATACGCTCAAGGGATGGCGCTTTTAAGTACAGCTTCCAAAGCGTATAATTTTAACTTGAATCTAGGCGAAATGGCGCGGATTTGGAAAGGTGGCTGTATTATTCGCGCTGGATTCTTAAATAAGATTAAGAAAGCTTTTGACGAAAATCCAGCACTTCCTAACCTCTTGTTGGCTCCTGAATTCAAGCAAACGATTCTCGACAGACAAGGAGCTTGGCGCGAAGTGTTGGCGACAGCAGCAAAACTGGGTATTCCTGTGCCAGCATTTAGTGCGTCATTAGATTATTTTGACAGCTATCGACGCGATCGCCTACCCCAAAACCTCACTCAAGCACAACGCGACTACTTTGGAGCGCATACTTACCTGCGGACTGATAAGCCTGGAACATTCCACACTGAATGGGTTCCTATTGCTGAAACTAAGTAAGCTTTCACGTCTCTACATCGTTTTGTGAAAGTTTAAAGCGTTCAGCTTCTTTGATTTGAGGGTGACTCTGAGTTTCAGAGTCACTTTATTTTTGGGCATTGGGCATTGGGCATTGGGAATCAAACCTTTTACACTCATTCTTAAAGCGCCGTATTTTATTTCAGCCCTCAGACTGGAAGTCTGGGGCTATACGAACAAAGCCCACCTGCGTGGGCTATATAGAGTCCGCGTAGGTGGACTTTGTTTTTGTAGCCGCGACTTTAGTCGTCGGGCTTTGTTTTTGGGAATTGCTAATTAGTTCTTACACCGGGCACTTTTGTTGGTAATTTTAAGAATTATTATTACCAAGATATTTCTTTTTTAATTCTTCTAGTTCTTTATCTATTTGGCTTTTGCTTGAAGGCTGAGAGGTTGGCTGTGCTGATGGTGTTTTTATGTTCTTTTGCTGTTTGCTACCACCAAGAAATTGCGTTTTCATCTCTTCTAATTCAAAATCAATTTGGCTAGCAGTTTTATTGACAACCGCAGGTGTAGAAGTTGCGGGTGGTTGAACCACGGGTTTTGCTGATTTGGGCGGTGTGACGGCTAGATGCGGCTGTTGGTTCAAATCTCTAAGAACTTCATCTACTGTTTGGTAGCGACGCACAGGGATGCTTTCTAGCATTTTATCAAGGACTCTACCCAACTCCTGGTTAATAGGAGTTTTCAAGTATTGCCGCCAAATCCAAGTATCGTTATTAATATCATAGGAGTCAAAAGGCGATCGCTCGGTTAATAACCGAATACAAGTTGCACCCAAACTGTAGATATCGCTGGCAAAAATAGCTTTTCCTCTAATTTGTTCTGGTGCTACATATTCGGGGCTACCTATACTTGTACCCGTTTGATTTAAGGCTGTCTTGCTAGCAATTTTAGCTGCACCAAAATCTACTAAAACTAGTTCGTTACTAGTTGCACGTCGAATAATATTTTCTGGCTTAATGTCGCGATGAATAACTTGTCTTTGATGACAAAATTGCAACACGGATAATAAATTATTCAGTAATTGCCGTATTTGCGTTTCGTTGAAAGCGCCGTTTTGTGCTAGTTCCTCTGCCAGATTTTGCCCGTCGATAAATTCTTGGACGAGAAACTGGCGATCGTCTTGGGTAAAATATGCGAGTAGTTCGGGAATTTGCGGATGTTTGCCCAATTCATCTAACCGCATCGCTTCTTGGGTAAACAACTCAACGGCTTTTTGTACGGTGTTAGTGCCCTGCGCTTGGGGATAAAATTGTTTAATTACACAACGCGGTTTTGAAGGTTTATCCTCATCCACTGCCAAAAAAGTAATGCCAAAACCACCTTGTCCTATCGGTTTGATAGCACGGTAGCGTTCTTTGAGGAGTAACTTGGAACCGCAAGTTTGGCAAAACTTGATATTATCAGGATTCTGGGGTTTTGGACAACGGGGATTGAGACAGTAGCTCATGTTGAGGATTTCGGGATACCTGTCTCTATTGTGCCGCAGCGATCGCGCTGGGGGATATATGTTGAATATCATGTAGTTAAATTCTATGTTCGCTAATTATCCAGCTTCAAACTGTAGAGCAGTGTTTGAAGCGGTTGATAGTGCGATAAATTACCAGTAATTAAAATTCAGTGATTTTGGATAGCGATCGCTCTATCTAGCTAATATTAAGAGATTTTTTCAGTGCTGCTTGTACCAAAGTCAATATATCTGATGGCAAGATTCCTAACTGCCTTTGAAACACCGACTCATTGACCGTGGCAATTTTATCAGCCCTGATTAAAGATGTCTTTTTCAGCCCTGTTTGTGGAAATTCACGATGTATGTCTGAAATTAACACCCAAGTTTCACGCAACTCACCAGCAGGAACTTTTGAGAAAATACCTAATATAATTAACTCTTATCGATGAACTGCTAAAACAACGGCTGGTCTAAGTTTTGTGGAAGTTAAATCGCTAAAAGGGAAACCAACTAACCAGATTTCCAATGGTTTAGGTTTCGTCATTATAGATATCTTCTTCTGGGTCATTCCACTCATTAAATCCTGTTTCGGCAAGTTGCATCATTGTTACGCTTTCGAGCCTTTCTTCAATCTCTGCCATCAGTGCTACAAGTTCTTCAACTGGTAGCTGAAAAATCATCGCTTTAATTTCTTCAATACTGACATTCACTGTCATAAACAATACTCCTTATTAGCAGTCTACGCTGCTATCTTAGGCTGCAAACCGTTGAGAAAATCGAGAACAGTTGCTAAACCATCAAGTTTCGCCATTAGCTAAACCTGAGAGTGCAGCAGTAAAAGCCTCTGTACCAACCATTTTTGATTGACTAAGCGCTACCTCAGCAGCTTGACCTAAAAGCATATCCTCTAATTCTGTGAGCCGATTAATTAATTTCTGGTAGCTTTCAGCCGAGATTATCACATGGCTTGGTCGTGATTGCTTTGTCAGTAAAACTGGCTCAATAGCAGCCTTGTCAAATACCTCACCGTGTTTGTTGCGAGCATCTGTAAGAGTGTAGGTCTGCATGGCAAGAACTGATGCGTGGCTATTTTGTACATTTTGTCTATATTTTAGCGGATTAATCGCACCGCCAAATCTTGATAGTTTTGTCAGCACTGCCACTGGCAAGGGTCATACCATCGGGGCTAAAAGCGACGGAATAAACCGAGCTAGAATGCCCGTGTAGGGTGCAGATTTCCTTTTCGGTTGCCAGATTCCACAGTTTGATGCTGTTATCACTACTACCACTGGCAAGGGTCATACCATCGGGGTTTATAACGACCGACCAAACCGAGTTTAAATGCCCGTATAGGGTGCGAATTTCCTGTTTGGTTGTTAGATTCCACAGTTTGATAGTGTTGTCAGCACTACCACTAGCAAGGGTCATACCATCGGGACTTATGGCAACAGAATAAACTGAGTCGGAATGCCCCTTCAGAGTATCGATTTGCCCTCCGGTTGCTAGATTCCACAGTTTGATAGTATTGTCAGCACTACCACTAACAAGGGTCATACCATCGGGACTTATGGCAACAGAATAAACTGAGTCGCGATGCTCGTTCAGCGTGCGGATTTCCTGTAATGTTGCCAAATTCCATAGTTTGATAGTGTTGTCACGACTACCACTGGCAAGGGTCTGTCCATCGGGACTTATGGCAACAGAATGAACTTGGTAGAAATGCCCCTTGAGGGTGCGAATTTCCTGTCCGGTTGCTAGATTCCAAAGTTTGATGGTGTTGTCATCACTACCACTGGCTAAAGTACTACCATAGGGACTTATAGAGACGGAACGAACCCAGTCGGAATGTCCCTTCAGGGTGCGGATTTCCTGTAATGTTGCCAGGTTCCACAGTTTGATGGTACTGTCACTACTGCCACTGGCAAGGGTCTTACCATCCGGACTGATGGTGACAGACTGAACCGAGTTAGAATGACCCTTTACGGTGTGAACAAGTCGCCAATTTTGGGGTTTAGGTGTTGGTCGTGGCGCTGATTTTGGAGTAGAATTGCTTTTCGCTGTCGAAGTGGTTACTTGTTTTAATGCTGCAAGCACTTCATTAACTGACTGATATCGCTCTTTTACATAGTCTTTGAGCAACTTATCCAAAACTTGACTTAACTGGGTGCTGACATCTTTGCCTTTTTGCCGCAGATGTTCTCTCCAAAGCCACTTACCCTCTAACGGATCGTAAAGTTCATCCACTTCGACTTGAGTTAGTAGATGTATGCAAGTTACGCCTAAACTATACAAATCACTAGCAGGATAAGCTTTACCACTACGCAGTTGTTCAATTGCTGCATATCCTTGTGTACCAGCTTTTGTCCCAGTTTTGGTTAAAGCAGTATCGATCAACTGTTTCGCAACGCCAAAGTCGATTAATACCAACTTGCCATCTATCTGACGACGTAAAATGTTTGTTGGCTTGATATCCCGGTGAATCACCTGCTGCTGATGCACAAATTGCAGCACTGGTAATAAATCATCCAACAATTCCCGAATTTGTTCTTCGCTAAAAGCGCCGCGCTGTGCTAATTCCTGTGATAAATCTTGCCCATCGATAAATTGCTGCACCAGATACAAGCGTTTATCTTGCTCAAAATAGGCAAACAGTGTCGGAATCTGCGGATGCTGTTCTCCCAATTGTAATAATTGCCTTGCTTCTTGTTCAAACAACTCCGTAGCTTTCGCCATTGCTTGGGAATTAACTTGAGTTTCTGGTAAAGGGAAAAATTGCTTGATGACACAACGACCATTTAGCCTATTTCCATCAACAGCTAAAAAAGTTCTGCCAAAGCCCCCTTGACTAATTGGCTGAATCGCTTGATATTGATTTTTCAAGAGTAACTGTGAGCCACAAGTCAAGCAAAATTTTGTTGCATCTGGGTTTTGCGGCTTTTGGCAATTGGGAGCGAGGCAATAAGTCATACTGGGGATGGTTGGGAGATTTTTCCTATAGTAAGTGAAGTGTTCCCAAAATGACTCTTGAAGACTCCAGCCCTGGGGAATTGAGGGTTGAAATTTAAACGCAGAGGGGCACGGAGTAAGTAGCCCTGGCGAATGGAATTCGCAGCTACGCAGACAAAACCCGCCTACGCGGGTTTCAAATTCATTTTTTCTTAGTCCGCGAAGGTGGGAGCATCCCAATGAAAGCCGCAATACCCTAGAAGGGTATCGCTATACGCACGAAGCCTGCCTTCGCAGGCTTGAATACTAACAGCCTGCGAAGGCAGGCTTTGTTTATTTAGCCCCAGGCTTATAGCCTGAGGGGCTTTTTGCCAAATTGGGATGCTCCCCGCGTAGGGGGACTTGGTTTGTATAGCCGCAGACTTCAGCCTGACGGAATTAAGGTATAGTTAAAGCGCTTATGACCAAGCTATTACCTAAGGAGGCTAAAACTAACCTTGTCTACAAGCTATAAAGTATGTCTAGATGAAACCATAAAGTTCTTGAGGCAAAAATCTGTATGACTAGCTACCAAACAAATCAAGAAGCGATCGCTACCGAAGAAACCACTGGCATCAACTATGTGGAAATAATTGAAAATGTCATCGATACTCTAGAACAAGATGACAGCGCGATGGTTAACCACACCGCAGAAGGCGGTACTTTGTGGAAGTTTAAATACGGTAGTGTGGAAGTGTTTGTCCAAATTGGCGGCAAAACCGATGAAGACACCTTAACCGTTTGGTCTGTGGTGTTAAATTTACCCGCCAAAGATGAACCGAAGTTGATGCGGCAACTGTTGGAAATGAACTGCTCTAGTACTTTTGAAGCTCGTTTTGGTATTATTGAAAATCAGGTTGTTGTCATAGCCATACGCACTTTAGGGGAATTGTCTCCTAGCGAAGTTTCCCGCATAATCACTGTTGTAGCAAGTATCGCTGATAATAACGACGATGCCTTACAATCTGAGTTTGGTGCAGCTTAAAGTATTTTGGATTTTGGATTTTAGATTGGAGTCTGCTGCATCGGATGTATAGCAAGCAGGTTTGGCGACTAATTCCGCTATTGTCAGCACCGGGACAAGTGCAGATGGCTATTGACTGCTGGTTGCTAGAACAGCATCTGTCAGGACATCCGCCAAGTTTGCGATTTTACAGTTGGTCGCCACCCGCCATTTCTTTAGGCTATCATCAACGTCAATATCCCGCATATTGGCAGGATGTTGTTTGGCAAGGTCATAAAGTAGATTTGGTGCGGCGTCCTACGGGTGGACGCGCTGTGCTGCATCAAGGTGATTTAACTTATGCTGTTGTTACATCTGGACTAAATGGTAGTCGTGTTCAGATGTATGAAAAAATTTGTCAGTTTTTAATTCAAGGATGGCGATCGCTTGGCGTAGAATTGCACTACGGTACAGCAGGACGTGGCTACATTCACAACCCCAACTGTTTTGGCACTGCAACGAGTGCAGATTTAGTGACAGTTGATAATTGCAAACTCATCGGTAGCGCTCAACTGCGACGCGGCAGTGCAATTTTACAACATGGTTCAATACGCTTGCAACCGAATGCAGAATTGTTTGCCACTGTGTTTGGTGCAGAATCTTTTAGTTACGTGCAACTTCCCCAAAACCTGAATGTGGAAACAATTATTGCGGCTTTGCTTGCAGCAGCTATTGATTGTTTTAATATTCAATTAGTTTTGCAACCGTTATCAGAGGATGAGTGGCAAGAGATTTTGGGTAAATAGATGATTTAAGCAAAATCTCACATAAGAAGCTTTCTAAATGACTAAAAATATAACTTGCGAACAAATCGTTGCAATGGGTGGTGGAGGGTTTTCAATGGAACCGGAAAACCCTCTACTGGATAGATATATCTTAAGATTATCGAAAAAGGACAGGACTTACGCAACTGGCACAATTGGTATCAGTGCATCCGTTAAAGTTTAAAATAAAGCACCTTTTGTCAATCAGTTAAAATACTCAAACTTCCTGAGATGAAAATGATAATCGTGCAGCTTCGG
>JAHHID010000124.1 GCA_019359015.1 Spirirestis rafaelensis WJT71-NPBG6
GTCGCGGATAAATGGGTAATGAGGTATGCATGATAAGCACCTCTTCACTGAGGAGCCGTGTAACGGGAAACTGTTAAGCACGGTTTTGGAGAGCAACGGCTCTCGTGAGGGAGTCGTTGACTTTAATGAAGTGATACGAGATGCCGAACTAGGAAGACGGTTTGCGGACAAATTGGTGAAGATTTATCGCACCGGGGGAGAAGAATCCTGGATACTGGTACATGTCGAGGTGCTTTCGTCAAGAAGAATCAGACTTTGCGGCTCGTATGTACACGTACAATTATCGCATTTATGATAGGTATAAAAAGTCGGTTGCATCACTTGCTGTTCTTGGTGACGATAGCAAATCGTGGAGACCCAACCAATTTGGCTACCAATTGTTTGGGTGTACGGTTGACTTTAGGTTTCCCGTGATAAAACTGCTAGACTACGAGCAAATTAGAAGCAATTTTGTCTGCGATAGAAACAGCGAACACAGTGGAGGAGTTGCGCTCAATTTATCAGCCAGCATCCGAGTAATCAGATGCTGTCGTGAACGTAAAAATTTTCGTTTCTTACAATTTCAAATTATTTAAGCGGTGGTAGGAGTTGCCTCCGGCTTGGGTTATGCGTGGCTTTTTCTCTTCATGTTTGTACGTTGGGTTCTTTCAACACAAAACCATTGCTTCATTTGTCGGATGAGCAAGAGCGATCGCACCGACTCTAAAGAAGGGCGCACTCTTATTGGGTGGTGCATTCGCTTTACACCGGATGGGCATCAAAAAACGCTTTAATGTGTGATGATTGCTGCAAATGAATTTTTCGTAGAAATTCCCTCTTAAGAGGGAAAAATTAATCTGTAACCAATTCATTTAAATCCCAGCACCACTGTTGCCAGCTACCATCTAGGCATTGCAAGTAAGCCGTTGCCGTTCCCAGTACTTTTATAATCCATTCACCAGTTTTTTGAGTCCACCTCACCACAGCCCCTTCTTGAAGTTGTTTAGCCCAGGTTTTCTCTAACGGCTGGGGAGAATAAATTTCATTAGTGTCCAGCACTTCCGGGGTGGTGTCCAGCACTTTTTGTATTGTTATATTATTAGAATCTGCTGGACACGGTATCATAGTGATACATTTTTCCGACCAAATAAGGGGATTAGCCGTTTCTTGAGATTTCAGGAGTTCGTCTCCCCATTTTTCTGACCACTTAGCGAAAATCTGGACTCGCTCATCGTTGAGCAATGTTTCATCCAAAGTGTAAGTTCGTAAACGTTTTTCGCCTCGCTTACCCTTTCTTTGTTCACTCGTATATTTCAATGCAACCAATTCTAGAAGGCGATTGAGCATCCCAATGGGATCTATCACCGTCTCCGATTCCACCGTCTCATCATCATGAGTGGGAACGTGGTTATTTAAGTTAATGCCGAATATCTTGTAAATATCTTTCCTAAAACTCAAAACCCATTTGAGCCAACTTAATAGTTCTGGACTATCCTTGGTGACTACGACACCCGGTTTTATCCATTGCTCAATTTTGAGCGCATTAAGAGTTTCAACTTGTAAGGTAATATTTTTTAAATCAGGAAAATAAATTTGTTCACCGCATTCAAGCTGGTGAGAAACTTGATTGCGGTCATAGAGTATTGCATATCCTGGGTTATAAGTGCGAAAGAAATCTAACAGACACCGGGTGTAATATTTATTCTCCTCCGTTTTCTCAACGAGTTCTTTGGTTATTTCTACCGCACCCGCATACATTTGGTCTAAAACGTATTTATCGGATTGAGATTTTTCCACCTCAGTCTTTAATATTTTTCGTGACAAAGTTTTATATTGCTCTTCGGTTATTAACGGGGAATCACTAATATTTTTGTATTTTGTTTCCTTACGTTCCTTAGCAGCAGTTTTCAATTGACGTCGAATTAGTGCATCTTTATTTTGTTCAAGTTCAAGAATATCGGAAATATTTTGTCTTTCTTTATCAAGTTCTGACATTCTGCAATAATCTTCATCCGAACACTCCCGATTATGTAACACCAGTAGTTCAACAGCTATTTCGTCTAGTTTTCCTTGTAACTCATTATCACTCTTTACCTCAACTGTGCAGCCCTCTGCATTTAATCCTTCAAACATGCATTGGCGGTAATGCCACATGGAAGCATTAATTTCTGCTGCATTTTTCGCCCAAGCTTTAATATGTGCTGGTTCAAAATGCCCTTTTAGGAAATCATCAACGTTTTGTAATGGTGGAGTTAATTCAGCCCGGATTAAATTGTATTTAGCATTATTTATCAACAATTCCACAATCTGTTTGTAGTTGGTGGAACGGATGGATTTACTCACAAAACCCAACCCAAGTTTTGCACACCAAACATGCCTTTCAACTGGTTCTCTGACTCGCGCTAATGCCTGCCGTGCCTCCCAATCAGGAATTACACCAATAAATAATCCAAATACTTTATCAAAGTGTCCTCGAACATCAACTGAAACTCCAGAACCAATTGAGGGGCTACAAATTACCACATCCCAATTGGTAATTTCTTCATTAATCCCGTCAACAAATCCTACCGCCGGATGTACAGGCGTACTACATGTATCGGCATCCACACACAATATCCTTAAAGTAGGGAATTGTTTTTTCAGTTCTTGAGTCAAACCTTTGGTACTGAATGTGCCATTTTTGGAATCAGTGCAAACATAAATTCTTTCCCCATTTGCAAGGCATTCTTTGATTTGACGTACCAGCCTGCTAGCATTAGTGAAATTGTAAAAAATAACTTTAGTTTTGTTTTCTTCAGCTGATGGTTTGTATTGATTTTCACAAATCCAAGGGGAGGGCTTTATTTCACCTTCAATTAATTCAAGTAAATAATCAATAGAGCGGTCAGACAAATCAGCATCCAGCCCGATTATCAAACCGCCAGTACTGAGAACTGTATTTATAAATTCCTTTAATTTTTTGAGAATCTCAGTTCGGCGTTGGCGAGAAGTAGTGCTATTTAAAATATGCCAAATTAATTGCTCAATTTCATCAAGGATGAGAATGGCGTTGTGGTAATTATCTGGATTTAATTTCCACAAAGAATCGGCGCACAACCCGATAAATCTGCGACTAAGTGGGTCTTTATCGCCAATCCAATAAAGACCTAAGCGATTACAAAGATGTCTCCCTAGCTGAATGCGATGAGTCAATGAAATAATTGGTCTGCCTACTCTCATTGCTTCGGTGACTAGTTTAATTAGACCTTCTGTTTTACCTGTCCCTTTAGGCGATTTAACAAATGCTAGTCCGTTTGATGGCAAGGATAATTCACGTTCAGCTAGCCGGACACAATCCTCTGTCCGGCAGACTTCACCCAAGTAGCGCTGATTTAAAATTAAGTTTGGTTCATAAGTAAGACTCGGTACTCGATTTGTGATTTGGTAAAGTCTTAAGGTTTTAGCTTTTTGGTAAAGTTTTTCAAATGCCTCCTGACCGTGGGCAACAATCCAATCATCACAACCTTTTTCTTCACCATTAAGCTCGATAACTCTAACTGTGTTACGGGAATCGGAGAACAGTTTACCTAATCGAGAAGTCGCAATAACAACGTTACGCTTCGTCGTCGGCTTTGGGTCATTGTCAAAGCAAATGTAAATGTCCCTACCGTCGAATGGCTTGAAACCGGGAATTGGGTTTAAAGTGGTGGCGAATGGCTTTAAATCTGGAATTAAATGATAATTATTTTGTCCGGATGGCTCTTGTGTTTTACGATATCCGGAGTTAATTCCAGGTAGTCCTACAGCTGCAAAACCCGCCGTCAACAAGGCTCCTGCTTTTTTGGCTCCCTCAGTAATGATAAGTGGAATTTCTTTTTCGAGTACCCAAGCCCAAAAACCGATTGCCTCGCCTAGAGAATCTACCACAATATTTTCTGGCATTGGCACGTTGTAGCGTTCTGCTACAATGAGCCAAACATTTAGCGGCACTTTCAAGAAAAATGTCCGTGTAGGTTCACCTTGAGGATGTTCATATTTACGAGCTTTTTTCTTATCCCCGTCGCAGTCGTACCAGGGCGAGTCCGCTTTAAAACACCCCCAGTGCATTTCTTGCCAATTGTTTTGTGGGTCTAGCCCTCGGCAGAGCCAACCGCTGGCACTTCTCGCCCAGTCAAGGCGATTTAATTTACCCTCATCTTTAAAGCCCTGGCGATTTATCCAGCGTCCTGGGCGAATGGGAATATTTAGAAATTCGGCTAGAGGTAAGGAGTATTCTCCATCAACGCCAGCTAATTCGCCCTCTAACGGGCGCACGTTGAGAGTAATGAGTACTGGGTCTACACCGTCAGAAAGCCATTCTTGGTAGTGGTTCTGTTTAATGTTGTCGGGCGGAGTTGTCATTGTGCCACCCCCCAGATGCAAGCTGGAATTTCCCTCTTCGGGAATTTAGCAATTTTGTCGATGAGTATTGATATAATTGAAATCACGATGAAATAGCCGTCAGTCATGCTGCCGGAAATTAGTCGTAAGAATGATGATGAATAGCCGTCAGCTATGCTGTCGGAAGCTAGTCGAAATAAGCGTCACGATGAAATAACTGTCAGCTATGCTGCCGGAAATCAGTCGATGAGCAAGATGAGTTAGTCGTACAAGAGTTGGTCGTACAACTCGCCTGCAAGGAGCTTCCTGGTTTTTTAACTCAAAGATTTTTTCATCGTCGCCAAACTCAGAAAAGGGTCAATGAGTGCTACCAGGTAAGCTCCGGGTACTTCAACAAGAGCGCTTCACAATACCTGCAAAGTTTTCTTTAATACGCTTCATAAGTGTAGTCTATTTTCGCGTTAAATTTTTAAATTTCCACTAAATTTACAAAACTTATATCTTGACTGATATACGATGTAGGAATTGGAATGGGTAAAAGGTAAAACAAATGAAGCGTGTGCAAAGGTTGTACCGGGAAGAAAAATCTAAACTATTTAGTCAGAAACAAACAGAGCAACTTTCGGGTTTTTCTCGTGACCAGATGCGAAAGCTGGATGAAAAGCAAATAGTAGTATCTCAAAAGCATCCAGTAATACTTTATAGTTGGAAGCAAGTAATATTTTTAAAAACTTTGTTTCATTTTAGGGAAGATTTAACTTGGGGACAGATAGAGGAAAGCTTGAATAATTGTGAGTACAATGTTCAAGAAATTATAGATGGAATTCAAGAAACCGTAATGGTAGCAATCGGCGAAGTCGAAAATAAAAAACTTGTTTTTATAAATAAAGTAGAGTCAAAGATGAATGATTTTGACAAACACCGTGGAAAAAAACTTATGAATATTGACTCGGAAATGATTTCCGAAGCGTTTAAAGTTATTAATGCTCCAGATGAAAATAATATTATATTTGCTACTGTTAAGAGGAAATTTAATGCCGTAATAATTACCATACCGCAAATAATTATTGAACTCAAAAAAACTGCTGATGAGTTAGAAATAGAAAATTTGGAACTAAAAGTTGGCTAGTTTTACAATCTTTTACCTGTCCTGCTTTATATAAAGAACCTACCTAATTTAGAGGTGGGTTCTTATTTTTTGGAATAAATATCAGATATTACCAGCACTAAAAATCTTGTTAGCGGTCAGGTCTAAGTCTGGGAATGTTGGTGATACGATGCGGTCATTACCCCGAAACTGACTAACTTGATATTCTTCATCAATTATGTGGTAAATAGAAATAGTAGGCTGTTTGGGGTTGCCAATAAACCGCCTGCCACCTAAACCAAGATAATCAACAATCCAATATTCCTGGATACCGATTACTTCATAATCACCAGCTTTATCAAGATAATCATCACGCCAATTAGTACTCACAACTTCCACAACTAATGGAATTGATAAACCTTGAGTGACAGTGGATTGTTTTTTCCACAATGGCTCTGATGGCAGATTGGGGCGATTTAATAACACTACATCTGGTGAATAGCCTGACTCACTTGTAGGTGGTTTGACTAATACAGTTTTGGGGATGATGTAAGGTAAGTTTAATCGAAGGTATTCAGCAGTTAATTGTTGTGCTAAAAATCCTACAATCTCTTCATGGTCGCCTAATGGTTGTGCCATTTCAACAATTACCCCATTGTGCAGTTCATAGCGCTTCGGTGAGTTTTCTGGTATCCACTCAACAAATTCGTCAAAGGTAAATAGCTTTTGTACTGGTAGTGTTTGGGTCATAGAGTTTAAGGATTATTAATAGATGATTATTTAATCTTCTTTTTCTGCCAATTCTTGTATTTTTTTAAATTCCACTGGTGTAATCGGTTCATAATCGCCTATTAGCAACTGGTTCCACATTTCTTGAAATGAGATATTTCGTTTTTCGGCTAAATACTGAACCATTTGATTTCGTCGTGATTCTCTTTCTTGCAGTTTCGCACAAAGCAAGCTAGAACCCTCTGTAGTTTTTGTGCGCCCTTTCAACGCAGCCTCTACAGTCCACGCATCATCATAATATTCACCGGGATAACTTATATAGCTACGTTCAGTCGCCTTGGGCATATCCTTGTTTTTTCTAGTCTCTAACTCCCAATTTTGACTCATAAATGCCCCAAAATAATTTTGACTCAATTTCGCCTCAATATAGTCTCAAAAATTATTATAGTGATAATATAGCTCAAGAGAGCGGTGAAAGTGTATATTCCCCACTGCAACCGTCCAACCCCATACACACCAAGGCATCAACCCCCAAGGAGGCAATTTATCCAAGAAATAAGAAAAAGCCTGGTAAAAAATTACGCGTCACACCCATGAGAAACTGCACCATCCTGACTGCCAGAACAATGCAACCATTCTCACTCCACAAAAAGCCTCTAACTAAATTTTTATTTCATAAAGTGCAGCTGTCAGCAGCAATGAATCATCGATGCAGTTCGTAAACAAATGTGACTTTCACAGCCTGCTGATATCACTCACTGAAAAACGCGCAACAGCAGCCGTGAGAGCGAATTTTATGTAGCACTACTTAAACGTGCAAACAAAATTAGTAATTTTCAACACTTGTTTTTCCGGTTACAATCCATGATCAAACTAGACCAAAAAGAAGCAAGACAGGTATTTGAGTCAGTATTAGGAAAGCGTATCAGCGATGCAAGTTGGTATCGGTTGAAGCCTGTTTTTAGCGATGACTTCCCATTTACGAAACAGAATATTAAGTGGTTGGCTGAGATTAAGAAACAGCTTCCCAAATGCAACTTAAGGATTGTGCCAATTGTCAATTCCGTCAAGCAAGCTAACGAATTAATTGCTAACCAGGCATCAGAAATAAGCGGAAAGCAATTACTTGAATTGTTTGAACAATACAACATAACAATTCATGCCAACACACTTACAAAGTGGTTCAAACCGCTTAACGGATTTCGTCAAACACGCATTTATTCACTCAAAGAATTGTACCCAGTAATCCTTGCGGCTCACACATACAAACTGCGTCAGGAAATAAATAACGTTTCTCAAACATTTACTAAGGAGGCATCATGACAGATTATATAAAGCGGATTCAATCTCGGTTATCGCATAAAGACATTAAAAAATCTCGTGCTGTCTTATTGGAAGAAGTTAGTTCACTTGGCTATGACCATGAAAACTTAACTTCGGATTTGGCTGATTTAATAACTGCAAAGTTGCTAGATAAGTTCAGCGTTGCTGAAGTACCGCTACCGTCAGTAGCGAAGAGCGATAGCTTATTACAGCCAATCCCCCAGCCTGAGATTAGCGAGAATTTAGTTAATGAACCTGGAATTAACGAAATACTTCACCCTGACTCATATGAGGATGAATCATCAGAAATAGTAATTAGTTCAGAACAAAAACAGGATTTAGTAGCGTCGCAAGCATCGGCATTAGGGATTGAATTATCAGAAGTTGAAGTAGTAGATTTAGCGACTGGGATTAAAGATAATTTTCTCGACCATGAGTGTTTTATTGAGTCAGTCGTAGAAGCGATTGTTACCTACCATGACCATCGAACGTCGGGGTTAGAGCAGAAAATAAAGGATGCCAGGGAACATATCGAGTTCCGGAGAAAACAATTAAATCAAACCCTGGTCGGGGAGTTCGGGGAAATGAACAACTTTTTTCGCTCCCAGTCAGCCAAGCAGAAAGAACTATCAAAAATCATTGCAGCCGCGTTCAAAACTTAATCCCTATACTGTTTATTTGCTCTTGTTTGGGATTGCACTATTGCCTCTACTAATTCAGTTTATTTGGAGTTTTAGACCGCTAACTCCGCGACAGCAAGAGCAACGTTTAATTGAGCAAGGATATCTCTGTCGTCATCAATGCAAGGATGATTAAAAATGAAAGCATCAAAGTATGTCCGCGACCACGTTTCAACCTACGGTCAAGAGATTAAAAAAGCTACTGCTAAGAAGTTCGGCATCAATAGTTCTCTAATAATTCGCGCTGTAAACGGGGATGAAAAAGCTTTAAAAGAGATAGGAGACATGGGGCGGACGGGAGAGCGTTTAGCTATGGCAATGCCTACAATCCGCGATAATCTCAAAGCTTATATCGAGGGAACAACCGAATATAATACCGCGTTGGCTGACATTTACAAGTCCGGAAGCAAAGGGGCGCAAGCAATTGATAAAGCCGCTAGTGACGTAACTTTAGAGAACACCCGGTACAACAACCTCATTGATGAATATAAAACTAGTTTATTCGCCAAGCTAGAGTCTGAGAACCAACGACATGATGACGCGATGGACGTGATTGAATTACAAGCTTGGGTCGATTCCCAGATGGCTACTGTAAACGCAAAGGCTAGTTTAGAATCTATCAGCAATAAGCCATTTATAGCACAGATGAAAGCAGATAGAGATTACGAAGATAAAAAGATTAAACACCTGCTAGAGAATGGCTCGGACAGCGATTTAAGCCTGATTCCCAAAAAGCATTATTCCACCAATCCCCTTGTAAAACTGTGGAACGAAATCCGCGACATGTTTAATTAATAAATTGCCTCCGAGTAACGCGTACCTGGAGGCACGAATATGCACATATTATTCCATATGACAGATTTTGAGGCAGAAGGAAATAGCGTTCAAGAATCAAACTACCCGGTTGAAGAGGATACTGCATTTACCCCCGATGAGCAGTCAGCTATCAAAGCTTATAAAGAGAATTTAACCCGCAAACTGAATAATAATTGCAGCGTGTTAAAGGGGCTAGAAATGAGCTTTTGGGGGATTACTTCTTATAGCGTGGCTCGGTTTTTAATACTGACAAGTGGAATGGATGGGATAGCGTTAGCATTTTCAGCGATTCTAATCATTAACCAAATAACGAACCGGAAAACAATCGAGGAATTAATTAACCGTAATAGTGAAGGTAACCAAGACATGATAGGGAGGCTTATAAAGTTTGGATTTTCGACTGTAGTAACTAGTTTTTTAATTTGGAGTGCATTAGGAAACTTTTTAAGTGTTGTTCATACCTCCGGAGAAACTTACAAAAATCTCCAAACCACAGTCGAGGATTTTAATAAGTTACCCGATGAGAAACAGAACACTATTTTAATTGTAGGGGGGTTAATTGGGTTGGCAGGGATTTATGTAATCGTCGATGGAAGGAGAAGATGAAAACTCCATATGCAGGTTTAACAGTTTTATGGGTAACAATTGCCGCCGCTTGTTCTATGCTTTTAGGTCAAAGCAAGCGACCTTATGACCTGGTAGCAGTCCGTTTCTGCCCCCAGACCGCGAACCTTCCTCCTAGTTTTGGTAAAGAATTTAGTCAGCTGGCGCAACAAAAACTCGATAAAAAATATTGTAGACACGAGCGTAAGTTACTCAAGGAAGTTTGGGAACAAAAACAATTTGAGTCATCAAACCCAATCCCCGAATCATCATTAATTATCCGTAACATTCCTGCTACTGATTCAAAAGTAATTTGGTTTTTAGTGGCACCCATTGCTTCCGGGATAGCTTATCTGTGCTGGGCAAAGAAATCGGAATTAAATGAGGAGTCAGCACATTACGAACTAGAAGGATATAAAACCCAAATTAAACTGATTGGTGTTAGCGTCCGCTCAGAACGTGATTTTAAAGCAACCTCAATTAACTCTAATTGGGATAAGCAACGAGTAAAAGCTGGTTTTATTTCGGTCGATGCTATGCATCTGCGACTGCGACGACAAACAGAAATTCAAGATAAAACCCATGCATCGACACTCAAACAATTTGCCACCGCAGATTCGCAGATGGATAAACTTCGGGCTGAAAATCTTCGAGATGCAGCCAAAGCTAACAAAGAAAAAGACAAAATAGAGAGAGCTAAATATGACGACTTTAAGTCAGATACAACCCAATCAAATAAGCATCGGGTCAATGAGCTAGTTGAGGCTTTGAAAACGTGGGAGGATGGTTGGCTGTGGACTTTAATCAATGCCATCAAACCTATTTGGATTGTGGGAGACATGGGAACCGGGAAAACGAATACATCAGTAGCCATTGGTTTGATTAGAAAGTACTGTTTAGATATCCCAGTTTTTCGCATTGCTGACAGACACCTTAATGGTGAAAATATCGATGTCTGGAACCTTCTAGAAGCCACTGAAAAAGCTGATAATGATTCAGCTATCTTATCGGTTTTACAAGATACTGTAGACCGTCGGGATGTGCGGATTAAAGCTAAGTTACCAGATAATCAATCAGAACAATTCATCATCGACGAATTTACCCAGTTAGCTAAAATTGATAAGGAATCTGTAGAGCGATTTGTCACCTCAACTTTTTCAGATACTCGCAAGGCTAAAGAATACTTCATCGGTGTGACGCATAATTTAACTAATGCTGCCTTTGGTGACGGCACTGCTGAAATGAGAAAGGGTGCTTTTTACCTGAAAAAGTTTACTCTAGATAATCGCAAGCCTCTACCTAGAATCGTTATTAAGACTGGTTTGAAGGATGACCAAGGAAATAATTTATCGGATGTAGAGAAGACATTACCAAGCTGGTTTAGAGCCGAAACAATTCATGCTCATTTCAACGGCACACCTATCAGTCGGGCGTGAATTAAGGTATCAATTTGCTTCCGTACAATATCTGACTGTTAATCCCTCATTTGTTGGTAGAGGTAGTGCATTAGACCCGTCCAAATTAGTTTGTATACTAAGTATTTTGGTTGCTTAGGCACTTACAAGTAATAAAATATCCAGCCGTGTATTGAAATGGTTGGTTGGGTATCGCGGATCTAGGTTATGCCGGGATGATATTTTATTTTTTGGATCTCCCTTAAGAACAGGCATTTCTCATGGTGATAGCAGTATTGATATCGTGATGAGCGTGATATCAATACTGCAAGAAGAAGATTAGTTAATGATTGCCCCGTTGTTGGTACAGACACATGAACGCAGAGAGCAAAAAAAAGCACGATCCCCGTACTGTACTAGTCATGTCGGTCAAAGCGGACAAAAAACGCTCCGCACCAATAACGTAATGCGTGTTGTGGATTCGCACACAGGTGAGAAAATAAAATAATTCGCTAGAACACCAGTTCCAAAGATAAAAGTGCGCTCGATAACTCAGCAATGCGATATAAGTGACATTAAGCTTTCGGTGCCTCTTCCAGCCAATTTGCACCCGGCTTTGGTGTATCTGGGCGGGTTGAGTGAGGGTTCACAGCCGACGATGCGTCACGCCCTTGATGCGATCGCCTCCCTGTTAACTGATAAGCAGTGCGATGCACTAACTTTGGACTGGGCTAAACTACGATATGCCCATACAGCGGCGGTACGGTCAGCACTGAAAAAGAAATTTGCACCGGCGACGGCGAAAAAAATGCTGTGTGCGTTGCGGCGGGTGTTGAAGGAAGCTTACAGGTTGGGGTTGATGAGTTTTGAGGCGTATTACGGCGCAACAGATTTGGAACCAATTGATACTCCGACAACTGAACCTAGAGGTCGCGCTTTAAGTTCAGACGAAATTGCAGCGTTGATGGATGTTTGTCTTACCCAAAAGCAGAGTGCCATTGATATAAGAGATGCGGCGCTGATTGCGATTTTACGTGGTTCAGGGTTGAGGCGTAATGAGGTGGTTCAACTCAAGATAAAAGATTTTGACCCAGGTTCTGGTGCGCTGGAAATACATAAGGGAAAAAGAGGGTCATATCGAAAAGTTTATCTGCCGGATGATGCAACAATGCTTGTAGAAGCTTGGCTTGATGTGCGAGGGCGCAAACCGGGACCGCTATTGTGTCATGTTAGAAAAGGGGGAATAGTTGAATTGCGTCCTTTGTGTGCGGATGCTGTGTTGAAAATATTAAATGGGCGTTCATTGCAAGCTGGTGTTGATAAGTTTTCGCCTCACGATTTTAGAAGGACTTTTTGTTCTGATTTGTTGTCTGCTGGGGTTGATATTGCTACTGTCCAAAAGCTTGCGGGTCATTCTTCTCCTAGTGTCACTTCTAAGTATGATAGAAGGGAAGAAGAAACTAAGCGTAAAGCTGTGCAGAAGTTGTCGATTCCTGTCAAGCGCGATGGTTGACAATCCAAAGTAAACTCTTATAAATGCAGCGTCTCTTAACAGATGCTCGTGAGAAAGGGCAGAAGTTCGGGTTGTTGTTACGGGCGCGATCGCGCGTTACTACTTTATATTTTTAGTTAAGTTATTAAGTTTGGTAAGGCTGGAGCGAATATTTCCTGCTTCTTTACGGCTTTTTAGGCGCTTTTTGGCATCTTTAACAACCTGCTTCATCACTGATTCCTTGTCCTTACAAGTTACGTAAAACGCTTCAAGTAATGTTTCGATTGTGATTTTCTCGCGGTTGCATAGTTCGTCAAGTTCGTCTTTAATTGGGGTTTCCAACCGCACGGGTATTCTAGCAGCAATTTCTGGAAAGTTGGCGAGTAATTCTTCTAGGCGTTTGAGTTCCGATATTGGTTGCTGTGCTACATCCGTGTTAATTGTATTATCTTTGTTTTGTGCTTGTGACTGCAATACATCAATACGTGGCTTCACGGTAGGTTGGGTTGCGCGATCGCGAATTTCATCTAATAAGCTCATTGGTTGCTCCTGCTACTATAAATTACACTGTTACGTAGGGGATTAGTTTTGCGTACTGTTCGGCTAATGCTGGTTTGAGCTTCTGCGCCAATACTGAAATTGGATATTCCAGTCCCGGCTGTCCTAAATCGCTTGGTGATACCCGTTGGTTGATAGCATTTTTATATACATCGGATTCGAGTAAGTGGGGTAACATCAAGTCAAGTCCCACTATCTCGCCCATTGCTTCAATACTGCTTTTGGTGGCTTTTGTGGGGTTTACGCCCGTCCATTTGGCACGGAAGGGTATGACTCCCATTAATTCGCCATAAGGTAAAGCTGGCTGAAATTCTTTGACTAGTTCGAGGGTACGTACTAGCGACTGCACTCCTTTGACGTTGGCTTCTGCGGGGATTACCCACTTGTCGCCAGCACCAAGGGAAGTTTGCGCCAAGTGCGATCGCTCCGGCGGTGGATCTACAATAATTACCCCGAAATTATTGGCAATGGGCTGTAGGCGATTTCTCAGGATAAACAAACTAATGCCGCTGGATGCAAGCTTGTAGTTGGCGTTCTCTAACCCGTCATCCGAGGGGATTAAAAACAAGTTGGCATTGCTGATGGTGCCGTTGTCTAGTTGGACATCTGGTACTGGTGCGATGGCATTCACAATTGGTGTTTTGTCTTCGCTTTGAGTGATTACTTCCAGCAATGTGGGGGTATTTGGCTGTACTTTTACTCCCAAAAAACTAGTGAGCGATGACTGGGGGTCAGCATCAATGAATAGTACTGGAATTCCCAATCGTCCTAGATATCGACCTAGCATCAGGGCGACGGTTGACTTGCCCTGACCCCCTGCCAAGCCCAATGTCACAAGTGTGGGAGTTGAGAAAAGTTGCATTACATTAAACGTAGAGCACAAATAATTTATTGTACAATAACAATAATACACATTTTTAATTATGTCTATTAATACAATTGTATTTTTGTACATAAGTAAATATGTATAAAATAGCGTATACATTATATAGTGGGATTGCGCTTCGTTACTTTTCGTGATTATTCAGGGAAACGTTTCGTTTCTCATTAGGGCAACGCTAACCGTATATATTAAAGCTGTCAACTGTGTGCGCGTCCTCTGTCGAATCCTAGCGGACGTTCTTCAAGCTTTCGACGCTCGAACCCGAATTTCTCACTTGTGATAAAAAATCATTTACATAACCTCGATCAGGACTTAGGGACTTCCAAAGAATAAAATATTCCAAAAAAAACAAAAGACAGCATCTTTATAAGAATGATAATCATTAGGAGGGGGGAGAAAGGGGTTGCCGACGGCAACCCCTTTCTCCCCCCTCAATT
>JAHHID010000125.1 GCA_019359015.1 Spirirestis rafaelensis WJT71-NPBG6
TAAAAAGTATATACGGCATTCCGGACAGGCAATTTGGGATCGGCAATTCCTGTTTACACTATACGAATGATGCTTACACTTATAGTAGCAACAGCAAGGATGGCGCTTACACTAGCGCATCTGCCACCTGCTCACGCAGCAAAAATCTATTGACGCTATCATGAGACAAATCTCCCATAATTTCTGCCAAACGTGTGCAGCCTGGATATTTTGATTCTGCCAGTAAAAACAGAGTATAAGTGTTGAGATCACACTTAGCAGTGGATGGCTTGGTAGTTGCTCTGATTGTCTGAACCCTAAATACGCTCTGGACGTAAATTATCCGTCTTTCCAGTCCAAGAGTGATTAGCGATCGCATATTTTTTCTTCTTTTCCATATGGCACTTATTGTCTAATTTGTCAATGCGTAAGTTCTGAATTAGAGGATTGTTGTAAGCCTTAGGCACTTTAACTTCACTAAGTGGTGTTTGTTGATTTTGCGTAGTATTCATTACTTCTGATGTTTGTTGAGTTGATGTGGCGTTAGCTTCAAAATTCATGGTTCGTGACCTTTTAAAAGATAATTTTGTTTGTTGGTTGCGGAGAGAAAAATACTATTGAGAATTTTTTGATTTAATTGCGACTGAACTATTAGGAGAAAATTAGACAGATGATGTTAGTAAATCAGTGCTTTAAAACAAAGCTATCGAGGGTAAAGTTAAATTCAACTAACATTAATTGGGAAAACTGCGTACCCCTACTATGTGAAACCCAATTGGGAAACCAACAAAAAACAAAGACGTATTTACAAGGGTTTCAGGCTGTAATTTGGGAAGATTTGGGGAGAGTTGGGAGCATCCCAAGACTATTACAAACCTATCCCAACAGCTATAAATCCTTAATTACTGTTAGTTAATATGTCTGCTACAAAAGTTTTTTTTGCACTCAAGATTGAGGCATGAGTATCTATACTTATTTGCATCCTTGACAGCAGAGTGTCTGTGAAATTTAGTTGACTGGCAGTGTGGGCAATGGATTTGTGGCAGGGATACTGCTGGTGTGGTCAACTTGATGGATGGTTCAATCTGAGTAGGAGTGCTTAACGAATCCAGAAACTCATCAGCGCTAAACAGAGGTAACAGGACATAATATTGCTTCTCTCCATACTCATCAATCAAGGCAAAGCGGTACGCACCTGGTTCTACTCGGTCAAGTCCTAGCTCTGAGTTTTTGCGGTCGCAGTACTTCTGTAACAAGTCAGCTTGCTTCATAAGCTTGTCATTGCTTTCGGTGTCAATGTGTTCAGCGAGTCTCAGATAGTCCTTCGCGTTGCCGTTGATGTGAATTGCCACTAAATTATTCCAGTCTCCCTTAGTAGTGTTGGGAATCTTGCCAGTGTTTGCACCTTGCCCTAGATAAAATACAGATTGTGAGGTGTGGTCAATCTGAGTAATGATTGAGAGCATATTCGCGCTCATTGTCGGTTCCGGTTCGGGGTCGTCTGCTGTCGGTCTTTTCTTACCGGGCGCTTGACGTAAAGTTGAATCTACCTCATCAAATATCCAAATACCAAATGAGCCTTGATACTTGCGCCCACACAAAGCGGTTAACTCTGCAATACCACGAATGCTATCTTGATGATTCTTGCCAACACTGGGGAAACTCCAATTATCTTTGCGGCTACCTGCTTGAGGATTATAGAGTTTGATAGCATCGATAGCCTTGATTTTTTTGTGTTGCAGTTGCTCTGATACAATCCGCTCTGTGAGTGGAGATTTACCCGCGCCTGAACCACCAGTGATTCTGATGCGGTTCCATTTCTTGGCATGTTTCTTCCAGGTGTCCCAAGACCGAGCCAAGCGTTCAATGGCTTTATCAGATAATTCGTCAAGCTTTTCTTCTTTCTCCCTAGCTTTCCACACTAGGCTAGCAACCATCAGCCCTTTGTCAGCATCCCAATCAAAAGTAATCGGTTTGAGAGTTAGACAAAGCTGTTGTAATGCTTCTGAATGGTCGTTAAGTTCTTTAAAAACGATAGTACGCGGGTTGCTGTCGGTGTGGTAGTAAATCTTAGATTCATAGACATCACCAGTAGTAAAAGCGCGGTCTAGCTTTATGCCCTTACTCCAAAAATAATTGATGATGATGTTACCTTTCGTTAGCTCATTACTGCCTTGTGCTAGTCGCCAAGTTTGAGGCTGATTAAGTTTGGTTAGCTCATCTTTGAGCGCTACTTTTTCAAGTGATATCTGTTCTATTTGGGCAATCAAATCGAAAACTTGACCTCTCATCTCTGACAAAGAATTTACATTGTCTTCTAACTGTTCCCCTAGATTGTTAAGCTGGTTTTTCTGGAAAGCGTTGTATTCTCCTAGCAAGTCTTTGGCTTTAGTTATAGGTGTATGAGTCTTCGAGTAATCAGCCAGAGTGTTGTAAGCATCTTCTAATGAGCGTCTTTCATCAAGGTTTAAGAGGTTTCTAAACTTTATTTTTAACGCTAATTGCTCATCAACGATGCGAGAATAAATATTCAAAGTATCGGTTACGATATCGGCTAGCTTACCATCTACCTCTGATATAGTTCCTAGTAACTCACAGTGAGTATTGAAATAAATATCTAATTTATCTTTGAAAATCTGTAAGTTTTCATGAATAGCTTGATAGTCTTCATTATCAAGTTTCTTGCTAATAGATTGGTCTAAGCCATTGAAAAAAATGTAAATTCGCTCATTTAAATGTTCAAATACTAAGCCTTTAAAAACGTCCACTAATTCTTGATATCTCATATCATCTTGCTGCAATTTAGAATCTAATTCTTGAGTCTTGCCTTCAAAGCTAACAACTAACTGGTTAAGCTTGTCTTGCAAGATTTCAATGGTCTGATTCTTCAGAACAATCTCATCACTGGTTCTACAAAATTCTTGATGTAGCTTATCTCGTAGAGTCTCAGTTTCTTTCAAAAGCTTTGTCTGTTGCTCAAGCTTACTATTTAGTACTTGGCATTCTTTTGTGTGATTAGCAGCAATATCAGCCAGTTGCTCATTAGCTTTTTTATGATTATTTCTACTGGTAAGCTCACTACTAACTGCCACACTTGCGGAAGCAACAATGATGTTTAATGCTAAAGGTTGTTTTGACTTAACGAAACTGAGAACACCACCTAGGCATAACAAACTAGCTACAACAGTTAGACTGCGTGATGCAGATTTAAGAGAGATATTCATGATTGTTACTAATGTTTTAATAGGGGAATTGCACCCCTAAATATTTGTTTTTAAAATTCAACTAACCGCGCTTCTAATTCTTCGCGCTTGATATCGTTGTCACGATGAGAGCCTTCAATTTCAAGCCTCAATCTATCGTTCTTAGTCCCTTGCAATTGGAACTTAAGCGCCCACTCATCTTCTATGCCATGTGTGAGGTTCATCGTACCCTGAGTAGCTACACGTTGTTGATAAAGTAACTCTTCAGATTGCTCTAATTTAGATTGTTCGGTCTGGTATTTGGTATCAGCAATCTGATTTTTAACTACCTTAGTTGCTGTCTCAATTCCCACAGTAGAGAAATCAACGAAATCACCAATTAATCGGCGTTATTCCGTTGCAACAGAGACTACTTTTCTACCCTGCTTAATCTTCTCAAGCCGGACTTCTAAAGCATTGTTTTGGCGCTGTATTTTAAGTTTTTCTCTATTAGCATCAGCCGCTTTCATCTCTGGGATATTGGCATCAGCAGAGTAAGGATCACTCCCTAATAAGTCGCCGATTTCAATCTCTTTAATACCGTACTCTGATGCTATTTCAGAGGCTTTACTAAGCGATTCTTTGTGGTTATCGGTAACAGTGGAACTACCACCGCTTACAGCTTGTTTAACAGTCCTAGCCGCACGTTCAACACCCTTAACACCTTGGGCAACGGTTCTAACTCCATCGACAACAGCATTAACAGCATCAGCAGGTTTTTGAAACCTAGCCTTGACTTTCTCTACTGCTTTCGCGTGGTTCTCCTGAGTTTGTTCCTCAATGCTTTTGCCTTTTTCGGCTGCATAGCGCTTGGAACCTGTGAGTGAACCGTGTTCCTTCTTTTTTACTGGCATATGATAAAATTCCTCTATGTCTGATTTGTCTGGGTTACAGATGAGTCTGGAAGGCAGGATTGATTCACGTTCTTTCCTGCCTTTTGAATTAAAATTCCATTTCTAAGCCTGCATCAATCAGCCTTTGTATGGTTGGGTCAATTGCATTCTGATTCTCTTGCAAGGGTTCAAAAGCAGGCTCAAAAGTAGAAGTATCAAAGGCATATCCAATTGGTGCTTGCTGTGGTTGTGATGTGGGTTTATCACCAAAGCGATAATTGAGTCCTTTCACATCTAATAGCAGGTAATTAAGCGCTTCTGAGAGGTCGGTGACACCCATCTGCAAAGCTAGGGACTGCAAATATGCAATGTTATGAGGTTTGATGGTTAGTCGTTGAGATTTTGGCATGATAATATTTAGGGGTAAGACCCAAAACGGGATTTTACTTCGGCACTGGAAAGGAGAGCGGGGTTCGTTAATAGCGTTCGCCCGCTTTCTGGTTTTAAAAATGCGTAATTGCTTTGAGTATTGCCTTTAAATCACCTAGATTTAAATCACAATTGCTTTCAATTTCCTCATTCAAAATGCTGTAATCATTAGAAATCTCAGTAGAAAGCGTATCCAAAGCTTCAGATAATTGTGAAGATAAATTGGCGATTTTGAACAATAGATCGGCTGAGGCTTTATCTAATTTTTCTTGATTCATAATAAACAGCCTTCTTTGCGGTCACTACCGCGATATGTGCAATCGTTATTCTGAAAAGTTGGTAATATCTGCGTAAACGTGCGGTGTTTAGCTTGAACTCGCTTCGGCGTGTTGCTAGGTTTCGCTTGCCTTTCACTCTTTGAATATATCAATCATGTTTGCTAGCATGCTAGCTTAATGTAACACTTAATGTTAATGGTACGCGCATGCTAGCTTACTAGCTTTTCCTTGTTAGTATGTCAGTAAGCTAGTAAACGTGTTTATTTGGATATAAAATTATGGTTGCAAGTATTAGACAAGTTATTTCAATGTCAGAAAAAGTCAACAAACGCAATGATCCCAACTATAAGCAAGTAATAGGTTATGTAAATATAGATGTAGTTGCCAAATTTAGAGCCAAATGTATTGAACGCAATTTAAATGTTTCTGAGGCGATGGAAGAAGCATTAAAAACTTGGATCAGTACTGAAATAGAATGATTAATTATTTTGAAGGGGCAAAATTAAAGATTGGACTAATACTAATCAAATTACGGTGTTTATTTTGGCTGTCTTAGTTATATAGTACCAATAACAGTTTCTATTAAAAGCTATGAGTAGCGGTATCCCCAAGACTTACAATATACCCCCCGAAACTATCAGAGCAGTAGAAGAAATAGCAAAGGCAGAAGATCGAAGCGCATCGGCAGTAGTGAGAAGCGCTATTACTCTGCTGATCACTACCAAAAGTAGCAGCTAAAATTTATGGCTTAAAACACAGACATCTCGCTTGTCGTTTTTAACACATAAATTTTCCTAATCAATGTGTTAAGTTTACATTAATACGCAATTCAGCGTAAATAAAAAGCTCTTTTGGTTGTCTCCCAAAAAAGCCTTTCAAAGTACTATTAAAATATCTTATTTAGAGTCTAGCGCGTTTCTTGCTTGTAGTGCAAGTACTTTGAAGGTTTTTAAAAGGGAAAAATTAAGAGAGCCATTACACAAGCCCAATGGAGGCAACTTAATGGCTACGATTTCAAATAAAAATAATTATAATTGCGAGAATCATTCTCACAATTCAATTATATCATCCAATAGAGATTTATCACAATCTTATCATAATTCTAAAAAATTACCTGCCACTTTGCTCCGGTCGGGATACACAATCCGAGTCACCGAGCTAGGCTTTATTATTGATTACAAAAATCATCTAAATCTAGGTTTAATTGATTTTGAGAAAGAAGTAATCATTTTCTTCGCCCCTAAGTTAGTGAAGTTTGAAGAGATTTTAACAGGGGTGTACGAGCTACTAAAAATTAGGTACGTACCCTTTGCCTTAGAAATTGATGTACTAATTACTGCTGATAATTTTTCCTCTGATTTCTTCTTAAATAAGGGTGATGTTTAAAATGAAAGACCTACAAGAAGATACAAATTTTGAGTTAAATGATTCTCATAATTATCAGCAACCTGAGAAGTCTGACTTTAACATTCTTGAGTACATTCATGTTTTAACAGAAAACCCGGAAGACAAGAATAAGTACATTTGTCCGAATTGTAATGCCAATGATTTATCAATAAATAAATCTACGAGTGCTTTTAATTGCTGGTCTGGATGTGGTGATGCCAAAGCTATACGAAGAAAATGCCACGAATTAGCTGGTGAATCTTCACAGAACAAACAACACTATAACTCAGTTAGTGATTTTCCAAGGAAGCAACAACACTCAAAACAAGAGTCTTCAGAAAATAAAGAATTCAAACTAGGCAGATTAAACTCAGTTCCTCTGCCAGATAAAAAAAACTTAGGCAATTTGACAAATAAAAAGGGAGTTGTTCAATACAACTGCATTGAGACTGTACATAAGTATGCTGAAAATAAAGAAGTTATTAGGCTTGATTTTTACACCGATTCTGAATGCACTAAAAAAGATAAAAGAATTTGGATACACAATAACTTAACTAGCGCACCACAGGCAACCTGGAAGCCTTATAGATACGAAGAGATATCAGGACAAAAAGCCTTACTATGGGTCGAAGGTGAGAAGTGCGTTGATGTTACAAGAGAAAAACTAGGCATCACCACAATCACTAATAGAGCAGGTTCGGAACCGTTACTAATAGAAGTACTCAAAGAATCTGGAATTCAAACCTTAGTTATCTTGCCAGACAATGATGCTGCCGGAAAAACTAAAGCCAATAAAATCATAAAAACTGCTGAAAACTCTGGGATAAATGTTGTACTACTAGACATCACAAAATTTTGGAAAGAATGTCCAGCAGCACAAGATATTGTGGATTGGATAACAGATTTAGAAAGTAAGCAATTAAATCCTCACGTCATTATTGAACAAATAGAAAATGATGTAAATCAAGAATTAAAAAAGAAAAATAGACTAGAAGAGCAAAAAAAATATTTAGCTTCCAACAATTTGTATGAGGTACAAACAACAGTTGAGGAAACAATCTTAAAGGCTTTATTTGAACTAAAGAAAGACTGGGTAGTTTTCAACAATAACTTTTATCAGTACTCTAAAGATTCGCTTTGGGTACATATTTCAGATATAAAAGTAGAAAAACTAGCTACCGAATACCTGAGAAAGCTTTATATTCTTGCCAAAGATGAACACGGCAATTTAATAAAAGTTTACCGTTTTGCTGGCGAAAAAAATAAGAAAAACTCAATTGCTTTTTGTCGAAGCTTTTTATCGAAAGAACTACCCTCAGACCATAATCAGCATTTAATAGCTTTTGATAACGGCGTATTGGATACAAGAGTAGGATACTTACTACCACATTCTAAGGATTATTTTCTAACACACAAAATAGAAGGTAATTACGAGAAATCGAACACTTGTCCTGAGTTTGTCTTGAACTACTTCACGGAAACATTAGGAGAAGAAAACTTAGACTTACTAAGAGCAGTCATAAGTATGATGCTTGACCCCAATGCACCATTTGGGTTTTTTGTACACTTCGTAGGACAGAGCGGAGGGGGTAAAGGAACACTAATCAGCTTAATACACAGCTTACTGCCTCCTGAGAATGTAACCAGTTTGGGAACATTCAAAGAAATTGCATCACCAGAAAAAAGACATCAATACTTAAGCCAATCTCGACTAGCTTATTTTGAAGACCTGGGTGGATTCCAATCTGAAGTACGCGATTTTTACAAACTAGTTGATAACCACCCACTAAACGGAAGGCAGCTAAACAATGCCACAGGTTACACGCGACATTGGAATTGCAGATTCATGCTAGCTAGCGTTTTAGAGCTTCAAATTGAAAATGCTGGTGATGGGTGGATGAGAAGATTGATAAAATTTAAGCTCAAAAGACGTGATACTAAAAAGATTGATTCTCAGCTTAAAAATAAACTAAAAGCTTATAGAGTTGAGATTATTAATTGGGCTTTAGGAATGGATTGTGCTAAAAGGAACGAGTTAATAGAAACTGCCCGATTTTTGCCTCAGATGGCTGAGTTAAATGCAGAACAAGCTAGAAGTTCTTCTTCTGTACTCCAATTCATTGACAGTTGTTTAGCATCTTCAGAGAATGACTCCGACACTTTAGAGTCTGCGTCGCTATATGATAATTACAAAAGTTTTTGTGATGCTTCAGGGCTAAAAGCTTTTAATTACAGTCTTTTTGTAAGTCATCTGAAAGATCGAATATTTAACCACTTTGTTGATAGAAAGCAAAGCCGCATGAATGGTAAAGTAATAGGTCGAACAGCACATTGGAAAAATATTAAGTTCTCTAGTGCTAAAATTTTTGAGTCTTACGCAGATATCATCAATTGCAATAAAGAAGAGTTTCAAAACGGAGGTCTTGAAGAGTTTGACAATTTTAGCTTTACGCCAAAAATAGTCGAAGCCGAAAAAATAAATCAAGATAATATCTCAAAAGCAGGAGATATTATCGAAATAATAGCAGAGGATGAAATATCCTCTGAAGTAGTTAGAATAGTGCAAAAAACGCCGAACGGTTACACTTGTTTGAACCAGGCAGGCAAGCAAAGATTAGTCACAGATTTAAAGGATGCCATTTGTTTTAATGAACAGGAAACCGAGGAAAAGCTTAAGGAGTTGAATTCTACGCCTAAACAGTTTGGTTTCCCTAAAGAGGGCACTTGGATAAAGATAGAAGGTAAATTAGCCTACGTTCAGTCAATAGAAGCTAGCTGCTATACTTACAAGTTGCAAGGGGAGCAAACTTGGATTCCTACATTCAAAGAGTGGGAAGCTATTGACCCTAAAAAATACGCTGAGTTAGGGCTTCAGTCAGGGGTACAAAAATAAAGCATGAATAAATTTAAAACTACCTAATGCATTAAGCGTTAGGTAGCACCTCATCCCCCGCCTTCCCCCAAATATTCGATACAGTACCCTTTCCTATTCCAGGTAGGGGTGCTTTCTAGTTTCTGTGATCGCGCTTACAATGGCGGGATGAAGCAATTACAGATCCAGGACTTTTCTGCAATTAATGGCTATATTCTTTTAGTTTTTTATAGTCCGGGTAAGTGCTGGCAGTTTCGTGTGATTAGCCCGGATGCTTCGGTGTATGGTTCTAGAAAGATTTTCTACACTTCCGAAGCTGCAAGAGAGGCTGGTATTAGTTGGCTTAGTGGCGGTAAAAAATAGTAGCACGATCGCGTGACTCCCGCTGCTTGTTGGCTCCCTTGTTATCATTGTCAATTACCAGCGCACTCTCTACAATCGCCTGAAATATGCTTGTAATTCTGGAAACATGCAAGTGTATTAAAGACTTGTTTTTGAGGATGTAGGCATATCTCTTTTTGTGCCCTCTCTGTAAGACGCTACCCAAATGCGTGAAACCCTCTTACGGCACAGCACACTTAACCTGATTGGAACCTACACCTGAAGAAGTTGCATTAGAAGCAATCAGCGTAACTTCCTCTTTTTTCTTATCAAACACCCACCCAGTAGCAGGTACAATCGCGACACCTTCAGCACTTTTGCGAACTAATGGTGTAATACGGGGACTGGGTGAAACAGGTAACGCTGTCAATCGAGTATCTGACCACACCACATAACTACTGAGGAAGTCATCAGGACTATCCGGTAAACCACCGCGTCCAGTAACAGTAAACTCGCTACCCCCTTTACCAAAAGCGGAACAGCTAGAGGCGATTAGTCTTGGAACATTTACTACAAGTGTGGGCAGCTGCACTAATCCTTGACTAGGATCTACATCTGGTACGTTTAATGTCACTGTTCCAGTTGCCAGAATATCGCTTTCTGAAGTTTGCTGTCCCCCGAATTGAGTACCAAAAATCAGTAGACCGAAAAGTTCGGCGATCGCTCTGGGGTAGTGGCTGGCTTTAGCTTATTTTAATTCTAAAAACAGTATCATTGAATACACTTCTTTAAGAACTTGCTGGGCTGTACCTCATAAGTAAAACTAATAAATCATCAGAATAAGCAATGCCAACAATCACCCCAGAACACGCTTCTGGGCAGGGCAAACGCACGTGATTTCTGAAATGCTTAGTGGGTAAGGCTTTTGCTCAAAAAATAGGCTGGACAATAAAACGTTGAAACCCTTGCAATAAAAGGGCTCTTACACTTTAGATGCGTTTGCCCTGCGCTTCTGGGCGTTAGAGCTTCATGTAAAGTTAAAGATGAATTTAACTTTCAGGAGGATTTAGTTTGGTTGTGACTGCAACTACCCCGGTTTTAACTGATAGTCAAACGTTAAAAGAAGTCGTTAACTGTTTAACAGAAAATGTTCCAATTAAGACTCAAGGCAAGTGTGAACAACAAAATATATTTGAAATTTTAATTCGAGCAGCTACTCAAAGAGACAGCATTGAAAACACTACTAAAGTCTTAAAAAATGTTCCGACCAGTAATGATATTCGTTACCATTTAGAGAAATATTCAGACCTCGCTGCTTTGGAGGAGGATTTAAATAAAGCACTCCAAAGTCGCTTGCCAACTGGTATACGACAAGGACAACAAAAAATTGCCATAGACTTTAACTTAATTCCATATTATGGTGAGCCATCACCATCAGAAACACCATACATTTATAGAAGCCAAGCAAAACATGGTACTTGTTCTTTTTATGCTTATGCTACTGTCTATGTAATTAAAAAGCATAAACGAGTTACTTTAGCCATCAAAGCTGTTCAACAACAAGACACTTTAGTTGCAATTATCACTTATCTTTTGGCACTAATTGAGCCAATTAAGTTGAGAATTGAGCGATTGTATTTAGACCGAGAGTTCTTCTGTGTGCCAGTAATTAGATGGTTGCAATCTCTGGATATCCCCTTTGAAATGCCAGCTATTATTAGAGGGAAATCAGGAGGAACTAGACAATTAATTAGAGGTCGGCGTAGTTACAAAACAACTTACACTTTAAATAGCGATAAATATGGTTCAGTTACTTTTCAAGCCTGGATAGTTTGTACATATAAAAACGGTAAAAGACGAGCGCATGGGCGAGAATTTTTTATTTATGCAGTCTCTAAAATTCAGTTATCTCTACAGCTTATACACGATGACTATCGTCTTCGTTTTGGAATTGAAAGCAGCTACCGGATGAAAAACCAGTGCCGGATTAAAACTACTATCAAAAATCCTACTATTCGGTTTCTGTTTATGGCTTTAGCGTTTTTAATTATTAACGTTTGGATTTATCTATTATGGCATTATCTCAGTCGTTTAAGAAGAAGCTCTAGGCAGGTTTTCTCTCGTCTGTTTACCCTCAAACAGATGCTTGAGTTTTTACGTCAAGCAGTAGACCGCAACTACGGTGTAGCTTGTGAAGTTTATCTGACGTAAGGCTGACTTGGGTTGATTTTAGACCGTTATTCATAAGCTAAGTTTATCATTCCTCTATGTCCATTAGCTTTTGTCCATTTTCCAAAAAACGGTATCATAAGCTACTATTTTTTAGCGATCGCAGAACTTTTCGGTCTACTGAAAATTCCTTGAGCATTGACTTGAATATTACTACCAGGGCTGCGCCCGAAACCAGTTGCCACAATATCGCTATTCTCAGAAGGTACAGCTATTAAGTATTTAGTCTCAACGTTTATATTGCCATCACGCCCATCATTGCCAGGAACGCCACTGATAGCAGATATTAAACTATTGCGTCGTAAGACAAATAAGTCTGTTGCCTGTAGCCTAATATCTCCACCCCTACCTGTTACCGATTCAGCGGTAAGCC
The DNA here is from genome assembly GCA_019359015.1 of Spirirestis rafaelensis WJT71-NPBG6. Taxonomy (GTDB): domain Bacteria; phylum Cyanobacteriota; class Cyanobacteriia; order Cyanobacteriales; family Nostocaceae; genus Hassallia; species Hassallia rafaelensis. Next base: position 11,943 of record JAHHID010000125.1, read on the forward strand.
TTCCTTGATTATTTAGATTAATTGAATCGGCAGTCACTTTCAAGTTGCCTGCATCACCCCTTCCCAAATTGCTTACCGTTGCTTCAGCCCCATCTAGAACCATTAAACGCCCGTTTGTCAACAAGGTTATGTTTCCCCCATTTCCTACAGCCCCTTGCTCGACAGCAGACGTTAAGCCACTGGCAAACTGACCATTAGCTGAAGTACCACTCAGCACTAGATAATCACCCACAGTAACGTTTAAAATTCCGGCATCCCCCAGCCCACGAGTACTGGCACTCACTTGAGCGCCATTGGTAAGATAAAGTGAGCCACTGCTTAAATTAACGCTACCTCCTTTACCAACGGCTCCCTCGCCCACGCTGCTAAATGCACCACTGGAAAAGCTACTATCCCCACTTGTGCCATAAAAGGAAACGCGATCTCTGACATTGATGTCGATATTGCCTGCATCCCCCTGTCCACGAGTACTGACATTTATTTGAGCACCATTGATAACAGCAAGTAAGTCAGTGCTTAAATTAATACTACCTCCTCTACCAACGGTTCCCTCGCCCACGCTGCTAAGAATCCCACTAGCAAGACCGTTTTTCTCCCCAGCAATATCAACAGCGCGAGTCACTTTCACATTGACATTTCCCGCATCCCCCTGTCCTGCTGGCAGGGTATCAGATGCTCTACGAATGGAAGTTACCAGTTGAGCGCCATCAATTAGTGATAGTGTTGCCGCGTTGATGTTGATATTGCTACCTTTACCTACACCCCCTGCTTCCACCGCGCTGAATATGTTAGCATCTGCAAGAGAAACAAAATCTGTTGCACTTACTGTCACATTCCCCGCATTCCCTCGTCCACGGATTGAGGCATTAAGTTGAGCACCATCGCGTAACGAGAACGAACCAGAATCGATAGTAATGTTACCCCCATTGCCAACTGTCCCCGTTTCCACCCGACTGAAAATCCCACTGCGGGATGTGTCTCTACTCCCAGCAATATCAATAGCGCCAGTAACATTTAGATTGACATTCCCCGTATCCCCCTGTCTTGCTGGCTGGGTACTAGATGCACTACGAGTAAGGGTTAGCAGTTGAGCGCCATCAGTAAGTGATAATGTTGCAGCGTTGATGTTGATATTGCCACCTTTACCTACACCCCCTGCTTCCACCGCGCTGAATATGTTAGCATCTGCAAGAGAAACAAAATCTGTTGCACTTACTGTCACATTCCCCGCATTCCCTCGTCCACGGATTGAGGCATTAATTTGAGCACCATCGCGTAACGAGAACGAACCAGAATCGATAGTAATGTTACCCCCATTGCCAACTGTCCCCGTTCCCACCCGACTGAAAATCCCACTGGGCGATGTCTGTCTCCTCCCAGCAATATCAATAGCGCCAGTAACATTTAAATTGACATTCCCCGTATCCCCCTGTCCAAGGGTTGAGGCAGTAAGTTGAGCGCCATCTTGTAATGACAAAGAACCAGAATCGATACTAATGTTACCCCCATTGCCTTGTGAACCCAAGCGCACAAGATTACGAACTATGCTCCCACCAGCAACTTTGATTTCCCCGGTAGCATTCAGCCTAATATCTCCTGCAACAGTAAAGAGTGTCCCCAAAGGTTGCCCAATACCAGCACTTAAAATACTTCCTTCTAAAATCTCTAGATTCCTGGCATAGACTGCTATATTACCGCCGCCAGCCCCAGTTACAAATACACCTGAACTATTAGTAAGGGATACCTCAGATCGCGCAACATTATCAGAAAATATCAAGCTGAGATTATCGCCATCTACACCCAGCAAGAGAGTACCAGGTTGGGTCAATCCTCCTAATTCAACTCGTCCACCATTCGCATTTAATCGTCCCCTATCCATGCTGACATTACCACCCACCAGCAGCAAGCTCTTACCATCTGGTACTCGTAAACCAAATGCGTTTAAGCCTGCTGGGTCTATACCTGCTGGCGCTACTGAGTTATTTTGAATCGCTGCATTTTGATTAATCTGATTAAACAGCAATGCTGAAGGATTAATAGTCAACAATGGTGAAGGGATATTTTTATCAGTAGCACTAAAAAATCCGAGGTTTCCAAATTGCAGTGCATTCGCTGTACTCGCCACAAACGAACCACCAACGTTTAAGCTGGCATTAGGACCAAAGACAGTTCCATTGGGATTAATCAAACAGGACTTACGCATTGACAGGAAGTTGACTATGTGCATTCAAGCCAACCTTTTGTTTAAGATGTTCCAGAATGAAGTCACGAGCTACCTGAAGAGATAAATTTCTTTGGAGTTCATACCAGTTTT
>JAHHID010000126.1 GCA_019359015.1 Spirirestis rafaelensis WJT71-NPBG6
TCAAGAGGACAAGGGGACAAGGGGACAAGGGGACAAGGAGAATCAAGAGGACAAGGGGACAAGGGGACAAGGGGACAAGGAGAATCAAGAGGACAAGGGGACAAGGGGACAAGGGGACAAGGAGAATTCTTCAGCAACACTCCCCTTGTCTCCCCCTCTCCTTGTCTCCCCCTCCTCTTCCTCGGCGCGTATTCTCCTAGTGGATGACAACGCCGATATGCGCGGCTATCTCAGGCGGTTGTTAAACCAGTACTACGAGGTAGAAACTGTAAATGACGGGTTAGCCGCACTGACTGCGATCCGGCGTGGCGGAAGCGCCAAAGTCTATGACTTGGTGTTAACGGATGTGATGATGCCCAGAATGGATGGATTTGAGCTGTTGCGATCGCTGCGAGCCGATCCAAATACCCAGACAATCCCGATTATTTTGCTCTCTGCCCGTGCTGGCGAAGAATCACGGGTGGAGGGTTTAGAAACTGGGGCAGATGACTACTTAATTAAACCCTTCTCGGCACGGGAACTGTTAGCGCGAGTCAATGCCAACCTACAACTGGCACAGCTGCGACGCGAAGCGGTCTACCGTGAACAGGTGATGCAAGCGGTACAAACGCTCAATGATCGCTTAGAGCAACAGGTGAAAGCGCGGACGGCTCAACTAGAAGCCATCAACCAAGAACTGGAGGCGTTCTCTTCCTCAATATCCCACGACTTGCGAACGCCGCTACGCTACATCAGCAGCTTTACCGAACGATTGCGAGGCAAGCTCAATGCAACTCTCGTCGATGCATCCAGTTTGCAGACTCTCAACATTATCACGCAATCAGCTCTTCAGGCAGAAAAAATGGTAGACGACCTGCTGGAATTTTCGCGCCTGGGGCAGACGAAAATGCACTTGACAACCGTTATGATGAGTCAATTGGTGCAGCAGGTAGAAGCACAGTTGCAGCCGGAACTAATCGGGCGATCGCTTCACTGGCAGATCGAACCATTGGCAAGGGTAGAGGGCGACCCAGCGCTGTTGCAGTTAGTGCTACAAAATTTGCTGTCGAATGCCGTGAAGTACACCCGCGATCGCACCGAAGCTGCAATTACAATTGGTAGCATTGAGCAAGAGCAGGAAGTGATTTTCTTTGTCAAAGATAATGGTGCAGGGTTCGACATGAAATACCATGACCAACTATTCACCATGTTTCAACGGCTGCATCCGCAAGAGGAGTTTGCTGGTACTGGAGTCGGACTTGCCACAGTACGGCGGATCATTCATCGACATGGCGGACGCATCTGGGCAGAAGGCGCCATCGACCAAGGCGCAACGTTCTACTTTTCGCTGCCAAAACATGAGGCACGGTTATGACAGCACTCCGGTTTCTTTTGCTCGAAGACAATCCCCTTGACGCGGAGGTGATACATCTGACGCTGACCGATGGCGGCGCTGATTGTGAACTGCTACGGGTGGAAACTCGCGCTGACTTTGTGAGGGCATTAGAAACCAATGCGTTTGATTTGATTTTGGCAGATTATGCTTTGCCCGGTTTTGATGGCATTTCCGCCTTGGGAATTGCCCAAAACCTGTCTCCTCACATGCCTTTTATTTTCGTCTCTGCCAGTATGGGCGAAGAATTGGTGATTGAAGCGCTGAAACTGGGAGCCACCGACTATGTGCTGAAGCGCAACTTAGGGCGGTTGCTACCGTGTGTTCAACGAGCGCTGCGGGAAGCTCAAGAAAAGCGCGATCGCCAACTTGCCGAAGCAGCACTGCACCAAAGCGAAGCCCGCCTGCGTCAAGTTGCGGCAAACCTGCCTCGTGGCGCTGTGTTCATTCTGGATCGAGATTTGCGCTACCAGCTTGCAGAAGGCGAAGCGCTGGAGTGGGTTGGTATGACTACTGAAAACTTTGTCGGCAAAACCCTCTGGGAAGTCCTCGAACCCGCCCTGGCAGACAGCTACGAACCCTACTTCCGTCAAGCTCTCAATGGCGAATCGTTTACCTTAGAACACAACAGCCACGATCGCTACTATATCTCTCATGGCACACCCTTACACAACGCTCTTGGTGAAGTGGATGCTGTGCTGGCAATGTCCTACGACATTACCGATCGCAAACAAACCGAAACCGCCCTCAAACAAAGTGAAGCTCGCTTTCGGTTAATGGTGGCAAGTGCAAAAGAATATGCTATTTTCACCCTCGATCCCAACGGTGTGATTACAAGCTGCAATGTCGGTGCCGAACGCTTGTTAGGGTATTCAGAAGCAGAAATAATTGGCTGTGACAGTCGCATCCTTTACGCCCCCGAAGACAACGCCCAAGACCGAGCTGGGAGGGAATTGCAGACCGCTCAAACTCAAGGACAGGCAGAAAATGAGTGCTGGCATATCCGAAAGGACGGTAGCCGCCTTTGGGGTAGTGGCTTTGTGATGCCCATACGTGATGAAGCGGACGACGTGCAAGGATTTATCAAAATCATGCGCGACGTCACCTCACAGCGGCAAGCCGATGAACGCTTTCGGTTGCTTTATGACATCACTAGCGATCTACTTGCGGTCGAGCAACCGATGACGCTAATGCACAACCTATTTAGCAAACTCTCATCCCAGCTAGGGTTGGACTATTACTACAACTACATCGTCGAGGAAAAAGACAACCGCCCCAGACTGCATTTGAAAAACTATGAGGGCATTACTCAAGAGGTGGCTGAGGCGATGGAGTGGGTTGAGTTTGGTGAATACCTCAGTGGATGGGTAGCTCAAGAACGACAGCAACTCGTTCTCAATCGCACCCAAATTGCCACTCATCCTCATGCTCAAACCCTCCACAACCTGGGTGTTACCGCTTATGTCGGTCAACCGTTAATTGTCCAAGAACGGTTATTGGGAACCATCTGCTTTGCTAGCTGCACGCGCACTCGCTTTACAAGAGAAGAAATTGATTTGCTGCAATTGATGTCTGAGCAGATAGCGATCGCCCTTGATCGAGCAAACCTAATTGTCTCGATTCAGCAGCACGCAGAACAGTTGCAACGAGCGAACCAGATTAAAGACGAGTTTTTAGCGGTGCTGTCTCATGAGTTGCGATCGCCCCTCAACCCCATTTTGGGCTGGGCACACCTGCTGCAAAGCGGCAAGCTCAATGCTGCCCGTCAACGCCAAGCAGTGGCAACAATCGAACGCTATGCCAAACTGCAATTACAATTAATTGAAGACTTACTTGACATTTCGCGCATTATGCAGGGCAAGCTGTCCTTGACATCGGCTCCCGTTAATTTAACTTTTGTGATTTCTGCTGCCATCGAAACGGTGCGTTTAGCAGCACAAGCAAAGAATATTAGGTTACACATTGACCTTGAGGCGACTGCACCTATTTGTGGTGACCCTGCCCGTTTGCAGCAAGTGGTGTGGAACTTGCTTACCAATGCCGTCAAATTCACACCAGCTAACGGACAAGTAATCGTTGAATTAAGGCAACTCGATCGACTGGCTCAGATTCGGGTGATCGATACAGGCATTGGCATTCAACCGAAATTTCTCCCGCATGTGTTTGAGTATTTCCGGCAAGAGGATAGCTCGACGACGCGCAGATTTGGGGGGTTGGGCCTTGGGCTTGCGATTGTGCGCCAAATTGTAGAACTGCACGGTGGCACAGTCAAGGCAGAAAGCTTGGGTGAGAATCAGGGCGCAACCTTTACAGTTCAAATACCGATCTCGAACCAGTCAGCACGAATTGTACTTGAAAAAGCCCAAGCTGAAGCAGAAAGTGCAGAGACTCCCTTAAACAACGTGCAAATTTTGGTCGTGGATGATGATATTGGTACCCGCGAGGTTCAAGCATTTTTACTGGAACAAAGTGGCGCAAAGGTAACAGCCGTAGGGTCTGGGCTAGAAGCATTGCAAGTGCTTGATTGTTTCATTCCTGATGTAATTGTGAGTGATATAGGCATGGCTGATATGGATGGCTATATGCTGATCCAGCAAATTCGTTCACGCCCACCCAATCAGGGAGGAAGAATTCCGGCGATCGCGCTTACTGCTTATGCCGCAGATATTGACCAGCAAAAAGCACTGACTGCTGGGTTTCAAGCTCACATTACCAAGCCATTAGAACCAGAGGAGTTAGTGAGGAACATTGTAAACCTGCTAGAACATAACTAATAGTTCCAACTTTTATAGTCAAATATAGTCAGACGTTTAAAACTTGGGTTTGAGCAACTCCATTTTTAGGTCCCTACGCTTCCGCTTTGCGGACGCTTACGCGAACGCTAACGCCACTACGAATAGACGGTACAGGCAACCACGCCCGTGGACTCACCGCAACGCGCTGGCTCCCCTTGTACCCTTATCTTGCCTACGCACCGCGACTAAATTGCACGCGGGGCTGTATTAAAACATTAGTATAAAGTTCTTCGAGTCGAGTGATATTATTACTGAGGGTATATCGTTCTAGTACTCGTTTTCTGGCTTTTTGCCCTAACAAAGTTGTTAATTCCGGATGGTCTTGGAAGAGTGGCAAAAAAGTTTTTAATTGCGATCGCACTGTTTTAGTACTCAGAATTACACCCGCACCTTTTTCCAATACTTCGCCATCTGCGCCGACATCTGTGGCTAAACACGCGCTTCCCACTGCCATTGCTTCTAACAAAGACAGGGACAATCCCTCAACTAATGAAGGCAAAATAAATACATCTGCCCCACGTAATATATCGATGCGTCGGTTCTCATTGGCAATAAATCCTAACCAGAAGATGCCATATTCTGAACCATAAAAGGTTTCTAAAGAAGATTTTAAAGGACCATCGCCCACAATCAGCAATTTACTATCATGCTCCATTTCTGCTTGTTTCCAGGCACGCAGTAGAGCTTCGACGTTTTTCTCTTGGGCTATGCGACCTTGATAAACAAACAAGCGTTCTGCCTGAAATTCTGCTTTTATTTTAGAAGGTCCAGGACAATACTTGGCAGTATCCACCCCGTTTGGAATTACGGCAATATTTTCTTCTGGCACACCCATGCGTGCTAGCAATTCTCGCTGAATTTGAGAAAATACAATCACGCGATCGTAGTTACCCAAAAAAGGCGCATAAAGTTGATACGCCAATAGTTGTGTTCCAGAAATTAGTTTTGCCCCTTTGCCAGCAAACGGTGTGTGAAAAGTGGCAATTAGGGGTAAATTCAGTTCTTCACAGATTTCTGGCAGAATAAAGTCAAGAGGAGATAAAGTCAAAGAAGCATGAACTACATCCGGCTTGATGCGTCGTAACGACTGGGTTAAAACCTTGGTCGCTTTGAAAGTCGGAATTGTGTAAACCTGGGACTTATAAATGAAGGGTAGCGGAACCTCTGGGCAATTGGGCCAGTTGTCGGGTTCAGATTCTTCTTGGGCGAAGTGAAGGAAACTAACTTGATGTCCCCTGTCTAGCAAGGCATTTGTGATTTCCCGACTGTAGGTGACATTGCCGCAAAAGGGTGATTTTTTTCCAATCCAGGCTATACGCATTCTTTATTAGCTATCAGGAAAGCGGGTTTCATTTATCAGCTTTTCGCCCTTTGTGTTTCTCGTATGATTGTGCTGTTGTACTTGCTAGGTTTTTAGTTTTTATAAAATCCTGCTATTACCCAATTCCCAGCGCAAAATTTTATGTTGCGAGAGCGAAAGTCCATTTATGGATTTTCTCTTTGACTTCTAAGTTGCTAATTACTAATAAGTTCATAACAACTTACATAGATGTCATGTATCGCCTCTGGTTAATGTCAGGTTTATTCCCAGCAAGTATCTGATAAATCATTATTGACTTCAGTTTAGCACGGAAACAAAACCTTTCTGTAAATTATTGATAATGCCAAGGTAGTGAATAAAAACTCCTTTTTTTTGATAACTAGTCAGAGAAGTTATACCAGGTTAATATACTACCTGAAAAGACGATCGCCGCCAATCCCAAAAATACAGCTTGTAATCCAACGAATGTTTCTGCTACTCCTGCCAATGCTAAGGGTAAGGTGAGAGCAATATTAATTACATTGTTTTGCAAACCAAATACTTTACCACGCATTTCCGGCGGGGTTTCGCTTTGGATCGCTGTTTGCATCGGGATACCCACTAACGCTCCACACACTCCCAACAGCGCCACCAACAAAAGGATAATCCATAATTGTGTTGTGAATATCGACAAACCAACTAAGGATGCTGTCATACCCATAGATCCAAATATACTTAATTGGGTATAAGAAAAACGTTGACAAAATTGACCAAGAATGGTTGCTCCAAGAGCAATACCAACACCACCAGATGCGAGTAAAAAGCCGAATTGCGAGGCTTTTAAGTTGGGAATTATTTCTGCCATGCGAACCGCGAGAACAGTTAATGCGGCAAAGACAGAAAATAATATGATGAGTTGAACTAGGGCATTGCGAAGGCGATAATTTTCTCCTAGATACTTAAAACCATCGCGCAGGTCAGCAAAAACGTGGGGATATTCTGCTTGATCTGAGTGAGGTTTTTCATTAGTTGACAAAAGTAACAAAATTATGCCAGCGATCGCATAACTACCACCCACCAAAAGTTCTTTACCCAGTCCCCCACTACCACCAACAATTAGCTGCCAAATATGGTCGGCTACAGCTAACAGCGGTTCCCCGACAGCAAAGCCGACAATGACCGATGCCATCATCGTTGTTGTATACAGTGAGTTAGCCGAAAGTAAATCCTGCTCTTTGACTACCAAGGGAATCGCTGCCTGTTCTGCTGGTGCAAAAAACTGCGTCAGCGTCGAAACTAAAAAAGTTACAACTAAAATCATGCAAAAACCAACTGGCAAGACTCCGATTGGTTTCCAATCATGAGTTAACCACAACAGCATCGGAATTGCCAAAACTAAAATACCGCGCCAAACATTCGTTGCTACTAGCACCGCTTTTTTCGACCAGCGATCTACAAATACACCAGCAACAGAACCAAACAGCACCGCAGGAATGGTAAAAGTCATCATCAGCGCTGATACCCAACCGCTAATACTTTGATCGCTTGCCTGAAACTGAGTATTTATCAGGGCAATCATCAGCACTAAATATATTTTATCTGCCAATTGGCAGAAGACTTGACCACCCCAAAGAGCTAAGAAATTAGGATTTTTGAATACAGGCAAAAAACCCTGTTGAACATCGCCTGATACTGCTTCACCTTTATCTGGCGGTTCTTTGCCATTTGTAGAGGTTAATGGCAAATTATGCTCAGAAGCATCACTTTTGCCATTTTCAGTGGTTTTTTTTTCGCCTGAGCTTGTTAGATCGCTTTTTGATATTTCCGACTTTGACCAATTTTTCTCGTTTTGAGAAACGTCTTTTGGAGACATTTCTTGGGTATACATGCGATCGCACCTCAAGTCAGGAACAGCACTAAGGTGTGGTGGTAATGACGAGTTAGGTGCCCTATTGTGTTTTTTGCCGTGGCTGGGTGACATCGGCAGGATTTTTGGTTCTAAATCAGACGGTTGCATCATAGTTGGCAGCAAAATAAGAATCGATCAAGGCAGCGGAGCGAATAGGACGACCAAGATGATATTGAGCATATAAGCGCAAAATTTGCTCAACAGATAACCAGCCATCATTGGCAGCATCAATAGGCATTATCTCTGGTTGCGACAACTGCTGGAGCATAGCCAGTTGTGTCGCATTTAAGCGGCTAGAAAGCACTGGTATTTCCTGGCGATGGACAATCGTTTGGTAGGCTGGGGAGGTTGGGGAGGATGGGGTTCTTTGTCTCTCATTTTCCCCCTCTCCCCCTCTCTCCCACTCCCCCCCTCTCCCTTTGTCTCCCTCTTTTCGCAAGCGCTCCAAAGCTTGTAAACTAACTGTTCCACCAGCAGAGACACTAAATCCTACCTGAGGGTTGGGGTCTAAAAAGTCTGGTGTTAGTGGATGCTGAGTCAAGCAACAAACTTGCACTTGGGGGGTGAGTCCTGAATTCGCTAAAAGGTGAAATACAGCATGTGCCAGATGAGCGAAAATAGTTTTTACCTCTGTGGTGGGTATCGCTTCCAACCTAGCTAAGTGTTCATTAAGTAACTCATAGAGTTCTTCTTGGGGTTGTTCGCTCAAAGCTTGACATAATACTATTTCTGCTAAATACTGACTAGCAGCTAGTTTTGCCAAGTCTTTAGCCAGACCTGGATAAGTTTTTGTAGTTTGTGCTTGTGTAATTTTATCGAGCGATCGCCCTTGGGCAATCAGTAGTTCATTTACAACAAACATCCCACTCCTACCACCAAGGCTTGATTTGTGCTTGCGTGCCCCTGGAGCAATTGCTCTAATCAAACCAAACTCTCGTGTCAAAATTGTGACTAGCCTATCGGCTTCGCCAAACGCCTGGGTTTTCAGATTAATCCCAGTTGCTTTATAGGTTCTACTCATTAGTCATTAGTCATTGGTCATCGGTCATTGCTAATTGGTTAGTAGCTAGTAGTTAGTAGTTAGTAGTCAAAGAAAATCGACTAACTACTAACAATCAACGACTAACAACCCTTAGGGTGACGCTCCTGCGTCGTTCGCGTAGCGTCTCCCCTTGGGAGAAGATCGCTGCGCTAACACCACTTGCGTGACTGTCGCTTCTAGCCGCCCAACAAACGCAGTGGTTCACCAACAAAAAACAAATGACTACTCTTTCTTTTCCAGGGTATCGCGCTGGCGGATCAAATCGATACCGCGAGACGTGCCTAATCTAGTTGCACCCGCTACAATTAAGTCTAAAGCTTGCTCGGCGGTGCGGATTCCTCCTGAAGCTTTAATTCCTAGTCTTTCTCGTGCCACTTCTTTCAAAAGTCGTACATCCGCTACTGTCGCACCTCCATTCCAACCTGTACAGGTTTTGAGAAATGCTGCCCCTGCATCCATAGCGATTTCTGCTGCCACACTTTTCTCCGTATCCGTCAGCAGGTTAGTTTCCAATATTACCTTGACTTGTTGCCCAGCGGCTTCGCAAATTTCGGCAATTTCCCGGTGTATTTCCTCAGTTTTGCCAGCTTTCAACCAGCCCAAATTAATTACCACATCCAACTCATCAGCACCATTTTCTAGTGCTTCTTGAGCTTCAAACAGCTTCACGGCTGAAGTCGTTGCCCCACTAGGAAAGCCAATCACCGTACAGACTTTAGGATTTTTGCCGTGGAGGAGTTCTGCGGCTTGTTTGACATGCACAGGGTAGACGCAAACCGCTGCAAAGCCAAATCTGTCTGCCTCTTCACACCATTGTTTAACGTGCTCGCTTGTAGCCGTAGGCATCAGCAGCGCATGATCGATGTATGGCGCAATATCAATGTCTGGATAATCTGCTGCCATTGTTACTTTTACCAGTAATTGATTATTAAACTTTATTTAGAATCATAAAGACATTTTGATTAAATTAAACCATAATTCATGACATTTTTCCCTATAATCTGACAGCTTATTGAGTGTTATGGGTAGTTTCGCTTAAATTTCTTAAGTATTTAAGTTGACATTGAGCACTCGCTAAGTTACGAAGGTGAAGTCCCAAGCTAGGTATAATAAAACAATCAAAACATCAACGGTAGCTCTAATTGCTTGCTAATTTCCTCTTCATAGCACCATTCTCTAGTTGCTAAAAAATCAAGGATACTTTGCGCTAACCCTTTTGAAGCTAGATATGGTACACCATTACCAATAGTTTTAAACATATTCGTCAATGTCATATTCTCAGGAAGCACAAAATTTGCAGGTAAAGATTGTATCGCTAAAGCTTCCGCTACAGAAATTCTTCTAACTTTGTAGGGATGCAAATGTACTTCATTATTGCCATAGCAAGCTGTGGGAGAGTAACGCCATCGGTGAAGACGTTTGTAAGACTTTTTAGAATCATCTCCTTCGTCAACAACTGCAAATCTTTTTATACCAGCCCTTGGTTGAAAATAGTGTTTGGAATTGGCATGATTTAGCACATCATTCTTTCTAAACCAGTATTCAACTGTTAGTTCTTGAGGAATTCCATCAGGACATGAGATTATAGAATCTTCTTCAAATGATTGACGCATCCCCCAAGGGTAAGAAAAAACTTTATTTTTAGGATATAAAATATGCTTTTGCCAAGGAAAAGTACCTTCAGGAAGAATATTTTCACTGTGAAGTATTATTCCCATATCTTGAATAAGTTTTTTTTGGAAACCAACAAGAATTATTCTTTCTCTATCTTGAGGTACACCATATTCAATCGCATTAATTAAACGCTCTGTTAATACATAACCAGCTTGCTGCAATTGTTGTTTCAGCGCTTCAAAAAATAAACGGTGTTTTGTCGTCTTCCACAATCCCTTAACGTTCTCAAATAAAAAGAAATCAGGTTGTTGTTGGCAAATTAATTCAACGTAGGAAGCCGAAAGTTTACCATTATCTCCCAAGCGTCCTTTGTTCTTACCACCAACAGAAAAATCAGGACAAGGAGGACCACCAATAAAGCCAATTATATTATTAGACTTACGGCAGTCTTTTACTAACTCTCGCAAGCGTTGTGCTGGTAATGCTTCAATAAGTTTCGTTACGTCGGCTTCTTCCCCTTGATGATAACCGTATTCTGGTAATGGCAAATTGAGAGCCTGCCGTGAATAGCGGTATGCTGACATAAAAGGGGAAAAAATTTCATTTACATAAGCAAGATTAAAACCGCTATTTTCAAAACCTAAATCAAGGAAACCAGAGCCGGCAAAAAAAGAGAAAATAGAAAGGCGATCAAAATTTATCACATTAAAGTTGCTTACTTTAAACTAAAGTATAGTAGCCCTATATTCCCCTGCTAGTCGCTCGCTTATGCCTAAAGAAGATAAATTCGACATATGACAAACTAGCACTTCTAATGTTCTCGGTTATGCTAAGTTTCTCAGTGAACTGAAAACACGGATTTATCACGCTCAAGTACGCGCAGCTGTTGCTGTCAACAAAGAGTTAGAGTTTCTGTCATATCTCTTATATTTCCGACTGTCGGAGAAAACAAGTTATGGCTTAGACATGGGATTCAGCACTAGGAAGAAATCCTGTCTCTTTGAGTAATAGCTGTAGTTTTGCGTGATTAAGTTTCGTGTCTTTCTTGTTATTTTCCCACATCTCAGAAAAGAAGCCTTGCATCAGCGCAATGATGCTGCGGTATTTGACGATGCTGGCGACATAGAACTCATCTAACTTCATGTCCCCGTCAGCATGGATCTGCTCGATGTTGTCGAGTAATATAGACCCCAGTTCATAAGCTTGTAAACCTTCTTTAATGCCATATTTTTCCATTATCCTGCGTTTATCTTGCTCCGAACAGGAATCATACGAGGGTCGAATCAGGTGCCCCAGATTCCGCAGGACTTCCCCATAGTCGTAAAAGATGTGCTGCTCAAAGAAAGACGCTTCATCTTTCGTCAACGCAAAACTCTTGTCCAGTGCCAAACCAAAATCAGTCAGATAGGTCTGTTCGCCGTCGGTAAGGACGTTGTGAAAATGTGCGTCGAAGTGAATGATTCCCTTATTCCTCAAAAAGTCAATCGTTGTACGTAAGTCTTCCAGGGGTTGCTGAAGTTTGTTAGGGTTTTCCTGTAGCCATGTTTTCAGAACATGCGGGATATGCTCTAAGAACAGAACCAATTCATAGTTGGCGATCGCTCTATCTAACACATAATTCCCAGCGTTGGCACTATTGCCCCAGTACTCCACATAAGCTTTTAGACGCGACCTATCCACATCCGCCAGCTGCCCAAAGAACGGAATAATCCGATAATGGTACATCAGCGGGAAGGTGGCGATCGCCCCCTCCAATACCCAGTTGCTTGTCTTAATATGGGTCACGAGTTCCCGGAAGACTCCAAAACCAGTGGAACCGAAGCCGTAATTACAGTAAGTCGGCAGGTCATAGAGGTTTTTGGTGGAGAACAGGTTGTCATATTCGATGTTCGTAACTGGAACACGTTTCACAAAGACTTTGGATTGCCCAAGGACAACGGTGTGATTTATTCCCCAACCCGTACTCGACTCACTCGACTCACCATTGTTAAATAGAGAATGCAATTGTGCATTATCCAACTGAGCGATTTGTGAACTGAGCTTGAAGTATCTCTTCCTTCTAAGTTCTATATGATTCTTAGTCATTTTCCCCAGTCCACCCACAGCATCAGAAATTAGTTGAGACTCCCCCGCGCTTGCGCGGGGGAGTCTCAACCTGCCTTTTAAGCACTGATAACTTCTGGCTGTGCTTCTGGTAACAAACGCTTCACACCTTGCTTAACAAACCCCTGCAAAAAACCAATTTGCTGATTTTGCACAAAGACGTTTTGCAAAGTTTGCCGCAATTTCTCAAGATTCAAACCACCTTCAGAATTTAAGGCGATTTCCTGCTGCTCGAAATACTCGATTAAGCTCAGACCTGCTACTCTGGTAAGATAAGCTGCACTCACACCCTGCACGACACCACCAGCAACAAAGGTGACAGCGTTACTCTTGAGGACAGTGCTAACAGCTTTTGTAGAAAGTTCTACCAAACCGAGTTTCAACATCAAACTTCCCATTGCACCAGCTACAGTTTGCGCTTGTTCTAGAGAAAATTTCTGCTGATAAATACCACCCAAATCCATTACCATTTGGGCATTAATTGCCGCTGTTGCCAAGATATCCAGCGCAGGTACTGGGTTAGCAAATGCCGCAGCCGCAGCTATCCACTGATATTGTTCTATTATTGGAGTTGCGCGATCGCGTCTCACCCCATTTAACAATTTCTTCGCATCAGCTTTCAGCAACTTGGCTTTTCTCATCGTGGTTGCCCACACCAACTGTTGTCCTTGCTGTGCGACAATCTCATTTAAATGCTGCGTTAACTGCTCAATGTCTGGCGCAGGTTGTTCCATCCATTCTTGCACAGAACCGTCTTCTTGATGCTTCCTAACTTTCATGGGGAAAGGAGACACCGCAGTTGCGACTACATTCGTCTGCATCCGCTGTTTCAGCGACAGTAACACGCTAGCGCGTTCATCTGGTAAATACTGATCTTGTTTGTTGAAAACCAGCATTGCAGGTTGATTTGCTGCCTTTAACTGCTGTAAACTTTGAAATTCTGAATCTGTCAAATCGCCGTTTGTTAAAAACAGAACAAAATCAGATTGATTAACTTCTGCTTCATTTTCTGACTTTTCACCCGCTTCTACAAACAAAGGTGCTGTCTCGTTGAATTGTACAGATGCAAAATTTGGCTGTAGAACTTGAATTAAGGTGGTTTTACCCACCGACTTTCCCCCAGTAACAGCTAGTTTAATTTCTTTTCTATCTAATTCAAAGAATAATTGATTAACTTGTTCTCGCAGTGTCCCTAAAGCTGGATGGTTTTCTACCTCACCTGCAAGATGATTAATTGTAACTTCAGTAAGTGCGATCGCATCTTCCACTCTAGCCCGATTTACAGGCATAGCATCTAGCATATCAGAAGCGGATGAAGGGCGATTTTGCTTGAATAACCACAAACCACCACCAACTGCTACGAGACTCAATAAACCAAATTCTCCCACTTGCACCATCGAATGATGCATATTTTGTAAAATCCATAGAGAAAAGGACAGTCCCAATCCTCCCACTAAAATCGGTCGCTGCAACTTCACAACTATGATTCTCCGCGCTTTTTCGATCCCTTCTCCTCCAGAATAGATCAAAAATTCGTTTCTCCAAATTGCAGGGGCAACTCCAAATTATTTTCTTTACTTACAAACAGCGGTCAGATTAACTCCCAAGCATGAGGATACTTGGCTGAAGGTAGTTTACGCTGCCGCTTGTCGGTTTCAACAAAGTCTATTTCGCGCTCCATAGCTTCTGAACACATCTACCGGGAAGATATAGAACCCATTTGACATCTTTTACTGTGTTGAAGTAAAGTTAGCGCAAAAGTTGTATCCAACAGTTATGCCATACTCTAGCAGCCTCACAGACGAAGAGTGGATAATCCTAGAACCCCTACTGG
>JAHHID010000127.1 GCA_019359015.1 Spirirestis rafaelensis WJT71-NPBG6
GGCTTTATTTCAACGTTGCAAAGTGATATCTGATAACCACGACCTAATCCGTGGTCTAACTTATTACCATTGGTGGCCGCTAACAAATAGAAGTTTTACTACGTGCATTTAACCGGATTTGATATCATTCATAGAAAGAGGCAAACATAAGTGACTTTACAAGGACTCATACTAAAAAGACCATTAAAGCTCTATTCCAAAATCATGGATTAGATTTTTAATCGTGGTAGACATCTTTCTAGTATTGATTGACAACAGCTTGACAATGCATTCCCTAATAAATAACTGTCAGATGTTGATGAGGTTATCAATTGAGAGTCAATTATTTTGACTTGAACTATTCCCTGGTTAATTGACTCACGGAAGACCTTTTGCGTTTAATGCGACAAACCTCTCCTCCGCATATATAGCGGAGGTTGATAAGTCGCAATATCAATCTCCGCTATATATTCTACTATCACTACAAACACTACTACTTACAATTTTCTTTTTATTTAATGGCTTTTCATGTTTCTTGTTCAATTCAGTTCGTGATATTGTTATCAGCAGTTTAACACTCTAGCTGCTTAAGTACACTCTAGTTAGCGAACTTTACAAAAAATTTATTTATACCAGTATACTTTCTTCACATAGTTAAAATATATACACATTATAACATCCTTTAGCGTCAAAGTGTGAGCGCCGGATACATTGTAACCTTAACGGATAAGGGCTTTGTCCAACGACTTAGAGGTAACGAAGCGACAATTACAAGATGGCTCAACAGGTATAAAAAAGGCGGGGTAACAGCATTGTTAGAGGTAAAATACCTTCTAAGTAAAGAATTTGTGGTCAAATCTGAAGCGATCGCCTTTTTGAAGAGTATATGCCAGTTGCGTAAGTCCTGAGCTATAAAAATGGCTTGCGGAGCAAATTTCTTCAAATTTTGTTTCTCCCTGCTAGAAAACCCCACTGGATCTGCGGTTTTTATGATAAGTCTTTAACTATATAGGATATCACCACCTGCGATCGCAGTTTTTAGAAGCGTATCAACAGTTAGTATTAGCAGAACCCGGGCATTGCTGTCAGCCAACCTTTAAAGGAGGCTTTTCTCGCACTGAGGCAGGTTGCCCAGAGTGCAAGCGAGTTTTAGTATCTCTTACACGGTAGTGCCTAACTTTTCACGCTTGCCATAAAATTTAAAATTTCATCGGCTGATCGTCTCATCATCTAAAATGACTACAGGTGTCTTCTGGATTTAACAATCTTATCCGTGAAGCCTCCTAAATGATAGACAGAATCTCGTGTCAATCTATCTACCTTGATGCAAATGACTGAGCAAAATGATGCTAACTTGCCATCAGATGATTCTCAGCAGTCGAGTGAATCGATTGATGATGTGAAAACTTCGGGCAACGATTTCAGTAAAAACCGCATTGCTGGCGTATGGGATAATGCAACAAGCCGCTTGATGCAATTTTTACCTATAGAGCAAGTATCACAAAGGCTTGTCAAACAGTTGAGCGTCAGCGAAGCTCAAGTTGCAGAAATTTTGCAGACAGTTCGCGCCGAACTACCAACTACTGAAGCGCTACTAATTGGTAAACCGCAAGCTGGAAAAAGTTCAATTGTGCGGGGACTGACGGGAGTTTCTGCCGAGATTGTCGGTCAAGGATATCGTCCGCATACGCAACATACTGAACGTTACGCCTATCCTTCAAATGACCTGCCTTTACTGATTTTTACGGATACGGTCGGTTTGGGAGATGTGTATCAAGAACAAAAGGCAATTATTCAAGAACTGATTGCCGATTTGCAAAAAGAAAGTCGCGGTGCAAGAATTTTTATTCTGACTGTGAAAATCAACGACTTTGCTACCGACTCGCTACGACAAATTGCTCAAGAATTACGTCAGAAATATCCAGATATTCCCTGTTTGCTAGCGGTTACTTGCTTGCATGAAGTTTATCCTCCCGGTACGGCAGATCATCCGGCTTATCCACCAGATTATCAGGAAGTGAAGCGAGCATTCGCGGCAATTGAGAAAGCTTTTGCCGGAGTGTGCGATCGCTCTATCATGATCGATTTTACTTTAGAAGAGGACGGCTACACACCAGTTTTTTATGGTTTAGAGGCGTTGAGAGATACTTTAGCTGATTTACTTCCAGAGGCAGAATCGCAAGCAATTTATCAGTTATTGGATCGGCAAGCTGGTGAGCAAATTGGCAACCTCTACCGCGATGTTGGACGCCGTTACATGTTAGCATTTGCAATCATGGCAGGTACAGTGGCAGCAGTGCCATTGCCACTGGCGACAATGCCAGTATTAACCGCATTGCAAGTATCAATGGTGGGTTTGTTAGGTAAATTGTACGGACAAACGCTAACACCATCGCAAGCGGGGGGTTTGGTTAGTGCGATCGCAGGTGGTTTTTTGGCAAAGGCGATCGCTCGTGAGTTAATCAAATTTATACCAGGTTTTGGTAGCGTGATTGCCGCATCTTGGGCAGCAGCTTATACTTGGTCTTTGGGTGAAGGTGCTTGTGTTTACTTCGGTGATTTGATGGGGGGCAAAAAACCCGATCCGAAGAAGATTCAGTCAGTTATGCAAGTTGCTTTTGAAAGTGCAAAAGAGCGATTTAAGGGAATTAAAAAGTAAGGCGATCGCCTTATTTAAACACTTTTCAATTAGATAAAATCAAACAAAGACAACAACCCAGAGACGGACGATTATGAGTCAAGCTATTGAGGGAGTACGCTGGACAATTTACGATATAGAAGTTCTGTCGCAGAATGAGTGGACGCGGTATGAAATTATTGATGGAGAACTTTTCATGACTCGCTCTCCTCATCGCCGACATCAACAAGTTTGTGTTAAAATTGCCCGACAACTTGATGCGTGGTCAGAGTCGAGTGGTTTAGGGGAAACAATTGTTGCTCCGGGTGTAATTTTTTCAGAAGCAGATAGCGTCATCCCAGATGTAGTTTGGGTAAGTCGAGAAAGACTAGCACAAATTGAAGATGAAGCGGGACATTTAACAAAAGCACCAGAGTTAGTTGTAGAGGTTTTATCTCCCGGTAAACAAAACGAACGTCGAGATAAAGAAGCAAAACTGAAACTTTATTCAGTTCAAGGTGTGCGGGAGTATTGGATAGTCGATCGCTTAACTAAACAAGTGGAAGTTTATCGGCGAGAAAGAGCGCAATTGATTTTAGTTGCTACATTGTTAAGCGATGATGAAATAACTTCGCCGCTTTTACCGGGATTTTGTTGTTCTATCTCTTGCTTTTTTCCTGAATAGTGGCAGATAAAAGAAAATTTCTTTAGTTTTAAAACCTTTTAAGTTTGAATGATTCGGAAAAAGCGATCTATGAATACAACTTCAACTACCTGTTGCTATGAGAAACCAGGATTTAGAAGTAATAGTCATTTATCAACCTGTCAACCAAAACCAACAAATAGCTTGGTCGCGCCGATTTTTTGAACGTACTTTTGGAGCTTGGCAAGGTGAAACTTTAGTTAGAGAATCTCAAGGCAAACTACCAGAGCGAGACTCTCTGCTAGGAGTTATTTTTTGGATAATAAATTTGAACTTTGACTCACACTAATCCACAGACTGCGGAAATATTTTTGAGGATGGTTTTCATCCTTAAATTCTTTACATTCCTTACCATCAACTCTGACAATTGCTCCATCATCACTGAGGATTTGAAATTGATTTTTTCGGTCAGGATAAAATAAAACTGATTCTGGACGAAAATCAGATGGTAAATTAATTGATTCAATTTTTTCCGGAGTATCTTGGCAATTTCCTGACCACAAATATAAACCAAATTTATCGCTACTGTCGTAAGCTCCAGCAACAATAAAATAAATTTGGTAAGTCTGCCAATATTCAATACTCCGAATACCTAAGCCTCCTAAATCAAGTTCAATTGGTTTGCCAAAAATGGCTTTGACTTCGTTTTCATTTTTCTGAATGAGATCGAGAGGATTAGTCAAGGGTAAAATTAAAGCTTTTCCTTTAGGAATAGGATTACGAAAACCAATTAATAGTTCTCGGTTAGGAGTAGCGGTTAATCCTTCAATATTTAAGCCACCTTCTTCTTTAGGAGCTAACTTTTCGGCTTTTTCAAGCTCATAGTCTTTAAGTTGCTCATCTTGGAACATATCCTTAAATACCAGTTGGGTATAAGAATTTCCAACTTGCTCTAAAGTTGGTTTGCTAAAGTTAGTGATTTTATTGGCAAAAAATTGATGGCGTCGTGGTTTGCGCTCTTTGTCTTTATTTCTCCCGTGAGAAGTTATCCAACAAATATTACCATTTAGTTCTGTTGCCGCTTCAATATCAACTTCTTTTTTCTTAGGATTGTTGGGAAAGTAATCGTTGATGTCAATGATGGCAAGCGAATGACCTGACTCATCAGCCGAATAAACTCTTAAGAGATTATCTTCATCATTGGCAACTATAAACCTATTGTCATCTAAAGCAACAGATCCAGAAGCATCACAAATGCCATGATGTTGTAGTTCTTTTCCGCTAGTAAAGCTTAGATTTTGCATAGATTTTATCTCTTTTTTTCTCTCGATGTAAGGACGTAAATATGGATAATTCTCTAAGCGATCGCACTACGCTTGTACCAGGGCGATCGCGCGATCGCATGACGGGTTAATGGATGAACCCACCGCCTGCGAAATAAACTGAGCAACCTCACCAACAATGTTGGAGTTTTCGCGTTCCGGTGCAATGATTTGTTAGACTGCTCTAACGACGGGGATGTACAATGTCGCCAAAGCTACGTAGTCTTCTATCACCTGAACCATCTTTAAAGACATCAGCCGCACGTACATCATTTGAGAAGGCTAACCCTGTACTTTGCTCAAGGTTCGCAATCGAGACTTGGAAATTATTGAAATCACCCACAGGAAGTTTTTCAAATGGGATGTTCTTTGCGAATGGTTGTTGGCTCACTACATAAGCACTGGAATAGAGTTTGCCCCCTCGATCGCTAACCACAACCACTTTCCAAAAGTACTGTGGAATCAGAACGCCGCGATGCTCTTCATCATCATCCTGGAATAGGGGCCCTGTGAACACACTTGCACGTACATCTTCTTCGTCTGTGTTGTAAAGAATAAAGTTTTCGAGTCCCTGCCAAAGCTCTTTAAACAGCACGTGCCGCCATCAACCCTCGCTCCAGATAGTTGACACGCAGCAGATCGTTACGACCGATGTAGCGTTCAAAATCACGGGCAGAAACACCACTACCACTTTCTGCCATGCGATCAATACGCTGTGCTATCGCTGTGAAAGATTCGTCTCTCCTTGGCTTTTCTCGAAGCTCCCGAAGCTCTTTGAGTTCCTTGTGAAAGTTATCGCCATACTCTACAACACGGTTATTCATAATCTCTGTTCTTCCTTTAATCCTTTTGACTTTGTAGACAGACCCTATCATTCTTAACTCAATTGATAACCCAAGCCCGATCGCTTTGTCGGTGAGAAAAAGTGAGTGTTTTATGCAAATTTACGTAAATTGTTTCCCTGAAGTCTCTCAGGCGAACCGAGGAGGATTTTTAAGTTATGCTTAAATTGATGCTGTTATTGACATCAATATAAACATCAAAAAAATTATGAAAAATCAGATTCGCACGACAATAACTTTACCTGCGGAACTTTTAGCCGCTGCTGACGAAGCAGTTAGTCAAGGAAAAGCTAAAAGTCGCAATGAGTTTGTCGCACAAGCGCTTCTACACGAACTGGAAGCACTTAAACGGGCAGAAATTGATGCAGCACTGGTGGAAATGGCGCAAGATCCAGAGTATCAAGCTCAAGTGCTAAAAATGGAGGCTGAGTTTGCTGTAGCCAGTTGGGAAGCGTTGCAATTGGGAGAATCCCCAACATGAGGAGGGGAGAAGTTTATGATGCTCGACTTGAACCTGTTGAAGGTTCTGAACAAGGTGGAACTCGCCCTGTGATTATAGTAAGCCGAGATGCGATCGCTGCTTATAGTCCTGTAATTTTGGCTGTTCCTTGCACTACTTATAAAGCTGGTAAACGAGTTTATCCTACTCAGGTATTAATTCAAACCCCAGACGGTGGATTAACCAACGACTCAATCGCTATGGCAGATCAGGTGCGGGTATTATCCAAAACTCGCTTTTCGCGTTTACGAGGAATGCTTAGTGATGAAACAATGATTTTATTAAATGAAGCTTTGTTAATTGCGTTGGATTTGCCTGGTCAAGTTTAAATAACCCAAGCTTAATCGCTCTGTCAGTGAGAAAAAGTGAGTACATTATGTAAATTTACGTAACTTTTCCGTAATATTGCTGCCAAGCTTGAAGAAGTAGTTATTAACACTACCTCAAGATATCTAGCCATGAGGGGACAAGACGCGCTTACCTTAGTTGATCGGCTTTTACAAGCTGAGAACCTGAAACGAAAACTGAATGATGTTCAATCTGTCGTCTTTTTGGGAACTTGGTCAGGATGCACATATACTGAAATTGCGGATCAGCTAGATTACCAACTCGACTACATCAAACAAGTTGGTTCGCAGTTGTGGCGATCGCTTTCCCAAAAACTCGGCGAACCTGTCTCGAAGCGCAATATTCAAGCGGTTTTGCGTCGCTACCAACAATCGCAACAAACTACGATTACATCCCCCATAACTCAATCTCAGCAACATTGGAAAGAAGCGATTGATGTTTCTCAATTTTATAGTCGGCAAGAAAAATTGCAAATTTTAGAAGAAACTTGGATTAAGAGCGATTTGCCTAACCGCGATAGCTACGCTTCACGCTGTGATGTCGGTATCTTCACTGAAAGCGAAAATAAATTAAGTGCAGAGAATTATCGCTACTGTACGATAAAAACTATAGCAAAAAAAGTGCATCCCGTGACCTTAACAACTGCGAAATGCACAGTTGAAGACTATCATCGCATGATTGCAGATGGGATTTTGTCAGCGCGGCATGTTGAGTTGCTCAATGGAGAAATTATCGAAATCTCTCCAGAAGAAGAATATCATGCTTATTCTAGTGATGAGGCTGGAGAATATCTAATTTATCTGTTAGGCGATCGCGCAAAAGTCAGGGAAGCTAAACCAATTACTCTACCACAAAGTAATTCTGAACCAAAACCCGATATCGCTATTGTTCAGCGTCTCGGACGAGATTACCGACAACATCATCCTTACCCAGAAAATATATTTTGGCTGATAGAGTACTCCAACTTTAGCCTCAATAAAGACTTGGAAGTAAAAACTAAGATTTATGCAGCCGCAAATATTTCCGAGTACTGGGTAATTAATTTGCAAACCGCGCAACTTATCGTATTTCGAGCTCCTACCCCTGAAGGCTATCAATCACAATCAACTCTGACTCAAGGTGAAATTAATCCTTTGGCGTTTCCGGATGTTGCAGTTTCGATTGAGCGATTAATCGGGAATTAGGCAAAGCGATCGCCGATTATGGCACAATTAAATTTATCGATGTCAGACTACTCACCCTCATGAGAAGAATCTCTCATAATGGTATTTCTTCATCCGCTTTCAGATTTCATCGACAAGTATACAGTTAGCAACTCATCTCCTAGCTATTATTATCAAGGGCGTTGTCCTCAAACTGGCGAACTTCTGAAACTACCCCGCACTTCATTGGTAGAGGCGATCGCACATAATTTAATGCAATATCTTGCCAACGATGACTTATACTGTCGTGAAGGCAAGATGTATGGAATATTACTAGTTGAACTACCTACTGGGGAACAACGAGTAATAAAAGCCTTCTCCGGTCTTCTCAATGGTAACAGCATAGTTGAGGGCTGGGTTCCCCCAATTCCCGGACGTGATGAAGTAGCATTAGACGAGGCTCGTACATTAGCGGAACTAGAAGCTATCAAGCAAGAAATTATAACTTTAAAGCAACTTCCCCAAAGGCAGCAATATGAAACGCTTAAAAGCGAGTTTGATATTAAGTTGCAAACAATGAGCGAGCGCCATCAAAATTATAAACAGCAACGATACGAAAAACGTCAGATACTCTGCGAAACCTTGACTGGAGAAGCTTTAATAATTGCCCTTGAACAACTCGATGAAGAAAGTCGCCAACATGGAATTGAGCGACGATACCTTAAACGCCAACGCGATGAAGCGTTGCAGCCACTTCAGCAGATAATTGAAACCGCAGATATACATATTCGCGAACTGAAACAACAGCGTAAACAACTTTCCCGGCAACTACAAACCCAGATGCACGCTGCTTACACCCTAGTGAATTTTCTAGGGCAATCGCAATCTTTGCAGCAATTAATACCGGGAGGCTTACCCACTGGGACGGGAGATTGTTGTGCGCCAAAGCTGCTGCACTACGCGGCAACACACAACCTCAAACCGTTAGCAATGGCTGAGTTTTGGTGGGGTGCATCCTCGGTGAATCAAGACAAAATTCAGGGAGAATTTTACGGTGCTTGTGTGGAACGCTGTCAGCCATTGATGGGGTTTCTATTGTCAGGATTAAGACCTAACCCCCCAGAGGTCTTACCGATTCTTTATGAAGACGAATGGCTAATTGCTGTGAATAAACCTCCAGGACTACTTTCAGTGCCTGGTCGTTATAGCGATCGCCAAGATAGTGTTTTGACTCGCTTGCATCATTTGTTACCTGATGGCATGGCGATCGCATCTGTGCATCGTTTGGATCAAGAAACATCTGGTATACTTTTGCTGGCACGCGATCGCTCTTCTCATCGTCAACTCAGCCAGCAGTTTCAGCAACGGCAGATTTACAAAGTTTATGAAGCCATACTTTCCGGTTTGCTGACAATTGATCAAGGTGTAATTGAATTGCCATTATGGGCAGATCCCGAAAATCGCCCTTATCAAAAAGTCGATAAAGAACACGGTAAACCCAGCTTGACTCACTTCCGAGTAATCGCGAGGGAAAAAGACTACACTCGTGTTGAATTTATACCATTAACCGGACGCACGCATCAACTTAGGGTTCACGCAGCCGATGTTAGAGGACTTGGGATAACTATATTAGGCGATCGCCTTTATGGATGCGTAAATAACGCAAATCGGTTATATCTACACGCTAGAGAACTTCGCTTTCAGCATCCGCAAACTGGAGAAACTCTGCATTTACAAACAGATACACCATTTTGATCCATCAATTCAAGCTATGGAAAGAGGTGAGCGCATTGCACAGCAAACTGGATGTATATCTCACCTTTGAATACTTTAGTCTGTAGAACTTTTGTATTCAAAGTTCTAATTTATTCTTTATGCAATTTAGTAAACTAGACCAAATTTTAGGGTTAGAAATACAGCGTCGTCGTATACAGAAAGGTTGGTCTCAGGAGTACTTGGCAGAAGTAACAGGTCTGCACAGAACCTACATTAGCCAACTTGAACGAGGACTGAAAAGCCCATCTGTTAGAGTTCTTAGTCATATTACCCAGGCTCTAAGTGTAACAATGAGCGAATTTTTACAAACAGTAGAGGAATCTTTGAGTGTTGACAGACAACGAGATTGATAGGTTGAGACAAGCTATTGTAGCCACTGTTGCATCCCCAGTTATTGGGTCTATAGAAGATTATGCTTGGGAGGCGATTTTTCATTATGTCAAAGATATTCCTCTTTCAGATCCTGCGCTAGGGCGTAGCAAACTTCTCTATGACGCTGTTAACGTTGTTACTAAAACAGGTTGGTCACTGAAATCTCTCCAACTCAATAACCTTACAATTGGAAATACATTTTTATTTGTAATTCAGAGAGCAGATATTATAAAAAAGGCTGAACAGCTTGGTTTTCCAGATCTGACTGAGCGTTCTTCACCCCAAGAACTTGGGACAGCTATTATCCAACACTGGAATGATAAAATCATATTGAGTCAGTCATTACAGGGTGTTGTAAATAGTTATGAAGGCATACTACTAAAAACCATTAGAGGTAACAAATATATTTACGCTGAATATCTACTGAATCCTCTTGACCCAACTACTTTTTCTTGGGCTTGGACAGTCGATAGAAAGACTGGGATAAATGGAGTTGGGCTACAGGGAAGTGTTGCAGGTAAAACAGAGTTAGTGTGGTACAAAAATCAGAAACAACTTTTTAAGGCTAGAACTATTCCTCTAGAGGCTGTTTGTATAAATATTGAACGAATTCGTCTTAAACCTGAGAATTATGTAAACACCATCATCGCAGCTTTACAAGAGCAGATCAATAAAGATTCTCCTAATGATGATTCTGGATAATACACTCAGCTATGGCTTTAGCCAGTAGTGGAGGTACTGATTCACCAATCTGAGAAGCCATATCAGTATATGTTCCTAGAAAGTGAAAGTTATCTGGATAAGAATGCAATCTTGCCGCCTCACGTATTGTAATTGTTCTGTCCTGTGTAGGATGGAAAAATCTACCAGAACCAGGATGAAAAAGCCATCTGGTGATAGTTCTTGCTGGTTTGTCCCAGTACAGCCTTCCATATGCTCCACTGTAGTGCTTTTTAGGAGCTAACTCATATGGTAAGTCTCTAGCATCTTGCCCTTCCTTTAACAGACGTACTCTTGCCATCTGAACAGAGCTTAAAGCACGAGCAACATGGTTAACAATTTTTGTGCTGCCATTACGTAGTATGGCTTGGTACGTGCTTTGTGGGGCAAAGGGGTATCCCTCATCACCATATTTCTGTCCTGCATTTAACGGTGGCAAATCCCCAATTGCATCTCTAACCGTGACAAGAGGAGAGATGTTTGATTCCAGTAGAGTCAGATGGGAACTGAGTTTTTTGGCTCTATAGTCGCTTTTAATATCACCAGAGTATGTAGGTTCAGGAAAGCGAAGTGAACGGTCTAGACTAGCCAGAAAAAAAGCTCTAGATCTTGTTTGTGGCACTCCATAATTGGCAGCATTTAATGATGCCGAAGCAACTTTATACCCTAGTAATTCAAGTTGCTCTGTAATTTCGTTTTTAACTACACTATCATAAGCCTTCAAAATTTCAGGCACATTTTCAATGATGACATAAAGGGGTCTAAACTCTTGCACAAACTCCAAGAAAGTTCGATATAACTGATTGCGGCGATCATTTAGAGAGCGATAGCCAGCCGGGATATTTCTTGAAAAGCCTTGACAAGGGGGACCACCAATCAGTGCTTTTAATTCTTCTCTCTCTAAACCTAGCCATAAACGAAGCTCTGAAGGATTAACTTTATGAATATCTTGATGAATAACTTTAGTATTTGGATAATTGTGCCTGTAAGTAGCTAAAGCTTTTTCATTGGAATCAATTGCACATAAAGACTCAAATCCAGCTAAGTGAAATCCCGTAGTCAAGCCGCCTGCACCAGCAAATAGATCAATAATTTTTTGTGTCATTTGACGAATACTATAGTATTCATAAGATGTTGTCAACTGATTTTTTCTTTTCCTTAGAACTTACTCATAACCAGGTAACAATCAAGGAAATTTGTTGTATCCGCAATTGGTCGTTGTCCAGAAAGCTGGTTTTTTGGTATTTGTACACAAGTCTTGTTTCTCTGAGAAAGTATATCCGCATCTGTCGCTAACTGTGCCCAAGGGGTCTCTCAGTGCCCGTAGTAAAGGAATATAAGGGCTTACTTAAGCACCTTCGGTGGTGGTGTTATACCACTCTTATGTAAACCTGCGTCGATTTTCTTGAGTAATGTAAAGTCCTCCTCCGGCAGAAGATAACTACTACACTCCTTTTCCAAAAACGAGAATGCTTGTCTAAACTGATACGGCTGTGCTTTAATCGGTGCGTCAAAGTGACAGGGGATAATTTGCTGAAAGTCCCAACTAGCAATTTTATCAGCCCAATCGATAGTTTCCTTTGGTGCGCGATTGAGAATGAGAGTCTGTAAAATTGGTGCCACAAACAAACGACCATCTCCGCGTAGTGCATCAAATGACTGTTTCCAGTTGTGCTTCCACTTAAAGGGAAACAACCCAAAATAAGCTTTTTTTGAGCGTTCCGGTGCTTTGAAGGCATTGCGAAACACTCCACCCCATGCGGGTACTTCAAGCACGGCAGGTTGAAAATATAAAGCAAATAGGGAGATGCGCTGCCATCCTTTACGACGGTTTAGCTGATTGTTGGCAACAATCTCAGTGGCATCGTCTTTAGCATGAAACAGCAAAGGATATGAATCTAATTGTACGATCGCAGGCGGATCTTCTGGTACAGAAATAACAGAATCAGTGACAAGAAGAGTATGCGATCGCTTGTGGAAAAATGCAACTTCGGCAAACTTACCCGGTCCTAAATGAATTGGACCGAGTATCGCGTAATCAAAATCCTTCGCAAAAGGTGCTGTACTGCTGTCTTCTGGAAGAACCTGAGTACGTTTAGAAGGCAAACCGAGCCAACTTAAAGGCAGATTTACCGGAAAACTCCATTGCTCTGGAGCCACAAACACCTGTGCATTGCCAAAGTATCTCGCAAAAGGACCGACAAAAACTTTATGTTCCAGTCCAGAAATTGTTGGCAGAATGATATACTTAACATCGCCGTGGTGTGTCACCAACTCTTTAACGAGCCGGATACATTCTGGAGTGGGTGCAATGGGTGCATAAACGAGTAAACCACCTTCATCCAGCTTCACAACAGTCATGCGAATCGGCACAACAACGTAGAAAATCCCCTGAAGCTGGTCGAAAGTCCAGATTGTATCCTTAACCACTTCCTTGCGGATTGTCTGCCGTCTACCATATGGGTAAAGTGGCAAAGTGAACCAGAAAGACCATGAAAAGTCTCTAGGATGAATCTTTTGTGCGTTTACACCATCATCAGCCACTTTGCGACCCCTTGCAAATTGCCAATACTCAAACTATTTTTATTTAATCTCCAGAAGTTGGAGTGTAGCAAATTTTTGCGCTACTAGGCTAGTATCTCAGGGTTGACAAACTGGGGAAAAGTTTAGCTCCTTGGCTTTACCTTGGTCAGATCTTATTTTAAATTCCCGATATGTTAAATTCCGGTTTCAATTCAAAAATAACTTGTTTTTCTAGCAGATATATTTCAACATTACTCAAATTGCCCAGTAATATCGTGTCCGGTTAAAGACTTATCATTTAGACCGCAGGGGGCTTTCTTGCAGGGGGCAGGGGGAAAGAGGCTTTTGGGATTTTTCCACAGTGCGGTAATCATAAGTGATTAACCGGACTTGATATAATATAGATCGCAAACTTTTGCGAAAAGGGCGATCGCCATCATCGGTGGATAACAATAAGCAATGCGTCCCATCAAAGGTGATGCAGATTGACAGGGCTAGAGTACCTCTAGCCCAAAAAGCAACTAATTTTGCACTACTAACCTGACGTTAGCATTTTGCAGACCAGATTGCTTGATCTGACTTAAGGTCTTGTTAACCGCGTACTTCTGATTGATGGAACTAATGAGTTGAGCCTGGTTGTGCTTTATAGAACCGATTTGAGATCTAAGAAGGGGTTGCAAGTCTCTTAACCATCAGCCGAATAAAACAAAGATTAACCTTGGCAGTCGCTGTCTTCTAGAGTTCTCTCAAAGTTCTTGACGAGGAT
>JAHHID010000128.1 GCA_019359015.1 Spirirestis rafaelensis WJT71-NPBG6
CAAAACTCAAATTCTTGAATTTATCGACTATTTTAATAAAACAATGGCTAAACCTTTTAAGTGGACATATAAGGGTAAAGTGTTGGCTATCTGATACTTGGCTTATTTCCGCCGTACTGTACTAGTTGCATCACTTAATCCTCTTTTTATTTATCCTAAGCGATCGCACTTCCTAACGTATTTTTGGCAATCCAAAGCATAACCCAACTTGTAACGATCTACTAACAATAGATGAGCAGGTAGCTTGCGATCGCACCTGGAAAGTAAATTGGGTTTTGAATTTTGTCGAGCAAGCGATCGCATGATAGATATAGAGTCCATAGCGATCGCCGCGCTTTGCTACAAGGGTGAATTACCAAGCATTATCGCCTACAATCAGTTTTTCAGACCTGACGTGCGATCGCATCAACGGCGGCGTTTCGCTACGCGATCGCACTCGCATTCATGCGCGTGCCATGCCTGCGGCATCATCACCCCTTTTATCAAAGAGAGAAAGAGCCAAGTACATCAATACCCACAGTTCTTGACACCATAACACCAATAAGCACGCCAAGACCTAGTGCCCTACGAAAATAATTAACGCCTTGAAATAATTCTAGCCATGCCCAAGTAAACAAAGAGCCAAAAGCAAGTGCGTCTAACCCTGTATTAATATCGCCTGTTGTAAAAACTAGTTTGAGCAAACTAGCTGTTATCCAGACAATAATTGGTAGATTTGGCATCTGAGCTAAAACAATATTGCCATCGCTGTCACGGAAGATTTTATCAAATAATGTATTTTTCATAACTTTAAATTCCAACAATCAGCCAAAACTATTAACTTACAAAAACTACTGTATTGCATTAAAACATTCAGGTCTTTCTCTTATCAAGCATCATTGTGCTGAGATTAGAAATAGAATACGAAGAGGCAACCCCAAAATGGTACAAGCACTAACCAAAAAATTGACATTGGCGGAGTTTTTACAATTACGAGAAACGAAACCTGCCAGTGAGTATCTTGATGGTCAAATTATCCAAAAACCCATGCCACAGGGGAAACATAGTACGATTCAAGGTGAACTTGTACCCACTATTAATGCTATAGTCAAGCCCAAGCGCATAGCTCGTGCGTTTCCTGAGTTGCGTTGCACTTTTGGCGGTCGTTCAACTGTACCCGATATCGCCGTTTTTGTTTGGAACAGAATTCCGCGTGACGAAAATGGAGAAGTTGCTAATACATTCTCTATTGCTCCAGATTGGACTATTGAAATTCTGTCACCTGACCAAAGTCAGACAAAAGTGACAAAAAATATTCTTCATTGCTTGAAATATGAGACTCAAATGGGTTGGTTGATTGATCCAGATGAGCGAACTGTGTTTGTTTATCGTCCTAACCAACAAATTGAAGTGTTTGATGAGCCAGATGCATTAATTCCCGTACCAAGTTTTGCGAGTGAAGTTCAGCTGACAGTGGGAAATTTATTTGCTTGGCTTTTGGAGTAGCGATCGCTCTCTGTTGAAAACCTAGCTGCCAGTCAGCAATGCTCGCGATCGCTCTACAAAAATATAATTTCTATCTTTGGTTATATAACCAAAGATAGAAATTAGAGCGATCATACTTTTAATGTTGGGTTAAATTACCTTTAACTGGACTTAGCTAACTATTAGTTTAAATTGTGCAAACCCTTACTAATGATAACTTTTCTCACCAATTTTAGTCATTTCCTAACATGTTCTGCTGGTTATATGCTCTCTAATGCTCGTTTATAGAGATTTTGAGACTACGTAACGCTGCTTAATTTCCACCTTGACTAATTTAGAAGGTTAAGGGAAACTTACATATGACAGATGTGTAAGCTTACAAAATTAATAATTTTTGTAAAGATTCTGATATATATATTTTGAGAGATGGAACATTAGTTAACAAAGTGGCAAGTTTGTATCAAGCATGAAAATGTTCTTATGGCTATATTTTAGCCTTTAGCTAGAACAGTACTGTCCAAACGTAAAGAGCGTGGTTTGCGAAAAGCATGGAGACATTAGAATTCATAATTTATCCAGATGGTCGGGTGCAAGAAAAAGTCACTGGCATTGTTGGTGCTTCTTGTGCTGAAGTTACGGCAGCAATAGAGGCACAGCTAGGGCTAGTACTTAGTCATGAGCCAACCTCAGAATTCTTTACCGTAATGGCACAAGAATCTGGTGTGGTAAATACGCAAACCACTTTCAGCGATTGGTAAATTTTCAAACAAATTTAGTTTACTCAAATAATAACCGTCATGTCACACTTTAGCCAAATTAAGACGCAAATCCGCAATCTTGAATCGTTGAAAGAAGCTCTCACTGACTTGGGTATAAGTTGGAAACCTGGTACACGTGAGGTGCGTGGTTATCGCGGTCAAACTCATGCTGCCGAAGTTACCATTGAACAAGATAATGGCTATGACATCGGCTTTAAATGGAATGGCAAAGAATACGAATTGGTTTCTGACTTGCAATATTGGCAGCAAAACTTGTCTGTTGATGGGTTTTTACGCCAAGTAACGCAGCGTTATGCATATCACACGGTTGTGAAAGAAAGTACTCGTGCTGGCTTTCAAGTCGCTGAACAACAAAAAAATAAAGATGGTTCTATTCGCTTAGTAGTACAGCGCTGGAGTGCGTAATGTCTGATTTTCTGCCGCAGGAAGAACAAGACCCGGATCGCTCCGGTTTAGAACCAGAATTAGGCGGTTTTTTGCGGGATGAGCCGGAAAGGTCTGGTTTAGAGCCTGAATTGGGGGGAATGCTGCGTCAAAAGGGTGTTTATGTTGATGAAATCACCTGTATTGGCTGCTTGCACTGTGCCCATGTTGCTCGTAACACTTTTTATATTGAACCAGATTACGGGCGATCGCGTGTAATTCGCCAAGAGGGGGACGCGGAGGAAGTAATTCAAGAAGCAATTGAGACTTGTCCGGTTGATTGCATCCACTGGGTAGATTACACTGAATTGAAAAAGTTAGAAGAAGAGCGCAAATATCAGGTAATTCCTGTGGTAGGTTATCCGGTGGAGCAAGCGGTTGTCGCTGCTGCAAAGCGTCGTCAAAAGCGAAGATTAAACCATAAAAAATCCCGTTATTGAAATATAAAATTTCAATTCAAAAGATAAAGGGCTGTATCTACAGTCCTTTTGTTTTTTATAGGATTTCTTTATTCGGTAAACACGGGTATTGTGATTATTGAAAATATACAAGTTAGCGCTTCAGCGCTGAAGCGCTAACTACGATGGAAGATATATTTTTGCTCAATTATTCTGACTCTGGAAATGTCTGCACTTTGCCATCAGGACTGAGAACGGCTCGAATTCTCACATTTTGTCCATTCCTATTAGGGGAGACAAAAGGTTGTCCAATTCCTGGCATTCCGGCGCTGTCAACGTAATCTCTGGCGGCTTTTCCTAAGGGCAAAATTCTTTCAACTTTGCCGTCAACACCGATTAATAAACTATACTCTAGCGTTTGACTCAATCCTCTAGGTGGTTGCCAGCGCTTTTTCAAAAAGTCTCTAGCTTCTGCTATCTGGGGTGTATCAAACAATGTGCCTGTTGCAACCTCTGGGGGAGAGTTGCGCCCTTGCCTCAATCTCTCGGCTAAGGGACTATTATTAGTTCCTAGGGGGGGGGCTGTTGGCGATAAAGGTGAGGTACCGGTGTTACCGCGCTCATTGGGTGTGGTGTCAATACCAGAGGAACCACCGGAGATACCGGAGGATATATTACCCGTGGCGGGAGGTAAGTTTGATGGTAAGTTTGATGGTAAATTTGCTGTACTTGGCAGAGCAATTCCATTCTTAGGAATTGAACTTGTACGGCTAGTTTGTTGAGAAGGTGTGGGAATCGCAAACGGATCTGATAGTTTGGTGGTTGCTGTTTTCCCTGAAGACCGAGAAAGAGTTGGTGCCGTTGCCCCAGGTATAGTTAAGGCAGTGCCGCTTGATGGCAATGGCGCTGTAGAGAAAGTGGAACCTGCTGTTTGGGACGCCGAGGGAAAAGAAGAACCGGGCGCGGTTTTGGCAGATGCAGGCACTTGAGGCATTGGGGGAAGTGTCGAACCGGGTACTGGCGTTGTCGGAAGTATAGAACCGGGTGCTGGGGGTGTAGGAAGCGTGGAACCTGGTAATGCTGGTGTAGTTCCTAGAGGTGGCTGCACTAATAAACTATCTGGAGGGGTGAGTGCAGGTACGGGTGTTGGCAAGAGGGCTGAGGGCGAAGGTTGCAGCGCTATTTCTGGTGTAGAAGCTGGTTTTTTAGCTGTCTGCTCCTTTTGCCTAATATTATTAGCATATTGCCAAGTAAATGGCGCCAAACCCAAAGCTACTAATACCACAGCGGCAGCAGGTGTCCAACTCGGCAAGCTAAAACCTGAACTGCTTCTTGTGTTAAGAGTTGGTAATGCCATCACCTCAGCGGAATATTCATCTAAAGCGGTTGCCAAATCGAACAGCTGCAACAGACTGAGTTGAATTACGCTTCCAGATAAATTGTTAGCCAGGGAACCGAGAAACAAGTTGTGAATTAAATAACTGCTTGGTTCTAGGCGTATGTCTGCCTCTGGTATGCGAAAATTGTTAAATGATTTTGAAGATTTTAAAGTTTGTTCTGGCAGTAAAGTCTGATTAAAGTCTTTTACTTCTGGGTGATCTGATACTTTAGTTGAGTCTTTTGATTGGGAGAAATTTGCCCAAAAGCTTTCTGGAGACTTTTGAAGAAATTCCTGCACGTAGTTTGTCACTGCACTATACAAAGCTTCGAGTTGATCGCGATCGCCTTTGATTGATATTCTCCGTTCTTCTGGCAGTCGCGGATCGTCAAAGCGAAGCTCAAAGTTTAGCTGCTTCAGCACAGATTTCCCCATCCAACCGGACAAAGATGAGCTTTGTGCCAAAACTTCTAACGTACAGGTCGGGGGTGTGTATCGGCGGATTACAGGGTTTGATACAGGCATGACAGAAAGTGCGAGGGGGACAACTTGAGATTTTGGATTTTAGATTTTGGATTTTGGATTAGTAACCTAAAATCTAAAATCTAAAATTGTGTGGAACGATCTATAAGTGCTAGCCAAAGACGGCGATGTCCACCAGGACTACTGTAAAATAGTAAATCTACCAGTAGTTTCAAGGCTAGGTGGGTAAGTGCATCAGTGGAAATTTGCTCATCCGACTCCATCCGCTCTTGATAGGTATTGCAGAAAGCATCAATATAATCTCCTAATAAAGCAGCTTGATGGGGTTCGCGGTTAGTTTCCGCCATTTGTTCTAATAACCCTACAGCACGGCGAATCAATTCTTGGTGCTCTTTTGCAAGGTAACAAGTGATGAGAACTAGCGATCGCGCTTCTTCTACATCTAGCTTTTTTCGCCCTCCAGTACCTTTGCGTAGGGGATTCGACTGCCGGAGTCGCCACAACGCCACACGATCTGGCACTTTTGATTCTAAATTTAGAATAATTGCCGCCGAGAGCATTGCTTCAGAACCAATACCAGTTAAAGTTTCTAGCGCCAAAAGTGCTAAGTCCAATTGGGTTTTGATATTATCCCACTGAACTGTGTTTGGAGCCGAAAGCTGGGTTAAGTCCTCCCACTGGGAATTTGGATTGGCTGAGTTGGCTGCCGAGTGCATAACTTTTAGCATAGGTTATCGGGCGGGTTCGGGCTGTTGCTGTTACCCATTTTGAAACCAGACTCGCAATATCTAAGGTTGGTTTCCTATAGCTACAAGCCGAAAGCTAGCTTAATTACAAGCTAAACCTGGGTAAAGCAGCATTGAAATAAGTTAGGTCAACAGCTGGTTTATTTGTCTTACTTTATGACGAAAATATGTCTTAAAGAAAGTAGAAATATTATTGATTACATGTAGCCTGGTAATTCCCGCAGTCACGATTTGCTCTTTGCCTTCACTGATACTTAAGTACATAGTATAAGTCAGGGCATGGCGCATTGGGAATTGGGAATTGGGGAGGCAGTGCGTTGCGGAGGTGTCCTCCGTTGTAGCACCTGCCGTCATTGGGCAGGAGGAAGGGGGAAAGGAATAAAAAAACTTTCTTTTCTTCCCTTTACCCTTTACCTTTTAACCTTTTCCCCTTTTCAAAAATGCCCTATGCCCCTTCACTCAATGTAAGCGACTGTCACACCAGAACCGCCATCTGCTTGTTCTGCGGCTTCAAAACGGCTAACTCGCTTGTGCTGGTGCAAAAAGGCGTGAACGCCTTGCCGCAGCTTACCAGTGCCGTGTCCGTGAATAATCCAGATTGGTCCTGTTGCTTCAGAAATTGCTTTGTCTAAAATAAATTCGCTATCCGCTACCCGTTTTCCGCGTAAATCTACTGTATTTTGAGATGTCCGAATTGCTGGGGCTGCTTGGGGTGGTGGTGTAACCTTGGCGGGTTTGTTGGCTGTAGGAACGATCGCTTCGGGTTTTTTTCCATCCAAAGATTCAACATCTTCCAGCTTCACCGTCATTTTCATGATGCCAAAGCGCACAGTAAACTCACCATCTTCATCAGGTGCAGTTAAAACTTCCGCTGTTTGCCCTAATTTGGGAATGCGAATGCGATCGCCTACTTTAGGCATAAACCCAGCTTTTGGTTTTGCCTGTTGTGCTGCTTGATACTTCTTATTAATTTGATTTAAAGCATTTGTCGCTTCTTGAGCATCTTGAGCTGTAGGCGTACCTTTCTGCAAGCGGCGAATTATAGAAGCGATTTCACCTTTGGCTTGGGCGATCGCTTGTTGTACGGCTACTTCCTGCGAAGCCCGCAAAGAGCGCTCTCTTTCCTGTAAATTTGCGGATTTTTCGGAGACTTCTTTGTATAAACGCTCTGCTTGCTGTAACAGATTTTGGGCTTCGGCGGCTTTAGTTTCCTGACGGCGACGTTGCGCTTCCAAACCAGCAATCACCTGGTTTACTTCATCTGATGCTTCCCCTACTTGGCTTTTCGCCTGTTCGACAACTTCTGCTTTTAGCCCCAAACGAAGGGCGATCGCCAAAGCGTTGGAACGTCCGGGAATTCCCCAAAGTAACCGATACGTAGGCGATAGAGTACTTTCGTCAAATTCTACAGAGGCATTTTCAAACCGCTCATCCTCATACTTTAAGGCTTTTAGTTCACCAAAGTGAGTTGTAGCCATAGTTAATTGAGCGTTGTCAGCGAGATAATGCAACAAAGCGATCGCTAAAGCACTACCCTCTGCCGGATCAGTTCCCGCACCTACTTCATCTAGTAAAACTAGGGAGGAGGGGGAGAGGGGGAGAGGGGGAGAGGGAGCAGGGGGAGCAGGCGAAGCAGGGGAAGCAGGGGAAGATAGAAAAGCAAATTCCTCCTTGTCCTCCTTGTCCTCCTTGTCCTCTTGTCCCCCTGTCTCCTTCTGCCCATTCCCCAAAGCCTCTAAAATACGACTTATTCGGCGGATGTGACCAGAAAATGTGGATAAACTTTGCTGTAGCGATTGTTCATCGCCGATATCTGCCAGTACCTTCTCAAACCAAGGTATCTCTACAGGTTCGCGGGCAGGTACAAATAAACCCACCTTCGCCATCAATGCTGCTAAACCGAGGGTTTTCAAGCTGACAGTTTTACCGCCGGTGTTTGGTCCAGTTATCGTCACTACGCGAATTTGCGGTTGAATCAGTAAATCTACGGGAATTACTGCCGAACCTTGTTCGTGTTGGTGTTGCCATACTAAAAGCGG
The DNA here is from genome assembly GCA_019359015.1 of Spirirestis rafaelensis WJT71-NPBG6. GTDB lineage: Bacteria > Cyanobacteriota > Cyanobacteriia > Cyanobacteriales > Nostocaceae > Hassallia > Hassallia rafaelensis. The sequence continues at coordinate 7,711 of JAHHID010000128.1, forward strand.
ATGACGTAACTTCCGTAAAGTTATAGTTTCATTTTCCTCCCGCTGGATGAATCGGGGGGGATTTGCTCCTAGCCAGAAACTATAACGCGCTCTAGCGGTTGCTAAATCTAAAGTTGTGACAATTGCGAGCAATCTTTCCAAATCTGGTTTGACTGCTGCTACTTGCTGTGTCAAGACGCGACGAATCGCTTCTTCTTCAGCTTGTTCTTTTTTAGTTGTTTGTCGCAGTTGATTGCCCCAAGGGACAATCGAATTAGGTTCTATATATAGCGTTGCGCCGCTGGTTGAGGTATCGTGGACAATGCCGGGAATCGCGTCTTTTTGGGGCGCTTTCACGGGGATGACGTAGCGATCGCCTCTTTGAGTAATTATTTGTTCTTGAACTGCGCCATATTTAACTTGTAAAATATTTTGCAGCTTTTGGGTGATTTGACTGCGTAATTTACGCAAATCATTGCGAATATCATTGAGTTTTTGGCTAGCGCGATCGGCTACTTGTGCGCGATCGTCAATACAACGGTGAATTTCTTGCTCTAGTTCTGGATAAGTCCGTAAATCGGCAATCAACTGATTCAATATGGGAAAATCAGGTTGGTTGTCAATTACACGGCGTAAATTTCTGGTTCCTGCAAGAGTAGTAGCGATCGCCAAAAGTTCTTCGCCAGTTAAAACGCCTTGGATTTCTGCCCGTTCAAGGGAATCACCAATATCTTGAATTCCCTCAAAAGACAGTCCCGTGGTGAGACGATTTTCTAATTCGTATATTTCCTTGGTTTGTGCCACCAAGTACTCACTTTCCGCTCTTGAGTCAGGAATCGGCAGATAACGTGAGGCTCGTGCCCCCAGTTTAGTCGCCGCAAATGTCGAAAGATGCTGGCAGAGGCGGTGCCATTCTAGTAGTTCTAAAGTTTCAGACTGGATCAAGGCTTAAACATCTAATCTGAAATTATCGTAACAATACTACGGGCAGACAGGTTCATCTTCAAGGGTGAAATTTCCGCCCGTATTACCGAAGGGGAGCCAGTCACTTGGGCGGCTCTGCCGACTTGGGCGAACTGGCGTGAAAGGGTAAGTGCTCCGCGCAGGGAAAAAGAAGAAGTAATTTTAGACATTTTTATTGATTTTAAATAACTCCGCCCCTTTCCCCCTCTTTTTCATAGTTTTTACATATTTGTTTGTAAAAAATTTTTATCACTTTGCATTTAAGTATAAAGCCCAGTTTAATCTGAGTTTATTGTTCGCGGATCAACAGCTGCTACTTGATATTCAATTGATGCAGCCAATTCTGGGAAAATAAAATCATCAAATTGACGATTGGCACTTGCAACACATATCGGCATTCGATGGCTGGGAAACTACTTAGGGGCATTAAGGAAGCAGATACTGAGATGACTAAAAGTTGGAAATACTTAGGGCTAGCGGAATGCGGGTAGTGTGATTATCAATGCCCAAGATATATTATTCAATCAAGGTTTTGCCTTCAGCAGCGTAGAAGAAAAGGCGAGCGCACCGTCACACAATCAATTCCCAAAACTCCTAAAGGTGTAGCAATTGTACCCGCTACTGGTTGAGTATTCAATGGCAAGGGAGAAGTCACGCTGATTGCTCAATCGAATGACGCAAATTCTCAAGGTATAGATTCTAATCAAGTTAAGTGCTAGTCCCTTGGCGCTCCAAGAATACCTAATTTAACGAACAGCCTTCTTAATCCCAAAGACGCTTCTTTACGAGACGCTCCGCGAACGCGAACGCCTTAGTCTCGGACCATAAGAAGCCAAGGACGCAAAAAAAGAAAGGAGGATAGGTAATCTTGCACTCCTGATGGGAGTATACCGATGCAAATTGATTAAACCTGCCTTGAAAACAGGCGAAAGGTTAAAATAAGAAGAATTTTCATCGTTCAAGCGTCTAAACGTAGCTATTTTAAGGCAGACTTAATATATTCATAAATTTTTAATATCTACCAGCAAACCACCTTATTAAACAAAATCAAATTTATAGCATAATTTCGCTGGAATCAGTCAGTTAATAAGGGACAACGAGCAACTAGCCGCTGACATTTACAACCAGATTTACTAAAAATAATTCAATCATCAATAACTTTAACCCAAGATAACATAGAGACAGACTAACAATTTTTATTTATCTTGTTTCCCCTTGTATACTTGGTAGGTTCGCGGCTTATTTGAAAAAAAACGCTCCAAGTTACCTCGCAATTTGATACCCTAGCTTAAACAGATTTGGGAATCTTAAAAGCGTGGACATTCAAATTGGGCGGGGAAAGACAGCTCGCAGAGCTTACGGAATTGATGAAATTGCTTTAGTCCCCTCAGGGAGGACACTCGATCCGAGTTTGGCAGATACCAAATGGCGTATTGGCAATATAGAGCGCGAAATCCCGATAATTGCTAGTGCGATGGATGGCGTGGTAGATGTCCGCATGGCTGTACGTTTGTCACAGTTAGGAGCATTGGGAGTTCTCAATTTAGAGGGTATCCAAACTCGTTATGCTGACCCAGAGCCGATTTTAGATCGAATTGCAAGTGTTGGCAAACATGAATTTGTTTCTTTAATGCAAGAACTATATGCCGAACCAATAAAGCAGGAATTAATTGAACAACGTATTCAGGAAATTAAACAACAAGGCGGTATTGCGGCGGTAAGTGCTACTCCAGCCGCTGCGAGCAAATATGGTGCGGTGGTGGCGCAAGCAGGGGCAGATTTATTCTTTGTACAAGCAACTGTGGTTTCGACGGCACACTTGTCACCAGAGTCTATAGTTCCACTTGATTTGGCAGAATTTTGTCGCTCTATGCCCATCCCTGTGGTGTTAGGGAATTGTGTGACTTACGAAGTCACCTTAAATTTGATGAAAGCTGGGGCAGCTGCGGTTATGGTGGGAATTGGTCCTGGTGCGGCTTGTACCTCTCGTGGAGTTTTGGGTGTGGGTGTGCCTCAAGCAAGTGCGATCGCTGACTGTGCAGCCGCTAGAGACGATTATTACCAAGAAACTGGTAATTATGTTCCCGTGATTGCTGATGGCGGTCTAATCACAGGGGGCGACATTTGTAAATGCATCGCCTGCGGTGCCGATGGCGTAATGATTGGCTCTCCCTTTGCCAGATGCGCTGAAGCTCCAGGACGAGGTTATCATTGGGGCATGGCGACTCCTAGCCCTGTATTGCCCCGTGGTACGCGTATTAGCGTCGGCACTACCGGCACTTTAGAGCAAATTCTTACCGGACCGGCAGCTTTAGATGATGGCACTCATAATCTTTTAGGAGCCTTGAAGACGAGTATGGGAACTTTGGGAGCCAAAAATATTAAAGAAATGCAACAAGTTGAAGTTGTGATTGCTCCTTCCCTATTAACTGAAGGTAAAGTTTACCAAAAAGCTCAACAATTAGGCATGGGTAAATAATGAAAATGGGGAATGGGGCATCGGGCATCGGGCATAATTGTTTTCCTTTTCCCTTTTCCCCTCTTCAAATCCCCATTGCCAGCGCGTGCCCATTACCTAACGACTAACAACCCAGAAAGAAATTTTTTGGTGACTCTTAAACAATCACTGGAAAAATCACATATGTCGCCTACAATGGAGAAAGCGGAGACGCATGTTTCCGTTCACTCCTCACACCACACTCCGCCCGGACTACTGTTCGGGCGGTTCCTTATGTATATAAAACTATTAGCTGGCAGTTTACTTTAGCTGTTAGGCTTGTCAAAAAGCTGGTTTTACTCAGACAGCGTCAAAGCTTTTTTGTCAAGCCAGATATTAATAAAATCTAGACCTTCTTTGTAAATGTACATCCGACAATGCGAAGCAGTGGTTTTTGCTATGGTAGAATTTTCACGAAGCTCAGAAATATAATAGGCAAAGGTTTTTAGGCATGTCAGCAGCCGCACAAGTTTCGGATTCTACGTTTAAGCAAGAAGTACTCGATAGCGAAGTTCCGGTTTTAGTTGACTTTTGGGCACCGTGGTGCGGTCCCTGCCGGATGGTAGCTCCGGTTGTAGATGAAATCGCTCAACAGTACGAAGGTCAAATCAAGGTGGTTAAAGTTAACACCGATGAAAATCCAAATGTTGCTAGTCAATACGGCATCCGCAGCATTCCCACGTTAATGATTTTTAAAGATGGGCAAAAAGTTGATATGGTCGTCGGTGCTGTACCGAAAACTACATTAGCTAACACTCTGGAAAAGTATCTTTGAAACTCAACCACTGGAAAACTCGTGTTGAGTAGTCCATTTAGTCTGGTATTAAGTAAATTTTTGTTAATGTTTTACAGAGGCGCAGAAATTTGCGCCTCTGTAAAATACTTTTTAATTGTAAAGATTCTTAAGATTACTTTTGGTAAAGTAATTTGTTATTGGTGTAGTTTTTCTGTGAAAATTTTTTGGTTGTACTTTCAACTCAAGTGGAGATGTAAAGTGGCAAAAACAGAAAGATTCACTTTCTTCGCTCTTGCAGATAGATGTTTTTAGATGGCATTCATACAGGCATTACCTGAGATTTTGCTATTATAAATACTTATAAGCGCAATAAAATCTATCACAGAGTAGCCAAAATCGTGCCTTAATAGTCCAAAGGCTCAGAAGGAAAGTTTAAGTTGTGGGCTTGCAAACGCGATATAAACTGGTTAAGTTGAAAATATGACTTATTAAGTAGCATAGCGTTTGCGTAAAGACGCAACGAGCCACGTCTATCCAAAATAAAAGCTCTGGTCACATGCTTGGCTTTGATGAACACGGGTTGACGACTACCGTCGTCACCAGCGCCTTGGTTGATTGTAAACCAAAGGTGCTTTTTATTGTGAAATAGCGATGCTTTGAAAATAGGGGAAAGAAGAGTCAGTCACTTGAACCTACTTCACCCAAGAAGTCGAGTTTGGGATTTCCGGCGTTGCAGAATAGAAATATGAATTAGGGCGATCGCTATGAAATGTCCAAGGTGTGAATCAATCCATATTCGTAAGAATGGGCGACAACGTGGTAAACAAAACTACATATGTGTTCCATGTAAACG
>JAHHID010000129.1 GCA_019359015.1 Spirirestis rafaelensis WJT71-NPBG6
TAGATGAATTAAAATCACTGCTAGATAAGCTGTTGAATCAAGGCGAGTTAGTGATTAAGTGGCATCGGAAAATCCAAAACAAAGGTAATGTCAGCTATATTGCAGCTTAAATGCCGATTAGCTTACTGCAAAATGGTTAAGGAAAAAGCCGAATTTTTCACAGGTAAATAATCAGAAGGCAGGAAAGACCGCGAATCAATCCTGCCACAGTTCCACACCTATCAAAGTTAGAAACCAAGGAATATTGTACGATGCCAGTAAAGAAAAAAGAGCATGGTTCGCTCACAGGTAGCAAGCGATATGCAGCCGAAAAAGGTAAAACCGTTGAGGAACAGACGCAAGAGAACCACGCGAAAGCAATGGATAAAGTTAAGTCACGGTTTCAAAAGCCTGTCGATGCTGTTAATGCTGTTGCTGATGGGGTTAGAACGATAGCCCAAGGCGTAAAGACAGTAGAACGCGCTGCTAGAACTGTACGTCAAGCTGTAAATGGTGGTAGCAGCACAGTAACTGATGACCACAAACAATCTCTGAGTAAAGCTTCTGAAATTGCATCAGAGTACGGCATTAAAGAGATAGAAATCAGTGATTTATTAGGGAGCGACCCTTACTCTGCTGATGCCAATATTCCAGATATGAAAGCGGTTGATGCTAACCGTGAAAAGCTCAAAATACAGCGACAAAATAACGCTCTTGAAGTCCGGCTTGAGAAGATTAAGCAGGGTAGAAAAGTCGTAGCTGTCGCAACGGAACAACGCCGTTTAATCGGTGATTTCGTTGATTTCTCGACTGTCGGAATTGAGACAGCTACCAAGGTTGTTAAGAATCAGATTGCAGATACCAAATATCAAACAGAGCAAAGCAAATTAGAACAATCTGAGGAACTACTTTATCAGCAACGTGTAGCCACCCAAGGAACCATGAATCTTACTCATGGGATAGAGGATGAGTGGGTGCTTAAGTTTCAACTACAAGGCACTAAGAACGACCGATTAAGGCTTGAGATTGAAGGCTCTCACCGAGATAACGATATCAAGCGAGAGGAGCTAGAAGCGCGTCTGTTTGACAGTTAAACACAAAACTAGGGGAGGTGTTCTCCCCACTAAACTATTAGGAACAATCATGAATATTTCACTTAAATCTGCATCACGCGGTCTAACTGTTGTGGCTTCTCTCTTATGTCTTGGCGGTTTTCTTAGCTTTATTAAGTCCGATGCAAAAATGAAGCCTTTAGCACTTAATATCATCGTTGCATCTGGTGCGATCGCTGTAGGTAATCAATTCTCTAGCCGATGGTATGAAGACGCTGCTAACAACCAACTGGCTGACATTGTTGCCAAACATGATAAAGAATGGCAAACCCTAAACACTAAGCATCAACAACAATCGCAGGTTTTGAAGGAAACTGAGACGCTGCGAGATGAATTACAGCAGGAGTTTTCTAAAGCTAGTGATGAAATTGTTTTGAAAAACCAAACTATTGAAATCTTACAAAGTAAAGTTAACCAGCTAATTGCTAGTTTTGAACTTAAGACTCAGGAATTAGATTTTAAATTGCAGTGTGAGGATATGCGATATCAGGAACTAATTGACGTTTTTAAGGGTTTAATTTTTGAGCATCTCAACGAACGGATTTACAAGTTTTTCAATAGCTTGGATGAATCAGTCAGCAAAAAACTCGACAGCGAAGACTACCAAGCTATTCATGATAATTTAGCGCCTTTCAAAGATAAACTACAACTTCACTATAATACTCACTGCGAATTGCTCAAAAGTATAGATGATATTGATGGCGAGTTATCTGATATAGTCACTGATATTTTGGGTATCTACTCTCGTATTGTCGATGAGCAAACAGCACTAAAAACACGTTTCAGGAACTTATTAAATCTGGACGAAAGACGTTCTCTAGAGGATGCTTACAACACTCTGGCTGATTATTCTAAGACTCATACGCCTATCACTAAAGCCAAAGACTTACTAGGAGAATACAACGCTTTCCAGAAACATCAGCTTAATAATCTAGGCGAACAGTTAGAGGATAATGCCAACTCATTGTCAGAAATGAGAGGTCAAGTTTTTGATTTGATTGCCCAAATAGAACAGATATCACTTGAAAAAGTAGCGCTCAAAGATGAACTAGCCAAACTTAATCAGCCGCAAACTTGGCGACTTTCACAAGGAAGTAATGAGCTAACAAAAGGCAACATCATCATTAACTATTTTTGGAGTAAAGGAATAAAGCTTGACCGCGCTTTCACTACTGGCGATGTCTATGAATCTAAAATCTACTATCACACCGATAATAACCCGCGTACTCTTGTTTTCAAAGAACTTAACGAACACTCCGAAGCGTTGCAGCAGTTATGTCTAACTCTCAAACCTATAACTTTTGATTGGGATGCTGACAAAGGTTTAATGGCAGCTACTCTAGTCTGGAAAGCCAGAGAGAAGGAAGAAAAGCTTGATGAATTATCTGATAAAGCCATTGAACGCTTGGCTCGGTCTTGGGACACTTGGAAGAAACAGGCTAAGAAGTGGAACCGTATTAGAATCACTGGGGGAAGTGGTGCGGGTAAATCTCCACTAACTGAGAGAATCGTATCAGAGCAACTGCAACATAAAAAAGTCAAAGGGTTAGAAGTTATCAAACTCTATAATCCTCAAGCTGGTAGCCGCAAAGATAATTGGAGTTTCCCCAGTGTTGGCAAAACTCACCAAGACAGCATTCGAGGCGTGGCAGAGTTAACCGCGCTGTGTGGGCGTAAGTATCAAGGCTCGTTTGGCATCTGGATATTCGATGAGGTTGATAGCACTTTACGTCAAGCACCCGGTAAGAAACGACCGACAGCAGATGACCCGGAACCGGAGCCAACAATGAGCGCAAATATGTTGAGCATCATTACCCAGATAGACCACACCTCACAAGCTGTTTTCTATTTAGGGCAAGGCGCGAACACTGGCAAGATACCCAACACAACTAAGGGAGATTGGAATAATTTAGTAGCCATCCACATCAACGGCAACGCTAAGGACTACCTGAGACTTGCAGACCATATCGACACCGAAAGCAAAGATAAATTGATGAAACAAGCCGACTTGCTACAAAAGTACTGCGATCGCAAAAACTCAGAGCTAGGACTTGACCGAGTAGAACCGGGTGCTTACCGCTATGCCTTGGTTGACGAGTTTGGAGAAAAACAATATTTTGTCATGTTGCCTCTGTTCAGCGCTGACGAGTTTTTAGATTCACTCTCTACCCCAGTCCAGAAAGAGTCATCCGTTAAACCTTCATTGGTTGCTGTATCTCTGCCACAAATCCAGTGCCCACACTGCCAATCAAAAGAATTTAAAAAACATTCCCGCGTAGCTGATGCACATAAGTATAGATACTCATGCCTCAATGTTGAGTGCAAAAAAACTTTTGTAGCAGACGTATTAACTAATACTAATTAAGGGTTTATAGGGATTGGCGATGAGTTGGCTGAGTGTTGGCTGAGAGTTGACTACCCTTGGCTACCAGTCAAACATACGGCTGAAACTATTGATTTTACGTCGTTGGCTAGCCAATTGACTGACACATAGTAGGGGTACGCGGTTTTGTTGTCTGTTCGCCAATTAATGTTAGTTGAATTTTAGTATCTCTTTAATACCTTTCTTTTAAAGTAGATATTCACTAACATCAACTACCCCTATTTTCTCCTAATATTTTAATCGCAGTTCAATCAAAAAATTCTCAATAAAGGGCAAATGACCGATGAGTGCCCGTCACTAGACCGACAAAGTAAAAATTAACACTGGTAACAAAACATGAACTTTGAAGCGAGCAACAACGGAACCGATAGCACCGCGTCAACAACTGAAACAGGTTTCAGTAAGGCACTCCCAACGAAAAAAAGAACGCACAGCCAGAACAACAAAGCAATTGATTTCAAGCTTGATATCGATGCAGGTGCAAAGCGGATTAAATGCCGTCTCAATGGGGTTTACAAGTCCTTTCCAGCAGAAGCCAAGGAAATCAAATCTGAAGTTCCTCTACGCAACGATGGATGTTTTGGATATCGCAAACGCAACTATGTAGTAGGTAGTGCAATCGACCGCGTAAACGGAACGCTGATTGTGTCGAGTCAGGATAACAAACTATCTCATTTGGATGTTTGGATACTTGGCGCTCTCACTCACTATCGCAAGGTTTTAAAATCTGCTGTTGACTCACGTCGTAGAAAAACTCAGCCAGTACAGATTAACTTGTGGCTACGTGTCGTGACTCTTTCCAGTCCCCAGCGTAAAGACTTAGATAAGATGCTCAAGCAAATATCAGATTTCACTTGGGAAGATTTAGACTTCAAGGTACAGGTCAAGGCTTGCGAGTTTATTGATGAGGGTGAAGGTGCAGCGCTAGAAGTAGTGAAGCTTTACAACCATGAGCGCTTTCACTTGTTAGACCTTGGCGGTGGAACAATCACCTTTACAACTTACGAGTGGGGAGGTGAGGAACTAAGCACAGTTGCGAAGACACCTGTCAGCGGTGGCGGTATGACTTCAATCATTAACCGCATCTTTAAGTCACTGACTAGGACAGACAGAGGCGCTATCCAAGCTGAAAACATTGATATCCAGGAAGCATTAGAACTATCTCAAATTAGAGAGAATAACACTTGGCATGTACCACTAAGAAGTAGCGGGAAAGTCAAAGATATTTCATCAGAAGTTGATGGAGCGTTGTCTGAGTGGGTAGGGAATAATTATGCGATCCAAAAACTCTTTGACTCTATCTCTCAGAAGTTAGCCAAAGGTGAATATCTATACTGTTCAGGCGGTGGTTTCGCTGTGGCTGTGATTGCTGAATGGTTGATGAAGTATTTAAGCAATGGGATTGATGGAGCGCGGGTCAAAATCTTGGATAGTCCACAAGACGTCAACTTGGCTGGTCTAAAACACCTAGACGCTTAATAAAAAATTTGGGGAAAGCGTAATCATTTCCCCAAGTCTTTATCATCTACATGTTTTTTAATTATGGTTTGGCAAGAGAAAAATGATTCAATCCAAGGGTATATTTATCTGCTCAGAGTAAAAGATTTTCACGGGTGGATACCAGGCGCGGTACTAGGTAGATACAAAATAGATCTTAGTAGCGAGTATTTTGACTTAAACCCTCTGCAAGTACAGCACTGCCTTTGGTTAATGCGTCGCTATGAGTCTAGGCGGTGAAATGCGTCAAAGATTCCAGTTAAAGGGATCACAGGCTCCCTTATTGCCCTTTTAGGTGTAGGGTTGCTGATTGGGCAAAGTTTTCAGCCGGAATCGATAAATCAGACAAGAATCGAAAAATCCGTCAAGTCGAAATAGATTGCTCAAAGCACACTTATAATAACTAAAATCCCTACATCTTTATATCCCGTCCATTTAGGTGGGTTTTAATTTCTACCAGGTGACGGTTAGCTGTAATCTGTGAATCACAGGGTTTACAGCAGCGCAATGAAAATCAATCGACACGGAAAGGCGAAAATCCTTACACTTGAAGAGATACAACTACTTTTCAATGAAGGTTTTCAATCAGATCGTGACCGCGCTTTGTTCGGTGTTTGTCTGTATACAGCTTGTCGCATCAATGAAGCATGTACTCTCAACACACTGGATGTTTACGATAAGAAAATGCGTGTGCGAGATGAGATTATTTTTCGTAGACACAATACCAAAGGCAAATTAGCTGCTAGAGCAGTGCCAGTAATTGAAGAACTAAGGAGTCTATTGGTAAAGTACCAACCTAATAACCGTGACGGTTTTCTGTTTCCCGGTAGACACGGTAAGGGTCATATTAATTCTGAATCAGCTTCTAGGATATTGCGTGAAACTTGCGAGATGATTGATTTTGAAGGCGTTAGCACTCATAGTTTTAGACGGACTGCTTTGACACAAATGAGTAATTCTGGTATTCCATTGAGAATTATCCAGGAAATTTCAGGGCATAGGAACTTAGAGGAATTGCAGAAATACCTGGAAGTCAGACCGGAACAGGTGAAGGGCGCGATGTCATCACTATCGATGTTGGGACATGTGGGTGATGGTTACATCAGGAAATCACCGTTTGTTGACGTAAACCCTGTACCTGACACAGAAAGTGTTTCCAAGGATTAACGCTGCCTGTGGAAGATGTTGCTAAATAGGCGTTAGAAGACATTTGCAATCCCAAGCGATCGCGTACACAGCTACCAGTCAAAGCAATTACAGGCGGATTAATTGCGCTTTTAGGTGTGGGAATGTTGATAGGGCAAAGCTTTCAGCCAGAATCGACAAATCAAATAAGAATCGAAAAATTCGTCAAACGACATAAATAGGTTGCGAAAATAACTTTTCTCATAACCGAAAACCACAGAACCCTTCACGGTGGCGGGTTTTTCGTTTTCGGTTTTAAACTTCCAGATTGAATTGAACCTAGTTTCTTCTTAAGTACAGGAGTTAAATGTTCTGAAATTCCATCTAACTGAATAACATTGCACCCAAGTCTGTAAGCAAACTCAACAGATTCTCCAGCGCCTAATGCACTATAAAAGCCTGTAGCAAATTTGATTGCTGCTTTATCGCCTATCTCCTTATTCATGCCAATGACGCAGGGAATATGTTGAGCGATCGCGATAGCTTGCACTTCTGAATAACATGCATTGAGGACAACACACTCAACGTCAGAAGCAAATAACTCAAAAAGTCTAGCCAGCGCTTCTGTACTTACTAACCGCATCTTTCCAATTTCATCTTCCAGTTCCAAACCATCATCCCCTGCACCATGACCGCTAAAGTGAACAATTTGCGGCTTAAAGTCTAATAATGATTGGTAAACGTCTTGAACACGTACAGCAGAACGCTGTTTTAGATCAAAGAATTCCCGTTTTTTAGCTCGTTGTAAACCAGCGTCAATTTCTCGGACTTCTTCATCTAGTCGTAAACGTGAGGTGGTTTTTGGATTGGCTGCCAAAATCAGAATTGTTTTGACCGCTAAGTTGCTATATGGTGAGGTTTTAGCGATAGCATCATTTTATATTGCAATTTTTTTTAGTTTAAAAACAAAGATAAAAGTTACAATTGCTCCTAACAAAGTAATTATTTCTAATGGAATAGATGACAATTTCAATAAAGGTTGTAAAGCCCAATGTAAATAATTAAAAGGTTGTAGAATGTAAGCAAATCTTATTTCTTTTTCGATACTAGAAACAGACCATCTGACTTTTTCAAATCCTAGATATTTATATTTTTCTAAATTATTTACATATTTTGCTTCATAAAAAGACCCTTTTGGCAAATTCTCTACTTCTATAATTATAATTATCTTTTCACTATATCCTAATCCTGTTGGACCTTTAATATGTAGCCCATCCTTAAGATATAAAGTTATGTATCCGTCTAAATCGGGATTAAGAGGTATGACGCTTATTTCGTTAAGCAAAAACCCTCGTTTAACACTTTTAATATTTCTGTTTGATTTAAATATAATTATTTTTTTATCTGAATAAACTTCCTTCAAAGCCTTTGGTGTAGCTAAATTAGTACTACTTTCAATACCACGAAATGACTCAAATTGATTTTTTTCAACTCCAATTTTTTCTATAATCTGGAACTCTGTCAAATTTTCATTTAAAGGTTCAAAGGAAATATCTATATTATCTACTCTAATACTTACAATTCGGTTAACGGGTCTAGGAATAATACTTCTATTATATATAAATAATAAAAGTATTATTAAGTTAAAAAATAAAAATGCTGATACTAATTTTTTTATATATTTTTTTAATAAAAATATTATTTTTTTTATTTTTATTTTTATTTTTTTTATCTGTAAAATAAAAAAACTTTTATTAAAAAACATCAAAGGCAACGCTAAACTAATACCTAGTAACAAAGCTAGAGATGCTTCATAACTTACTAACGATAATAATATTAATAATAAAATTTCAAAAATAAAGAATAAAAAAGCTAACCATTTGAAAAAAAACTTTTTTAACATAATTTTTATTTTTCCTGTTAGTATTCCTATTTTTAACTATGTAAATCATTTGTTTACTTTACTTCATACTAAATAAAAATAGCTAAATTTACCCCTTAAGGTTCTCACCCTGAAAAGAACGTCCTCGGAGATTCGGCATTAAGTCATCCGGTATCATAGCTGGGATGGGAAGATGGTTATACTTTACCTTTAATACAAATTGAGTACTTATTTTTTTCCGGATTATAAAATAATATTGCTTATTGGTGGCTAACAAGTATTGTATACTACACAGTTTAAATAGTGCGAAAAATCCCGTTACACCACTATCAGTCCTTACACAACCCGTTACCAGTGGCGGTTTTTTGGTGTTTTGGGTTCTGAGATGTCGGGGGAAATGAACCTAAGTGTGCTTGGGTGACAGTTGTCACAATGGCAAATCTGTAGTAAATCGACTGCGTACTATCAGGGACGACCGTAGACGACACGGAATAATATGAACTACTTGATATTGGTAAATAAGCCTACTTAAAAGCTTTTGTGTTTTTAGTATAAAGTCATACATATTTTTGTATACACACGATAGTTTAAATTTAACCGCTTATATAAAATACTATCGATGTTAAAAAAATTATTTCGTTTTGGTTTAGCCGTGAGCGCATCTTCAATAGTTATATTACCTTTATCGGTTAACGCTCAAGTTGTGCCTGGGTTAACGAATGATGGTGGTAAGCTGTCTTTCTACACGGCTTCTTTACACGATGCTTATATACGCACTTTTGCGTATTTTTATATACCGAAAGGTAGTAATAGAGCTATCACTAATTATCCCGCACAAGGTAAAACCCACTGGTGCAGAAATGGACGGATTGAGAAAGATGTTCGGGCAATTAATCGCTTGACTGAAATTAGACCTCTTGCAAAAGTCAGAGATAATAAAGTGGGAGAGTTTTTACAGGCGATCGCCACGGAATTCTGATAAATATTTGTTATGTTTGTTGCTGTGAGTGGCGAAGTTCATAATTATACAAACCTGCTATCAAATTAAACCTTAAACTAAACCTTTTCCTGCGGTTTCTATAACAGTCTGATAAAATCTTAAAAATTTTCAGTTTTCGATGAATATGCTCACCGATGACTCGCTTTCTGGCTAAATCCCTATTTTTCTTTTTCTGCTCACGGTTCAACTTGCCATTTCTGGGCTTTTTGTAAGGTACTTGACTATTGGAATGAAGTTTGTGAATTCCTTGGTAACCTTTATCTACGAAGCATTCAATGTCTTTTTTTAACAAAACTTTGCTGTTCTTAAATAAACGGAAATCATGGGTTTGTCCTTGACCGTGTGCTGTACAAATGATTTCCCCAGTCTGTTGATTGACAACCACTTGAGACTTTAATGTATGTCTTTTCTTCTTCCCACTATAAAATTGTTTTTGTTTTTTTTAGGACGTTCAATTGGAGTTTCAGTCACATCAATTACAATCAATAACGGGGTAGCAATGCGATTTTTTGAAGTCAAACAAAAACGAGTTAGGTGATTTCTAGAAAAGAATTTACCAATTGAGGTAAGATGTACTCTGGATGCAAAGGAAATAGGAACAAGCATTTGGATACGTTAACCAGGGCAGGCGCAGCCAAATCATTAACAGCATCGCAAATAAAAGACTTGCGATTAGCAGTATCGAAAATGAATGGAGTAGAACGTCGGAGTTTTCAGGCACAGATGGCATTGAAATATTGCCAGGGAAGCGCAAGGCAGGCAGAAACGGTATTTGGCTGGGGTAGACAGAATATAGAGGTAGGATTGGCAGAAAAACGAACAGGGATAACCTGTGTAGGATTACAGCCAACCTTTAGCGGAGCAAAGCGTTGGGAGGAGAAACAACCGGAAGCGGCATTGTCACTGCTCCACCTGGCAGAATCTCATGCTCAACAAGACCCGACATTTAAAACATCATTAGCCTATACCAGACTAACAGCAGCATCGGCATTGAAAGAATTAAAAGAGCTTGGATTTAGCCCGGAGCAATTGCCAGGAGCCAGTACAATAGCACAAGTATTAAACCGAATGGGGTATCGTCTTCGCCTAGTGGTAAAAGCCAAGCCTCAAAAAAAATTCCACAAACAGACGACATCTTCAACAACATCAAAGACTTTGAGAATCTTGGAACAAGGGAATCCGTTAAGAGACTAAGCATAGACTGTAAAGCCACCGTCAATATTGGGGATTATGCGCGTGGCGGAAAAACTAGAGGCGACAATCAAGCTAGCGACCACGATATGGGATGCAAAGAAAAATACATTCCTTGTGGAATTGTAGACGAAGACAATGGGCAACTACACATTATCTTTGGCAGTTCCTATAAAACCAGCGATTTCATTGTTGATAACCTGATTTATTGGTGGAAAACAATTACACCAGAACAAAGACAGGATACCGAACTGATACAAATTAAAATTGATAACGGCCCCGAAAGTAGTGGAGTCCGAACTCAATTCTTAAAACGAATGGTTGAGTTTGTTGACCAGATTAATACGCGAATTCAATTGCTTTACTATCCACCGTATCATAGTAAATACAATCCCATTGAGCGCTGTTGGGGAATTCTTGAGCAGCATTGGAATGGAAGCAAGCTCACCGATATTACAACAATGCTCTCATGGGCTGAAAGCATGACTTGGAAGGGATTACATCCAATCGTTACTTTTAGCAAAACTGTTTACCAAAAAGGGATTTCCCTAACCAATAAAGCTATGAAGCCAGTCGAGTCTAGATTGCAACGAAATCCACTTTTGCCCAAATGGGATATCTTGATTCAACCACTTTAACTGGTAATTTCTTTTTCGGAAATCACCTTAGGTCTTTTTTAAAGCTCAAATAGGAATCCTATATATCTATTCAGGATAAAGAATGAACTGGGAAGAAGGGTTAGAAATTTTAGATGCAGTTGTCTTTAACCAAATTAATCGACACCTAAAAGATGTAGAAATAATTATCATTAAAGGGTCATGGCAAGGACAAAGTTATGATGAAATTGCCAGTAATGAAGGTTATGCAGCTAAATATCTCCGGCAGGATGTAGGTTTCAAATTGTGGAAGTTACTTTCAGAAGTATTAGGGGAAGAGGTTAGCAAAAATAATTTTCGTGCAGCTACCGAGCGTTATAAGTTTAAGAATATAAATATTCTGCCAGCACAAGTGCATCAAGAAAGTGCCACTACCATCAAAAACGAATTTTTGTCAGAATACCCAGAAGGGTCAGTACCTTTGAATTCTACATTTTACATCCAGCGATTCTCCACAGGAGACACTACACGAGTGCCAATAGAAGAACTGTGTTATGAAACAATTCTCCAGCCAGGTTCTTTAATTCGGATTAAAGCTTCAAAACAAATGGGTAAAACATCTCTACTTGATAGAATTATTGCTCATTCAAATCAGAGAGGTTATTACACAGTACGTTTAAACTTGTCGCAAGCAGAAGCAACAGTTTTTAGTAATTTGGATAATTTTTTGCGCTGGTTTTGTGCTTATGTTAGTTACAAATTAAAATTACCTGCTTCATTTAATGAATATTGGGATGAATATAGAGGTAGCATTATAAATTGCACTATATATTTTGAAGATCATATTTTAAACCAAACCCATAATAATTTAGTTTTAGCATTAGATGAGGTAGATAACCTTTTTCAATATCCTGAAATTTCTCAAGGTTTTTTTGCTATGTTACGTAGTTGGCATGAAGAAGCCAAGACTATAGAAATTTGGGAAAAATTGCGATTAGTTGTAGTACATTCCACGGAAAACTATGGGTCATTGGATATAAATCAATCACCATTTAATGTTGGGTTAGGAGTTGAATTGACAGAGTTTGCCCCAGAGCAAATAGAAAACTTAGCTCAGCGTCATAAACTTGATTACAATCATACCCAAATACAGCAATTAATGTCTTTAGTCGGAGGTCACCCATTTTTAATTAGACTGGCACTCTATCACCTCGCACTTGAGGATATAACACTGGAAAATTTATTACAAACAGCTCCCACAAATGCCGGAATTTATGAAGAACACTTACGGCGTTTTTTGAATTATTTTAAATTGAATCTTCATCTAGCGGAGGCATTTATTCAAGTAGTTACGGCAACAGAACCTGTCTGTATAGAAACAATGCAAGCATATCAACTATACAGTATGGGATTAGTTAAGAGAGTAGGCGATAATTTAATACCAAGGTGTCAGTTATATCAAAAATATTTTCGGGAACAATTAGAGGATGTCTGAAAAGTAAGAAAGCTCAAGTAACGGTATCCTGTCATTAGAAAAAACACTTAAGTATGACAGAGTTACGAGAGCTATGAATCCATCCTACCCAAGTAATCTAACTTCGGAGCA
>JAHHID010000130.1 GCA_019359015.1 Spirirestis rafaelensis WJT71-NPBG6
CTCATCCTCGTCAAGAACTTTGAGAGAACTCTAGAAGACAGCGACTGCCAAGGTTAATCTTTGTTTTATTCGGCTGATGGTTAAGAGACTTGCAACCCCTTCTTAGATCTCAAATCGGTTCTATACAAGGCTTTCAGGCTATTTGCAGTAAATCAGTGTTTGTTTGCAAATAATGTGGTTTGGTTGCAGATAATGTGGTTCAGAATGCAGATAATGTGGTTTTGAGCAGAACCTTATTTGCAGTTAATGTGGTTTCAATTTTGGCTTGTAAAGCAGTTTGAAGCGTTTATGTTTGCAGTTCGTTACAATTAACTACTGCTCTGATTGCGGAAACAATCAATTTTATCTGGGTTTTATCTCGTCAACAAACCAACTCTCCAGTTTCAGGTTTGTTGAATCTGGTAATAAGTGAGTTAGCACCGACATAATCAAGCTTGAGGCTTATCCCTCGAATGTTTGATGGAACGAAGTTTGAAGTATCTCAATTATATCTTTCTTCCTTCTGCCTTCTGCCTTCTGCCTTCTGCCTCCTGCCTTACCCCAACCAGGATCACCAAAAGTTGCCAAGACCCAGGATTAATTGCAGTTAATGCTGGCTGAAGCACAATTATAGTTGCATTTAATCCTGGTTTGAAAGTGTCCTGATTGCAGGTTTGAGCGATTAGTATTGCAGGTCGCTACACATAGCAATTTGCCCCCTTTCATCACTGAAAGGGGGCATAGGGATTGAATATTATCCTGGCACGCCCGCTCCGAATGGCAGTCGGTCACCCGACAACGCTCCTGAAGGGAGGAGCGCGTAGTTCCACTGCGCCATTGGCACGCTTAAAAAACTAGTTAAAAATTAAGTATTAAAAATAGTTTTGAAATTCAATTTTTAATTTTTAGAACCCTCTTGATTGCACAGCAACTTATCTTTCACCAAATAATAGAGGTCAAGCCCTCGGTCTATTAGCACGGCTCGGCTGCATACATTACTGCATTTCCACCTACCGCCTATTAACAAGTGTTCTACTTGTGACCTTACTGGCTTATTGCCATGAGAGTACTCATCTTGAGGTGGGCTTCCCACTTAGATGCTTTCAGCGGTTATCCGCTCCGCACTTGGCTACCCAGCGTTTACCGTTGGCACGATAACTGGTACACCAGCGGTGCGTCCTTCCCGGTCCTCTCGTACTAAGGAAGGCTCCTCTCAATGCTCTTGCGCCTGCACCGGATATGGACCGAACTGTCTCACGACGTTCTGAACCCAGCTCACGTACCGCTTTAATGGGCGAACAGCCCAACCCTTGGGACGTACTTCCGCCCCAGGTTGCGATGAGCCGACATCGAGGTGCCAAACCTCCCCGTCGATGTGGACTCTTGGGGGAGATCAGCCTGTTATCCCTAGAGTAACTTTTATCCGTTGAGCGACGGCCATTCCATGCTGTGCCGTCGGATCACTAAGGCCTACTTTCGTACCTGCTCGACTTGTTGGTCTTGCAGTCAAGCTCCCATTATGCCTTTACACTCGCCGCACGGTTTCCAAGCGTGCTGAGGGAACCTTTGCGCGCCTCCGTTACTTTTTAGGAGGCGACCGCCCCAGTCAAACTGCCCACCTGAAACTGTTCCCCTTCCGGATTACGGAAGTGAGTTAGAATCCTAGCTTCGCCAGAGTGGTATCTCACCGTTGGCTCCAGTACCCCCACAAGGGCACCTTCAACGCCTCCCACCTATCCTGCGCAAGCGAAGCCCGGACACAATTCCAGGCTACAGTAAAGCTTCATAGGGTCTTTCTGTCCAGGTGCAGGCAGTCCGTATCTTCACAGACATTCCTATTTCGCCGAGTCTCTCTCTGAGACACCATCCAGATCGTTACGCCTTTCGTGCGGGTCGGAACTTACCCGACAAGGAATTTCGCTACCTTAGGACCGTTATAGTTACGGCCGCCGTTCACCGGGGCTTCAGTCGCCAGCTTTAGGGTTTCCCCCTGACCGACTTCCTTAACCTTCCGGCACTGGGCAGGCGTCAGCCCCCATACTTTCTCTTTCGAGTTTGCGGAGACCTGTGTTTTTGGTAAACAGTCGCCTGGATCTCTTCACTGCGACCCATATTTCTATGGGCACCCCTTCTTCCGAAGTTACGGGGCCATTTTGCCGAGTTCCTTAGAGAGAGTTATCTCGCGCCCCTTAGTATTCTCAACCACCCTACCTGTGTCGGTTTCGGGTACAGGTCAACTGAACTTAACGTGTTTAGAGCTTTTCTTGGAAGTCAGACTATGCCACTTCCCCGACGTATCGGGTCGTACTCCCGTCTTGGCTCGAATCGTTTTCACCGACTCTCATCACCTTGACGCTTGAACCGGTAACCAACATCCGGCTGACATTTGCCTCCTCCGTCCCTCTGCACAAATTCAATTGAGTACGGGATTATTCACCCGTTGTCCATCGACTACGCCGTTCGACCTCGCCTTAGGACCTGACTAACCCAGAGGGGACGAACCTGGCTCTGGAACCCTTAGGGTTTCGGGGCATTGGATTCTCACCAATGTTTGCGCTACTCAAGCCGACATTCTCACTTCCGTTTCGTCCACACCTGCTCGCCGCTAGTGCTTCTACCTAATACGGAACGCTCCCCTACCGATACATCGATAGATATATCCCACAGCTTCGGTACATCGCTTAGCCCCGTTCATTTTCGGCGCGAGAGCGCTTGACTAGTGAGCTATTACGCACTCTTTCAAGGGTGGCTGCTTCTAGGCAAACCTCCTAGTTGTCTATGCACTCTCACCTCCTTTATCACTTAGCGATGATTTGGGGACCTTAGCTGGTGGTCTGGGCTGTTTCCCTCTTGACAATGAAGCTTATCCCCCACTGTCTGTCTGGCAATGTGTGCATCTGGTATTCAGAGTTTGTCTCGATTTGGTACCGGTCTCCCAGCCCGCACCGAAACAGTGCTTTACCCCCAGACTATAATCATTACCGCTGCGCCTAAACACATTTCGGGGAGAACCAGCTAGCTCCTGGTTCGATTGGCATTTCACCCCTAACCACACCTCATCCGCCGATTTTTCAACATCGGTCGGTGCGGACCTCCACTTGGTGTTACCCAAGCTTCATCCTGGACATGGTTAGATCACCAGGGTTCGGGTCTATAAACACTGATTTAATCGCCCTTTTCAGACTCGCTTTCGCTTTGGCTGCGGCATTCATGCCTTAACCTACCAGTGCCTATAAGTCGCCGGCTCATTCTTCAACAGGCACGCGGTCAGACGTTGAATCGTCCTCCCACTGCTTGTAAGCTAACGGTTTCATGTTCTATTTCACTCCCCTGTTAGGGGTTCTTTTCACCTTTCCCTCGCGGTACTGGTTCACTATCGGTCACACAGTAGTATTTAGCCTTACGAGATGGTCCTCGCTGATTCACATGGGATTCCTCGTGCCCCATGCTACTCGGGATACAGCTACTATCCATACAGTTTTCAATTACAGGACTTTCACCTTCTCTGGTGCAGTATTTCGCTGCTTCGTCTAACTTTTGGATTCGATATTGCTGTCCCACTACCCCAATCGGAAATCCGACTGGTTTAGGCTCTTCCCCGTTCGCTCACCACTACTTAGGGAATCTCTATTGATTTCTCTTCCTCCAGCTACTAAGATGTTTCAGTTCGCTGGGTTGGCTCTCTCCTGTCTATATATTCAACAGGTAGTATATAGGGTTGCCCCATTCGGAAATCTCCGGCTCTCTGTTTGCTTCCAACTCCCCGGAGCATATCGTCGGTAACCACGTCCTTCATCGCCTCTGCGTGCCTAGGTATCCACCGTTAGCCCTTATTAGCTTGACCACTTCAACAATTGCTATTCAATGCAAACACAACTCAAATTATCTCTGTGTCTGTGTCTGCCTGCTTATTCGCTATCACTATGCAGTTTTCAAGGTTCAATAGCTGGAAATATATCCAGCAGTCTGGCAAATATTGCTCAGTTGCTGAATTTTTTCTCAATTTCACTTTCTGGTGGAGGTTAGCGGACTCGAACCGCTGACATCCTGCTTGCAAAGCAGGCGCTCTACCAACTGAGCTAAACCCCCAGACACAATTCAAAATTAAAAATTCAAAAACAGTATTTTTAATTTTGCATTGATTCAGGTGGGCCATCCTGGACTCGAACCAGGGACCTCACCCTTATCAGGGGTGCGCTCTAACCACCTGAGCTAATAGCCCAATTGCGAACCAAAATATAGTTTGAAAGCAAAAAACAACTGTCGCGACCGACCTAATCGGATGACCAACTCAATATCTAATCACAAATTGTTTTCAATATCTGAGCGGGTAGGTCTCCTTTAAAGGAGGTGATCCAGCCACACCTTCCGGTACGGCTACCTTGTTACGACTTCACCCCAGTCACCAGTCCTGCCTTAGGCATCCCCCTCTGCGAACAGTTGGGGTAATGACTTCGGGCACTACCAGCTTCCATGGTGTGACGGGCGGTGTGTACAAGGCCCGGGAACGAATTCACTGCAGTATGCTGACCTGCAATTACTAGCGATTCCTCCTTCACGCAGGCGAGTTGCAGCCTGCGATCTGAACTGAGCCACGGTTTATGAGATTAGCTTGCATTCGCATGCTTGCTGCCCTTTGTCCGTAGCATTGTAGTACGTGTGTAGCCCAGAACGTAAGGGGCATGCTGACTTGACGTCATCCCCACCTTCCTCCGGTTTGTCACCGGCAGTCTCTCTAGAGTGCCCAACTTAATGCTGGCAACTAAAAACGAGGGTTGCGCTCGTTGCGGGACTTAACCCAACATCTCACGACACGAGCTGACGACAGCCATGCACCACCTGTGTTCGCGCTCCCGAAGGCACTCCCTACTTTCGCAAGGATTCGCGACATGTCAAGTCCTGGTAAGGTTCTTCGCGTTGCATCGAATTAAACCACATACTCCACCGCTTGTGCGGGCCCCCGTCAATTCCTTTGAGTTTCACAGTTGCCTGCGTACTCCCCAGGCGGGATACTTAACGCGTTAGCTACGGCACGGCTCGGGTCGATACAAGCCACGCCTAGTATCCATCGTTTACGGCTAGGACTACTGGGGTATCTAATCCCATTCGCTCCCCTAGCTTTCGTCCCTCAGTGTCAGTTGCGGCCTAGCAGAGCGCTTTCGCCACCGGTGTTCTTCCTGATCTCTACGCATTTCACCGCTACACCAGGAATTCCCTCTGCCCCGAACGCACTCTAGCCATGTAGTTTCCACTGCCTTTATCTGGTTGAGCCAGACTCTTTAACAGCAGACTTACATAGCCACCTGCGGACGCTTTACGCCCAATCATTCCGGATAACGCTTGCATCCTCCGTATTACCGCGGCTGCTGGCACGGAGTTAGCCGATGCTTATTCCTCAAGTACCGTCATTTTTTTCTTCCTTGAGAAAAGAGGTTTACAACCCTAGAGCCTTCTTCCCTCACGCGGTATTGCTCCGTCAGGCTTTCGCCCATTGCGGAAAATTCCTCACTGCTGCCTCCCGTAGGAGTCTGGGCCGTGTCTCAGTCCCAGTGTGGCTGATCATCCTCTCAGACCAGCTACTGATCGTCGCCTTGGTAGTCCCTTACACCACCAACTAGCTAATCAGACGCGAGCTCATCACGAGGCGGGGTAAACCCCTTTCACAGTTGTGCATATTTGGTATTAGCAGCCGTTTCCAGCTGTTGTCCCAAACCTCAAGGCAGATTCTCACGCGTTACTCACCCGTCCGCCACTAAACCCCGAAGGGCTTCGTTCGACTTGCATGTGTTATGCATACCGCCAGCGTTCATCCTGAGCCAGGATCAAACTCTCATTTGTTGTGTTTTGAGTTTGCTTGGCTCCAGAACTAATAGTTCTGGAATCCTTAATTCTTTCTTATATTTTAGGGACTTATATCTTAAGCATGTCCCAAAAAATACTTTTTGACGAGAATTGGATGCTTTATTTTGGCTTTCAAACTATTGTTTTTTTTTTGGTTCGGCGTGTCAGAGTCACTTCCCCAACACTTCTCTAATGTAACTTGACAACGTTCTCCTTGGAGTAGTATCAACCGTAATTTTTATTGGATGGTTGCACTACTTTTTCTGGGAATTGTAACACACTTAAGTGATTATTGGCTGTACTAGCATTACATCAGATTAGCTTTGCTTGACACTCTTTGAATATAACTTGACTTAAGTGACGCTTGCAGTGGAATTAACCGTACTTTTAGAAGGGTGGTTGCACTACTGTTGATAAAAAGTAATCTCTCGTTCCATGACTATCCTCTTTTGTTACTGTACTTCTGATAAGCGTTGGGGGCGATCGCTCGAGAGTGATGTTGCTCGATCTAGTCGCATACCCATTGAAAAGGTCTAGCTTTTTAATGGGCAGCTTGTTCATAAAAAGGGGCGATCGCCCACATAGAGCGAATTATCAGGAGTGTGTTTGTATCTGACCATTGCTAGTTGCAACATGTTATCGCACACTTATCAACTATTTCCGGTACTACGGGAGTCTTAAGATTATTAGAAAAATACTTATAAAATAATAACAACTCTCTAGGCATGAGGAACTAGAGCATTCATTGTTGAATGTAAAGCTTGCCTGTTATTATAAATACAAAAAACTTTGCCTTTATTGTTAGTTGAAACAGCAGATAGAAAAAGCCTATAGCCAAGCCGACTCGGAGTTTTTGTATCCATAATAACAGTATAACTTAATTAGGTTTCATGCTTTAGATAGAGCGATATATCAAGCTATTTAGTATCTCTTAGAAAGAAGGATACTTCCACTGTTCTTGAATTTGAATGTTAACGACTTGCAAGGATTTACAATCTGAAAAGGAACCAGAACGATGAAATCTTTTAATTTATCCAAAATTGTTTGGGCTAGTACTTTTGCTCTGAGTTTAGTGATTCTGCCGTTAGCTTTGTCTGCTTGTAGCCAAAGCGACACTAATGGTGGCGCAGGCGCAACTCCAGGCACTGGCACGACTACTGGAGGTGGGGCTTCTGGCACTGGCACGACTACTGGAGGTGGCACTACTGGCACTGGCACGACTACTGGAGGTGGCACTACTGGCACTGGCACGACTACTGGAGGTGGGGCTTCTGGCACTGGCACGACTACTGGAGGCGGAACTTCTGGCACTCGCACTCCCTAAGGAACTAGGTCTGCCAGAGGCATTAGCGCGATAGTTGCCCAAAACTTTGCTAATTTAATGTGAGTTGGACGAGGCTAAAAAACCGCCGCAAAGATGGTAAGTCTTTTGGGTTAATAAACTATAAGATATTTAATTTTTTCTGCAAGATTTATGGGGCGATGGGGATAAAGGAAGATAGGGAGAGAGTTATAAGCTTTTTCCCAATTTTCATAATGTGCATCAACTATGCACTACCCTTGCTATTTACTGAAATACCAAACAAGACACCCGATTTTGTTTCTAAAAGAAGGATATGTTTAGGTTAAATCAGCTTGGCGATCGCATTCTCCTTTCTTTGATTGTGTAATATTCAGTTTTGCCCTTTATTCTTATTACTCAATTAGTCAAACAACCACTGTTCATCACCGATTAAATCGCAAATGCGATCGCCAAGCTGGAAATTTTTTTCTTCTAACTCACGTTCAACAAAAAGCCATTCGCGCATAGGAATATATCTAAAAAGAATATATATCGATTGTTGTCGGCTGATAAATCCCTTTTCCACAAGGCAATATGCTTCATCTTGGATAACCCTTAGGTCATATTTATGAGTCATTATTATGCTTTGATTTGATTATTTTTTTCCTAATTAAAGTAGATAATAAGCTTTTTTAGTTAGCTTCTACTTCTATCTCCAGGTCTAAAATAAGTTAAGTAAGCCGAATTTTTAAAATACTTATTTGCCTATAACTTCAAATTTATTAAACCAAAGTATGATTTATTTTAACTACATGATTGCAACTATTAATATAGAAAATTTGATATTTACTAGTAATACCAAATTATCTGCATTATAAATTTGAAGCGGCTACACCCTCAATTGCAGACGCGATTGGACTTGGTGCAACTGTTGACTATTTAGACGGAATTGGCATGGATAAAATCTATGCCTACGAAACGGATCTGACTAAATATTTAATTAAACAACTGCAACAAATTCCCTCAATTCGCATTTACGGTCCTCAACCGGAAGTTGCTGCTGTAGGTAAAGTTGCCATTGTGATGTTCAGTGTTGAAAATATCTCCGCCAAAGAGTTATCCAGCAATTTAGATAAAGCCGGAATTGCTATTAACGCAGGCTTTCACGCTACCCAACCTCTACATCAGTATTTGGAAATTGAATCTACTGCACGAGCAAGTTTGTATTTCTACAACACTTACTTTAAAGTTGATGTTTTTGTTTCTGTTATCAAAAAAATAATAAATCTTAAATAAGATACTGAAAAAGGCTTCAGAAGACACTTATGGAGGAGGCAGAGGGCACTTCTGAAGGAAACCCACGCTTAAAAACGTGGGATTGAGACAAGGACACCTCATATAAGAGCGCTGCGCGTCTCGATATGAATCTTCTTTTTATTGGTGGGCTTTAAACCCATTCTGTCGGGGTTTTATTGTCATCAAGTATAAGTGCCCTCTGCCTTTTTTTATAAAGGTTGAGAGGATGTCTGAGAAGTAAAAAAGCTCTTATATTACAAGTGGTCATTTTGCAAGGGTAAATAAGTTTGTGTTGATGGTGACAAGATAAATTAACAAATATCATTCCTAAAGATAGAAGGGATTAAAAATTACAGAGTTTAATCTTAGGGGAAAGAGAAAAAGCAAACTACAAAGCTGTTAATCAAGATTTTTATTCAAGTGGTTCATAAACTCTTTTGGACAAACTGATGAATCCCGGTGATTTCAACTCAGATGGCTCTTTTACGAAAGAACAAATAATATCTCCAATTAGCTATGGGGTGACTAATGAACTTTCCGAAAACGTCATCTTGACGACGCTAGACGATTTGTATAATTGGGCACGACTCTCCAGCTTATGGCCTCTTCTTTATGGCACCGCTTGTTGCTTCATTGAGTTTGCTGCGCTGATTGGTTCGCGGTTCGATTTTGATAGATTTGGCTTAATTCCTCGTGCTAGTCCGCGTCAAGCTGACTTATTAATTTTGGCAGGCACTCTCAACGTAAAAATGTCTCAACCAACGATGCGTCTTTACGCGCAAATGCCTGAACCCAAATACGTCATTGCGATGGGAGCTTGCATGATTACCGGTGGTATGTTCAGCACAGATTCTCCTACTGCTGTTCGCGGGGCTGATAAAATTCTGCCTATAGATGTTTACATACCTGGTTGCCCACCTCGTCCAGAAGCAATTATCGATGCCATCATTAAGCTTCGTAAAAAAATAGCTAATGACTCCATGCAGGAACGGGGCAAAATTACGCAAACACATCGCTTCTACAGCACCACCCACAACATGAAAGTTGGCGATCGCATTCTGACAGGTGAATACCTGCGATCGCCTTTACGCGATAAACCTCCAGAAGCTTTGATACAAGCAATGGGAACACCAATTCCTCCAGCGCTTCAGACTATCAAAGAACTGAAGCGGTCAAACGATTGAAATGTCTTTCTGACAAACAAAGATAAAGTCGCTTTTGTAAGTCAAGTTTCACTTATCCGGCAATTGATTACGAGAGTGTAGCCAATGTCTGCATAGCTCAAAAGGGTTTCCTTTCTGGGAACCCTTCAGTCTATTTTAGATAAATGGTTGGGAATAACTGTAATTTTTATTTATAAAACTTTAATTAAAAATAGCTTATGACTCAGCATACAAAATACGATTTTAAATTTCTTCTAGATAAAGTCAGCTACCTTGTCGAAGAAGGTTTTATCGGTCGTGCTCAACCTATTTATGCTCTAGCCTTATATATGAATTTCTGCCAATGGGCTTTGGTTGAAAAAGAGTTAAAAGAGAGAAATCTCCAAATAGGTGACCGCATTAGCAATTTAATTGACACTGAGAAGTAAGATAAACTCACATCTTGCATTAAGAATAATTAATGGGATTCGGTCACTCAGTATTAAACCAAAAGTCCTTTTTTTAGGGAGAAAAGCCAATGAAATTTATGTAGCTTACCCTTGCATCTTTTTAGCTTACACAGTATTCTACGGATAGGTGCAATATATGAAATAAACAAATTACTTGCAAATGCCAATTAATTACTGCCACTCCTAGGCATCCGTGCTGGAGCGCAAATGAGTCATAATCCTGCCATTCAAAAAGAAAAAGTACGTTGGTGCACCTCCCTGATTTAAAAGATGCTTTGCCATTTTTTGCACTTCTTTTTGTCGTTTTACCTTTTCATCTGCTAGGTAAATTCCTAACAAAGCTTGGTTAATCATTTGGTGAAAATTGGTATGGGGTAATTGAGCCGCACTTTTATTAGCATTTTGAACAAAATGTGAAAATCTCTGAGTCATTTCGTAATTGTTTTTGTAATAAAAACAAAAATTTAAATCGCCATTCATGCGGTCTTCTTCTTGGTCAATTAAATAGTCGAGCAAAATATGTAACCCCTGCATCCAAGGGAAATAACTATTTTTTACACGCTGACTCATGTCATCGGAAAAATTTTTATCGAAGCCATAGGCAACTAGACAAAAAATCCCCAAAGTTGATCCAGTACAAGCTGAAAATTCGTACCAACTCATTTGGTGAAATTTATCCTGATACAATGCATACCAAGCTTTGAGACGTGGAACCCTCTCTTCAATTTTTACGTGTTTATTGACTTGTAAATCGCAGTAATAACTGGCAAGCTCATGCAACGTGGCAGCAATCGTGGGATAAGCTGGCATTTTATTTAATATGTTTTGACAGGTTTTAACTAGCTTACTTAAATAACCACCATCCTCTTGTTCTTGGCGAAAACGATAATAATTAGTGCCTTTTGCTCCTGGTGTTAAGGCATGAAACATAGATTCATGCAAAGCGCGAAAGTCGTCAGGATTGAAAGAAGTACTGCGGTCACATAAATTATCTAAGTAATCGCTAATAGTTTGATAAGCAACTATAAAATCAATCGCTTCTTCCCGATAATCTCTAGCCAACAATCCATAAATTCCTCCCCCTTCACAGTGGAAAGTTTTAGTTTCAATACTCATTAATGCTTGCCTGCGAAGTTCTGCATTGGGAATTTGTTTAGCACATTCTTTCCATTTATGCAAACGCCGATGAACCGTTGGAATAACATCTCGATAAACCCTCAACATCAGCATCCAAGGGTGAGTGGGAATATTCATAAATACAATTATTTATAGTGCTTAAGCGGACAAAATTAACAAACAGCAAATAGGCAAGAAAGTCTTTATATTTAGCTATCTGCTACAATTAATATCTGTATCTTAAATGCCCGCATTGAAAGCACCATCTCTCTAATGAAAGAAGTAGAAATTTATATGAGCTTTTTTGAATTCAAAATTAAAAATTCACGTATTAAGAAAGAAAAAATAATTTTTAA
The DNA here is from genome assembly GCA_019359015.1 of Spirirestis rafaelensis WJT71-NPBG6. Taxonomy (GTDB): domain Bacteria; phylum Cyanobacteriota; class Cyanobacteriia; order Cyanobacteriales; family Nostocaceae; genus Hassallia; species Hassallia rafaelensis. The sequence goes on from JAHHID010000130.1 coordinate 11,483, forward strand.
TTAATTTTGGGTACAAGCTCCCACCTCCCCTTCGGGGATGGAGCGAAGCGACTGCCCCCACTAATTGTCTTTTTTTTGAATGCGTGAATTTTTAATTTTGAATTCCCCGCAGGGGTTGACTTAAGTAAGATTTACGAAAATATGTCTTAACCAATCTGCCAATCCATTGAGAATTAACTGAACACCCACTGCCATAATAAAAAATCCCAACAGTCGGCTGCTTGCTTTGATACCTGTTTCTCCTAATAAAATTAGTAACCAACTTGAAGTTCGCAAGCATATATAAATTGTTATCCCCAAAACAAAAGTTGCTAACAAAACTGCGATTAAATTCATTACAGTTGAAGTAGAAAAACTACTTCCAGCTTGAGCTGATAAACCCAATGTCGCAGCAATAGCAGCTGATCCTGCCAATAAGGGAATGGTCATTGGCATAAAAGAAATGTCTTCATGGTGTTCTCTTTTTTCAACTGCTGCTTGATTTTCTTGTGCTGTTAGCCTTGGTCGTGCGCTCATCATTTGCCAAGCAGTGTGAAACACCACAATTCCCCCAGCAATACGGACGACTTCTAGGGAAATTCCAAAAAAGCGTAAAACTCCTCCTCCAATTAAGAGAAAGAGTGCTAAAAATAAAACTGTATACTGAGCTATTCTTCTGGCAAAATCATGACGCTCTTTAATAGAATTTCCTGCTGTTAAGACGAGAAAAGTAGGAATAAGCTGTCGTGCCTATACTCTGCCAAAATAAAGAATAGATAATTTCCAGCAGCCTTTCTTGCAATGCCTGTCAAAAATTTTCTTTCGGAGAGCCAAAAACAGCATCTACAAAAAGTGCTAAGAGAA
>JAHHID010000131.1 GCA_019359015.1 Spirirestis rafaelensis WJT71-NPBG6
TGCTCCCACGTCAAATTGCTAGGATATGCTTTAGTCATTTGCTCACAAGGTGCTGATGTCTTCAATTTCAGCGATTAGCTTTGTGAGCTTTCTTACAGAAGCCCCCTACTTTTCAAACATCCTCTAAAACAGTTGCTACATCTGGATGTAAACCATAGGGTGTAGCCATAAACATACCCCGGACTCGACCAAAATTAATCGACGGAAAAAAATCAGTTAAATCAAGATTTAGAACATAGCGTTTTTTAGTATGAGCTTGAGCATTAGTTACAATATTTTTCCCCATCACAAAACCATGCACTGATGGTTTTATCTCATACACTGTTTGTAATACTTGATTAAGTTTTTTCTGAATAATTTTAAGTGCAGTTATCGGAGTTGATATCTGACGAATACCACCAGACTTTTTAGGAATCTCAAAAGTTTTATAACGTTTATCAGGTTCAACAAGATATATATGATAAACAAGGCGAGGATAGGAAACCTCTAAAAGGTCAGCTATATCCATTGGTTGTTTGAGAGAGTAAAATTTCTCTCGTAAAGATTCGGGGCTATCTGTGAGAAGCAACTGAGAGTTTTTTTTCACTTTGTCCCCTGAGTTATCCTTAATCAGCTATCCTTTGAGCGATGTAACAGCCATATTTAGATTTAGCCTTGACACAGATATCATGCTAATTTCTACGATTGTAAATAAAAAAATATCACTTGCGGGTGTATTCTCGCCTATTCGGATAAGGATCAAGAGGCAATTTAGAAGACTAAAAAGCTCGTAAAGCTGATCGTGAAATACACCGTCGCAGGATCAACAACGGAAATCAATACCTATTCCCGCAAGTGATTGAAGTGGTTTGTCTAAAAAATCATTACTTATAAATGATTCACACTTACCTTTAGGTTATCTTACAGGCAAATGATCTCAAAGTATTGCGTGAAAATAACTAAAGTAGTGGTAGGTTAGGCTGAGTAATAAAGAAACTTAACAAATCCCATTGGTATCGTTGGGTTTAGTGCCTCAGACCAACTTATATAAATTTTTGTTTTTATCGTAGTTGTGGAATTTAGCTGTTTTCGGCGTAAATCCTGGAAATACAAAAAACTTAACCTTTAATCATGAGTGGAATTAATCGTCAAATTAGCCTTGACGTTAGACAAGTTGCCAAGCATATAGCAGGTACACCTCAAAGTCAAAGACTTCTCAAACGAGGACTTGCCGCTCATGTATTTAACGATGAACCTACAATGAATAAAGTTACTCAAGCCATAATAGAAAATGGGCAGTTCACCGGAATGATTCGAGGATATGACCGTTATGGAATGTTTTTTAATGAACCAATAGGTTATAGAATCAGCCCAGATGGTAGCCGTATTCTACTTTACTATGGGGAGATAAAAATCAATGCAGACGACCAATACCACGTCATCCCCCGCACAAGACCGAGTGAAGAATAACTGGGAATTTACAGAAGTATGGATAGATCCAATGTTATCGCCTCCATATATTCTTTTATTGCTTTGCGACAGTGAAGATAACTGTCAAGTTTATGATCCGGCGCAGGGTTATAAAGTTGTATTTTCTAGTAATGACTATAATGCAGCCAAGTTATGGTTACTAGAAGATGAGTATGAACCAATTGAAGGTAGGCTTTTAGCTACGGAATTAGTCTAAGTTCTTAGAGAATTTTTAGAGAATATGATTGAGAACACTTGCGTAAGTCTTGTGATTTACGCAAGTGTCACAAGTGCTGACACGGCATAGCTGGATTGAGCTTTAAAGAACTAGAGTAATAACATTTAGCTGTATGTAGAACAAGCGATCGCTAAAGAAATTGCTATTAACATAATTGCATACTCGACTATTTTATAGTTACTAAGCTGTTACCTCAGCTTGTGTATAAGTTTTATTACATGCTCCCATGCATGTCTGTATCTTCAATCAATCGACTTCTTCTGAATCAGACCTGAAGTGCTTTTAAAATGGGAGAATATAAAGAATCATTGGGAGGAATCAATCGTCATGACTGTGATAGTTGCTAAGTGGACGATTGACGAATATCACCGCATGATTGAGGCTGGCATTTTGAGCGATCGCAAAGTTGAACTACTTAAAGGAGAAATTGTCGAAATGTCGCCAGAAGGGGAACCTCACGCTTATAGTAGTGGTGAAGCTGGTGACTATCTAGCAAAGTTATTGGGTGAACGCGCAAAAATTCGTCATGCTAAACCAATTACCCTACCCAACGACTCGGAACCAGAACCAGATATTGCCATTGTCCAACCTTTAGGACGCGAGTATCGACAGCATCATCCCTATCCAGAAAATATTTTCTGGTTGATTGAGTACGCTAACTCTAGTTTAGAAAAAGATTTAGAGACAAAAAGCAAAATCTATGCAGAAGCAGGTATTTTAGAATATTGGGTTGTCAATCTAAAAAAGTTACACCTGGTGGTGTTTCGAGAAATCTTAGATGGAGAGTACGCGACAAAACTGACATTAACTGGGGGAAGAATTCAACCGCTTGCATTCCCAGATGTTTCTGTTGCGGTGGAACAAATTATTAACAGCTAAGATGGTGATTATTGATATACAAATGGCGTTTGCTCTGATTTTAGAAGCGATTAATTAGATTTGCCACTACCGTAACAAACTCTGCTGGCTCAACCGGCTTGGGAACATGAGACTGAAACCCTGAAGATAACGCTCGGATACGGTCTTCAGTTCTGGCATATGCTGTAAGAGCGATCGCTGGAATTCTACCTCCTTCTTGTGGGTCTAAAGCTCGAATCTGGCGAATCAGCGTGTATCCATCTTCGTTTGGCATTCCAATATCACTCACCAAAACGTCAGGTCTTTGGTCAGATGTGCTTTGAGTGATGATATTGAAAGCTTCTCTAGCGGATGCTGCCGTCATGACCTCTGCCCCACTTTGCCTAAGCAGCGTGGCTAACATCTCTCTGGCATCTGCTTCATCATCCACAATTAAAACCTTCAAGCCGTTCAATCTGGGTGTATCAATCAGAGGAGCTGCATCACTGACAGTAGGATGCGTGCGCTCAATATCTGTAGACTCTGGACGAAAGATAGTAATCGGCAGATTGACCATAAAACTTGCTCCCTTTCCTTCACCCGCACTAGCTGCCTGGACGCTCCCTCCATGCAACTCTACCAAATGACGGACAATTGCCAAACCAAGCCCTAACCCACCATGCACTCTGGTGGTCGTACTATCGGCTTGTTGTAAGCGCTCGAAAACATAAGGTAAAAACTCAGGACTAATCCCTTGTCCGGTATCGCTCACTGTCACCTCGACGTGAGAATTGATGCGTTCTAGTCGAATCTGAACTCGACCTCCTTTCGGCGTAAACTTAACGGCATTGGAAAGCAAATTCCAAAACACCTGTTGAAGGCGATCGGGGTCGCCTGAAATTGGTCCAGCTGCGGGGTCTAAAAGACTTTGAATACGGATATTCTTGGCTTCTGCGGCTGGACGAATCGAATCAATTGCTGTCTCAATTATCGAGACCAAGACAACGGGAGAAACATTTAACCGTAGCTTACCAGTAATTATACGAGAAACATCCAACAGATCGTTAATCAGTTGATTCTGTGCCCTGGCGTTGCGCTCGATTGTCTCCAAAGCACGATTCATAGTGGCTTGATCGAGCTGTTTAGAGCGCAGGATAGTCGCCCATCCCAGCATGGCATTTAAAGGAGTCCGCAACTCATGAGAGACAGTAGCAAGAAACTCATCTTTTAGTCGATTTGCCCTAGATAACTCCTCGGCTTGTTGACGCAGTAATGCTTCAACATTCTTGCTATCGGTTAAATTTAGAACAAAACAGACCCAAGCGAGTTGATCGCTTTCGAGCTTTGCTGCTCCCAACAAAATGGGGACTCGGCTACCATCTTTGCGGATGTATTCCTTTTCAAACGGAGCACAACTCCCAGAAATAGCGAGTTCCTGTAAGACTTGCTCGTCTTGCTGATAATATTCCGGTGGAGTCATCTGGGTCCAGTTCATGGCTCCATTGAGCAAGTCCTCACGGCTGTAACCTACTATTTGTAGAAAAGCATCATTAGCTTCCATGATAGTGCCGTTAGGTCCAGCCAGGATCACGCCAATAATGTTGGATTCGACCAAGCGGCTAAACCGGGCTTCGCTTTTCTTCAATGCAATCTGTTGGACTCTCAAGTCTTCTGCTAAAGCTTCTGCTTGCCGTCGTGCTATAACCTGATCGGTGACTTCAAAACAAAAGGTGATGACTCCTTCTACAGATCCATTGCTGTCGTACATGGGTTGGTAGACGAAGTTGAAAAACCCTTCCTCAATTGTTCCATTACCGTGTCGATCAAAATGAGCTGATACTTCGTTACCGATGAACGGCTGCCCAGTTATAAATACGCGATCAAGTAATTCATAAAAGCCTTGTCCCTCCAGTTCAGGAAAAGCTTGTCGAGCAGTGCGTCCAATTAGTTCGCGATTACCAACGAGCTGACAATACAGAGGATTGGCAAACTCAAAGACGTGATCCGGTCCGCGATTAATACAAATGCAGGCTGGAGCTTGTAGCAGTATTGAATAAAGGCGATTTCGTTGTACTTCCGCTTCTGCTCGTGCAACCTGCTCGCGAGTTAACAACTGGTTACGTTCGGCTTCTGTTTGCTTGCGCTCGGTAATATCGCGAGAGATAGCAACAACAGATTTAGCCGATTGGTCTGAATCTGCCAGTGGGGTCATAATGTATTCGTAAGACCGCACACCACTGTCTGTCACAAAATCAGTCTCGCTTCTCAGCGATCGCTCAGTTGATATTACTGTTTCTCGTTGGGCATCGACCTGTTCCATTAAAGCGGCTGGTAAACCAAGGTCTTGCCACGTTTTTCCAATCACCTCACTCGGTTGAAATCCAAGAATCTGAGCACCACCGGCGCTGACATAGCGATATCGCCCCTCTCTGTCAAAGACATAGATATCATCTACGGAAGCTGAGATAATGGCATTCAAGGTATTCGCTTGTTCTTGCGCCTGAGCGATCAGTTGCTGGTTACGCTCCTCTGCTTGCTTACGAAGGGTTATATCCATCACCATCGCCAGGACAGCGAGAAATTGTCCAGCTTCATTGAAAACAGGACTTGTTGAGACGATCGCCCATAGCTGTGTCCCGTCTTTTCGGCGGAACCGCCAATCATATTGGGCTGGAATGCTCTGCGCTCCCTGCTCTAAAATGTGTTGTGCTTCTAAACGGGCTGTCTCATCAATAAAGTTGAAGATAGAGCGATCCTGTACTTCTTCATAGCTGTAACCGAGCATCTTAACCATCTGTTGGTTGACATAATCTGTTCGTCCTTCAGCATTAACGACCCAGATGCCCTCGTTGGCGGTATCAACCAGGCGACGATACCGTTCTTCACTGCTTTGCAGCTTAGACAATGCTCGCTCGACTCGCTGCTTTGCGACGCGAAGTGCTCCCGATAAAACACTGATCAGCACTCCCTCGAGCAAAAATAAACTCAACCGAGAGCCGCTGACTAAGTCTAGAGAGAGTGAATGAATGGGAGGAAGAAAGAAATAAGTGCTAATAAGACCCGACAAAGCAGTTGCGAGTAGCCCAGGTCCTAAACCCCCATACCAGGCACTGACCATGACACCACCAAAGAACAGCAGAAAAGGACTCTGCGTCATGGCGAGTAGAGGGTCCAACAGTAGCATCAGCACTGTGGCGAGGACAATGCTGAGTCCAGCAATGCCATAGCGCACTAATTGAGAACGTGTTACATTCAGCATTCGTCTGAGTTATTTAACTGTCTATAAACGCCGCACAGCCCCGTACAAAGTTTCTATGGCAAGTTTATCAACAATCACTCAAATATCTCAAATACGTTGATTTAACTTATGCGATCGCCTAGCCTGCTGGAGACACTCACCCTAACAATTCCAATATGCTCAGGATTTGCTTTGTCAAATACACCCACAGTCAGCCTAAAGACAGGCAAGCCATACAATTATAAAAGCGATCGCCTTATGTCTTGCTCTGTTAATTCGGACTTTTGTTGCCGAACCGCGCTACATTCCCTCTGATTCGATGTTGGCGACTTTATATATAGGCGATCGCTTGAGCGACATCATTCTCCTTGACGATTCTTTCAGTAGTATTGTGAATGCAGTTGTCTGGGGGCGATCGCTTTACCAGAATATCCAAAGATTTATTGTCACTTCTGCAATGGCACAGATGTCAGAGAGAGAAAATCAGGCTCGCGCTATTTGTCTTCTTGCTTAACCCAAAGATGACAGACGTAGAAAATTCAGTTTTAAGGCACAACAGATAATCAAGTAGAATTAGTACACACTAAAAACAAAGGGGCAAAGGCGTGCAAAGCATACTTTTAAGCCGCGAAGAAGTTGCACGACGTGCGAAAGAACTATACGAAAATAGCATTCGTCAACAAGTGGAAACAGAAGAAAACATCGGTAAGATGGTGATTATTGACATAGAAACAGGTGAATACGCGGTTGACAAAACAGGTATACAATCAGCACATCTATTACGCCAAAAGAACCCATACGCCAGACTTTTTGGTATTCGCATCGGTTACAAGGTTGCTGTTTCCTTCAGTGGTGAAATGGAGCGTGATTATCGGTGATTTCTGGTATTGTTAAGAACGGACGTGCAACCGTTAATGTGATATTTCGACTGCCAAATCAACCAGATTTTACTATTGAGTTTGTTATCGATACAGGTTTTACAGAGTTTCTTTCCCTACCACCAGAAGCAGTTACTCTGTTGGGTTTTCCTTTTGTGTATGATATATATGCAAATTTAGCTGACAATAGTAGTGTAATCTTGCCAGTACATGAAGCTACCATTATTTGGAATGGAGAAGAACGGGAAGTTAATGTACTTGCTACAGGACGGCTACCTCTATTAGGAACTGCTTTACTTGATGAGCATGAACTTGTTATACAGTTTACCGAGGCAGGTTTAGTAACAATTACGGAGTTGTAGTTGCTTGCTGGATATATGGACTTGCTATCAACAGCAATGAGAATTGCGACATCAAAGTTTGAACAAAATTGAAAATTTTAGATTTGGGGTTCGAGATTAAATCTCAGATTTTCAATTCAAGATTTAAAAACGGTGAAGGTATTGAAGCCTTTACCGTTTTTCGTTGTTTACCGATACGACAAGAAGACAAACAGCACATCAATCTAACCTTATCCTTCTACAATTTCTGCTTCAGTGTTAGATCATGCTCTGTCTGCGGGAAAACTGGAAATAGGTGTTTAAGCCCTGCAAGGAATTTTTGCTATGATAAGCAACGTCCTACTATTTTATGCGTATGCTGACAATAGGTTAGATCGATGGCAAGAAGCTATTGGTCTGGCGGTGCAGTTCACGAATGATACTTGGGGAGAAATTTGGGACGTAGACAACGAGTTTCTTCATATCCGATTTGTGAGTATTATTGGAAACCAGCCTGTAATTCAAAGTGTAAAATTTGAAATAAAAGACTTTGCAGAACGCTTTCAGGATATGGAGCTTCCTACAGTTTTAGAGTCGTCTGTAGAGAATCCCGAATTTCGTCTTCTCTTAGAACCTAAAGTCAAGAAACTACAAGACTGCAAGCGGGAAGAAAAACTTCGATTGGAAGCAGAACGCAAGGAGAGACTAGAGAAAGAACTTCAGAAACGCGCCCGTCTGGAACAGCAGCGCAAAGAACAAGAGAGGCTCCGGCTCGTAAAAATCGAAGAAGAACGTCAGGAACTTGCTCGTCGCGAAGCAGAAAAGCAAACTTTACTTCAAACCTTGAAAGAAGATTTTGAGCAAGATTTTCTAAATGCCGAAAACTTTTATCAAGCCAAGTGTACTGAACACATAACATTTAAAGAGTACCAAGCTGAAAAGTCGAATTATGTGCAATCTTGGGTAAAAAGCAACTTGAACTCTTCACCTGACCTTGAGCAAGCGGCAGCAATTGGTGCTGTTGAAGGTCATATACAAGTAGTAGCACGGGCTGGAAGTGGCAAAACTTCCACTTTGGTCAACCGAGCTTTATTTTTACAGAAACATTGCAGTGTTGCACCCAATGAAATGTTGATTTTAGCCTTTAATCGCAAAGCTGCGGAGGAGATAAGAGAACGGCTCACGCTACAACTACAAGACTCTATTACTCATGTAATGACTTTCCACGCATTAGCCTATGCTTTAGTTCATCCTGAAGAAAGCATTCTTTTCAATGAACCAGATGGACAACAGAACAAAGCCCAAGCTTTACAAACTGTAATTTATAAGTATCACGACAACCCAGATGTTTATGAAAAAATTCGCGTTTTGATGATGGCGCACTTTCGTGAAGACTGGGAGCGAATCGCTTGGAGTGGTTATGATAAAAGTCCTGAAGAAATGCTGGATTACCGTCGCTCATTGCAAAGAGAAGGGCTTGACGGAAACTATTACAAGTCTTTTGGTGAGAAAGTAATTGCCAATTTTTTATTGGAACACAATATTCAATACAAATATGAGCGTAACTTCTGGTGGAATGGTATTAATTATCGCCCTGACTTTACGATTGTTACTGGAGAAAATCAGGGGATAGTTATTGAATATTTCGGACTTGAAGGCGATCCAGATTACGATATTATGTCAGATGCCAAGCGAGAATATTGGCGAAATTATCCTAACTGGCATTTTGTGGAGTTATCCCCCACAACTCTCAGATTTGAGGGAGTAGAAGATTTTTGTGCTTTACTGAAGCGGTGTCTTGAAAGTTATGGTATTAAGTGCGATCGCTTAAGTGAAGACGAGATTTGGAAGAAAATTAAACTTAGAGCTATAGACCGCTTTACCAAAGTAGTAGAAGGATTTATCCAGCGTTGTCGCAAACTTTCCCTCACTTGCGAAAAATTAGCCTCTCTCGTTGATATTCATAAGTGTGCTAGTACCGCTTCGCGGAAGTCAAAAGTCAAAAGTCAAAAGTCAAAAGTAATATGGAGTAAGCTTTTTAGCGATTGAGAATGGTTGGTTTATTTACGCCAGCCTGTACTAGTGATGTCGAGCAGCGTTTTTTGGAGCTTGCACAAAAGTTTTATCAGTCCTATCTGCAACGTCTTCAGGCAACTGGCGAGGAAGATTTTGATGGACTAATGCAAAAAGCTGCGACAACTGTCGCATCAGGAAAAACCGTATTTCGTCGCAAATCTGGCACTGGCGATTTAAAGTGTCTTCGATACGTACTCATTGATGAATATCAAGACTTTTCAGAACTATTTCATCATTTAATAGAAGCAATTAGAGAACAAAATCCTCAAGCACAATTTTTCTGTGTTGGTGATGACTGGCAAGCAATTAATGGCTTTGCTGGTTCTGACCTTCGCTTTTACGAGAATTTCGCGCAGTTTTTCCAGCCTTCGCAAAAACTCCATATAGCCACTAATTACCGTTCAGCTACTTCAATTGTCGATATTGGTAATAAATTGATGCAAGGATTAGGTACTCCTGCTCGCGCTGATAAAACCATATTTGGAACGGTTGAAATTGCTGACCTCGGACAATTTTATCCAACTCCAAAGGAGCAAGAGGAGCATCAAGGAGACAACATAACACCTGCCATATTGCGCCTAGTAGCCAAAACTATCAAAGATGGAAAAAATGTGGTTTTACTCAGCCGCAAGAATAGTTTGCCTTGGTATGTGAATTATGGTAAACATAAATCGAAAGATAGCCCACTGGATATTTTTCTAAACTTGGTGCGCTCCTACCTTCCTGAAGAATCAAGAAAGGCTGTAACTATATCAACCGCTCACAAGTATAAAGGTCTTCAGGAAGATGTAGTTATAATACTTGATGCTGTTCCTCGTTGTTACCCATTAATACACCCCGATTTGATGTTCAGCCGTGTTTTTGGCGATAGCATTGAGCGTGTAGTTGATGAGGAACGCCGTCTTTTTTACGTTGCATTAACTCGTGCAGTAGAGCGTTTGTTCATTCTCACCGAGACAAACAACTTGTCACCTTTCCTTGAAGAATTAAAGAGCAGGAAAAAAATTACCTTACTGGATTGGTTAGATTACCCGCCTTTTGTTGGAACAATACAGCGCATTATTGTTAAAGTGGGTAATCAGGCTGGACAAGGTAGAAATGGCACTTACACAATCAAAGACTTGCTCAGGACTGAAGGCTATAGCTGGAACATAACTGGATGGCAAGCTTGGTGTCGCACCTATCCAGCACAGGACTTCTCAATAGAACAATATTTTGATAATGCTCAGTGGATTTCCCACGCTGCTGGAATCGAGGTGCGGTTTTATGACGATTTAGAAAATATGCTGGCGATTTATCGTGTTGATCAAGGGCAATGTACTCTGGTCATTAATAATATTCCTGAATTAGAATTACCAAAAACCACTCGGTAAGAAGTTGTGCGATAAACTACAATTGCTCAAAACCATATATTTAGCGTCAGAATAATCAAGTATTGTTATAACTTGTTTCATCTATAGCTGAAAATTTCTATGACTCCTCACGAAAGTGACGCAAAACAGACTCCTGCATCGAAGTCGAAAGTATGGCGTATTTGGCAGGAAAATTTCACGTTAGTAGCGATCGCCTTATGTCTTGCTCTGTTAATTCGGACTTTTGTTGCCGAACCGCGCTACATTCCCTCTGATTCGATGTTGCCAACTTTATTTACAGGCGATCGCTTGGTCGTGGAAAAAATCTCTTATAAATTCCATCCGCCAAAAACTGGGGATATCATCGTATTTCAGCCACCATTAGAACTGCAACATCGCGGATATGCCAAAGACCAAGCTTTCATCAAACGCGTCATTGGTGAACCTGGGGAAGTAATCAGCGTATTTAAAGGTAAAGTTTACCTCAACGGTCAACCCCTACAAGAAGACTACATCGCTGAACCACCAAATCAGCCGTTCCCACCAGTCACAGTCCCCAAAGATGAATTTTTTGTCATGGGAGACAACCGGAACGATAGCAATGATTCTCGTTATTGGGGGTTTTTACCGAGAAAAAATATCATTGGTCGAGCAACTTTTCGATTTTGGCCTTTTGACCGCATTGGATTGATTTAACTTATGTACGTGAAGTGCCTACCGTTAGATATAAGCTCAAACAACACTAAGTAAACCATTTGGCTGATGTCGCTCCAAGCTCAGAGATCGAAGATTGTCTATTAGGAACAAACACCATTAAGGTTGACGTACTCCCCTCTGCTTTAGCAGAGGGGATTCTTAAAAGATGTTACGAGGTAGGCTTCAGCCTACCTCTCCACCTTTCTTCCTGCTTCTTTGACTCTTAACTAGACTGCTGTCAGTCCCCGTCAGACCGTCTCCACAGGCAATTT
>JAHHID010000132.1 GCA_019359015.1 Spirirestis rafaelensis WJT71-NPBG6
GCTGCTGATACTCGTTCTCGTGCCGAATTAGAATCGATCCTGGGTTCAAGCTATGAAGGTGTACTCAGTTCTGATGATTATAGCGCGTATAATGGTTATCCAGTAAAAGCTCAACAGAAATGCCTAGCCCATTTAAGGCGTCATTTCAAGAAGCTAATCAAGCTTCCAGGCTTAAATAACGAAGAGATTGGGGCAAAATTTATCAGCCTGATAGATGAGGGCTTTAAAAACTATGCTTTATTCCAACAAACTCAAAACATCGATGAATTCTTAAATTGGACATCCGAGTTTCAATTCAAAGTTGAATCTTCTATTCATTTATGGATTGATAAAGCTGGAGGCGAAGCAGGTAAACTTTTGCGCTCTTTGAGAAATAAATGCCATCAGTGGTGGTATTTTTTAGACCACCCAGAGATACCACCTGATAATAATTTAGCTGAACGAACGTTACGTTTAGCAGTCACAAAAAGAAAAGTCAGTGGAGGTTCCCGTTCAATGGAGCGGTTCCAAGATACTGCCAATTTATTGACAGTGATACAAACCTGTCGTCGTCAAGGACGTTCTGTAATTAAGTTTTTTGAGCAAGCCATAAAAGCGATGCTTAACCCTGTTGTACAGATCCCATCTTTAATACCTCAAGTTTAGACCTGAATCCTTACCATAATTCTCCATAATAACCATAACAAACAGGCACAAAGTTATAATATGTGCTTTCACAATGCTGTTTTAGCTAATTTTTAAATTTACTCTTAAACAAAAAAATTATAACTTCAATCAATAAAGCAATACCTCAACTTTTTAAACACGCTGAATCTAGAACCTGTTATTTGATTTGTATACCTACTCCACAAATTAGCGTTTTTACTATTACAAAATGCAGGCAGCTTGTAACGTGCAAATTTCCTAAATTTAGCAACTTTCAAAATGTCATCAAACAATGACATATATTTTTAGAGTATCCTTTATAGTCTCTAAAGAAAAGGGAAAGTATATACTAATAAGTAATAATATATATAAATTAAATTTATAAGAGAATCCCTTCACAAGACTTACTATTTGGCTGAAGTCTTTAAACAAGCGATCGCGCTTACCGCCTTATTGAGATTTTTTATCGAGCGATCGCTATTTATTTTTAACAATTCAATTGATCCCTGATAAGTTTAATGCTATTTTGCATTGAGCTTGAATAGTAATAAGCATTTATAACCAAATAACCAAAATATAATCCTCAAGATAGATGCAATAGTTTAAAAGCAAAAGTTAGCTTAATAAGCACAGCCATGATATGATTGTGGCTCAAAGTAGATTTGGAGGTGAGGCTTAAAGGGTAAAGTTAGCCGAGATAGGGGTGTTACCACCAACAAGCGGTTAATTTGGACTTCAGAAAAGGAGGCAAAAACTCTGAACTAAAGTGTTTCAACCCTTTGACAACGACCAATTTACCTTCTGAACCTAAACAACTTTATGAAAATAGCTCAAGTAGCCCCTTTGTGGGAACGAGTTCCCCCTCCAACTTACGGAGGAATTGAACTGGTAGCGAGTCGTCTGACTGATGAACTGGTGCGTCGAGGTCATGATGTTACGTTGTTCGCTTCTGGCGATTCTCAAACTTTGGCTAAGTTAGAAGCTGTTCATCCGCGTGCATTGCGCTTAGATTCAGACATTAAAGAGCATGTGATGTATGAAGTGCTGGAAGTCAGCCAAGTTTATCAACACGCAGCCGAATTCGATATCATCCATTCCCATGTAGGAATCTGGGCATTGCCTTTTGCAAGTTTGGTGTCAACACCCACAGTACATACCTTGCATGGCAGATTTACTCCTGATAACAGCAAAGTATTTTCGTTTCATGAATCGCAACCATTCATCAGCATTAGTAACGCGCAGCGTCAGTTGAAGCTGAATTATGCCAGCACAGTTTATAACGGCATTAACCCCGAAGAATTCACCTTTGTAGCCCAACCGCAAGATCCGCCATATTTGGTATTCTTAGGACGCTTTTCGCCAGAGAAAGGACCGCAACATGCGATCGCGATCGCCAAGCAGAGTGGTTGGTGCTTAAAGATGGCAGGAAAAGTAGACGTAGTAGACACAGAGTTTTTTGAAAAAGAAATCGCTCCTCACATTGACGGTGAGCAGATACAATTCTTAGGTGAAGTTAACCACGCTCAGAAATCTGAACTATTAGGTAACGCAAGCATCACTCTCTTTCCCATTACCTGGAGTGAACCCTTTGGTTTGGTAATGATTGAATCAATGGCAACTGGTACCCCAGTCATTGGCATGAACATGGGTTCTGTCCCAGAAGTGATTGCTCATGGAAAGACAGGTTATGTCTGCCAAAGCTACGAAGAAATGGCAGCAATGATTCCTGCTACTTTAGAACTAGATCGTCAAACCTGCCGAGAATACGTAGAACAACACTTCAGCATTACCCAGATGGTGAACGGCTACGAAGCAGTTTATCAGCAAGTTCTGCAAGAGAGCAATGCCAAGAAATCTTCATCACTCTTGCAAGGTCAATTTTGGAATTCTCTTCTTTCAAGAAGGAAGAAAATAGCCTAATATCAAGTTCGTTTAATCACTTAAAAATCCCGAAACACCCCAGCCGCGCTGTCGCCCACCCTCCCCTTGCCAAGGCGGTTCCCGTCGATGGGCGACTGCCGAACCCGTAAGGGTCTTGGGGAGCCACTGCGTTGGACGGGTTTCCCGGCAGTCACGCATGTGGCGTGTCTCCCCAAGTAGAGTAACTGCCGAACCCGTAAGGGTCTTGGTGTCGGACCAAGTGGAGCATCTGCCCTGTGGGGTGCAGTGTGTGGAAATCATAACTAATTATCCGGACTTGATATTACACACAAGTCCTGTTTGCCCTCAAGCTAAAGCTTGGGGCTACACAAATAAAGCCCATACTTGATATGACTGGGAATGCAATAAGATGGCTGCTGCCTCGACGATAATTAATGGATGCAGCAGCCCTCCAATTATACATTCCCATGCAGAGCACATTGGGGACAACTTAAAGCGATCGCCAAAATGTCAAGTGGGGTGTGGAGATAAGTCCAAAGTGTCTCGCTGTCGAGATTTGGGTTGATATTTAACTACTCCCAAATCTCGATTATTGGGAGAAGTAAGATAAGCAATAAGGTTCTCCGAAAGTTCTTGATCAAATGAAATTTAACGGCGTTTTTTGCCTTTTTGCCAACTTTGGCTGTTAGCTTGTTTGTTAAATTCGGCTTTAGGAAAAAGCTTCTGTTCTAGTTCTTCATAACTACCTTCAAAGTCACAATGACCGTAAAGGGGACACTGTTTGCAATAAACGCTTTCGGTGTAACGTTCTAAATTTTCGCGGTTGAAAAAATAAGCTTTATGACTAAAAGTGCTGGCTACCCATTGCCATGACATATTATTGCTAGCAGGATCGCCATCGAGAAGATGTTCGAGAAACCACTTTGCGCCGGCTTGCCAACGAATACGCCGCCAGTGGACAATATAAGCTGCCATCCACATACGTGCATGGTTGTGTAAGTAGCCAATTTCTCGTAAGTCATGGCTGAAGCTGTCAATGCAAACTCTGCCTGTAGTGCCTTGTTTGATGTCTTCTGGTAGTTCTGGTGCGTAATCTGAGGGGGTATAGCCTGTTTTATATTCTTCTTGGTCTTTCCAGATATTATCCCCTAGTTTGGCATATAAACGCTGCCAGTAATCGCGCCAGCCTAGCTCGTTAATTAGTTTAGTTGTTTCCTCTGGATTTTGTACGCGCTCAATGACATAATCCCGAATTTCTCGCAAGCTGAGAACGCCATAACGAATATAAGGCGAAAGCCCCGTTACTGCACCTGTGAAAAAGTTCCGTGTTTTTGCGTAGCGTGCAGCGTCTACTTTTTGCAACACTTTCTCGGCGGCTTTGCGTCCACCGACAATTTTGCTGATATGATTATCTCGTTCTACTGCCTCTGGGAATTGTTCGCGCAGGTAAGCTAGCAACTCTTCGCGGTTTGTAAAGTCGCGCTGCATGTTATTGGTCATTTGTCAACTTTTTGACGACTGAAGTCGTAACTACACTCATTATAATTATGGTGGATAAAAGCAGGCGATCGCCCTCGCTCATGTGAGATAATTTTTTTATTCAAATACTGGGGACCATATTTGCGAAATCGAAATTTCCCAGCCAGCAAATAACTCTGCAATAGTTAGATTATCTTCACTTGTTAAGATTTCACCCTCACTATTTAAGCGATAAATTGTTACAGTCAATTCATCTCAAATTTTGATTTAATAATTATGCCTCTTCGTCCTATATATCTTGATTGTCACGCTACCACTGCTGTAGATGAAAGGGTGTTAGCAACAATGCTACCTTACTTCACCCAAAATTTTGGAAATCCCTCCAGTATTAGTCATATTTACGGTTGGGAAGCGGAAGCGGCTGTTAAACAAACGCGGTCAATTTTGGCAGACGCAATTAATGCCACGCCAGAAGAAATTGTCTTCACTAGTGGTGCGACAGAAGCGAATAATTTGGCTATCAAAGGTGTTGCTGAAGCTTATTTTCAAAAAGGACAACATATTATTACTGTTGCAACGGAACATAGCGCAGTTCTTGACCCTTGCAATTATTTAAAAACACTTGGTTTTAAAATTACAATTCTTCCGGTTGAAAAAGACGGAATTATTAATTTAAATGAGTTAGAAAAAGCTTTACGTCCTGATACAATTTTAGTCTCGGTGATGGCTGCTAATAACGAAATTGGCGTGTTACAACCATTAGCAGAAATTGGCAAATTATGCCGCAGTCAAGAAATTGTTTTCCACACCGATGCGGCACAAGCTATTGGTAAAATTCCCCTGGATGTGCAAGCGATGAAAATTGACTTGATGTCGCTGACAGCACATAAAGTATACGGCCCTAAGGGTATCGGTGCCTTATACGTGCGCCGGCGTAATCCTAGAGTACAAATTGCACCGCAACAACATGGTGGTGGACATGAACGGGGAATGCGTTCTGGCACACTATATACACCGCAAATCGTCGGCTTTGGCAAAGCTGTAGAAATCGCTTTAGAAGAACAGGACACAGAGAGCGATCGCCTGAGACAATTAACACTCTTGTTGTGGAAACAACTTTCGCAATTGCCAGGAATTCACCTCAACGGACACCCCACCCAACGATTGGCGGGAAATTTGAATATCAGTGTTGAAAAAGTGGATGGATCTGCATTGCTGCTAGGGTTGCAGCCTGTAATGGCGGTTTCTTCTGGATCTGCTTGTTCTTCAGCGACAACTGCACCTTCTCATGTTCTCACAGCGCTGGGACATTCGGAACAATTAGCTTATGCATCGGTGCGGTTTGGGATAGGTAGGTTTAATACGCAAGATGAGATTGACAGCGTAGCAGAACACTTTATTTCTACGGTGCAAAGTTTACGGAAGCAAACAAACTTTTTATAAAAAATTATAGGTGTTGTGGTAATCTATCATCATGCTCGGCAAATGACAGATATTTAGACTTCTTCCATTTATTTTGGGAAAGGGGTCGGAAAAAAGCTATCTCACTTCGGGTGCAAAAAATAATGAGTCTTGAGGTCTATTGTAGAGACTTTCTGCGATTCGCCAATTAGTATAAATATATTATCAAATGAGACTAAATATTAATATTTTGTTAAATGTATTAACTGCCCTTGCATTCTTATTATAAATCTGAAATACTGAAAATTCTTAAGTTTAGTAAAATACATTGAAATAATTTCCACTAAAGCATTTGTCAAGCTAAACGCTTTGAGTCAGCCAACAACATATAAGCTCCTACAGTAATATTGCGCCCACGATTAATATCTTGTGGTGAACACTATTTTCGTGGGTAGTCTGTGCGTTGACAAAAAGCTGAAACAAAGCCCAGAAGGTTTACTCAGATTCAAGATCTAGTAATTTCAAGAGTTTAAATCATGGTGGTAATAGCCAAAAATGGAAATTTCAGGCTATGTAATTAACCATTATTAAATTCTTGCAATTCAGCCAAACTAATCTAACAAATCAATATTGATATTTAAAGCTTCTTCTTATGGCAATTCGAGGAGTGGTCTATTGTGCAATGGCAAATGGTCTATATCTGGAAGCAGCTTTAATCAGTGCGATCGCCCTGCGTCAACTGGAGCCAAAGATACCCATCACTCTCATCTCTGATCATCCGTTACTAAAACTTCTGCGTCTTAGTGACTACGAAATTACTCCTAGATTTATTGAGCTAAGTGAGATGAATGATCATGGCTTATTCTCATCTAGGGACATTAAGACACGTTTAGCAACCTTTAGTCCATACAAAGAGACACTTTTTCTAGATGCAGATATTCTTCCCCTCAAGCCTATTTCTGACGTTTGGGACTATCTCTCTCAAGGGGATATGGCTATGGTGCTTGACAGACTTCCAACCCTGGCATTTTGCGATCATATTTTTCCACAAGAGAAAACTTACAGCTTACAATATCTGCCAGAAAGCACAACTCAGTTTAATAGTGGGGTAATTCTTTGGAGAGACAGTATACAAACTCAGTCGCTATTTGAGCTATGGCATCAGGAGTGGCTAAAGTTCAAAAAGCACGATCAGCTAGCCTTAGTAAGAGCCATTCATCACGCACAATTTTCTGTTACGAGCCTTCCTTGCATATATAATATTTCCCCAATCGACGCTGCATCTAGAGTCAAGCAGAAATCGGTTGAGATCCTTTCTCGCACACATAATATGTGCCAAGTTAAGGCTGCATCTATGCTCAAGCAGAAAAATGATATTTGCTTTCTTCATTGCTGGGGTGGACTTGTTGCTTCAGGCAAATACCGTCAAATTGCTCAAGGGTTTTATCCAGATGTAGTTGAGCAAGTAATTGGGACTGGTATTTTTACGCCTACCCCTCAATATATAGCGGTTCTCACTTGAGTCACATACAATACGCGCTGCGGTTTGAATCAACCAAGAATATCACTCAAATTAACAGTCTCAAAAGCTTCTGTAATCGCTTTATCTAAATCTTCATCATATATATCGGCTGCGATATTTGCCTGCAATCTGCTGTATTAGCTAATTCCGGCACGATCGCAAGAGCCTTATCGAGGGGATTTAGGTCTTCTCGATGCAACGAGGTCAGTAGCGCTTTTCGGTGCAAGCTAATCGGTTCTGGAATTATCACAGCTTGAAGATTTTGCCAACCCAAGGCTAATGCACTACGCCAGCGTCGCTCTCCATCGAATAGCACTAAATTTTCACGCATAATCACGATAATTGGCTGTAATTGTCCATCCTCCGCTAACGAACGTGACATAAATTCGATACTTTCAGGCAAAAATGTTTGTCTGGCTTGCTCTGGGTTCAATTTGCCCAACTGAAATCGAAAAGATACCTGATTGTGACTGTAATTGCGATCGCAGTGTGTTTAGTACCAACCGTTGCCGTTTGAATATTTGATGATGAATTCAACAAGTGCTTATGCCATAATTGATGGCGTTAAAGTTAGAGGAGAGAGAGGGAACTACAGTACGCGGCGTGTGAAATTTAACTCAAATAGTTCTGGTTAAATTTTCGTTACATACTTATAAATTTCCCCGCCCAGTTACCTGACTCCGTGAGAAGGCTCCCGCCATAATCTTTGATTTGGCAGCGAGTAGAAAAACGAGAACCAACGGGTAAAACTATTGGTATTGATGTGGGGCTGAACCATTTCTATACAGATAGTAACGGGGAAACAATCGCCAATCCTAGACATCTAAGGCAAAGTGAAAAGTCTTTGAAACGGTTGCAACGCCGTTTGTCTAAGACAAAGATTGGTTCTCAAAACAGAATTAAGTTTAGAAATAAACTTGCGCGTAAGCACCTCAAAGTAAGTCGCCAACGTAAAGACTTTGCTGTTAAGACAGCAAGGTGCGTAGTCAAGTCTAACGACCTCGTGGCGTATGAGGATTTGAAGGTGCGGAATATGGTCAAGAATCACGCGATTGCTAAATCGATTAGTGACGTTTCTTGGTCGCTCTTTCGTGAATGGGTTGAGTATTTTGGCAAGGTATTTGGCGTGGTAACTATTGCAGTACCACCCCACTACACCAGTCAGAATTGTTCTAATTGTGGTGAGGTTGTCAAAAAATCTCTTAGCACTAGAACTCATATTTGTCCTCATTGTGGACACACTCAAGATAGGGACTCGAACGCCGCACGAAACATATTAGAAAAAGGATTGAGTACGGCGGGTCACGTCGGAACTAACGCCTCTGGAGAGACTGATCAATACAAGAGGTGAGGAAACTCCTTCAAGCAAATCAACTCGTGGAAAGAGGAAATCTAAAGAGTGATCTTTGGAATCCCCCACTGCATTCGCTACTCCGAATCAGTGGTGGCAGGATGTCAATTATTCCCTAAATTCCCGTTTGATTCTCAACAAAGAACTTTAACAGCATAAGGGACTGAACTTTGTTACAATATGGGACTGCGGCATTCGCTTTCAGTCTTTGCGTTATTGCCTATCCAGCCCTTCAAACATGCAAGCGTCCGCCTCAGACTGATGCCGCGATTAGCGACAGGCTGATGTTATTTCTGGAGTACTATGTCTTTTTCTACACTCGGCTTGTCCAATGAAATTATCCGTGCTGTCACCGAGCGGGGGTACACCAAACCCACGCCAATCCAGGTGCAGGCAATTCCTGCTGTATTGTCGGGTGGCGATCTACTAGCTGGTGCCCAAACTGGTACTGGAAAAACTGCGAGTTTTACCCTGCCGCTCCTACATCAGTTGTCGTCGTCCGACAACAGCTTCAAAAACAACAAGAGTGGATACGCACCGATCCGGGCGCTAATTCTGACCCCAACTCGCGAACTCGCCGCACAGGTACAGGAAAGTGTGTATGAGTATGGTAAATACCTGAAGTTGAGATCGATGGCGATGTTCGGTGGTGTCAGCATTAATCCGCAAAAACAGCGTTTGAGAAATGGTGTAGATATTCTGGTTGCTACGCCAGGACGACTTCTAGACCATGTGCAGCAGGGTACAGTGAACCTGTCTGGTATTGAGGTTTTGGTGTTAGATGAAGCTGACCGAATGCTAGACATGGGCTTTATTCGTGATATACGTCGCATCGTTTCGCTCCTGCCCAAACAGCGACAGAATTTGTTATTTTTCGCCACATTCTCGGACAAAATTAAGGCACTCGCCGCAGGGCTGCTCGATCGCCCCACGATAATTGAGGTGGCACGCCGCAATGTTACTGCCGACACGGTGGCACAGAAAGTATACCAGGTGGAGTACAGCAAGAAGCGCCAATTACTTGCTCATCTGATTAAGCAAGATAAGTGGTATCAAGTGCTGGTGTTTACCCGCACGAAATATGGGGCTGACCGTTTGGTTAAGCAGTTGACAGAAGACCGGATTCAAGCGCTGGCAATTCATGGTAATAAGAGCCAGTCGGCACGTACCTTCGCTCTGGCAAAGTTCAAGAATGGTACTTTACAGGTACTGGTGGCAACAGACATTGCTGCGCGGGGTCTTGACATCAGCGGTTTGCCCCATGTAGTCAACTTCGATCTGCCCAATGTAGCCGAGGATTATGTTCATCGTATTGGTCGCACTGGTCGTGCTGGTGCAAAGGGTGAAGCTGTATCGCTGGTGTGCGTTGATGAATATCAAATATTGGCGGATATTGAAAAACTGATTGCTATTAGGTTGCCGAGAGAAACAATTGCAGGCTTTGCACCCAACCCACACGAATCGTCCGAACCAATTCAAGATGGGCGTAAACACAGACCAAAAACCGGACGTAATCAACAAACGGCTCTTATAAGTGCCAAATCGTCACCACAAACATCCGCTAAAAAATTGGCAGCGCCAACCGTAGTCGGTGGTCAGAAATCTGGTACGAAGAAACCTGGCTCGCACCGTTCTGCTAAACGCGATCGCTGATCCAAGTTTGCATTAAAAATCTGCGATAAGCGAGGATACGGCGAACGCGCATGATTGTGTCCAACAGTGATAATAAAGAGATATTTACCATTAGTTTGGACACAACATCATAGGAAATCTTAGATCATGCAGAAAAAATTTATTTATTGGTGGCAAAAGTGCTTGCCTTTCATCGTCGTACGTCTTGCGATACTCCTGAAGAAAGTGGCTGCTATCGTCGCCACTGCTGCGACGATAGCAATGTTAGGCATTTATATAAGCCCTACTCCGATGAGTTATGCAATTACAATTTCTCAAGCTTCTGTTGTAGTAAATCCCAGCAAGTACATCCACGATAAACAGACAACATTAGAAGCAAAAGTACCAAATATAAATGTGTATCGCAGTCCAGGTTGTAGCTGTTGTGGTGGGTGGATTGACCACTTAAAGACACAGGGTTTTTCAGTCCAAGACTTTCCCACACCTGATATCGACGCAGTAAAACAAAGGTACAAAGTGCCGGATAACCTAACATCTTGCCACACCGCAATTGTGAATGGATATGTCATCGAAGGACATGTTCCAGCAAACGACATTAAACGTTTGCTTCAAGAAAGACCAAATGTTTCTGGCTTATCTGTTCCCCAAATGCCTGTAGGTACTCCTGGGATGGAGATAGGAGATAAAAAAGACCCATTTACTGTGTTTTCCTTCGCTCCCAAGGACAAAATTATGGTATTCAATGATTATCCCTATTGAGCAAACTAATCATTATAGTGAGCGTATTTTTGGTGTCAGCCACCTAAAAATTAATTTTAATGAGATTTTGATTAAACTCAGCTTGGATTGATCCCGCTCAAACTATTGACGTAAATGACTCAAAATTAGGCTTGCTAAAAATTGGTGTTTGGCACGATTTACATTTTCGCTCATGTGCCAAACACCCAATGTCAGGCTTTGCTGGTTGAACCTCGAAAAGTTCATGGGTCGGCACGGGTCGGAGAACAAATGCCGATCCTGGATGAAGTTTGGCGACTTTACCTCAGACGTTTTACTATTGACCATTGGTATCGGTTCCTCAAGCAACGCCTACATTGGACATTACCTAAAATTTCTACCAGGTGTAGAAATTGAAAGAAGAACTACCAACTCTCAGCTACCAAAATGAAACTTGCCAGACTTAAAGCATTGCTAATAGTAATAGCTAAAAACAAAACCCTCTCTGATTAGTTTCAGAGGGGCTTTTTGATTTTAATTATAAATCCTGGCATAGAGCTATTTTGGCGTAGGGCTACCCCTAAACTATCGTCGCCGCAGCAGCGTTTCACCTCTGAGTTCGGGATGGGTTCAGTGTGGTTCCACCGCGCAATTAACACCAGGAAAAGCTATA
>JAHHID010000133.1 GCA_019359015.1 Spirirestis rafaelensis WJT71-NPBG6
CATTAATGGTGTTGAAGCCAGAGGAGAAAGGGGAAACTACACCACACAACGTTTTAAATTTGACTCCAATTGCTCTGATTAATTTTTCGTTACATAGTTATAAATTTTTTCGCCGACCTACTTAGGATATAAGCTGCATCGGTAACATTTCGCGCGATGGGTCCTCCGGTGTCTTGGGTTAAAAGTAGCGGAACAATACCATCTCGACTTGTTAACCCAACAGTTGGTCGTATACCAACTAAATTATTCACAGATGCTGGTCCGCGAATAGAAATTGCTGTGTCTGAACCAGTTCCAATTGTGGCAAAGTTAGCAGCAATAGATGCTCCAGTTCCACCACTTGAACCCCCAGGTATTCTATCGAGTGCGTAAGGATTGAGTGTTTGCCCACCCAAAGAACTAATAGTTGTAAAATCTAATGAGAATTCGTGCAAATTAGCTTTACCAAGTACAATCGCACCCGCATCTCGCAGTTTTTTGGTGAGAAAAGCATCATCTGGAGGAATAGAATTTGCCAGAGTCAAAGAACCAGCTGTAGTCGGCAAATCAAAGGTATCGTAATTATCTTTTAAAATAACTGGAATTCCATGCAGAGGACTTCTCTTACCTGAACTTTGACGTTCGTTATCTAAAGCTCCGGCTGTCTCTAGCGCTTGCGGATTTATGGTGATGATAGAATTAATGCTCGGACCTTGCTTGTCATACGCATTAATTCGATTTAAATACAGTTGCGTCAATTGTACTGATGTCAATGCCCCAGCATCAAAAGCTTTATTAATATCAGCAATTGTTGCTGTTTCTAATTTAAAGTTTGCCGCTAAAACTACCGCAGGGAAAAACAAAGACGAAACTATAGATGTAGTTAATATAGAAAAAGTTGGTCTGAGATTTTTTAGCACTACACATTCCCTTAATACAAATCAAAAAAGTCTCAAAGTTTTCTAGTTGTCAAAATCTATGCAAAATGTAATAAAGCTTTCTGCGTTAATCTTATCCTTATTGCTTACTGAGTAGCAAATTATATTTTTTCGGATTTTTTTGTAATCTAGTCCATAAGTAATAGATAAACAAATACCATTAGATAGATGCGGTAGTTTTTGATTCATTAATTATATTATGGTAGTAAGCAAAGTTGAGTAAGTTCAGTGAAAACACGCAACTCTTAATTTCCCGACTTACCCGTGAAAGTAAAGTCTGCTGGATGCTCACTTTGTAGACCAAATTTTTAAGCCATTTTTGCGACTCTGGTCTACTATATAATTAGAGTAAATAAAAAATAGCGATCGCGTGTATACGTCGTATACCAAGATCGGGCTAATGGGCTAACCAGCGCTAGCTACCTGGTCATTGCTGCTCGTAGATACAGTAGTTTAGGGTTAGCAGCGTCAATCAAGCTTTGGTGAAAAGCTAGTCAAAAATTAGGCAAGTATAATTCATCAGTGCCATTTAGCCACCTACTTCAGCAGTACTGAGGGTAGGTTATCAGCCGGATCTATTTGTTAGTCAATGTCTGAATAGATAGCTTCTGAGGCTAGTTACGTCTAAACCCCTCAATTTGGGGCTTTATCGATTCAGTAACCTAACTAACTTTGCTTGGTCAAGTTTTTTTGACTTTGATTTGGTCTTTGTGTATCTCGTCATTTGCATACTCCACTCACAGTTTACAAATTAAATTTGTAAGCTCCTCGCACACTTTTACGTCTAATTAAATGTCATGACTGATTTTGACTTTATACTAACTATCTGCATCATAGCCGTAGCCTATCTATCCAGCATTTATTTGTGGATATCGCTTTCTCATCACTCAAATGAGTAAACTGAGTGCTGTAATGTTAATTGCAAAGTAAATTTCAATCTTTGCCTAGGTTTTTAAGAGCAAAAGCCAATATAGCATTGTGGCAATGAACCAGTCAAAAACTAGACGCGTATCTTTAAGAGGTAGTCATGGTAAACTCGTCACAGGACTTTAACCAGATATCTAAGAAAAAACCACGACGAAGGGGGAGGCTTTAGACCCAATTTTTCGGTAAGTTTTGATTCATAATAGAATAGATAAATTTATATGCCCCCTGCTGATGTTGCCTAAACCAAAAAAGCGTTGGACACCTTCACATTGGGCGAGTTGGAAGCCCTTCGGTATTGGCGAACAATACCCCAACAACTATTGGGAGGTGTTTCGGGCAATTTGGCTGTCACGGCACAAACTTCCCTATGCATGGAATATCTTAAATAAGGGTGTTTGCGATGGTTGCGCTTTGGGCACAACCGGGATGAAGGATTGGACTGTAGATGGAATTCATGTCTGCAATGTTCGGCTGCGGTTGTTGCAGATGAATACTATGTCAGCTTTAAATCCCGAATTGTTAGAAGATGTTGGGCAATTGCAAACTAAAAAAAGTGCCCAATTGCGGGAGTTAGGAAGGCTTCCTTACCCAATGATTCGCCGACGCGGGGAAAAAGGCTTTAGTCGAGTTAGCTGGGATGAAGCTTTAGAAGTGATTGCTAGTAAAATTCGCACGACAACAAGCGATCGCCTCAGTTTCTATATTACCAGCCGAGGCACCGTTAACGAAACTTATTACGCTACCCAAAAAGCAGTCCGGGCGATGGGGTGCAATAATATTGATAACGCTGCCCGTATATGTCATTCTCCCAGCACAGCAGGACTTAAAGCAACTCTTGGTGCAGCAGCTACCACTTGTTCTTATAAAGACTGGATTGGCACAGATTTATTAGTCTTTATTGGTTCTAATGTAGCCAACAATCAGCCTGTTACCGTCAAGTATCTCCACAACGCCAAAAAAGCCGGCACAAAAATTGTGGTAATTAACACCTACCGCGAACCGGGGATGGAGCGCTACTGGGTGCCTTCAATTGTCGAAAGTGCCATTTTCGGAACAAAGTTCGCCGAAGACTTCTTTCTGGTGAACATGGGCGGAGATATGGCATTTTTGCATGGTACAATCAAGCACATGATTGCCAACGATTGGGTAGATCAGTCCTTTATAGAAAAGCACACAGCAAACTTTGAAGAACTAAAAGCCTTTCTGCAAACTCAATCTTGGGAAGACTTAGAGCGACTTTCTGGAAGCACCCAAGATGAAATGTACGCTTTTGCGAAAATGGTCGGAGAAGCTGATAAAGCTGTGTTTGTCTGGAGTATGGGCATTACGCAGCATTCTAGTGGTGAAGACAATGTACGTGCCATCATCAACTTAGCTCTCACTAAAGGTTTTGTCGGTCGCGAAGGTTGCGGTTTAATGCCAATTCGCGGTCATTCTGGGGTGCAAGGTGGTGCAGAGATGGGATGTTATGCTACCGTGTTTCCCGGTGGTAAACCCATTACCCCAGAAAATGCAGCCGCGTTAAGTCAACTTTGGGGCTTTGAAGTACCAGCTACCAAAGGTTTAATTGCTCCAGAAATGATTGATGCAGCATTCGATGGGCGATTAGATGTATTATTCTCCGTGGGGGGTAATTTCCTCGAAGTCTTGCCAGAACCAGATTATGTGGAAGATGCCTTAAAACGCGTGTCGTTGCGCGTCCATATGGACATTGTTTTGTCAAGTCAAATGCTAGTGGAACCAGCAGACACCGTGGTGCTGTTACCTGCAACGACTCGCTATGAAGTACCGGGGGGAGTTACAGAAACTAGTACCGAACGCCGAATTATTTTCAGTCCAGAAATTCCCGGTTCGCGTATTGGTGAAGCGCGTCCGGAGTGGGAAGTATTTATGGAATTAGCAAAACGGGTGCGTCCAGATTTGGGACTGCATTTTGATGATACAATAGCTATTCGCCAAGAAATTGCCCAAGTAGTTCCACAATACGCTGGTATTCAACATCTTAAGGAAGCTGGCGACCAATTTCAATATGGTGGTTCACATTTGTGCTTTGGTTGGAATTTCCCCACAGCAGATGGAAAAGCACACTTTGCGGTGATGTCGCATCCAGAAAGGAAATTACCAGAAGGCTGTTTTTTAGTATCGACGCGCCGAGGTAAACAATTTAATAGTATGGTACAAGAACGCAAGGATGCAATTACCGGCGCAATGCGAGAAGCGGTGTTGATGAGTCGCCAAGATGCTGAAAAATTAAAGTTGAAAGATGGCGATGCTGTGGTTTTGAAGAATGAACTTGGTACTTTTTCGGGTAAGGTGTACATTGCACCAATTAATCCGGGAAATTTGCAGATTCATTGGCCTGAGGGTAATGTGTTGTTAGATAAAAGTAAGCGATCGCTCGAAGGAGTTCCCGATTACAATGCGATCGTGCGTTTGGAAATTTCAATATAGAGTCCCGCTACACTAAAGTTATATCACCCAAATACTTGTAGTCATGTCCGTCGCCAAAGATTTTGAAGCCCCACTTGATGTAATATTTCCTCCAGGGGATTTATATAGTGACGAACCACCTTTGGAAAGCTACCTACATTTGCAGCAAATGCTGCTATTATTAAAATGCATTGACTGGTGGTGGCGAAATCACAACGATTTTTTCGCCGCTGGAAACCTCAGCATTTATTACAGTCCACGTCAGCGCAAATCAGAAGACTTTCGCGGACCAGATTTTTTTGTAGTACTCAACACTGAACGCAAACCCCGTAACAGTTGGGTTGTTTGGGAAGAAGACGGCAAATATCCGAATTTGATTGTAGAATTACTTTCAAATTCAACAGCAGCGACTGACAAAGGTTTAAAAAAACAGATTTATCAAGATATCTTTCGCACTCCCGAATATTTCTGGTTTGACCCGAATAATTTAGAATTTGCGGGATTTATTTTACTTGGTGGTACTTATCAACCTATAGAACCTAATCCTCAAGGACTTTTGTGGAGTCAACAGCTAAGTTTGTACTTTGGTGTTCACGAAAATAAATTGCGTTACTTTACAGCAGAAGGACAGCTAATTCCTACACCCGAAGAAATCGCTGAACAAGCAACCCAACGCACTGAACAAGCAACCCAACGCGCTGAACAAGCAACCCAACGCGCTGAACAAGAAACCCAACGCGCTGAACAAGCAACCCAACGTGCCGATCGCCTAGCCGCAAAACTGCGAGAATTGAATATTGACCCAGATAATATCTAAAAAACAAGGCGATCGCACTGCTGGTGTGCCAGACTATAACGCAGTTGTCCTCTTTTAAAAAGTTGTATGACAAAGCCTCCAGCAAGCAAAACTAAAGCCACTGTCTGGGTAGTGGAAAAAGGTCAGGTACGTCCGAAACTAGATCAACTGACTACCGAGGAACCTTTAGAAATTCGCATAGCTTCTCCCCAAAAGACAATTGCTGTGACAATGCGATCGCCTGGAGCAGATTTTGAATTAGCTGCCGGTTTTCTCTACAACGAAGGCGTAATTACTTCTAAAAAAGATATCCAACGGATCAGCTATTGTGTTGACGGTGAGCAGCGTTACAACATCGTTAATGTCGCTTTAACAGAAGGATTAATTCCAGATTTGCAGCCTTTGGAAAGACACTTCTACACTACCAGCGCTTGTGGAGTTTGCGGTAAGGCTAGCCTTGAAAGTCTGCGTCTGCGAAATTGCCCAGTAATTCTTCCAGTACCCACAATCACGCCTGAGATTATTTATAGCTTACCAGATAAACTCCGATCTGCTCAAGCTGTTTTTACCGCGACTGGAAGTTTGCACGCTGCGGCTTTATTTGACCAGAACGGAAATCTCTTGAAGTTGCGCGAAGATATTGGGCGTCACAATGCTTTGGATAAATTGATTGGTTCGGCGTTGCTGGCTGACCAATTGCCCTTAAATAATCATATTGTCATGGTCAGCGGACGCTCTAGCTTTGAAATTTTACAAAAATCTACTGCTGCTGCGATTCCCATTGTCTGTGCGGTTTCTGCTCCCAGCAGTTTAGCAGTATCCGTGGCGCAAGAATTTGGAATTACCTTAATTGGATTTTTGCGCGGGGAACGTTTCAACGTGTACTCTGGTTTGGAGAGGATACGCACTCACTTGTAAATTGGGGAAAAGGAAAACATTAGACTTCTTGCACTTATTTGGGGAAAGGGGAAAGGGGAAAGGGAAAAGGGCATGAAAAAACATACATTTATAGAATGAGTGCAAGAGGTCTATTATTTACATACTTGGTGGTGTCCCAATACGGTTCGGATAAGCCTTTTTTCTCTCCCCCTGCTCCCGAAGCTTCCCCTGCACCCCCTCCTTGCCTCAACAGATAACTTTCCTAACCGAACCGTATTGGGTGGTATCCGAAGTTCATAGCGACTATCTGAAAAAGTAATAATAGTAAAAGCAAATATCATAACTGGGTAATTGATATGAAAGACTTTCAAATTCAAGGAATAAACCATATCGCGTTAGTATGTAAAGATATGGCACGCACAGTTGACTTTTATACCAACACCCTAGGTTTGAATTTAATTAAAACCATCGCCTTACCAGACGGTGGACAGCACTTCTTTTTTGATATTGGTAATGGGGATGCTTTGGCTTTTTTCTGGTTTCCTCAAGCACCAGAAGCAGTACCTGGGATTGCCTCTGTAAGACCTGATGCGATGGAAACTGGCAATATAGCCACCGCACACGCTTCTATGAATCATCTAGCATTTAATGTTCCAGTAGAAAAAATGGAGGAATATAGAGAAAAACTGGTTGCTAAGGGTGTGGAAGTAACACCTGTTTTATATCATGCAGATGTTGCCTCTGGTTATGTTTCTGAAGTTGATGAAACTGCATTCATTTCTTCAATGTATTTCTTCGATCCTGATGGAATTATGTTAGAGTTTGCCGCAAATTTACGTGAATTAGGCGACCCGGAGAGAGATATTCAACATCAACCAGCTAGAGCCTTGAGTCAAGTTAACTAATTACTTCGTGCTATGGTGGTGAATCGTCTGGAAAAACTATATTTTTTCAGACTTAATTTTTCTAATTTTTCTTAGCTATTTTTCATAAGTATGGTTTTCCAATATACTGATGCTTTCGTCACCCTAGCCACTAACGATATAGAAAATATCGTAGTATTTTATACTAATGTTTTGGGAGAAAAACCAATAAAACTAATCCCAAATATTTATGCTGAGTTTCAATTACGAAGTGTAAAATTAGGTATCTTTCAACCAAAAAAGACTAATGAATCTGAATTTATTAACTCACCCAAAAGTAAGATTAGTTTGTGTCTAGAGGTGAGTAATTTTGAAGATGCGATCGCTCACCTCACCGCTTTAGGCTATCCCCCACCAGGAGAAATCACAACTGCTTCTCACGGTAGAGAGATTTACGCATACGATCCTGATGGGAATAGAATCATTTTACATCAATCTAAAATGGATAGTGGCTAGTGGTTAGTCGTTAGTGGATAGCGTCAACCATCAACTATCAACCAACAACCAACAACCATCAACTATCAACCATCAACCATCAACTATCAACTATCAAACAAATGTCAATAACTCAAAATTATAAATTAAACCTGATTCAATGGTATCCTGGTCACATTGCCAAAGCTGAAAAAAAGCTCAAAGAACAGCTAAAGCGTGTAGATGTAGTACTGGAAGTGAGAGATGCACGCATACCTTTGGCAACAAACCATCCGCAAACGGCTGAGTGGGTGGGGACTAAAGGACGGGTGCTGGTGCTAAACCGAGTAGATATGATTACACCACTAGCGCGATCGCTTTGGATAGATTGGTTTAAGAGTCAAGGTGAAGTGCCTTATTTTACTAACGCTCAACATGGTCAAGGTGTAATTGCGGTATCAAAAGCAGCACAAGAAGCTGGAGTAGAGATAAATAAAAGAAGAAGCGATCGTGGAATGCTACCTCGTCCCGTTCGCGCTGTAGTCATTGGTTTTCCCAACGTTGGTAAATCAGCTTTGATTAACCGTTTGCTCGGAAAGCGAGTAGTCGAAAGTGCTGCTCGTCCTGGTGTAACTCGTTCCTTGCGGTGGGTGCGAATTTCTGAGCAGTTAGAATTGCTCGATGCTCCTGGTGTCATCCCCGTAAAATTAGAAGACCAAGAAGCAGCATTGAAGTTAGCTATTTGTGACGATATTGGCGAAGCATCTTATGATAATCAACTAGTAGCATCAGCATTCGCAGATATAGTCATGTACTTAGAAGCCGTAGCGACTAACGTATTGCCGAAAAAACCCTTAGAGACTCGGTACGAACTCGACCCGACAACTGACACTGGAGAAGCATATTTACACGCTTTAGCAGAGCATCGCTTCAAAGGAGATGTCGAGCGTACTGCAAGGCAACTTTTAACCGATTTTCGCAAAGGATTTCTCGGTCCCATTTCCTTAGAATTACCCCCAAACATGTAGATAAGCTTTTTCAATTATTTTTGAGTAGAATTGCTACTCAAAAATCTGGACATTCGGCTTTGGTTACGTCAGGGTGACAGTAATAACTCAGTACTGTTTGCATGTTATCTCCAATCCAGTAAGCTACTTTTTCTGGTGATGCGTCAGAAGCAATTTTTGACTTTGCTACTCTTTGGCTGTTGAGTGTCATTTGTTAAATTGAAAAATAATTAGTTAATTTACAGTTACAAATAATTAGTTAGTGTACAGCGCGATCGCTCTTGATGCTTACTAATCGCCTTGACAAATGTCATTATAGTTATAGTACTAAAATACTGGAGGCAAGACAACGGTTTACGCACGTCCTTTAGCACGGTTAATTGAGCAACTGCAACGCTTGCCAGGAGTCGGTCCCAAAACTGCCCAACGTCTAGCGCTGCATATCTTGAAGCGTCCAGAATCAGAAGTCGAAGCTTTAGCACAAGCGCTCGTTGAAGCAAAAAAACAGATAGGCTTGTGTTCTGTGTGCTTTCACCTTTCTTCTGAACCTGTTTGTGAAATTTGCCGCAACTCGAACCGCGACAACACGACTATCTGTGTCGTGGCTGATTCCCGCGATGTAATTGCACTAGAAAAAACCCGCGAGTTCAAAGGCAAGTATCATGTCTTAGGTGGAGTGATTTCTCCCATAGATGGTATTGGTCCAGAACAGTTAACTCTGCAAGCTTTGGTGCGACGAGTAAGTAAAGATAAGCCTACTGAAGTGATTTTAGCAATTAGTCCCAGTGTCGAAGGAGAAACGACGACATTATATATTGGTCAGCTGATAAAACCATTTACCAAAGTGACGCGGATTGCTTTTGGTTTGCCTGTGGGTGGCGATTTGGAATACGCTGATGAGGTGACGCTGGCAAGAGCTTTAGAAGGACGCCGAGAGTTAGATTAGTTATATGCGTCTACAAAATACGCTTAATATCTAATTATTTCTATAGCAGTTTTAAATAAGAGCGTGATAAACAAAATCCCTGGCTTCTCGAAGAAGTCGGGGATGTTATTTTAACTGTTAGTTTTGCAGAGACGATTGGTATAGTAACCTGGTGATTAGCCACCTAATAAAGGTTCTCGAAGACAGTGGTAACACTACATTCTTTTGTCGATCGCCCAGGTTTAGAAAATCTTGCCAACTCCTACCCAGAATTAGATATCGCTTCTGTAGAGACTTGTTTAGCGTTTCTCAACACGACGGCTGATGTATACGCAGCTTTGGACGTTCATTTTGCCCGATATAATCTTTCAATGGGCAAATTTACCTTGTTAATGCAGTTGCTTCAAGCTGATAAACAAGAACTAACACCATCCGAATGTGCTGAACGGACAGGTGTTACTAGAGCAACTGTCACCGGACTGCTTGACGGACTAGAACGAGATAAATTAGTGATACGTCAGCCTTACCCAGCCGATAGGCGGATGTTAAGTGTGCAATTAACTGATACAGGCAGAAATTTACTTTCTCAAATGCTTCCTGACCACTTTTGCCGTACAACAAATTTAATGGCTCATCTCACTGAAGCGGAGAAAAAGACTTTAATTGAACTACTCGCTAAGGTAAAGGCTGGAACTCCGGCAATGTTTGACCCGTAATTGCTGTTACTCCTTTCCCGCTCTAAAATTACCTATCTTTTCTTTCTCTGTGCCTCTGCGTCTCTGCGTGAGATAAAAAAATATTTCGGTATTGTTCCAGCCGGAAAGGAGTAATTTATGAGGCGTGATGCGTAAAACCCCCGTCATTCATGCGGGGGATATAAGCGAATGAGCCCTTCGGGTTCGGCAGTTGCTTTCCGACGCAAGGCGACAGGAACGCACTGCCTCACCAAATTTATTTTGCATTAGTTATGTTAAGCATGGTAGCATAATAATGTAGTTGGTTGGTCGAGCCGATGATAATCTACGAGTTTAAAGTCAAGGGAAAAGAGAAACAGTATAGAGCAATAGATGACGCTATTCGTACATCTCAGTTCATCCAAAACAAATGCTTAAGGCAATGGATGGACGTTAAAGGTCTGAGTAAATACGACTTAAATAAATATTGTGCTGTACTTGCTGATTTATTTCCTTTTGCTAACGAACTCAATTCAATGGCTCGGCAGTCTGCGGCAGAACGTGCATGGTCTGCAATAGCGCGGTTTTACGATAACTGCAAAAAGAAAGTATTGGGTAAAAAGGGTTTTCCCAAGTTCAAAAAACACTGTCGTTCAGTGGAATATAAAACAACCGGATGGAAGCTTTCTACTGCTCGTAAAGCCATAAGTTTTTCAGACAAAAAAGGCATAGGAACCTTGAAGCTAAAAGGGACTTATGACCTTAATTACTACGACATTAAGCAGATTAAGCGTGTGCGTTTAGTGCGTCGTGCCGATGGCTATTACGCTCAATTTGCAATAAGTGTTGACCAAAAAGTTGAAACTCAACCCACTGGTCAAGTGGTAGGCATTGACTTGGGTTTAAAGTATTTCATTGCTGATAATAAAGGCAATGTTGAGCCATCACCCCAGTTTTATCGTAAGTCTGAGAAAGCTTTAAGCCGCGCTAATCGTAAAAAATCCAAGAAGTTTAGTACGGCAAAAAAGAAAGCCAAAACTCAACAATCAGCCAACTACCACAAAGCTAGAAATAGGTATGCGCGTAAACATTTAAGAGTAAGTAGGCAGCGAAAAGAGTATTGCAAGAGATTAGCGTACTCCGTCATCCAATCTAACGACTTGGTAGCCTATGAAGACTTGAATGTGAAGGGCATGGTCAAAAACCGACATCTAGCTAATACCAATTTAATATGAAGCTGCATAGAAAAGAGCTTCTAGGATAAAGTTATAAGAGGAAATAGATATCACCTGCTCAGGTGTAAGTTGATTGAATATTTCCTGGATGCGATCGCGTAAATTTTG
>JAHHID010000134.1 GCA_019359015.1 Spirirestis rafaelensis WJT71-NPBG6
AAATTCTTTTTATTTTTAACCAGTTGTAGCGAAGCGGTGACTAACAGCCTCTAGGATTTAGCCATTTAGCAAAATCTACAAAGGCTGTTGGTCAACAACTGGTACAGGGAGAGTCCTGAGAGGGAGAATCCCTCTCGCGTACTTAGGCAGCTAGCTGTTTAACCTAAACTTTTTTCTTTCCTTAAGCGATCGCATTTGTTCTGCAACCTGCTCTTTCATTCCTGGGGGCATTGTTCCTTGTTGATATTGGCTTAAGTCCCAACCATACTCATTAGCTGCCGCTCTAAAGCTCTCCCAGTAGGTGCTATCCCTTAACTGGACTATTTCTTCATTTGTTGGCTTTACGCCCCTTCTAGCCCCTTCTACACACGCTGTAAGTTTTTCGTTTGTAATTGCAGTTTCACACCTCACGAACTCTTTTGAAGAGTTCGTGAGGTGTTCGTGAGACGTTCCTGAGGCGTTCTGTAAGTCTTGCTGTGTAGTACTTTGAGGGCTGTTGGTGGGGTTCTTAATTACCCCACCTGGGGTAATAGATTCCTCTATATGGGGTTTTTCATTACCCTGTTTGGGGTAATTAGCACCCCCTGCTACCTCTTCTGAAGTAGGGTCGTCAATTAAACTACCCCAAAATTCTTTTCTTCTACTTCCATGTAAGTTAATTATGTAAGTTTCGTAGTAGCGTTTTCCTTCTAATATTCTTAGTTCTGTTTTGAAGTCAAATAGATTTTTTTTCCTTAATACAGCTTTAGCTACCTTCAAAGTTTTATCTACTAAAGAAGTATTTAAAGGCATCCAACGAGAGCCATATGGATCAGCTTTCCAACACTCTAAACACAACTTAACCACAGAAGGTTTTTGTTCTAATAACCAATCTAAATCTTCTTGTGGAATAATCATGTGCGGCTTGTTGTAAGGTTTCTGTTTTACTTTAGCGCGAACAGATTTAGCAGATGGTAGGATATCATTACTCATGTGTGTCTCCTATGCAGACATACTCCCGGTGGCTGGTGGCACAGCACGACCGGGTTTTAATTAACTTCTTAGTATACTGCCTATTAAATTTTTTATTACAAAGATTTTTTAAGAAATGTATCTAACGTTAGAATTAAAACGTTTACAGTTAAACCCAAACAAAAAATATATTTAAATAAGTTTTTACTTGTTTTTTCAATTAAAGTAGTCCCATCAAAAAATTTTGCTTCTTGAAGACGATTTAAAGTTGCAAAAGCGAGTATTATATAAGAAAAAATTTTGATAATAAAGATGAATAAATATAAGTTTAAACCAAAAGTTTTGTTAAAAATATATATTAACCCTATTCCTATTACTATTCCTAATATTAATGACCCCATAACAGATTTAAAACTTTCATACGCTCCACTACGTATTATGCTAATAGCTTCAGGGTAGATACGAAAACCATTTGCTATTACTCTTCTTCTTGCCGCCCTATTTAAACACTCGGTTCTAGAATTTTGTTGTATATCATATACAATTCCCTTTCTTATAAGCTTTTGCTCATCAAAAAATAAATATTTTATATTTATTAAGTTGCTACAAATTTCTTTCATATTATTTAGTCTTGTGATTTATGAGTTTCTTGCCAGTAAACACAAACCTCTATCAAGAATTCTGCTATAGTTACTCCTTTTTTGGCTGCTTCTACCTTAAGCCATTGATGTAATTCTACTGGGAAGTCTCTCACAGAGAGGGTTTTTAAGTTTATGTTTAACTTGTCATACTTGTTTGACATTTAAGGTATGCTGTATGTAGTGGATATAAGAAACTTACCTTATAGCTCCAACACTAGTGATACTTTTAAGCAAGCCTATGGCAGAGAATGCAACCAATTCAACCAACCTAAGCAGTAACAGCACTGATACTAACGGTGCTACTAAGCGCAAGCGTCCCCCGCGCAAGCCTTTAAATAATGCAACGTCTGCAAATACTAGCAGGGCTGAATTAGTTATTAAGGGCAAGATAAGCAGTACTGCAAAGTCTGTCTCTGCAAGCGATTTCCCCCTGTTCAGAACCTTTGTACTATCTCCAGAAGCTGATGAGTTGTTTATAAAAACCACAAAGAACAGCATCATCAGCCTTTCTACAGGAGATAGGTTTGCGTCAAATGTCACAGGCTACTTGGTAATTCTTTAGAGCGATCGCATGTCCTGGCAGATAATGCGATCGCCTTAACTCCCCCCACTTTAAAGAAGGAGCAATTTAATTATGTCAGAAGATAATGGCATCAACAAAAGTTATGTTGAGCGTTACATCAACGTAGCAGAATCTACAGACAATGAAGATTTAAAGAATGATGCGCTTTACAGAGCAGGCACACAAATGGAAGTTATCCCCTGCACTGGGGATAGCAACTTAACACCTGAACTACAACAAACAGTATTAAATGCAGCAGCAGAGTTGTTAGGGGATAGCAATGGCTAACCCTAACTTTAATCAACAGCAGTATGAGGCTTACGTGCAACAGATGACAGATAAAAAAATCTCTGTTAGCGCTGCTAAAGATGCTGCATTTGTAATTGCTAATGACCAGGCAGGCGAACCTAACTTAGGGAGAACAGAAGAAGACCAGCAGAAAGTACAAGATGCATTTACTTGGTACAAAGCAAAAGGAAATTAATTTTATGACCAACAATCCTTTAGACCTTAGCTATTGGAAAGCATTAGGAGTTACTGCGATAACTATTAATGTAGAAGATTCTCAAAGTCTTGATGATGCCCTCCAACGAATAACGCAAATTATTACTGATGCTGCTAATTAATCAGATAATAAACCATTGGAGGAAAGCAATGAATAATGTAGACTACTGGGAATTTCTAATAATCTGCTTTGCCATAGGGTTTAGTTTAGGACTTCTTAAAGTACAACTCTTTAACAATCCCTACCAACCAAGCTTTAAGTTTCAAGTAGAAGTAAATTACAAGTAATTAAATTAGGAAACATTACAGCGCGTAGGTGTTGAGATGTTTCCTAATTTTATTTAAGAAACATTTCACCACCTACACAGATAAAAGTTTCCAAAACCTATGGATAATAGAGACGAACAGTTAAATATCCAAGTTAAAAACCAAGTTATCCAAGAACGTAGTTTAATTAAAGTAGAGTACGATACTACCTTTATCTTTCAAACTATCTGTACTTGTTTTGGTAGCAGCTTGTTTATGCAAGTTATTAGTTTAATTCCTAGCAGCTACAACTTAATTAACCAGCTACCTATAATTATCTCTCTACTGTTAATTGCATCCTCTTTAGTTTTAGTTGTCCTTAAGAAAGTACCCACACTAAAAACTCACTTACTTATCATTGCAGTATTTATTGGCTTGTTACTTGGAGCATAGGGAATGTTTAACAATAGCTTTATCCAAGACTTAATTAACTATCGCAACAACTCTAAACTAATTACTGTTATTTCTTTTGCTAGCTGTGGTCTTTGTTTCATATCTGCGGTTACAATCCCAAATGGCTTTACTAAAGTAACTGTTACTTTACTTGGCTTGCTCAACAGCTTTGTAGGAATTAGGATTAGCAGAGAAGATAATAATTTAAGTACTAGGCTTGAAGATTTACAATTAACTTACCGCGCTACTTCTAAAGAATTGCTAGCAGGATACTTAAAAGATAATTCCATTGAAGTAACTGTACCTGTACTACCTATCTCTGAAGCAGATGTAATTACAGATATTGTGAGTTACTGGCAGTCACAAGAGAAGCATCTTGCCCTAGTTGGTGGGACTGGAGATGGTAAAAGCTTCACAATGAAACTGTTTGTTTCTGCATTACAGAATGAATATTCTATAGCTGCATATGATGTAGATTTTGCTAAAGATGATTATCCAGATTGCGTAGATGTTAAGTACAGCTATCAAGAAATAGAAGCTGCATTTATAGAAGATAT
This sequence comes from Spirirestis rafaelensis WJT71-NPBG6, assembly GCA_019359015.1. Lineage (GTDB taxonomy): Bacteria > Cyanobacteriota > Cyanobacteriia > Cyanobacteriales > Nostocaceae > Hassallia > Hassallia rafaelensis. The sequence goes on from JAHHID010000134.1 coordinate 3,915, forward strand.
GGAGGAATTAGAAAATAGGATTGAAGCTAGAAGACCATTAGGTAAAAGATATAATCCAGATAAGAAATTAATTATAGGGGAGGAGATGCCAGCACTAGCAGAGGAGTGCGATTCCTTAGGTTTATGGATGCGGAAGATGAGTAAAAGGGGTAGGAAAGTTGGATTGTTTATTGCAGCGATCGCGCAGAATGATACAGCAGAAAACTTTGCTTTAAAAGGTGATGCATCAATATTAAAATCTAACTTCTGCCTTTTATATTTGGGTAACAAAGCTAAGACTAGAGCAAAGCAGCTTAAGAATCCTGCACTTGAAGAATGGCTTAATGGTGCTTCTAAAGGTAGAGGATTGATAGATGATAAAGCTTGCATCATTGGAGCAAGTAACTTCCTTAATCCTTCCTCTGCACTTCCTATAGAAGAGATAAAGGATAGTGCAGAAACGCCCGGAAGTGCTACTAAAAGTGGGGTTGAAGCGCCAGAAGGGGGAAATTTTACCCCCCAATTTAGCGATTATAGTGAGGAAGAAAAGCTTGTAAGGGCGCGTAAATTAAGGGCTGAAGGATATTCTAAAACTAAAATTATTAAGCTGTTGTGGGAGGTAGAAGGGGGCGCTAAGTTTACAGAATTATCTAAGTTGATTGATTAAGAAGTATTTTTGTATAACCTGTATAACTTATAGCTGCTAGACTAGTAGTTATACAAAAAATGTATAACCGATATGCCAGAAGTAATTAAAGGGGACGATGTTGACATAGGCTCCCCTAATTGGTTTAAGTTCTTAGAACTACCTACAACTAAATCTTTTAGGTATGAGGGCATAGTAGGCAGCTTTACAGCGCGTAAGAGAAATGATGGAGCCTGGAATGCTTATAGAAAATTATTTGGAAAACTTAGGCAAGAATATTTAGGATTATCCAAGGCATTAGACCATGAGAGACTGGAGGCGATCGCCGCTAAATTAGCACAATCGGATTTAGAGTATTGGACTGCTAAAGCTAAAATCAAAAGAGGGGTTATACAAAATAAAAGTATAACCGCTAGCTATAAAGTTACTAGTTATACAGACAAACGTATAACCGAACTAGAGACGCAACTTCAAGAAGCTAATCAAAGGGCTGCTAACCAAGATGAAAAGATAGAAAGCGCGATCACATTATTAAAAGGTGCTTTGCCTTTGCCTGCAAACAAGGGCGGGGCGATAAAAGATGTTGTTAGAAGAGTGCTATCTTTGCTAGTAGTGTGTTAAAGACCAATTGACGAATAGATTTTCTGTAGAGACGGCGATTTATCCCGTCTCTCTAACCGTCAAAATGAATTTGACAGACTATTAGGTTAGCTGTATTAGCATAAAGAAGTAGGACTAAAACGTTTCAGTCCTACTTCTAATAAAAAAGACAGATTGGAGATGTCTAATTGCGCCTAAGTATCAAAATACACTATGGTACTTGTGAGCTAGTCTGTTTTTGTTTAATTAAACATAAGTAGCTGTAGAAATAATCCCTTTAAGATCAGAATGACCGTCAAAAACGGCAATTAAATCATTACCATAAAATAGGTTCTCTCCCTGACTGTTATAGTTAGAGGGGCTTCCTTTTAAAACGAGAATATCTTGAGGCTGTATTGCCGAGGTTCCTTGATCAATTTCAAAGCCAATAATATTAGCATAGTCATTATCGCCTAAACCTTGATAGTAAGCACCATAGGAATTTCCTAATACAAAAATATCTGCGCTATTGTCAAGATCTTCACCTCCCAATCCCCCGCCTATTAAAGTATCAATTTCTCCATAGCCTATAGAAGCACTATCACGGTCAACACCATATAAAGTATCTTGTCCCCAACCACCACGCAATTCATCATTCCCAGTTCCACCTTCTAAGTAATCACCACCATCATTGCCATTAAGAGTATCATTTCCATCTTCACCATAAAGGAGATCTTGTCCCCAACCACCATGCAATTCATCATTCCCAGTTCCACCTTCTAAGTAATCATCACCATCACTGCCATCAAGATAATCATTTCCGTCTTCACCATACAGTTCGTCATTACCCCAACGACCATCTAGTTTGTCATTACCAGTTCCACCATATAGTTTGTCATTTTTACGACCACTTTTTAATTCATCATCCCCTCCATAACCGAACATTATCCACTCATCTCCTCTTTGAAAGACAGAAGCAGATTTCTCATTATTTCCAGCATTACCGTAATATTCTCTAGTCATACAATTACTCCTTAAAATCAAGCTACTACCTGTATATTAAGACCTCTTATTTCATAAATTGTTTCAAGGTAAGCGCATTTAATTTTGTAATGTAACAGATTATTTGACTCAAGTATGTATTTCTGGATCGAATTTTAGTATTAAATATATTAAGTAGTGCGCTAATTAGTGAAGCATCTATTAGTGTGTAGTTAAGCAACAGTTGCGACAGTAGCCCCTGCGCCAAACATCACGGCAGATAAAGCAAATACGTTAAGCAAATTCTTTACACGAAGCATAAAATATACATTTTATTTTGCACAAGAATTATAGTCTAAAAAGCTGTATAAAAAGTTTCTTAAATAATTAATAACTGCGGGCGTAGTACGTAAGAACAAGATTAAACAAGCTTTAGCTCTAGCTACCATGCTTAAGTAATACTTATCATTCCACGGAATAATAGGTATTTTGGGCGTTTTATTTGATAAGAGTTGCTAATTTATAACCTATAAAGCTGTAGAATGCTTACTGTGGGGGGAAATAGCACTTGCTGTTTTTATGAATCAGCAACTCCTGTAAGGTATGAAGATACAGCGCAATGGTCAGGCTTCTGTGCTGACCGACGAACAATTCCAAGAACTAATGAGCGTGTTTTCACTTACTGACAAGTTGCTGTTTGGCATTTGCTACTATACATCATGCCGCATTAGTGAAGCTTTGCAACTAACTAAAGCAGACATAGTTGGCGATCGGATAATTTTTCGGGCTGCAATCACCAAAACTAAGAAGACTAGGGAAGTTAAAATCTCTAAGAAACTTGGGGAATTGATGATTGAGTGTGGGCTGCCCAAGACTGGTTACTTATTTCCGGGGAGAAAGTCAGGACACCGGACTAGGCAATCTGCGGATTCTGCGTTGCGTAAGGCTTGTGATTATATAGGATTGAAGGGTTTTTCTACACACAGCTTTAGACGTACTGCTTTGACGAAGTTGTATAAGGCAGGTGTCCCGCTGCCAACATTACAGAAAAGGTCTGGTCATGCGAGTTCTGCAAGCTTGGCACTTTATATTGATATTGACCGCGAAGAAGTTGATGCAGCGGGGGAATTATTGTAGCAAGTGTGCGTGATCCGGACTTAACTTTATAAGAAGTTATTTAAATGTTGGACTGGCTACTATAGTTTATAAATCTGCAATCTGCTTTAGTGTAAAAATTTGTTGTAAATAAAAATGGTTTTGTTAAATTTTGTATAAAGTACTTTCTGGTAAAAATTATAACAGTTATTCGGGCATCGTTAAGGTTTGCATCAGAGCTAGCTTTTAAATTCCCTACGGTGGTAGTATTTTGTTTTTCAATTGAGCCAATCCTTTTTTAGCTTCTTCCTGTCTATATTTGTCAACGTAAAGCCTTTCAACTATATAATTTACTAGCTCTAATAAATTCTCAGCATCTTTATTTTGAACTTTTTCTGAAAAAATAACATGTCCTGAATGTGCCCCTTCGTTACCAAGTTCTTTAATACCACCAATAATTTGATTTAAATCATCTGATATTTTTTCTTTCTCTACCAAAAGCTTAAGCCTGTCATGAAGTTGAATAAAGCCTTTTTTATTTGTATTCTTAGAAGGAATATCAAAATCATTACAAATTTCTTCTAAAACTGCTCTGCACAAAATAAAACTTGCACGCGCAGACTTACCTAAGACCAATTGAGCTTCGTAAATTATTTGAGCTATAGGTTCGGGAATACAAGGATCTAAATTAATTTTAGGAGCGAGTAATACTGTTTTAGTATATTCTCTGTAGAGATCGTGTAAATCTCTTTGTTGAGGATTGTTTTCGTATCCATACATTTCTTCTTCATATGCGCTAACCCATGTTTCGTAAAGTATTACAGTTAGTTTATTACAAGTTAAGCAAATTAAAATTTTTAAAACTTCAATGCTATGACCGTTATCATCTTCACAACTCTTATGTATATGTTCTGCTTCACATTTCATTACGCTACCACAACTACAATATTCTTCTCCAATTAAATTAATTTGATACATAAATATTTTTTCACAGTTTTTTATAGATTATAACTTAAACCCAAGGCTTAAAAACCGTAAGGTAGCTATTTTCTGTACCCGCTTCCCTATACTGCAAATGCACCTTATGCCCTATTATCTTTGCGCTAGATACTTTATGCCTTGATGCATTAATAAATTGTACGCAGGCATTTTTCAATCTGTTAATGTCAATATTAGTCAGAAAAAAGTTGCTATAAAAAATATACTTATAGCAACTTTATCTTAGATGTTAGAAGTATTAGTGAGAGGATTTAAAGAATTTTTCTGCTATACGTTTATTAAAATCATGTATAGGAGCCATTTTGTTTATCCTATCTTGCTCATCATAAATTTGAGATTGCATTCTTCTAGAATGATGCATCCAATAAGCTGCTGCTTCTAATTCAGCTTCCGTAGCTCCACTATCTTTAAGAAAAGTAACATACATTTTACGGAGTTCTTTAGGAGTAACAGCTATTCCAGTTTCCTTAAAAATCATAATTTTTATACGCCCGTACCAACAATCTGAAGATAGTTTTGTACCTAATCGGGTTTTAGTAAAAACATAATTATGCTTCAAAGGTTTTTCATATTCTCTACCTTCATTTAACCATTTATCAATATATTCATATAAAAAAGTTCCATCTGGAAACGGTACATTAGGAACTTGTCCCCACCACTCACCATAAGTTTTTCCTGTTTTATAGTCTCCAGGTTCTAAATGAATATACCAATAAACTTCGATTTTTTGCAAATTCATTAATTTATTTTCAGGTGTAAATTTATTGTTCTGGTATATACCTTTAACAAAGGTTCTGCCTAACTCTAGAATACAATATGTTCTTGACCTATCAGGAGGCATTAAAGCCATAAATGCTAAAGATAAAAATCTTTGTAAGTCATTGTACATAGCCTTTGCCTCTCTTGTGTACATTGATCCATTTGGGCGTAAAACTTTATTCTTTAAAAATGTATTTCTTGATTTTTCTAAAATATCTAAAAGAGTAAGCCAAGGGATACTTTTTTTACTATGGGGTACTGTTTGAGGTGTTAATTTTGACAATTTATTTAATTGAGTAGCTAAGTCCCTAAGCTTTATAATCACTGGTATTTCTCTTTCACTTAATTTGTTATATCCAATTTCATCTTTAAATATAAATTTTGCTAGAGAAATGCAAGTTTGTACAGCAATAAATCTAGTTCCAGGGCTTCCTCCAATAAAATTAATATATTCTTGGATTAAATTTCTGTCTTCGTCTGCTTTGTCAGAAGCAGTTTGTCTAGCAATAGCTCTTTGTAAACTTAACTTGTTGTAATCTATTTCCTGGTTTTCATTTAAGCACTCTGTTATTTTAATATTCAACTTGTGAAAAGAAATTATTGAATTTAAACTTAACTCTTCTGAAGAAACCCCTTTAAATCGTCGTAACCAACCAAAAAATCTAAAAATAACTTCTTTATCTTTTTCTAAAGTAGCTGGAGTACAACCAAACTTCTCTTCTCTAAATGCAAAGAAACTTGTTAGTTGTATATTTAGTTTTTCGTTTATGTAATCATCTGAATAAATTAGATTGCCTGTAGGGTATTGTTTATTATTTTTATATTTAGCCATTAAAGCAAATGGCTTCTTATAAGTAATATTATGATGCTTACTATTTGCATATTTTGTTTTCCTTTCTCCATTAGGGCTACGTTTAATTATTTCAGGTTCTTGTTTATTATCTTGCTTACTATTTCCAACTAAATCATTTTTATAATTAATTAGTACGTAATTATAGAACTTTTTGTAAACAGACCTTGTATCTTTAGCAATACTTTTCTCTATGTTCATATTTATTAAGCATCGTTCTAAAGTTTCAAAGGAGCCTTGTAACTTATTGATAGATAAAGTTTTCAAAAATTCTTTAGCTTCTATAGTTTCTTGAGGCGTACTTCTATTACCTTTACGGGTATTTCCACCCCACTCAGGTATAAGAAATCTTATGAAAATGCTTGTTAGTTTTGATGAAATATTTGTGGTAGTAACAGTACCTAAATATTGTTCGTATGCTGTAAAAACTGTTTTATTCATGTTTTGGTAGTATTAGCTGTTTTCGATTTTTATGTATGATTAGTCTATGCGTATAAACAAAGTATGAATAATGCTTATATTTCCTAATTTTGATTATACTACTTTTAATAGTATATTTATATGAATTTTGTCGAAGCAGCAATTAATAACTTTAATTAGTTTATTATAAAAACCTTGTAGGGCAAAGCTTTCATAACTGATAAGTAGTATAAGGTCTAAAAATTGGTAGTTTAGCTATACTACCCACCTATTAACTTTACATTAGGCGTATAAACTAAATTAATGTTTGGTAAGCTTTGTACTTGTATTATTAGCTAATATTACTTTGAGGTTTAAGGAAAATATTTGTTTATTATTAAAATTTAGTCTAGGCGTATAGACTATAACTCCTACAATTAAGCTTTAACGGTCTTGTATAATTACCCCTAGTTTTTATACAAGTAATTATGTCAGGACAACCAAGGAAACCGAAGAATTACAAAATGCCTAAAGGACATTTTGCAGGTGTCCCTAGAAGAAGAGACAAATCAGTTATGCATGAAGAGAAGAAAGTTAAGTGGAATATTATGGTAACTCCAACAGCTAAGGAGTTAATTTCAGAGGCAGCTAAATTACAAAACTTTTCTGCCTCTGAATTTATAGAGAGATGGGCACGTACACAATTAGTTAAAAATGAAGAGAAGCCTTTAGAAGAATAAATTCTTTTTATTTTTAACCAGTTGTAGCGAAGCGGTGACTAACAGCCTCTAGGATTTAGCCATTTAGCAAAATCTACAAAGGCTGTTGGTCAACAACTGGTACAGGGAGAGTCCTGAGAGGGAGA
>JAHHID010000135.1 GCA_019359015.1 Spirirestis rafaelensis WJT71-NPBG6
GCTAACGAAGGGACTGCACCTAAAGGTGCTTCGCATTCATCCCACCCCTGAAGGACGTAACAGCCTGAAAATTTTTTGGATTTTCAGGCTGTTACTGGTGGGCTTTCTGCTTCAATACTTGTAAAGGCTTGTCAGGCTGAATCGAAAATGGGAAAGTTCCCTTAAGTATCGAGGGTCGCGTGTACTTTTTCCAAAACTCCTCCATAAACAAACAAGCCCGCAACATCGTTGTCGGTAAGCCAGCTGCTTTGAGAATTTGCTCAACCTTGTACTTTTGCTCAATGTGGGGAATTCCGGAATTTCTGTCTGCACCACCTGCGGAGTTATAGACGAAGTGCTTGATGTCGGCTTTTTTTGCCGCTTGTGCAACGCGCTTTGCCCTCTCAATTTCTAGCGGGTCAGGCTTGGCAGAGTCCGCTGAAGTGGCGTGGCAATAAACAGCCGAAATGCCGTTCATAGCTGCTACGAGGGAGTTTTCATCGTCTAAGTTGGCTTCAACCAACTCAACTCCAGCCTCGCTCATTTTGGACAGGGAAGGACGGTTAAGGTCAATTTTTCTAGTTATGGCACGCAGGTTGGTAACTTCCTGTTCGCGAAATCCTTTGACCACATTGCCGCCGGTGCCACCAGTAACGCCGATGAGCAGAACTTTACCAATTTTCGACTCTGTACTACCAGAATCTGACATGCTATTACCTAGAGTTCTTCGTTTACATTAAGTTTATACAAAGCAGGTAGAGGCAAACAATGATTGAGCAGCAACCTAATGTAGACAATACTTTTTTATCTGTCTGAACGTGACTTAATTGTGCGTCGTGCAGTTGCCGAACGCGACCCAGATAACAAAATCGACCTCGCAACTGTTGGGAGAAGAATTGACACAGAAACTAGTGCGATCGCTTTGGGGTGGCGATCGAATTCAATAAAATCACATCTGCAAAATTTCAACACACCTTGGTGCATGGAAACCAATACTACCACCATCGACTCATACAGAGCATTAGCACTTCAAGTAACGTGCCACGCAGTTAACCAAGCCAGTGATCGAACCCAAGCGCGATCGCTCATGCAGCAAACCATCAACCGTTTGGCACAACAAATCGCTGCCAGTATCGCTTTTATTGGCTTTGACTGTCGTTTAATTGTTCTGCCAGAATACTTTCTCACAGGCTTTCCGATGGGAGAGTCCCTAGCTGCCTGGGCAGAAAAAGCCTGTTTGGAAATGGCTGGTGCTGAATATGAAGCCCTTGGTAAAATTGCCCAAAAGCATAATATCTTCTTGGCAGGCAACGCTTACGAACTCGACCCCAAGTTTCCAGGGTTGTACTTCCAAACCTGCTTTGTTATCGACCCCTCAGGGTCAATTGTCTTGCGGTATCGACGGCTGAATTCGATGTTTGCCCCCACACCCCACGATGTCTGGGATAAGTATCTAGATTGTTACGGTTTAGAGGGTGTTTTTCCGGTAGCGAAGACGGCGATCGGTAATTTGGCAGCTCTGGCATCCGAAGAAATTTTATATCCAGAAGTGGCGCGGTGTCTAGCAATGCGCGGTGCAGAGATTTTTTTGCATTCTACATCAGAAGTGTATAGCAAGATGTTGACGCCTAAAGATGCAGCAAAAATCAGCCGTGCAGTAGAAAACATGGCATACGTAGTTTCAGCCAATACAGCAGGCATTGCGAATATCCCGATTCCTATTGCATCCGCTGATGGTGGTTCTAAAATTATTGACCATAAAGGAATTGTTTTAGCTGAAACTGCTACAGGTGAGAGCATGGCAGCTTTCGCAGAGATTGATTTGGCAGCTTTACGACGCGATCGCCGCCGACCTGGGTTAAATAATTTACTTTCACGGCAGCGATTTGAACTATACGCAGAAAGTTACCGCCAGTCGCATTTCTACCCGGCAAACACTATGCTGGATAAAGAAGTAGACCGCAAACACTTCATTCAAACACAGCAAGAAACTATCGAGCGTCTAGGCAAATTAGGGATAATTTGAGATTAGGTAATGGCCACTAATAACTAATGCCCAATGCCCAATGCCCAATGATGCCCAATGATGCCCAATGCCCAATGAGTAAACCAATCGAAGTTCGCAACCCCCGAACCGGAAAGTATGACTATGTGATTATACCGCCACCTTCAAAGCTGCTGGCACAACAATGTAGCCGTCTGCGGAGGGCGCAAAAAAGCTGGCTGCAAATTGGTTTACAAGCGCGAATAGAAGCCTTGCAGCAGTGGAAACAAGCGATATTATCTAAGCGTGACAAACTCACGGAGGCTTTAGTCGCCGATACGGGCAGATTATCAATCTCGGTGATGGAAATTGACTCATTCCTTTCCAGCATTGATCGCTGGTGTGGATTAGCGCCAAAATTATTACAAGACTTTGAAAAAGGTACAGCAATACCTTTTATCCAGCTGCAACAAACAGCGGTTCCTTATCGTTTAGTTGGGGTGATTAGCCCTTGGAATTTTCCCTTATTGCTGTCTACGATTGATACTATTCCCGCATTGCTCGCGGGTTGTGCTGTCATTGTCAAACCGAGTGAAATTGCTCCCCGCTTCGTGGCACCTTTGTTGGCGACACTTAACAGCGTTCCCAAATTACGCGATATATTAACTTTTATTGAGGGAGCAGGCGAAACTGGAGCCGCATTAATTGAAAATGTGGATCTGGTATGCTTTACCGGTAGTGTAGCCACCGGACGAAATGTAGCAGAAGCAGCAGCGAGACAGTTTATTCCTGCTTTTTTGGAATTAGGGGGAAAAGACCCGGCGATCGTCTTAGAATCAGCCGATATAGAATTAGCAACATCAGCAATTTTGTGGGGTTCCGTCGTCAACACCGGGCAATCGTGCCTCTCGATTGAGAGAATTTACGTTGCTGAATCTATCTTTGAAAACTTTTACCATCAACTAGTAGCCAAAGCCCATCGCCTTCAGTTAGCTTACCCGACAGTTGAAAGTGGCGAAATCGGTCCAATTATTGCGGAAAGACAAGCCGCAATTATTAATGAGCATTTGCAAGACGCAGTGTTCAAGGGAGCAGTAATTCACTGCGGTGGTGAAGTTGAGCAATTTAGTGGTGGTTGGTGGTGTCGTCCAACGGTTCTCACAAGTGTTAACCATTCCATGACAATGATGACCGAAGAGACTTTTGGACCAATTATGCCTGTGATGGCTTTTTCCACAGTTGAAGAAGCGATCGCATTAGCCAATGATACCATCTATGGACTAAGTGCTGCTGTCTTTGGCTCTGAAGCAGAAGCATTACAAGTCGCCCAGCAAATAGATGCAGGTGCTATTAGTATCAACGATGCTGCACTAACTGCCCTGATGCACGAGGGTGAGAAAAATGCCTTTAAATTTTCTGGTATGGGCGGATCACGCATGGGAGCAGCCGCGCTGACACGATTCATGCGAAAAAAAGCATTTTTGGTGAAAACTAACGCTGTTAGCGACCCTTGGTGGTTTAATAACCAATAGACATCTGTTGTCCTAGATGTAGAGACGGCGATTTATCGCGTCTGTTGGGTTCAGGTAAGGCATAATTAATTCCCACGCCTATGTCTAATAAAGCCTGGGCTATTTTAGTCTTATGGATATGCTGAGATTTTAAGAGTAACGTAGACGCGCAGCGGCTTGCCGCAGGCTACCCCATTGCAAGAGCGTCTCCGATAAAAGAAGCACTCTAACCCAAAGACAACAAGAAAAATAGGAGTTTTGTTATGTCTACCATCCGAGAAGAAATGCCTGTTCTTTTCCGCCACGAAGGAGATTGGGTAGGTACGTATACAGTGGTTGATACAGAAGGAAAAATCCTCGACAAGCATGAATCTCACTTAACCTGCCAGTTTCCAGAAAACGGTCCTTATCCCTACTACCAAGTTAATCGCTACACCTGGTCTGATGGTAAACACGAAGAACATCAGTTTCCCGGAACCTATCATGATAAAAAACTTTGGTTTGATACAGAGCGCATTCAAGGAAAAGCCTGGGAAGCAGACGATTCTACCGTTATTTTGTGGTTTTCTTATAAGACAATGCCAGAAATGTCTTTATATGAAATGATCCTAATTAGCCCAGACAATAATTATCGCGCTCGCACTTGGCATTGGTTTAAGAACCATCAAATTTATCAACGCACCCTGATCCAAGAACAACGGCTACGATAAGCTAATTAGCATTTTGAAGTTTTAATTCCTTAAAAGCATGGCAAAAGCTGACAAAATAAATTTTTCCACCCCTAGTGGTTTTCCAGAATTTCTTCCTAGCGAAAAGCGTCTGGAATTATATTTGCTAGATACTATCCGCAGGGTTTTTGAAAGTTATGGATTTACACCTATTGAAACTCCCGCAGTAGAACGCTTAGAAGTATTACAAGCAAAAGGTAATCAAGGCGACAATATTATTTATGGGATTGATCCCATCCTACCACCAAATCGACAAGCAGAGAGGGATAAAGCAGGCGAAACTGGTTCAGAAGCCAGAGCTTTAAAATTTGACCAAACAGTTCCTCTAGCAGCATATATTGCCCGTCATTTGAATGAATTGACCTTCCCATTTGCCCGTTATCAAATGGATGTAGTTTTTCGCGGAGAGCGAGCGAAAGATGGGCGTTTCCGTCAGTTTCGTCAGTGCGATATTGATGTAGTAGCTCGACGTGAACTCAGCTTGCTATATGATGCTCAGATGCCTGCAATTATCTCAGAGATATTTGAAGCAGTTAATATTGGTGATTTTCTGATACGCATCAATAATCGCAAAATTCTCACGGGTTTCTTTAAGTCAGTAGGTATTGCAGAAAACAAAATTAAATCCTGTATCGGCATCATTGATAATCTAGAAAAAATCGGCGAAGTTAAAGTTAAGCAAGAGTTAGAAAAACAAGATATATTAGCAGAACAGACACAAAAAATAATTGATTTTATTAAAATTGATGGCACAGTTGATGAAGTATTAGATAAACTCAAGCACCTCGCGCAAAATCTGCCAGAAGCCGAGCAATTTAGTCTGGGAGTTGCTGAAATAGAAACGGTGATAGCAGGTGTACGTAATCTCGGAGTTGCCGAAAACCGTTTTTGTATTGATTTAGCGATCGCTCGTGGTCTTGATTACTATACTGGTACAGTTTACGAAACAACTTTATTAGGACATGAAGCCTTGGGCAGCATTTGCTCTGGTGGCAGATATGAAGAATTAGTAGGAACATTTATCGGTGAGAAAATGCCTGGTGTAGGCATTTCTATTGGCTTAACTCGTTTAATTAGTCGCTTGCTAAAAGCTGGTATTTTGAGTACCTTATCTGCCACACCTGCACAAGTCATGGTAGTGAATATGCAAGAAGATTTGATGCCGATTTATTTACAAGTTTCTCAACAACTGCGGAAAGCTGGTATTAATGTCGTAACTAGCTTTGATAAAAAAGGATTGGGTAAACAATTCCAACTAGCTGATAAACAAGGAATTCAATTCTGCGTCATTATTGGTTCTGAAGAAGCAGCAGCACAAAAGTCATCGCTGAAAGATTTGAAAACAGGTGAGCAAGTAGAAGTGTCACTGGAGAACTTAGCTGAAGAAGTTAAACGCAGGCTTACGTAATTAAAAAATCATTTACATTGTGAGAGTGCGTTAAAAATTTGACGCACTATATCATTTTAAGTATTGATTGCGTAATTCCTAAATCTATGAAAAATCAATACAGTTCTGAAAGAGAAGACGACACTGATGACTTTTTGCATATAGCCCCTATTAAGGAAGATTGGGGTGGAGACGGAAGAGGGTGCATGAACCTATCAGGAAGACGCACAGCCATCTCCAAAGAATACGTACCTCGCCAATATCAGTTATTTGACACAAATACTGTACAACAAGAAAATGGATGGCGAGTAGCTGGAATGCCAGAGAATGTAGCACCTGGAAGCCGTAGATTGCTGACATGGCACGACTGCGGAGCCTCTTCATCAATAATCGTATTACCATCCCAGTTTAAAGCACCATCTGGCATATTTACTGCTGATTTAGAGCTTTTCGTGCTAAAGGGTGCAATCCAAATAGGTGAGTGGAAACTTACTAAGCATTGTTACTCTTTTATTCCTGCTGGAGTGCAAGTCGGTGATTGGCAGGTGGTAGGTAGTGAAGATGTAGAAATTCTCTGGATGGAGAATGGCTATTTACAATATAAAAATTTATCTAATAATCGTCCAGATGCTAGGTTAAATGAATTTATCCCAGTATTAGATAGTAAATTGTTACCGTGGGGCAAAACGGATACAGTTCAATTTGAAGTGGCAAAAAAGAAGTACCTGCGGAAAGATTCTAACGGTGGTGGAGTATGGTTGCTTGCTATCTTGCCTCATTATGATGGAATACATCAAATGATACAGCCATATAATGAGGAGGCATATGGTTTATTTGGGTACGTTGAAATAGGAAATTATTATTTTGGTAAGGATAACTTTTGCTATAGCCCCAGCTTTAGCACTCTTCCTAGACACAGAACCGATGATGGTGGTTTCTTCTTCGTCCGAGTTGATAGGGATTTATCGAAAGTTGGTACAGTTTTGTCATATGCAAATGAATGATTAATAGCGATTGTAAGCAGTAAGGTTTTTGCGGGATTACTCTAAAATCTTTTTAAATAAAGTCCAGTAGGCGAACCCAAAACTTGTCCGTTGTTGTAAATCAGATTTCCCCGCAAAAAGGTAGTTTTGACTCTTCCAGTTAACTCTACTCCTTCAAAGGGTGTATAACCTTGTTGTGACTTTGACTCAGCAGCACGTACCACAAAGCTTTCGTTAGGGTCTAGCAGCACCAAGTCAGCATCATAGCCAATGGCAATGTCACCTTTCTCTAACAAACCAAAGCGTCGGGATGGGTTCCACGATAACAACTTAGCCATATGGTTGTAAGACATCCCCCGCTTACTACCTTCACTAAATACACCAGAAAGTAAATATTCTGTACCACCAAAACCAGACTTTGCTAACCAAATATTATTCGGGTCTTTAGCACTTCTTTTTTGTTCAGCAGAACAGCAAGCATGGTCGCTAACTATCCAATCTACTTGATTATTGAGTACTGCTTGCCATAAGTATTCCACATCTGCACGGGGACGAATAGGGGGGTTTACTTTTGCCCAAGTAGCTGTGGGGGTATCAACATCTAATAGTAAATGTCCGATAGTAACTTCTCGCCGAAAATTGATATGGGGAAAAGCAGTTTGCATAGTCAAAGCTGCTTCCATTGCCTTACGCGAACTCAGGTGCAACAAATTGATATTTGCACAGTTAGTTTCATGTGCCAAATAGGAGGCAATGCAAATTGCTAAACCTTCGGAATGAGGGGGACGCGCTGCACTGTAAGCGTGCAGTCCACTAAGGCTAGAATCGTTTTCAACTATTTTGGTATAGGCATTGAGAATTTCTGCAACTTCACAGTGCAAACTCAAGCTGATAGTATCTCGCGCTTCTGGATGTTTTTCCATCAAGCGAGTTAGACCACGCATGATGAATTCAAAATGGGCGAAGTCGTACCGTTCCTCTTTATTAATCATCAAAAAGAGGTTTTGCTGGTCTGACAAACCATGTAACCCATAACCGCCATAAAACATGAAGATTTTAAACGAAGATACCCCATATTCCTCAAACAGTAGAGGTATTTCGTCGATATGCTGGCTAGCTATGGGTGCAACGTGATAGCTGTAATCTACAAAAAAATTAGCTGCGGATAATGCCAACACTTCTGGAAAAAAATCGCGGTAAGAACCACCTTTATTGAGATAATACTGCCCTGTACGGATGTAATTAAGGCTAGTTGTTACTCCCCCCATTGCCGCAGCTTTGGTTTCAGTCACAGCATCTTTGTCGAGGGGTTGATAGATACCGATGTGCATATGGGCATCGACGACCCCAGGAAAGCCCAGTAGGTTTTGGGCATCAAATACCTCTTTACCTGTATCTGGGCTAATATTAGGAGCAATCTGAGCAAATTTCCCATCCTTAATTCCTAAATCAAGTAGTTCGACAGCACCATGATGGGGACGAACTACCCGCACATTTTTGATAATTTTATCTAATACAGAAGCTTCAGACACAGTAGACCTCACACTAAAATAAGTACAGAACCCAAAGTTTTAATGCTCAAATTCCATTCAACCATCTACAAGTTTAGATCCAGAATGGGCACTGGTCTTTTAGCTAGTGATGGATGAATAGCCTAGTTTAGTCAGCAATTCCAACATCGTACCGGGACACAGACCAAATCCCACACCATGTAACGTTTTTTTATTCAATCATCTTCAGGAGAAAAGACAATGGAAAGTTTTAATGAGTATCATCTGAACCCACAGCAATTTCCTTTTCTCAAAAGCCTTCAAGATAACTGGCAAGTGATTAGAGATGAGTTTACACACTTTATTAATAATGCATCTGATGAAGAGTTCAAATTTACTTATGAAATTCTAGGCCCTAAAAGTAAAACGATTAAATCCAAGGGCAATTCTAAATACAGTGCTTTTGGTATTTTATTTCAAGGTTTGTTTATTGAAGAATATATTCAAGTTCATCAAATACAATATCCTGATTATGAGACAGATGAAGCATCACAAAAAGCACTTGAATTAAGAGAAAAATATTTCCCAAACTTGGCTGAAGCGATAAAAAAAGTAAACTTTATAGATGATAATGTCATCAGAAATGTCTATTTTGGTACATTCCATCCAGGTTTAGATGTCAAGCTACACGTCAACTATAATCCTCATATGAATCGTGGCTATTTAGGATTAATTGTGCCAGAGGGAGATGTGGCTATGAAAATATGCCATGAGCAGCTTTATTGGCATGAAGGAAAATTCATGGTTTTAGATCACAGCTATCCACACTGCCCACATAATTACACCAATTATGATAGAACTGTCTTGGTTGTAGACTTTTTTAAACCAGACAAGCCTAGAGAGGAAGTAATACAATTTGAAAAAGAGCAAATCGCGCAACGTATGCAAGATAATCCTTACAGCTTAGGCGTTTTTGGCGAAAGCGATAAAGCTAAAGAAGAAGATTTTATCAAGTATGGTTTAGCTCATCAATTAGAGTGGGATAAAGCTTTATAAGCTTAATATAATCTCCACACTGGCTGGGTAAACTAATTGAATAGCAATCTTAAAAAATAAATGAGAAAAGTTGCAGTAAAGTAGTTGTCAGATGTTAGCTGTCAATAATTGCTGTACACTTAATCTCAATAATTAGTTCTAGGGTAGATAGTCCTGCTACAGCTAAACCTGTCCAAGTAGGAAATTTTTTTTGTATAACAATTTATATTAATAACAATATATTAGAGCAAAATAGTCAAATAATATTCATATAAATTTCAAATAATTATTAAAAAATAAAGTAAAATTAAAATTTTAAAATGAATACAAAAATATACAGGAAGTTAATAGCAAAAAAACTTAGCCAAGACTTTAAATCATCTGTTGAAATTGTAGAACTTGCTATATCAGAACCGACTGGGAATGAACTTTTAATTCAAAACAAATTCGTTGGCGTTAATGGTGGATTTGACACCTTACTTTGTCGTGGTGATGTTCCCTATGTTAACTTAATTCCTCCCTTTGATTTGGGTGTGGAAGCAGTGGGAGAAGTTGTGGCTTTGGGTGAAAATGTGACAGATTTTCAAATGGGTGATGCTGTCGTGACTACAGCGCGTGGTGGTGGTTATCGAGAATATCAGGTTATCGATGCAAACTTAGCGGTGAAAGTGCGGGAAGTAACACCAGAAGTGTTAACACTAATGCCTACTGGTGTATCAGCTTTGGTTGCATTGGAACAAGTGGGGGAGATGAAAAGTGATGAAGTGGTTTTAGTGACAGCAGCAGCAGGGGGAACCGGTCATATTGCGGTGCAATTGGCAAAGTTAGCAGGTAATCATGTCATTGGTACTTGTAGTTCTGAGGCTAAGGCAAAGTTACTGAGACAATTAGGGTGCGATCGCATTATCAACTATCACAAAGAAAATCTCAACCAAATCCTCAAACAAGAGTACCCCAATGGCATTAATTTAATTTTTGAATGTGTTGGTAAACAAGTTTTCGATACCTGCGTTGGAAATTTGGCGATTCGTGGACGTTTAGTTACTATTGGCTACATTTCCGAATATGCTGTAAATGTAGAACAGGTGCTACAAGCTCGAATTTATCATCAACTGATGTGGAAAGCTGCTTCTGTGCGAGGTTTTTTGATGCCTCATTATAAAGAATATATACCCGAAGCACGCGATCGCCTGTTAAACTTGTTCTACACAGACAAACTAAAAGTTGCCATTGACTCAACTCAGTTCAACGGCATAGAATCGATTCCGGCTGCTGTGGAATATCTACTTACTGGTAAGAATTGCGGGAAAGTGGTTGTCAGATTTTAGTCAATGGATAGTGACAATGACAGAAAAATCAGGAAATACTTTGAAAGTTGCAAATCAAGCGTTTGCACACTTTCAACATGGTTTGGCAACAGGGGAATGGAATTCGTTTTTAGATATGCTAACTGAAGACTTTAGCTTTTGGTTTCCTGTAGGAAAATACCACGGTTTAAATGTTGGTAAACAGAAAGCTGAAGCTTTTTTCGATTATGTTACAGAAGTCTTCAGTCCTGGGTTAACTCTTACTCTTGACAGCGTTACTAGCAATGAAAAGACGGTGGTTTTTGAGTTTCGCGATGAGGGAATGATGTGGAAAGAACCTTATAAAAATCGCATAGCCGTTTCTTTTGATGTGCGTGGAGACAAAATTTGTGGCTATCGAGAATACTTTGGTAGTGATGGCAAATCGAATTAAAAATTTGTTGGTTGTTGGTTAGAGGTTAGAGGATGTTTTAAAAGTTGAAGCGCGTCAAACATTATGCAAGCCGCCTGACCATGATACGTATCATTGCAATATAAATGAAAGTCTCGGAAGTTTCAGGTAATCTCTCATAGTCCTTACTTAATCT
>JAHHID010000136.1 GCA_019359015.1 Spirirestis rafaelensis WJT71-NPBG6
TGCTTGTTGAACATTATTAATTCTCTCGAATTCCGGTGTTGATGTACAGTTCCCCTTTTATTCGCGAGTTACAATCGCCAATATTCTTGTCTTCTTCCCATCTTTTTGCCAAATTGGGATGCTCCCCCTACGTTTTTACCAAAAACACATTATGGCTATTTCACTGACTGGACTGGTAATGAAATTTGGGCGTTTAATTAGAAAACAAATAAATTTATAGAGTCTACAGAAGGGCTCAACTTTGGAGAGAAATCTCAGCAAAGTCATGGTATGAATTTCAATGCTGCTGGAACTTATGCAGTGGATGTAGGTTACTACTATGACCAAAATACAGTTGATGTGTTTACAGCCAATCCTTCAACAGGCTTGCTCAACTATGAAAGCTCAATTGAACTAACTTCACCAGCAGGAGATGGAGCATTTTCACACTATGCTTTCTGGCTGGATAACCGTTATGCTTTATTAGGCACAATGCAACTAGGTCGAACTTCCTTAACCCCTCCAGGTAAGACAATCTTAGGGCCTAGTGTTTGGTTGCTTGATGTTCCCAATAAACAAGCTCGTCTACTTATTGGGCCAACTAATAACGAAGACGGTGCTGGCATATTCCGCTCTGCATCAGATGTTGGGGTGGTAGGTAACAAACTTTATGTAGCTGAAGAAGATTCCCTGGATGATAAATTTGGTGAAGCTGGCTATATCTCAGTATTTGATATTAGCAATATCAATCAGCCGTACTTCTTAAAGCGGTTTAAACCAGGCATAGAATTACCAAAAGGTTTTGCTTTAGGACATGTACTGACTGTTGCACCTGACAAGCGTTATGTATATGTTTCCGACTACGTATCTAATCACTTGATCAAAATTGACAGTCTCACAGATACTGTAGTTAAAATCTACAGTTCTAAAGATGGACTCGATATGCCACATGGTGAGTTTGCAGCAGGTCTCTACCGCTAACCTTCTTTGTAACTTTGTAAGAGTTAGGTAATTTGCTAAATGCAATCAAAAATTCAACTGATTTTTGATTGCATAAGAGAATTTAATCATATAATGACACAAAATCCATTCGATATCTCAACAGAACCCATTAGCCAACGAGTCATAGTTGGTCTTAACAAAATTAGTTTGGCGTTAAAGAGCCATGCTTGGCAAGATGCTGGACAAAAAAAGCTAACACCAACACAAAGTCAAATTTTGGCTTTATTACGCTCAAAGCCAGAATCGGGAATGCGACTGTCAGAAGTAGCTGAAGGGCTAGGTGTGACACCAGCAACAGCCAGTGACGCTGTGAGTACACTTGTAGAAAAAGGCTTAGTTCAAAAAAATAGAGCCGCAGAAGATGCGCGTGCTATAGCTATTACTCTCACAGACAAGGGATGGCAGCAGGGAGACAGTGCAGGTATTTGGCCTAATTTGTTACTGACCGCGGTAGATGAGCTATCAGAATTAGAGCAAACAGTTTTTTTACGTGGTCTGATTAAGATGATACGCGCACTTCAAGAACGGGGTCAAATTTCTGTAACCCATATGTGCGTTACCTGCCACTTTTTCTGTCCTAATGTTTATCCCAATTCTAAGTATCCACATCATTGCGCTTTAGTTAATGCACCTTTTAGCGATCACCACCTACGTTTAGAATGCCCAGAGCATAGAGTAGCAGAACCCCAAGTTGCTGAACAGAATTGGCAAAAATTTATTTCTCAAGAAGTTAACTAAATACAAATACCAACAATTTTTATATTTATACTTTTTGCAATTAAAAGAATTTAACCACTGGTGGGTACGTTACGCTTTGTCTCCAGCTTGATGTCACTATCCCCATTGCATTGCCTTACGGCAATGCAATGGGGATAGACGTAGGACTGAGTTATTTTTTGAGTACGAGTGAAGGTGAACAGATTGTTAGACCTCGCTTTGTTGGCAAACTTCAACGCAAGCTTGAATTGCTGCAACGGTGTTTGAAGCGAAAGCAATCATCGTCTAATACTTGCGCCAAGCTGATTGAGAAAATAGGCAAAGTTTATGAACAGATTGCAGCATCTCGCCTTGATTGGCAGTTCAAGCTGGCTCAGATGCGTGACAAGTTAAGGCACTTACAAGTAATAAAATATCCAGCCGTGTATTGAAATGGTTGGTTGGGTATCGCGGATCTAGGTTTGACGGCTGGATATTTTATTTTTTGGATCTCCCTAAGGAAAAGAAGGATTTGTCAAGGGGAGAGGAAAAGGAGACAAATCAAGAGGTTGAGGCTTTTTCCGCACCGTCTTAACAACATCGAGATTTTGGTTCTCAGGAGCAGCAAAAAACATGCACAGGGTCAGTAGCTCTACCTTTGGCATAGGCATGATTGAAGTGATAAAGCCCTCGAAAGACCATTTCTCTCGAAATGCGGTCAAATGGCAGAGCTAACTCGTCAGCGATCGCCGAAGCAAGGTCAATCAAAATAGCGTAGAACAACCAAGTAGACCAAACTTGCAACTTCTCCCAAAGGGAGACGCTGCGCGAACACACCATTAATTGAACCTGTCCACAAATAGCTCAATCCCAACAAGCGCTTGGCAGTATTAAACGCCTCTTCAATGCGCCATCTTCGTCCATAAAGGTCAGCCACGACGTAAGGAGGCAGCACTTGTGGGTCTAAAACTGAGGTAATGTAACCATACCAGGACTTGCCCTGACGGATTTCAACCAAGCGCAGATGCAGTGTTGGTTGCTGCTTGTCGCCTGTCTTGAAGCAAATCAAACGGTCTGTGAGGCTAAAGTCATAGCTCAAAATGCGCTCAAATAGGACTGCCGGAAAGCTCAGAAACCTTTGGGACAAAGCTTGTTGTGAAACTTTTACCGCTCTTCCCCACAACAATTCTTGTTGGTCTAACATCCGAGTCAACTCTTGCACTGATGGGACTTGTCGCCAAATTAGGGTTAAAACCGCAGCGTTCATCAACGGCAGGGTGAGAATAGGATCACGTAATCCCAAGCTTCGATAATAGGCACTTTGAGAATAGATTACCGGACTCAACAACTCTTGTAGATGCTCTGTTATGGCTTCGTAGAGAGCTTGTGGTGATGAGCGACGGCGCACATGATCTGGATTTCTCGGCTTCTTGGTCGGCATGATCTCAGTTACTTGCTGAGTCTCAGTTTGCCAGCTTTTGGGCCGGCGTTACGATCACCCGCTCTTTGACTATTGACAGACTGCAAAAATCCTTAACTTGTCACGTATCCTCTAAGACTCAACTTCTACATCGCACCGCTATATTTACCCCAAGTCGCAAATCCTCTTCCAAAAGCAGAAGTAGGAAATGACAAGACCGTTTTGCAAACAAGCTCCCAAGACTCTCCTGCCTTGCACGTAGTTCTGGTTTTGACATTCATATTTCCAGGTGCAAGATTTGACTTTATAGATAGAAAAAATTCTAAAAAAAAAAGCAGGCATCATCCGTAATGATTCAGATTGAATCTGTATACCTAAATATACTAAACCAACAAAAACATTCTTCAACACTCAATTAAGTATCAATAATATTGAAATAATTGCAGTAAACTAAGAAGAAAATAAATGAGTTTTCGTACACCTTTCCTACAGAGATAAAAAGAATTAATTCGAGGTTAATCATGAACTGTACTGCTGTATTTAATCAACAAAGAAATATGTCTAACAACACAAATCAATCTCGTCGGCAAGAAATTTCCTATTCTCGGAACCTACTAGAGAAAATGAATGTAAACTGGCATAAACATGCTCGAGTTAAACAAAAAATCAATGAGCAGTCTAAGCCAGAATTGACATTTGATGAAACAATATCTGACTTCCGCACTGATTTACTGCCGTTTAAAGCACACCCTGACTTTTTAGCAGCACCAACACAGATGCAGACGAAAATTCTCTCTGCTGGTTGGATAGCTTATAACGAAAAGACTATCGATATCGAAGCGAAAGTGATTACGCCAGCCTGCAACCACATCATCTATAGAAGTGTACCAGGGGTAGAAGATGGAATTAGCCAACAGATTGCTAGTGAAACATTAGTAGATGAAGCTTATCATATACTGTTGGTAGTTAACGCTTGTCACATTACCAGAAAGCGTCGAGGTTTAGAGTCATTACGTTTACCAGAGTTCAATTTGGTGAGCAAGATGCAGCGTGAACAAGAACGTTATCCTGAAACTTGGCAAAAAACCCTGATTCAAGTGGCCACAGCCATTGTTTCTGAAGTATTTATCAGTGACTACTTGGATTTACTGTCGAATGATACGACGATCCAACCATTCAACCGCCTGACGGTTGCGACACATAAACGTGATGAGCTTTCTCATAGTGGCATCTTCAAACATCTAGCCAAGTGCATTTATAGTGAGCTAACCCAAGAGCAGAAAGACTTTTTTATTGAAGTTTTACCTAAACCTGTGTTGTGGTTTGCTAATGTCGAGTTGAATGTTTGGCAAACGATGCTCGAACAAATTGGGTTTGTAAAAGCAGAATCAATGATTGCTGACTGTGCGGCGGCTAACGAAGTTAACTTGTTACGCATTGATTACTCTGAGTTAATCACTCTGGCTAGCGAGATGGGTATTTTAGACTCGCAACGTGGTGTCGATAGCTTTGCAAAAGCTGGCTTGTTTAATTAACTACTTTTAGACCATTTTGGATTTTGGATTGAGCATTGCCTTCTTGTTCTAGCTTGTAAGAAGATGTCTGTCGCAATCATTTTATTTCTCTTACTCCATAAGTCAACTCACTACTTTATATATAAGAAAGATTATGCAAAACGCACTTGTCATTCAACACGTACCTTTTGAAGATTTAGGTAATTTGCGTCCGGTACTGGAGCAAAGAGGCTATCAAATTGTTTATCAACAAGCGGGTTTGGACGATTTATCATTGATTGAACCCTTGCAGCCAGATTTATTAATTATCCTTGGTGGGCCGATTGGTGTGTATGAAGAGCAGGACTATCCATTCATTAAGGATGAACTGAGGTTGTTGGAGAAAAGATTAACAAAAGATTTACCAACTCTGGGTATTTGTTTAGGCAGTCAGTTGATGGCGCGTGCTTTAGGGGCGGTTGTTTACCCTGGTGGAAATGGTAAGGAAGTTGGTTGGGGCAAACTACAATTATCACCTGCGGGGGAGAGTTCATTTTTACGTTATCTCAGTGCTAGTGAGACTGCTGTTCTGCATTGGCATGGTGATACTTTTGATTTGCCTAAGGATGCTGTGCTTTTGGCTTCTTCACCGCAATACCAAAATCAAGCTTTCTCTTGGGGAAATAATTGCTTAGGGCTGCAATTTCACCCAGAGGTGACGGCAAGGGGGATGGAGCGTTGGTTTATTGGTCATGCTTGCGAAATTGCTTCTCTTAATGGCACAAGTGTGAGTCAGTTACGTGCTGATACTAGGTTGCATGCTCCGGCTTTAGAATCTATGACTTATCGCTTCTGGGATGATTGGCTTGATGGTTTTGGCGTTGCTGAAACTGTAATGAACTAATACCAAGTTGCAGTCAAAAATAGTATTCTTTCATTGCGACTGGAGCAAAGCCAAGGAAGCAATCTCACCAACTCCTTTCCTACTACAACGGAATGCAACTTAGTATAAGCTGGCAGAGGAAGCGTCCGAGACTTCAAGTAGTGAAGCAGCAAGCGGAGCGAGCACTTCAACATCTCGACGGACTTAGAGTAGCACAAGGTCTTGCGGTGCAATCGTGCTAAGTAATGCCGAAGACAAAAATTATCAGACACTGGTCTGACAAGTAAACGGGCGTAGTTAAAGGTCCGCCCAGTAGTAAAAATGTTCTATAGGCAATTATGGCATTAACCAGGTTGGATCAACTGGAGCAGGCGATCGCATCGTTGCCAGAAGAGAAGCAAGCTGAGATATTAGCGCAAGCAATGGTAACAGCCAAAATAGTACAAGAGATGCAAGGCCCAGCCAAAATCACTAGGGCGAACACTACCAGTGAACTGCTCAATAACTGGTTGAAGAAGAAGTCCAAGGAAACAGCTAGGGCATATGTTAACGATATTACCCACTTTGCACAGTGGATGTTAGGAGGCAAGCCACACCTAGACGAGCTTGAATTACCCGATGTTATGGTTGAGGACTGCGATCGCTATCTGTCCAGTCTTTTGGAGCTTGAAGCTGACGGCACAATCACCCGTGCCACTGTCCGCCGCCGTATCGCTTCACTTAAATCATTCCTCAAGTATGCCCAGGAAACTGGCTTTACTCTGCACAACGCAGCCAGTAAAACCAAAATGCCCAAAGCTCGTAAGACTGCCCAAAAGCGGGTGCTTTCTGTTGGCGACGTTGGGGCAATGCTGTCGGAGGCAAAGAAAGCTGTCAAACAAGCGCCGACAGAGTTCGCCAAACAACAAGCCACGAGAGACTGGCTGGTTATTAAACTGCTTTATATCGGTGCGTTCCGTGTCAGCGAAATTTCAACCCTCAAATGGGGTCAAATCAGCGTAACAGCTACAGGGAATGGAAAAATCGGCGTTGTCGGCAAGGGCGACTCTGAGCGCGATGTCATCATTCCTGCCACTCATCTAATCCATCTGCACACGTCCAGAGAGGGGAAAAACCCTCTTGAGCCAGTGTTTAAATCTCGTGAGGGTGGTACTGCCATCTGCGATCGCTCTATTCGGCGAATTGTTGTCAAATATGCTGAACTCGCAAAACTTGATACAATCCCCTCACCTCACTGGCTAAGACATAGCCACGCCACCCATGCGTTGCATTCATAACGCTTCTGTTAAAGTAACGACTCAAACGCTAGGTCATGCCAGCGCCAGTACCTTGCTAGATAACTACGTCCATGTTGGTGATGAAGAAAGTAGCAGCTTTTTCTTAAGCGTGGATTAGCTGACAAATCACCGCATGCGTTGCGGTGACTATTTCATGGCTCCGTGCGAGCGCATTCACTTTATGCGCTCTTCAGTATCGCTTCATTAATATCAGTGTTAAATATGTAACCTTAAAATGTGCCGAGCAAATTAATTAAAATTTGTTTACGTAAATTTACTGCTGGTATGAATTAGCCTTACCCTGTTGTCTGGCTCAAAGCGAAGAGTGCTTGGGCAATTCGTACCTTTGTTTCGGAATATGGCTCATAAGCATACGCTATCTCAAACTCATACTGTGCCTGTGCCTTACGGTTCTCAATTCCGTGGATTAACCCATAGATATGATGATGTCTTGCCCAAGAATCATTTACAGATGCCGAGATGCGTAATGCTCCAAATGCGAAATCATAAGAACCGACAACAGCGTGACAAATTGCGCTACGGCAGCAGGAATTATACTTATCTTGAGCAGAGCGAGCCGTTGCAAGTACGTCAGCTATAGACCTAAAAATTAGAGTTGTATGTCGTTGAGATGCTAACCAACCTACGACTTCTTTAATCACATCAGGTGGTATGGGTAAACTAGCTTTGCTCACAATTAACAGATGCAGGATTTTGGCTGCTTGATCTGAGAAGCGCAATGCCAACTCAGCCAACTTTTCGGATACACCAAACTCTCGGCGCAAATTAGGCTCTAACAAAAACTCCTCTAGAAGCAAACTTTGAAAGGATAATTTGGTGATATCTGACTGCACATTAGTACTTAACTGCATACTGATAAACCGTAAGGAGTAACTGAGTAATTCAACTGCTGACTTAACTTCCTCAGTGGCTGAAGTTACCCAAATGTAGTGTTCCCAACCGAGAGCAAGGTCTAACGGCTCAAATCAACGGCGGCAAATATGGATTTGACGACATTACCTTAATCGACTAAGGGTAATTCTTAGTTTATTTAGTAAACCTAAGTTGTCATTTTATTTATTCTTTATTGTTACGTTTTAGGTTTACTGTTTCTTGGTACAAATACTTCCTTTTTATCATTCTTTTTATAAACCATACTTTCCTTCTCAAGTGCTGGAAAAATCATCATAGATTTTGGCGACGCAGGAACTATATTTATATTTTCTTTAACTGAGGATAAACCTGGTAGATGTGCATATGAAAAGCTGCGATTATCGCGGGTTAGGTGATTGATAGTGCTAGAACGGGCATTGACGCACTATATAGTTTTATTGATTTCACCACCATTTTTTACAATTAGCTCATCTTTACTAATTTTTTGTACACACCATAAATCTCTATACTCTTCTTTATAATACTTTTTTAACCACCATAAATAATTATCACCGAAATCTATAAAAACTGGTTTTTTAGTATTGAACCATACAGTTCTTTTATGCTTCCAATCAAATTGATGATGCCCAATATAATTATTTTCAATCTCTTCTCTAATATCTGTTAGAAAATGAGCTTCAATCATATAATGATAATCCTGATCAGGTTTTCCTAATTTAAGATATTCCTGGTATTCAAAATTATCTGATTTTAGGTGGTATGTAATTCCTCCTTGCTCAAATACTATATCTTCAAATAATTTAGAATTAGAACGTGGTAACTTTTCTAATATATGAAAATTATTTTTAAAGTTTTCTCCATTAATTATCCAAATCATCTTGCCATAAAACTTTTCTCTTGCGCGTAGTTCATCCTCACTTATTGGTGAATTTTGAATTTCTATGACCATTCCATTATTAGTTTTTATATCAGCTATATGTTTTTCTCCGGTATTCTCATCAAAATGAATTACTTCTTGATTATCTTTATTAAAATAACTCTTCCATAATCTGTGCCAAGCAGTTTCATTTTCCCACCAAGGATCGCATTTCTTTGAAGATTTATGTCCCCAGTGCCAAACTTTAACGTTACCGCATTTTGAACTTGTCGGACTACCGCATAAACAACAAATACCTTTTTGCTTGGGAAAAGGTTCTTGCTTAATTCCATCTATAAATGCATACTTCAATTTGTTAGACTCCTGTTAATAAAATCACTTAGTCTTGGTGTGACTATACAATTCGTTTTTTACGCTCTTAGGTATGTGTAACTACTAAGTTTAATTTTTTAAGTGATATTACGGGATAAATAAGGATTATTTTTACAAAAAGTTCGCTATTACTTTATAAAGCAATTTCCCCTCCATTAGTGGCGAGGGGAAAATGCATCATTTGTGTTTGACCGATTTTTAGATTCTTATCTAGTTTATAGATACTTAGTGCTGAAAGTGCTGCCTAATCAGTATTTTCACATTAAAAAACGCTGTTAATCTACGTGCAATAACCTTTCCTAGTTGGTTTAGTTGTAGAGAAAAGCGATTCTCAAAATTTAAATCAATCTACTTTTTCTTGCAAGCGATCGCAAACCATCGCGTTAATTTTGGCAGGTGTACGGGCGTTGCAGAAAGCGCGAAAATTAAACTACCTAGCTTGCTTTGGTAGTTTGGTCTCTGGCCAAGTACAGCTCAATCGCTTCTCTAATTAAATCTGGAACTGTACATTGTTTTTGTTCTGCGAGATTTTTGAGTTGTAGCTTAACCGAAGGGTGTACCTGCGCTTTTACCTGCTCAGATAGCGGCTCTTTTCTACCGTAATCAAAACGATATTTAGTCCCAAAATCAGGATTGCCAGCGGGTCGCATCCTTATACCGCTTGTAACAACACATTGATTATATCGCGGAGTTTGCAGCATCAATCTTTATAAATCTTTAAATTCTATAGCGCTGTACGGCGCTATTATGTATTTGAAATACCTGCGTGGTAGCACTTTCTAGGCAAATGGATACGTTTGCAGTGGATAATTCCAGGGTTGCTAATAATTCCTTACCACATGGCCTTGCTCATGATGAAATCGCTCCGAACAATACTGAAGAGCTAGTTGAGGGTCAAGAAGCAGATGAGGAAAAAATATCCATGCCTACACCCATACCTCATGCAGATGAAAAAAGTATTGCGGTTGAAATAGTTGTTAGCTCTGAACTTACCACAGAGGAGTGGGGCGATCGCATATTTTTAGAAAGGCAAGTTGAACGAGCATTTTACGCAGCTGCTAAAGCGTTGAAAGCACTACGAGATAGACGTTTGTACCGTTCGACTCACTCAACATTTTCAGATTACTGCCGTTCCCGTTTTGGTTTTACTCACCGCCACGTGAACTACTTGATAGCTGCTTCATTGGTGGTTGACAATCTCATGGTCACCAATGGTTCCCATGAGAACCCGGATGAAACGGGAACCATTGGTTCCCAAATCGAAAAACTAAATGAAACGGGAACCATTGGTTCCCAAATTTTACCAACGAGCGAACGCCAAGTTAGACCGTTGGTTCCCTTTGAACCAGAACAACAACGTCTTGCTTGGCAACAGGCAGTAGAGAAAGCTGGTGGTAAAATCCCCTCCGGTCGTATTGTTCAGGATATTGTGGACAAAATCCGAGAAAGAACCAAAGTGCCTAATCCCTACCGCCTTGGGGAAGTATGTATTCTACTGCCCAAAGACAACCCAGAACTTAAAAGCTTCATTGGTTGTTGGGGCATCATTACTCACGTTGGCGACTATAGTTGCACTCTTCGGGCTTGGGATGCTGAGTATACCGTGAAAATAGAACATCTCAAGTCCTTAGATCTGTCAGATAATGACTGCCAATTCATGCAACAACTATGCGTGAGACTGTGGCGGGTGCATCAAGTTGAAAACCGAGATAGTGCAGTAGATTGGCTTTGCAACGGGTTAGGGAAACAACTCAAACCGTACCTTTCGCCGTTGCAAGAAAAATTGCTGGCTGATGTGGAACAAGAGTATGGACTTACATAACCCAATCATTCGGGCTGATTTTTTCTTCTCTATTGAAAGTTTACGTGTTATATTAAATCCGGTTAAATGCACGTAGTAAAACTTCTATTTGTTAGCGGCCACCAATGGTAATAAGTTAGACCACGGATTAGGTCGTGGTTATCAGATATCACTTTGCAACGTTGAAATAAAGCC
>JAHHID010000137.1 GCA_019359015.1 Spirirestis rafaelensis WJT71-NPBG6
CCGAACTTCAACCAGCAGAAAGGTTATGGCCAGTAACTAATGAAGCGATCGCCAACGAGTCCTTTGATTCTTTAGATGAGTTAGAAGAGGCTTTATTTCAACGTTGCAAAGTGATATCTGATAACCATGACCTAATCCGTGGTCTAACTTATTACCATTGGTGGCCGCTAACAAATAGAAGTTTTACTACGTGCATTTAACCGGATTTGATATCACTGGTGAGATGATAAAACGGCAGTCCTATATCCGGCTTGCGTACTGGCTCTAGATGACTCCACATTTTAAGAAATGTGGCGATGAGTTCAGCAGATAGGGGGATTTGATTTTGTCTTATCTGCCTTTGGGCTATCATCTCAATGATGGATAAAAGTAAAATCGGCTTGTTAGGAGCAACCCCACCAGAACGAGATACCTTAAGATTGACAAATTTCCTGCAATAATAATTTAAATCTCTAGCCATTTTGAAAGAATTTCGCTGTACACGTAACGCATTATACTTACATGACTGCACTGGTCGCGATGATATCAGGGAACGCCAGGGCTATTATATTTGGGCTAATAGTGCAGAAGAAGCATGGGAAAAAATGGCAATTCGCTTCCCAGAAGAAACGGCATCTGGGTTTACCGTCCAGGAGTGGGAGGGATATAACGTGCGGGTAGTCGAGGTGAAACGGGATGAAGACGGGAACATTATTGAGTAGCGTAAACACACTTCTGGGCACCAATTCCTTTTACCAAGTCGTCCCTATAGAGCGGTAGCTACAAGAAATATCATTATCAATCTTCTGCTTAGACCCCCTCAAAGAGGCGAAAATAAATCTATGAATAGAACGTTATATTATCATCAGCAATCAAACTTTTCTCGAAAAATCCGAATATTGTTAGCAGAGAAAAATTTAGATTGCGAACTTAAAGAAATCAACTTAGCCAATAAACCCCCTGAATTTGTCAAAATTTCTCCTATCGGTCAAGTCCCTGTGTTTGTAGACGAAGATGGTACGGTCATTTGGGACTCTACATTGATTGCAGAATATTTGGACGAAACCTATCCACAGCCTAGCTTTTACCCAAGCGCTTCCCACACACGGCTTGAGTGCCGTAAATGGGAACAACTAGCAGATACTTTGGGCGATAATATTATCCGTTTATGGATACTGAATTTCACAAACGATTTAGCCTCCATTTCTTCGCGGACAAAATTAGAAACACTAATTAATCGCCTTTTACCAATCTTTGAAGGACAACTGCGACAATCTGAATATCTGTTGGGCGGTGAAACATGGACAGCAGCAGATGTGGCAGCGCTATGTTCTCTGGCTTACTACAGCTTTCGCTTAAATGAAGATTGGCAAATTCAGTATCCTTATTTAAAAGACTGGTTTAATAAATTACATGAGCGTGAATCAGTCAAGTCAACTATTCCAAAAAAGCTCGACACTTAGTTAAACTTCCACTTTGCGCCTTGGGTTAGCACGGGGCTGGGCATCTAGAAGAAACGGCATCTGGGTTTACCGTTCAGGAGTGGGAGGGATATAACGTGCGGGTGGTCGAGGTGAAACGAGATGATGAGGGAAACATAGTGGAGTAAAAATATATACATCGAGCGTTCAATTGGTCGTTAATATATAGCTTCTGGATTAAAGCAATTAATGACGAAAGTACTGGGGGAAAAGATTTGAGATGAATATGTTATTTAAAAAACAATATGCTTGCCAGAATCCGCCGTCTTTTGAGTCAGTTTTTTAGTAATTCAAGGACAATCAACAACGAACCACTGAATAAAGTGAGCTTGATTGTCATTATTTTGATTGATATTTTTATTTTAATTAATGTTTTTACGGGGCTGGATGATATTAGTAAATGGCATCTGAACCCGACTCAGGCTTATCCATGTTACTCCGAGTGGCAAAATTACCGGACAAAAACCACTCAAGATAAAGACTATGAAATTGTTAAACTTTCATTACCAGATAATCCGAATAATCAACTAAGTTTTCAGCGAAACTATCAACAAGCCGAAGCAGGACATCTAGCTAAAGTTTCTAAAACGTGTTTGCAATATGCCGATTACAAGGATAAAATTAACAATCCTAACAAGCAGCAAATCATCAAAACTATTAATCAGAAACAAGCGAAAATCAATACTCTTGAACAAGCCAATCGCACTATTAAAGCCCAATATGACTCAACGTTATTAGAAAAAATTGCAGGTCAGGGTCGTGAACAATCAATTAATCAAGTCAGTGCTGAAAAAGCTAAACAGACCTTAGAAGAAAATAATCGCCAAATTTATACCCTTAAACAAGAAAATTCTACTCTTAAAAATGAACTGCTTGCCAAACCTGAAAGCATTAGTTTTATAGCTTTTCTTAAAGATGATAATCAATTCCGGGAAGTTGACAAAGGCTATCAGCAGGCATCATTTTGGTATCCAAGTATCCAGCTTGCTTTTCAGTCTCTCTTTCTTCTACCGTTGATTCTTATTGCCTTATCAGTTCACAAATTTGCCCAAAGAAGAGGATTTGGACTCATCTCGCTAATTAGCTGGCATTTGCTAGTTATCTTTTTTCTCCCACTAATCGTTAAAATATTTGAATTTCTTCAAATTGGAGCAATATTTAAATTTATCTTTGATATTATTAGTGCCATTTTTGGTGGGTTACTTTTCCTGATAAATTATGCTTATATATTGCTGATTCCAATTATCGGTTTTGGAATTATTCAGTTTTTTCAAAAATTTGTCTTTAATGTTAAAGTCCAGGCAGCTAGCCGAGTCCAAAAATCACGCTGTGTAAATTGCGCTAAGAAAATTCGACATCTTGATACTTACTGCCCGCACTGTGGTTATTATCAAGACATTGAATGTCAAAACTGTCATAATCTTACTTATAAACATTTGCCGTATTGTAAACATTGTGGACACCCTCAAGATTCCAATAATTTGTAATTGATGGTGTTTTCAAAAGATAAAAGGTAAAAAAGAATACCTATAAATCGACAAAGGTTGTGGAAGTGAGGCGGGATGAGGACGCGAATATTATTGAGTAACAATTAATCAAGGTGAATCAAGTAAGAAAAATTATCCACATCGACATGGATGCTTTTTATGCATCGGTGGAACAACGGGATAATCCTTCTTTGCGAGGCAAGCCATTAGTTGTAGGTGCCACTCCAGACCAACGAGGCGTGGTAGCAGCTGCCAGTTACGAAGCAAGGAAATATGGCATTCACTCAGCCATGCCTTCACGAATTGCGATCGCTAGATGCCCTCACCTCATTTTCGCTCCTCCGAGATTCGAGGTTTACCGGGAAGTTTCAGCGCAAATCCATGCTATCTTTGAGCGTTATACAGATTTAGTTGAGCCAGTGGCACTTGATGAAGCTTATCTTGATGTTACCGAGAATAAAGCAGGACTGCCTTATGCAAGCACTGTTGCCAGACATATCAGAGTCGCAATTTTCGAGGAAACCGGATTAACTGCTTCTGCTGGTGTGTCTGTTAATAAGTTTCTAGCAAAAATGGCATCGGGTAAAAATAAGCCCAATGGATTGACGGTAATTTTGCCCGAAGACGCAATCGCTTTTGTAGAACAACTGCCCATCGAAAAGTTTCACGGCATTGGAGAAGTGACTGCTACCAAAATGCATTCGTTGGGCATTCGTACTGGCACTGATTTGAAACAGCTTAAGCTTGCTGAATTAATCCAACACTTTGGTAAAGTAGGGCATTACTATTACAAAATAGCCAGGGGACAAGACGACCGTGCAGTAGAACCAAATCGCATCCGTAAATCGATTGGTGCTGAAACATCGTTTGCCAAAGATTTAAGCGATCGCGCATCCATGCTGTTGGAACTCGAACAAATTGCTGAAACTGTGAAGCAACGCATTGACCAACACCAAACCGGAGGACGCACTTTAACGCTTAAAGTTAAGTTTTCAGATTATCAGCAAATCACGCGCAGTAAAACTGTGCTGACTCCTATTAGAGAATTGAGCGCGATCGCTTATGTCGCAAAGGAACTATTTGAAGCAATTGAACTGAGCGATGTCTCACGACAAGCCGCTCCGCGTCTACCCAGTATTCGGTTATTGGGCATTTCGCTATCAAATCTTGATAATATGCAAACATCCCAAGCTATTCAACTGCCATTATTTGAATTTTGATAGGACTTACGCAAGCGTCACAATATAAGGTCAACTGGCACATATATTTCAATTTGCCGTAAATGCTTGTAAGCATTGATTTATAAACCTTAGAGCCATATTAATTCTATGTGACAGTTTTCAGATAAATGTGCCAGTTGCGTAAGTCCTGTTTGAGACTCTTCGTTTTAAGAAGCATTATTTCTGCCAATCATCTGTAGCTGAAGTTTTACCATTCTTATTTTCGATTTCAATTTTTTGGAAGGTTAAAGTAATTTCTTCCACCTCGTGGGTATCAATACGCAGACTGGAATTATCAAGTTTGGTGTATTGCTTAATACCTATAATAATGGCGTTGGTAAGTTTAATTGTGTGGTAAACGTACTCTTCCCCGTTGGCATGAGTGCGGACAAATTCAATCAGCACTGTTTTGAGAACTTCATTTGTTGTTAGGGCTTGAAAGAGTTGAGGTGTAGCGGCTCCCCATTCTTTAGCAGGACTTACGCAACTGGCACATTTATCTGAAAACTGTCACATAGAATTAATATGGCTCTAAGGTTTATAAATCAATGCTTACAAGCATTTACGGCAAATTGAAATATATGTGCCAGTTGACCTTATATTGTGACGCTTGCGTAAGTCCTATTTAGCAATCACAATAGGCAAATGTTGACGCTTACCAGATGCTTGTCCTGTAGAAGCATCACGGGGAGATTTCACTTCATAAGCAAACTAATTCCTGCAATTTTATCTTTGTGTTGTTCCCGAACACTTTCACCCTTAAACTTACCCTGCTTGGTTCCCTCAACAGAAACATAAAACTCATAAGCCATAATTATCAGCCTCCAAGTATAAATCTTTTTATACTATGAATGTACTAAATGAACTTCATCCCTCCTGTACACAGAGAATGTTATTGACCCAATGGGAATTAACTTTCAGTAATAGATGCGAGGTATATTATCAAGGATGCGATATTTCCGGGGTGAATGGAACCCAATCAGCTAAACCTATTCTCAGACATGACATCTACACCAGCACCTAGAGCAGAAACGCTGGTGATGAGTGTTGACGCGCTGCTCAAGTGGAAATCTCAGATTTTTAACTACCAGCAGCGCACCAGAGAAAGTGTGCCACCACAGCAAACAGCGTTATTCAATGTTGCACCCAAACACTGCGACCCCGACCGGATTGATCCGCTCACACTGCAACTGCAATCAATGTCCTTTTACCGAATGCCAGCAGACAGTCCAGGGGAAGCGTGTTTATATTTTGTAATCGATAGTGCTGCACAACTACTGTTGTATGTGGGCGAAACTTGCCGCTCTAACAAGCGCTGGAAAGGAATACACGATTGTAAAAATTACATCGATAGTTACCAAAGCTTGCATTGTCAGTATGGGATGAAGACAGCAGTTAATATCGCGTTTTGGTGGGATACCCCGGTGCAGACTAGACCAAGGCAACAGTTAGAGCAGGCATTGATTCAAAAATGGAAGTCGCCGTTCAATAAAGAATGCTGGCAGCGGTGGGGACAACCGTTTGGGTAGTTATAGTAAATATTTACACAACGCGGGTGAGAAGTTCTAAGTTATGCCCGTCAGGGTCATAAAAATAGAAACCACGCCCCCCCTTCCTATGGTTAATTTGACCTTTATTTTGGTGCATTGGGTCGCTGCTATATTCGATACCTTTCTCTTTAACCCGTGTAAATATTGCATCAAATTCCTCATCGCTAACATGAAACGCATAGTGATGCGACTCCAATACGGAGCAATTGGCAAAGTCCAAAGTTAACGTGTCATTAACGCGCACAGCAGCGAAGTGACCAACACCAGGCTCAACCTTCAAACCAAAAATGTCTGCAAAAAACTGTGCCGATGCTTCTTTATCGCGTGCAGGTACAATGGTGTGATTTAAAACAATAGCCATGACACACCTCTAAAAAAAGTTATGGGTGTTATTTCCAGGATGACTCTTTAAATCTTCTATTGCCATCTTCCTAAGGGAAGCGATGCCTGCGGTTCTTGCTAGCCTACGCCCTTCAACACGCGAAAACTGGCAGCGATGGGGACAACCATTCGAGTAGTGTTTTGTAACATTTTTATCCATGAGTCCAGCGTATGGTTTTATCTTGTGGTTATATAGCTCTTACCACGGGAGAAAAAGCGTTATCCCACTCAAGCACTTTTTGTTTGTCAAGCTAGCGAGAAAAATCTGAAATTTTTATGCTTGTGCGTCCGGAATGGGTAAATTAAAAAGTGATATTAAGTATGTATTTACACCAAACACGAAATACTAAAACGCAACTAAACGCTTGACAAATTATGAACGCTATTTCTGTTGTGCTTAAAGAAGGTTCAAAAGGTGCAGAAGTTACTAAGCTGCAAGAAGGTTTGAAAAAGCTCAATTTTTATTCAGGTATTGTTGACGGTGTTTTTGGAGTCAAAACCAAGGAAGCTGTCATCAATTTTCAAAAATCCCAACAACTAGTTGCCGACGGCATTGTAGGCGAGAAAACTTGGTCTAAATTAAACGCGGCACTCCAAGAAAGCAATCCACGAGCCGATTTTCGAGTAATTAACGTACAAGAATTTATCTCTTCTAACCGGCTCAGAGTTTCTACTCCAAAAGCAGTAGCTGTACAATTGTTTAGCAACTCAGAAGAAGAAGAAGCAAGAAAGTCTGAGGATATAACAGTAGCGTATCCTACAAGAGAAACTGCTGTCATCGTATATACCATAATAGGTTTGGGTGATGATTCAGTGGCTGGAATACGAAATCGCATTGAATTGAAACGCAACCAAAATAAATGGGAAATTGTTTGGGTGGGTGAGCAATATAAGTGTCAACCAAATCGAGGACATCAAGACTGGTCTGGCAGTATTTGCTCGTAATTGGGTTTTTAGCCTTCGCCAAGCCTAATTTAATTGCTACTTCAGCCTCTGTAATTAGATATATGAAGTAGCATTTTATTCTCTGACAAAAGCGTGCAATTTTCACGCTTTTGTTGCAGCGCTTGTGGGATTGGGGAATGCGATCGCACTCCACACCAGATCCACATCATAACAATGCAACTCATAACGCGCCGGGTGTATATAGTAAGTATATTTACTAGTAAAACTTGATGAATAAGATAGTTTATTTGGTAGCGATGGAATGCTTCGCTGCTCTTGCTGTTGTTAGTTGCCAAGCTCAACCTACGTACCGTAGCAAAATGGAAATTCTCACTGAACCTAACTCGACACCCGGAGCAATATCTTCACCCATCCCTACAGTCAGCGCAACGCCCACATCCAAACCTGCTGTTAGGTCTGTAACTACAACACCTCGCCCAACATCCACACCTACTACATCTAGCTCAGTAATTCCACCACAATCGGGTAGTTGCAAAGATTTAGCCGCTAAGGGAATTAAAAATATCGATGTTGCAACGAACTCGTGGGCAAGTAGATTAGACCGCGATAATGATGGGATTGCTTGTGAAGCTAATTAAATAATTAAAGTATATTATTTTACTAGCCTATTTTAATATTTAATATTCATGAACCTATCCCACTAATAACATTTTGTTAATCCAGATGTGGATTGTAGCAAGGTCAATGAATGCATCAAAATAAACCTTTCGACGCTCCCATCTGACAACGAGACGACGGTATTTGCGTTGATACCAAGCGAAACACCGCTCCTGCTGAAATCTAGGAACGGAAATTTTGATGGGTCTTCCTCTATTTTTCCTGGTTTTCCAAACTCGCTTTGGCCATTGAGGACGAATACCTCGTTTGCGTAGTTTAATTTATGATGAACAAAGCCATTGTGGAGGCGGCCGCAAATTTGAGCATTGGGGTGATTGTCCTTCAAAAAAAAACCTAATTCATACACTGCGCCAATTGTCAAGCGGTTTTCAAAAGTAGGATCTAAGGGACTTCCAAGCAACAAAATCACCAAGTACAAGAATAATAATCATTGTGACGGTGGGGAAGGGTTGGTAGGGTTAACGAGAGGCTTTATGTTTGCTGGAGCAAAGCGCGTAGCTATCAGTTTGTGGAGTGTAGATGATTCAGCAACAGCCACTTTAATGCAAAAATTTTACTAAAAGATGCTGTAAGAAAGTCAGAATCTGCTAGTGGCACTGAGATCTGCAAAATTAGAAATGCGGAAATCAGGGAAAGCACCCTACTATTGGGCCGCTTTTACTATGCAAGGTGAATGGCATTAAGAATAAAAAGTTTTGTAAAGATGAGTAAGGTATTGCAGAAAATGAGTGGTACCAACTTGAAACAAAGATAAGAGCAGCAACAAGATAGCTAAAACGGTCACGGTGCTTTCTGGGCTTCTATTACTCTTGTTTAAAAATAAGACTATAGAAGCAGTCACAATATTAAACCTACTTATAGCCAATCTAATCTAATTAAAAGATAATTGCCATGAGTATTTTAAAGCGCATTTTCGGCCCTTCTCAAGAAGAAATTTGGCAACAACTGTGTGATGAAATCCCTAATGCTGAGTTTGTCAAAGGAGGATTCTGGCGAGGGAGCAACAGAGTCGTAGTAACTGTCAAGCAATGGAAAATTATTCTAGATACACATACTACCTCTCAAACAAATTCAACTACCTACGGATTTAACACTACAATTACTACGAGTACTACTAGATACACGCGAATACGAACTGCTTACGTCAGTAATGATGGCTTGAGATTCAAAATTCATCGACGAGGATGGTTTGCTGAATTGGGTAAGCTCTTTGGCAGGCAAGATATCCAAGTTGGAGATCCTGAATTCGAGAGCAACTTTATTATTCAGGGAAATGATGAAACTAAAGTTAGACAATTATTTGCTAATGCAAGAATTCGGGAGTTAATTCTACAACAGCCGTCAATTGTATTTGAAATTAAAGATAATGAAGATTTTTTTGCACAAAGATTTCCTAGTGATGTTGACGAACTGTATTTTGAAGTAACTGGCACTATAGAAGATGTCGAAAGGCTCAAATCACTGTTTGAGCTATTTACCCAGACGCTGAAGCAATTATGTCGCATCGGTTCGGCCTACGAAGATGACCCAAATATTGAGCTTTGAAAAAATAACGATTGGCTTTAATAAACACATGAATACGTAGAAAAAATTTGTGACGACATCGCGAGTAACTTGCCCCAGAATACTTGCGGTCTGCACCCCAATTTTGAATCTTCAATTCCCGTTAACACTTGGTGTTGACACTAGCTAGTGTTAGCGCTAAGTACGTAAAGGACAAACGCCAGCTAGAACGCTTACACAGCAGGAGTTTTGAATCTTCCTGTTTACAGTTGAAATGCTGAGGCTAGCGATATGTTAACGTCAACTGTTTAGAGTACAAACGCCAGCTAGAACGTTAGCTAGAACGGTTACGCAGCAAGGATTTCAACCTGCATGCTGTTAACGTTCAACGACGATGTAAACGTCATAGTACCAACAGCAAATCCGTTTAATGGGGCGCTATAGTTTATTTGACAAAGCTTCTCCTAGTTACCCACAATGCCTTTGCTGTGAGCCTAAAGGGGCTTATTTAGGGTTAGTTATTGGATTCATCATCACCGTTTGTTCAGGCGATCGCGAAGCGCGCCTTCGGTATCGCGTCCACTTTACGAACGGTATCGCATGGGTTTGCTGCTATAGACTGTAAACACCAGAACTCTCAACGGTCGGGTAGACAGGCATCCGCCTCGGTTGCTGGTGACGCCCCTCCGGCTGTCGCTATCAGCTACGGATTGAAAGCGATATCAAAGGCACGGTAGGCGATATGGGAGGCAGACAAAATCGGCAGTCGCCTCGGTTGGCGCGATGGCGCTCCGCGCCCGCTGGAAGCGATCGCCTGAACAATTTTGAACTTTCAATTCCTGTTTACACTATTGCTGTAAACAACGTAAGTGTACACGGCATCTCGACAGGCAGTTTGGGATCGGCAATTCCTATTTACACTTATAGAATGGTGCTCACACTTCTAATATAAACAGCAGAGATGCCGTTTACCCTACTGCGTTTGCCATTAACACTCAAAAGTACAAACAGTAACTCCGGTTAATATGGGCGTTATAGTTTAGTTGATAAAGCTTCTGCTAGTTACCCATAATGCCTCTATTTAAAGCCTAAAGGGGCTTATTTGGGGTTACTTATTGGATTCATTATCACCGTTTGTTCAGGCGATCGCGTGAGCGGAGGCTTGCGTGAACGCACGGGTTTGCTAGGACTGTAAACACCAGAACTCTCAACGGTCGGGCGGAAAATCGGCATCCGCCTCGGTTGCTGGTGACACCCCTCCGGCTGTCGCTATCAGCTACGGATTGAAAGCGCAAAGACCTGCCGCAGGCGATCGCGAAGCGCGCCTGCGGTATCGCCTGAACAATTTTGAACTTTTAATTCCTGTTTACACTATTAAGTAAATTAAGTAAACACCATAAAAAGTATATACGGCATTCCGGACAGGCAATTTGGGATCGGCAATTCCTGTTTACACTATACGAATGATGCTTACACTTATAGTAGCAACAGCAAGGATGGCGCTTACACTAGCGCATCTGCCACTCACACTCAAAGTACAAACATCAACTCCGGTTAATATGGGCGTTATAGTTTAGTTGATAAAGCTTCTGCTAGTTACTCATAATGCCTTTATTTAAAGCCTAGAGAGGCTTATTTGGGGTTAGGGACGTGGATTCATCATTGCC
>JAHHID010000138.1 GCA_019359015.1 Spirirestis rafaelensis WJT71-NPBG6
AACCAAATAACCGAGATTCCAGAGGCGATCGCTAAATTAACCAATCTGACGCAGCTTGACCTCTATAACAACAAAATAACCGAGATTCCAGAGGCGATCGCTAATTTAACCAATCTGACGCAGCTTGTCCTCTATAACAACCAAATAACCGAGATTCCAGAGGCGATCGCTAATTTAACCAATCTGACGCAGCTTGTCCTCTATAACAACCAAATAACCGAGATTCCAGAGGCGATCGCTAAATTAACCAATCTGACGCAGTTTGACCTCAGTGGCAACCAAATAACCGAGATTCCAGAGGCGCTCGCTAAATTAACCAATCTGACGCAGCTTGACCTCTATAACAACAAAATAACCGAGATTCCAGAGGCGATCGCTAATTTAACCAATCTGACGCAGCTTGACCTCAGTGGCAACCAAATAACCGAGATTCCAGAGGCGATCGCTAAATTAACCAATCTGACGCAGTTTGACCTCAGTGGCAACCAAATAACCGAGATTCCAGAGGCGATCGCTAAATTAACCAATCTGACGCAGCTTGACCTCTATAACAACAAAATAACCCAGATTCCAGAGGCGATCGCTAAATTAACCAATCTGACAACTCTTTACCTCAGTAACAACCAAATAACCGAGATTCCAGAGGCGATCGCTAAATTAACCAATCTGACAACTCTTTACCTCAGTAACAACCAAATAACCGAGATTCCAGAGGCGATCGAAAGTTTGCCGAAATTGGAAAACCTAGATTTACGGAGAAATCCGCTTCCTATTTCACCAGAGATTTTAGGATCTTCTGTTGAACATATTTTCAATTACTTGCGATTACTGCGTAGCGGTGAAGTGCGTCCACTCAACGAAGCCAAACTCTTGCTCATCGGACAAGGCAGCGTCGGCAAAACATCCCTTATTGAGCGACTAATCCGCAATAAATATGATAAAAATCAACCCCAAACCGACGGACTCAATGTAGAAACTTGGAACGTGCCGGTCAATAGCAAAAACATCCGCCTCAATGTTTGGGACTTTGGCGGACAGGAAATTTATCATGCCACCCATCAGTTTTTTCTGACTAAGCGCAGCCTCTATCTCCTCGTTTGTAATTGTCGCACCAGCGAAGAAGAAAACCGCATCGAATATTGGCTGAAACTAATCGAAAGCTTCGGCGGAGAGTCCCCCGTGATTATCGTTGGCAACAAAAAAGACGAACAACCCCTCGACATCAACCGCAAGGCATTACGCGAAAAATATCCTAACATCCAAGCGATTATCGAAACCTCCTGCCAAGACAATATCGGCATTAATGAACTTCGCACCGCCATTTTGCAGCAAATCGCCAACCTCAAAGAAGTCTACGACCTTCTACCCCTGACATGGTTCGAGGTTAAACAAAAACTCGAATCCATGCCCGAAGACTTCATCAGCTACAGCAGCTATATCGGCATCT
This sequence comes from Spirirestis rafaelensis WJT71-NPBG6, assembly GCA_019359015.1. Taxonomy (GTDB): domain Bacteria; phylum Cyanobacteriota; class Cyanobacteriia; order Cyanobacteriales; family Nostocaceae; genus Hassallia; species Hassallia rafaelensis. The sequence goes on from JAHHID010000138.1 coordinate 1,448, forward strand.
GCTACAAAAACAAGATTCCCGAAGAACACAACCAAGAGCAACTGATCGACTTGCTGCATCGACTTGGCTTAGTTCTCAACTTCCGTGAGCATCCCATCCTCAAAGATACCAACGTCCTCAAACCCAACTGGGTGACAGAAGGCATTTACGCGCTCCTGAGCGATGAAAACCTCAAAACTCAAACCAAAGGCATTTTCACCCCCGCCGATCTCATCCGCATCCTCAATCCAGAGCGTTACCCCGCCGAGCGTCACGACTATCTGATCAGGCTGATGAAAGAATTTGAGCTTTGCTTTGAATTAGATTGTAAGCCACCACAATTCCTGATTGCGGGACTTTTGCCTAAAGACCAACCAGACAAAACAAAACTCCAAGGCGAAACCCTCGAATTTCAATACCATTACAAAGTTCTCCCCGAAAGCATCATCTCCCGCTTCATCGTCAACACACACGAAAAAATCTATAAGCAAATCTATTGGCGCAGTGGCGTAATGCTGCAATATCAAGAAAACAACGAAATCTACAACATCGCTCGGATCAAAGCCGATCCCGAAGACAAAAAAATCTTCATCACCATTAGCAAACACCAAGAAACCCGCCGCTTATTTCTCGGCATCCTCCGCGATGTCTTCAAAAAAATCCACAACAGTCTCCCCAACCTCGAAATCACCGAATGGGTTCCCGTCCCCAACTATCCCAACCACCCGCCCCTCGACTACCAAGAACTCCTCGGACTCGAATCAATGGGTGAAAGCACAATCACCATTGGCAAACTAAAATTAAAACTCGATTTGCGTCAACTTTTAGATGGCTATGAATCACGAGAATCGCGTCAAAAATCACAAAAAGTCGATCCAGAAGGCGATCGCTCTACAACTGTCAACATTTACAATAACAACCACCAAGGAGAATATAAACCCATGACAGAAAACACAAACAACCTTCAAGGCGCAAACATCGCCAACTTTGCCAACGAAGTCAAAGACAACGCCACTCAGCAAGCCTCTAACTTCAACCAAACAAGCGGCGCAAACATCAGCGAAATTCTGCAACTGATCGGCAACCTGCGCCAAACTGCCGCCCAATTCCCACCAGAAATCCGCGACGACATCACCATTGATATTGATGATGTAGAAGTAGAAATTCAAAAGCCAGAAAAAGAACGCAATCCACCCAAACTCAAAAAGCGTCTACTAGCTTTACTAACTGCTGCTAGTGTAGCTGCTGTCCCGATCGCAACTATGACAGACTTTACAAACAATGTTATGGAAATAGGGGAAAAATTAAATATCGAACTAAAGCTTCCCTCTGGTAAATAGACTTTTCTAATTCCAGAGGCGATCGCAAATTCAAGCTTCACAGCTATTAAACAACAAACAAGCGATCGTTTTGCATCAATAACTTTTAGGCGATCGTATAACTTAAAATGATGCCCGCTTATCATTAGATGAAAATTAGATATCTTGCACTCCTTCCCTAACACCCCTCCCCTTAATCCCCTCCCCTTACCAAGGGGAGGGGAGACAAAGCGTAGCTTTGGCGGGGTGGGGTTCTTCTTTGTTTTCATCCTTTATCAACTGCGATCGCCTAAGTTAAATTGCCTACGCAGCGATATCTAGCAACAAATCGCTTTGCATCTATACACTAGACCTCTTGCACTCATTCCCCAAAACCCCACCCCCAACCCCTCCCCTTAGCAAGGGGAGGGGAAACTTTGACGTAAGTTAAAGGCGGGGTGGGGTTCTTGTTTTTGATTTATGCAAGAAGTCTACTCTCCAACAAACTGAAGCGGTCTTTGAGTTCACCGGAGCGGTCTTTGAGTTCACCGGAGCGGTCTTTGAGTTCACCGGAGCGGTCTCCCTTATAAGTGCCTCCTGCCTCCTGCCTTCTGCCTTCTGCTATACCGGAAAATTACTGGTATCACCTGAAAAGTTTATTATAAAAAATTGTGAGTTACCCTGAACCGGAATGCGGTTTAACTGAGGCAAGCTAGCTCTAGAAGTATCTTAAACAAATAAATTTATGTCTCGTCTAAAACGCACATCCCGTATTTTAGAAAAAGCTCAGTTAAGATCCGCTGGACTGAAATCGATTGTTCCAAGGATCAAATTTGATGAAGATTATAGTCTGGAAAAACTGATTGAGTCAATTGAGCAGTTACGTAACAAACTTGATGTTTATAATACCGCTCTCTCTGCGGTTGATTCTTCTAAAACTGAGATTGAAGAGATGGAAAAAAACTTGAGTCAGCTTTCTGAGAAGATGCTGATGGTGGTTGCTATCAAGTATGGCAAAGACAGCCGCGAATATGAGATGGCAGGTGGTGTTCGCAATAGCGATCGCATCCGCAAAATCAGGTCGAGTCGCTTAAAAAATGTTGCAGAGCAAGCATCAGATGAGAATGTGAAAACTGCATAGTAGCGACTATAAACAGTAGGATTGCGCTCCACCCCGACCGACACGTCCCCACAATTGATGCAACTGAGATAAGCCGAACCCTTCCGCATTTTCAATGAGCATGATTGTAGCATTTGGAATCTCTACACCGACTTCAACGACGGTGGTAGAAACGAGAATTTGAGTTAGGCGATCGCCACCATTTGTCCAATTTTTCAAGTTAGCTTTGGCATCCTCAGTCTACCCGACAGTCCACTGATGTTTTTTTGGTCAGCCAGTTTATATTGTGCCGCTAATGAATTTTTTCGGCAGCCTGGGAATCAATCGCACAGCCACCTGAAGGATGAATTTTGCTCATCTAATTTATTCTCAGAAAAGACTTAATGGCTAGCTATCGAAGTTACTTTAGCAGCCTTAATGAGATTGAAACGATACCGATTCGACGAGGTGGGGTGGTTATCAACGTCGTTTATGTCTATCAAGCTAAGACACTCTTAAAGCCCTATCCCCGGTCTTACGGGGTTTGACGGCTGCAATTTCGTCATGATTTAGGACGTTCTGCTTCAGGGAAGATACCCTCATCAATTGTCCGTCCAACGACGGGAACTGAAAGCACAATTGAAGTTGTGACAGTGGCGAAAGGAATAAAGCGATCGACCAATTGCTCTAAGTGACTAATAGAAGTTACTGATACCTTGGCTAGATAATGATCGCTACCCGTCACGCGATAGCAAGATTCTATCTCTGGACACTCACGCAAAAGCGATCGCACTTCATCGCAGCGATGTCCAAAAGATTTGATGGTGATGAATGCCATAATCGGCAATCCTAGTTTTTCCAAGTTTAATTCTGCACGATAGCGAGTAATAACCCCAGCTTCTTCCAAACGTCGGACTCGTTCTGCTACAGCCGGCGAGGACAACCCTACCCGCTTTCCCAGTTCCTTGAAGGGAATGCGGGCGTTTTCTTGTAAAATCGCCAGAATCTGCCAACTTGTTTCATCAATCAGCTTTTGTGAGTTATCAATCATAAGTTTAATTTTATAAGTCAAAGTCTACAAAGACAGTTTTATATTAAGTTCATGCCTTTAAATACTTTACTTTAGCTATTCTTTTTCGCTGAATATCTTTATAAAATAAACCCATGAAACGAGTTAGAGGTATCTATCAATGCATACCCAATCTAAAATTATGATTCGTCCTCTCACACCATTTTTGGGAGCCGAGATTGAAGGAGTTGATGCTTCCAAGGGAATAACACCTGATATACTTGCTCAACTCAACTCGACGCTGATTGAACATCAGCTACTCGTTTTACGCCACCAAAACTTGAGCGTTGAGCAACAAATTGCCTTTAGTCGTAACTTTGGTGAGCCAGAACAGTTCAGCCCCCATCCCCACTATTTGAACTATCCGGAAATCTTTCCGGTTTCCAACCGCGAAGAAGATGGTTATCCCAATGTGGGACATTACTGGCATCATGACGGCTCATTTTTAGAAACGCCAACTAGTTTATCGCTGTTTTACTTTCTCAAAGCACCGCTTCAAGGTGGGGATTTTCTCTTTAACAATATGTATCACGCCTATGAAACCTTGCCAGAAACTCTCAAAAAGCAAGTGGAAGGGTTAGAGACAATTCACCGTAATGGCGTTGTGCATTCTTTGGTGCGAAAACATCCGATAACTGGACGCAAAGCGCTTTACATCAACATGGGGCTGACGGTGGGAATTGTCGGACTTTCTCATCAACAGAGCGTTAGTATTATTCGCGATTTGAATCGTCATCTCAATCACCCGGATTATGTGTATCATCACAAGCTGCAAGTCGGAGATTTGATTATTTGCGATAACGCATCTGTTGCTCATTTTGCTACCTACGCAGATCCGCAATATCCCCAACTACAGCGACGCACCACAGTTAGCGGCACAGTCAAGTTTTAATAATCAGTTTGGATTGAGGCAAGATGCAGAATTTAGACGGACAGGGATATTCAAGAAAAGTACGGCTTTACGGTCAGCCTAATTCCGCAGAAGCTTATGAAATTCGTGATTTTCTCAATCGCAGTGTTGTTGAATTTGACTGGGTTGAATTAACTTGTGATGATGATTGCCAAAGAGAACTTGAACTTCCATCCCTAAGCAATATTCGATTACCAGTAGTTGAACTGCCAGATGGCACACAGATGTTTGCTCCTACCGTCCGAGAAATTGCTCATCGGCTGGGGTGGGTGACTCAGCCAAGATTTAAAGAGTATGATTTGTCGATTTATGGTGCGGGTCCTGCCGGGTTAAGTGCTGCCGTTTATGCTGCTTCCGAGGGCTTGCGTACTGTTCTCATTGAGCGACACGCGATTGGAGGGCAAGCGGGTACTAGCTCATTAATTGAGAATTACATGGGATTTCCCGAAGGAATTGGTGGGGCTGAATTAGCTGAACGAGCGCGTCAGCAAGCGGTCAAGTTCGGTGTCGAACTGTTGCTGATGCGCGAAGGCATTAAAGCTGAGTTTAAGAATAATCGCATTTATGTAGACATGGCAGATGGCAGCAAAATGATTGCACGGGCAAATATTTGTGCGACTGGTGTAGAGTATCGACGGCTCAATCTTGCCAACGAAGACCGATTTTTAAATCTAGGCTTGTTCTATGGTGCGGGAGCCAGCGAAGCACCTATGTGTGAAGACGAACACATCTTTGTCATTGGTGGTGGTAACTCAGCAGGGCAAGCTGTGATGTATTTCTCTCGCTATGCTAAAAAAGTGACAATGCTAATTCGTGGTGGTAATCTCGGAGCCACGCTATCGCACTATCTCACCGACCGGATTACTAATACTAGCAATATTGACGTATGTTTTCACACTGAAGTTACTGTTCTTGATGGCGATACATCACTGCGCCAGATTGAAATTACCAATTGTCATGACGGCTCTGTGCAGAAAATCGATACGCAACGTCTGTTTGTTTGTATTGGGGGTGCGCCAAATACTGAATGGGCAAAGGACACTAATATTATCCGCGATCGCTCTGGTTATCTAGTCACTGGTTCGGACTTAGTTAAAGATGGTCATCCCCCGTCAGGTTGGACACTCGACCGTGACCCCTTTTTCTTAGAAACCAGCGTTCCCGGCTCTTTTGCTGCTGGTGATGTCCGACATAACTCGATCAAGCGGGTTGCTTCGGCTGTTGGGGAAGGTGCTATGGCTGTGACTTTAGTTCATAAATATTTAGAGGAAACAACTTAATATAGAAACCATGACGACACTAAAATTGCTTTCTCCTGCTAATCTCGGTTTGCTCGAACTTCGCAATCGCATGATTCTTGCACCTCTAACTCGTTGTCGTGCTGGTGCTGGGTATGTTCCTCAGCCGATTAATGCCCTATATTACGCCCAACGAGCATCGGCTGGGTTAATTATCAGCGAAGCAACCCAAGTTGCACCCAATGGCATTGGCTACCCCAATACACCGGGAATTTATAACTCAGCACAAGTAGAAGGCTGGAAGCAAGTAACCGAAGCGGTGCATAATCAAGGCGGACGCATCTTTTTACAACTTTGGCACGCGGGACGAGTTGCCCATCCCTCACTGTTACCAGATGGTGAAATTCCCATCGCACCGAGCGCTATTAAAGCCGATTGCATGGCAGATACCGCAGATGGGCAACAACCGCACGTTACACCCAGAGCGTTAAAACTGTCAGAAATTCCAGAGATTGTAGAGCAGTTTCGACAGGGGGCAAAAAATGCGATCGCTGCTGGATTTGATGGAGTAGAAATTCATAGTGCCAATGGCTATTTACTCGATCAATTTTTGCAAGACAATTCCAATCAGCGTCAGGATGAGTACGGTGGTTCCATTGAAAATCGGGCGCGACTGCTTAAAGATGTCACTCAAGCAGTAGTTGAAGTTTGGGATAAAGGACGGGTAGGTGTGCGTTTATCGCCGAGTAGTACATTTAATGATATGCATGATTCCCATCCAAAAGCTATATTCAGCTATGTTGCACAAGCATTAAATAAATTTGATTTGGCTTATCTCCATGTTGTCGAGCCACGCATTCAAGGAAATATAACAATTGCCGATGATGGAACTGGTTTAGGCGCACGATTTTTCCGCTCCATCTTCCAAGGTTCTATAATTACCGCAGGTGGTTATACCCGCGAAACAGGTGAAGCTGTTTTGCAAGATAATCATGCTGATTTCGTTACTTACGGTCGCCTTTTTCTCGCCAATCCAGATTTACCCAAACGTTTTGCACTCTCATCAGCGCTCAATCGCTACGATCGCAATACCTTCTACAGCAGTGGCGAACATGGGTACACTGATTACCCAACTCTTGAGCTTTAAATAATACGCCCAAAGCTTGGGGAGTCAGTAGCAGTTTTCGATACTTCACGTCAAAATTGATCCGCCCATCAAGCGCTCATAACGATACTTCAACTCTTCTTTCATCAAATACCAACGCTCTAGAGTTGCATCTATCTCTATTACTTTCTCAGCTGCTTGCCGCGCTAACAATAAAACTTCCTCATCTTCAACTAAACTTGCTAAGGTAAAATCTGGCACACCTGATTGACGAGTTCCCAGCACTTCACCGGGACCGCGAAAACGCATATCCATTTCGGAGATGAAAAAACCATCTTGGGACTGTTCCAAAACCTTCAGCCGCGCTTCTGCATCGGGGCTTCGGGAATTGCTCATCAACAAACAGTAGGATTGCGCCGCACCCCGACCGACACGTCCCCGCAATTGATGCAACTGAGATAAACCAAAACGTTCCGCATTTTCAATGAGCATGACTGTAGCGTTTGGTATGTCTACACCGACCTCAACGACGGTGGTAGAAACCAGAATTTGAGTTTGGCGATCGCGGAATTTACTAATTGCTTCATCCTTATCAGCCGAACTCATTCGACCGTGCAACAGTCCCACCGAAAACTCAGGGAAAATACTTTCTTGTAGCTTTTGATGCTCCTCCACAGCCGATCGCAAATCCAATTTTTCTGATTCTTCCACCAACGGCAAAACTACATAAACTTGCCGTCCCTGAACGATTTCGCGGCGAATTAAATCATAAGCTTGAGTACGTTCCTTACTAGTCAGCATTGTTGTCTGTATCTTCTGCCTTCCTGGTGGCAATTCATCAATCTGACTTACATCTAAATCCCCGTGTATCGTCAGCGCCAGCGTTCTGGGGATGGGCGTAGCTGTCATTGTTAATACATGAGGTTGCTCGCCTTTTTGCTGCAAACGCGCCCGCTGTTGCACTCCAAAGCGGTGCTGTTCATCTATTACCACCAAACCGAGCCGATGAAAAATTACTGGGTCTTGAATCAAAGCATGTGTTCCCACTAACAAAGGTAATTCACCCGTTGCTAGTTGCGCGTGAATTTGTCGCCTTTTTGCTGCTTTTGTGGAACCTGTCAGTAATTCTACTGGTAAATGCAAGAGATTAAACCAGCTAACTAACTTGCGATAATGCTGTTCTGATAAAACTTCTGTGGGAGCCATCAGCGCAGCTTGATAGCCAGATTGAATTGCAGCGATAATGGCAATTACGGCGACAACAGTTTTACCAGAACCGACATCACCTTGCACCAAACGATTCATTGGTGCGGGTTTTTGTAAGTCGTTGAGGATGTCGTTAACAACTCTGGTTTGAGCGCCGGTCAGTTTAAAAGGCAGTATTTTGTGGAATTGTTCGATTAACTCACCTTTGGGAGCGAGGATGGCACTGGTTTGAATCGCTCGTGCTTGATGCTGACGTTGTAGTAAACTTAGTTGCAAATAGAAAAATTCATCAAAGACGAGACGACGACGGGCAACTTTGAGAATATCACTGTCTTTTGGGAAATGAATGTTAGCGATCGCATCTTTCAATTCCATCAAATCATACTTCTGTCGCAAACCACTGGGCAATGGATCTTTCATGTGTGCGGCAGATGGCAAAGCAGCAATTACTGCTTGTCTCACCACATTCGCCGCCACACCCTCGCTTAAGGTATAAATGGGCACTATGCGACCAATATTTAGAGACTCAATCGGATCTCCCGGTTGCGCCAAAACTTCTAATTCTGGGTTATCCAGCGTCAAGCCGTATTTACTGCCTTTCACCAAACCGCAAGCCGCGATAATACTACCTTCTGCGTAACGACGCTTTAAAGTTTCCTGCCAACCGCGACTGGTAAAGCGCGTACCCGCAAAAAAGCGACTAACTTTGATTTTGCCAGTATTGTCTTGCAACTGTATGTCTAAAATCATTAATTTCTTGTTGCGGGGGCTAACGTAGCAGTTGCAACTCTTTACCTTTGCAACTATCGTCACAGTTTCCCCCCCCTGCAACTCGCGGATACTCACCTGACGCGCATAATCAATATGGTCGCGGGGAAAATAATACAACAAGTCGCGCACGGTATATAAACCAAGACGCTCCCCTAAAGTTATGGCTTTTCTTACCCCTATTTCTGGTAAATCCTGCAATTTTTGGTCAATTTTCGGCGCAAGCAACCGACTCACTTCTGCAACGATAGGAGACGTATTTGGGAGTGGGAAGTAGGGAGATGGGGAGAGGGGGGGATGGGGGGATGGGGAAGACAAGGCAGATGAGGGAGAAATTTCTTTTTGTCCCCCTTGTCTCCCTGTCCCCCAGTCCCCCCGTCCCCCCACTCCCCCAGTCTACTCCAGGGTT
>JAHHID010000139.1 GCA_019359015.1 Spirirestis rafaelensis WJT71-NPBG6
GCTCTCTCTTCAGATGTTAGAGAGACAATGTATTTTTTCTTTGGCATCAGATACGCGGATTGCTTTGAGTATCTACAGATTACACTGTCCGCGTATCCATCAATTTTAAATTGACAGACTACTAGTAATAGCCACAACAATTTATATAATGGTGCTGCTGGGGCATATAACAGTAGTACCACTGATGGTGCCGGGTATAACAGTGGCGGTGATAGCGGTGGGTATAGCAGCGGCGGTGATGGCGGCAGTTCTAGTAGTGGCTGTGATGGTGGTGGTTTTAGCGGTGGTGATGGTGGCAGTTCTAGCGGTGGCTGTGATGGTGGCGGTTCTAGCAGTGGAGGATATTAAACGGGCTAATTTCTTGCTCGACAACTTCCCATTCCCAGCGTTGATTGCTTATGTTGAATCAAGGCGATGTCTGACGACAAGACGCAGAGCGTCTACGCTTGTCAATTTTACCAACGATCAGGAAATTGGTAATGTCGAGTTAAAAAGTTGGATTTTACCTTCTTGAGCTTGATTAAACTCGATTTCCAGGTGATGCGCGATCGCCTCGCTTCAATTCCACCAGTCCTAACTCAGTTAATTTTCTCAATTCGGCAGAGTAAATTTTATTAACTCAAATCTGGGTTGCGACGAAAGGTGTTTTCCCGATCATTTTTTAACCGATGCCTTGCTCAAATTCGTCAATTGCTTGGATATCGTCTGAAATCAAAGTACATTTTTCCAGTAAAGAAATGTTAAGTTCTGGCAATAACTCACTTGTGTCAATTTGTTCGTAGCCATTGGTTTCTAGGAAGTTTAAAGGTTCTTCTTCCCTTTTGTGATAAAGTTTGAGCATCGAACTTTCCCAAAACCAAACCTCCGCTACTCCCAAGCGTCGGTAAATTTCTAGCTTGTCAATGCTACCACTCGTAATAGTCACTTCTATGGCTAAGTCGGGAATGTTCTTCGCTTCTCCAATACAGTAACATTCATCCGGTTCTGCCCCAGCTTTTAAAAGTTGTTTTTTGATGGTGGAACTCCCCATAGGTTTAAACTGTATTCGCCTCTTGTAGATATAGCGCTCTAGTAGAATAGCCAAACGTTTTTTGATGCTTTCATGTCTGATTGATGGCGACACAATTTCTAATATTCCATCTAAATAGGTGACACGGTAGTGAAAGTTATCCTCTAGTTTAATTAGTAGCGCTTCATACATTTGCCAACTGACACCGCTACTGATAAATTTTTCCTCTGGGTCGTCTGCATCAGCCAGTTCTGCTTCGTTAAAAAGTTCCTTAAGGCTACTGACCATTGTTTTCTCCTGCTAATGTCAAGCTGTGGACTGTCGTCAGACATCGCGTTCTCTAGTTTGCCGAACTCATAGGTATACTTCCGGCTCGACAATCTCGCAACCAAGCATTAATTCCTTGAGCAACAGTACCATTACTACTATTGCGTGGTGGTGTTGGCGGATTTTTGGTAACTGGATACGAACCGATTTGCGAAAACATCGTTACCATCCGCCAACCAGTGTTGCTTTTCGTTAAAAACAGCCAGTGGAATTCTTGCAATTGCACCGCTCGCCCACTTATGTACTGCCGCTCTAAAGTAGTAAAAAACACCTGCTCCACTTTTTCGTCAGAGCTTTTTGCCGCATCTGTAGTATTTACACCAGGGTTAAAGGGCAGGGGAGTAAAATCAGGTTTTCCTGCCAAAACCATATAACTGTAAACGTCAGTTTTTCTTCTCAAACGGCGGGCGCGTTGACTGGCGCGATTAGCATAACTAGGTAAATTACGCAATAGTGGTGTAATTAAATTTTCTATAGTTTGCTCTGAGCAAAAAGACCTTTCCTTGCCAGTGTTCCTTCTCTGTATAGGTTGAGAAGGACTAGCGGAGAGCTTTCTTGTTCCCTGGCTCTGCCAGGGAATGCCTACTGTGGGCTGCTGCCTCATATTTAATGTTTTATTTATAACTTTGGAGGCAGAGCCTCCTTGAATGCTTTCCCAGTCTGAGACTGGGAACGAGGAGAACGAGGAGAGAAAATGTAACCATAGGGACAGGGAGACAAAAAACATAATGAATGCGATCGCTCTGCTTGAGTTTAGCTGACTCCCATACTTTCAACAAGATAAAAATTAATAGTTTTTAAGTTAAATTATAGTCTCTAACCAATTGGCGAAAAGCTTTCATCGTTTTATTTCTACCGTCAATTTTGCACTTTTGTAGATATTCGGGAATGAGTTGCCCAAGAGGAAAATTAGGAAAAATTCGGCTTGATGAGTCAATATATTTACCATTTTCTAAGATATTAATTTTTAACTTCCCTTTTTCAAAGCACCATAATTCCGGCACTCCCAACGCTTCATATATATTTGGGTGAGTGCGAGACGTAATATCTATCTCTAACGCTAAATCTGGCGGAGGATCGATTGTTAAATCAAGTCTATCTTTACCACGAATTGCGGCTTCATTTTGAATATAAAAGCAGTTATCGGGTTCGATACCTTGGCTCATTAATTGATTTTTAAAGGTTGTTGAGCCTAAAGGTAAAAATTCAATATCTAATTCTTCGAGAAGAATTTCTACAAAGTTAGTCAGAAAGACTTTATTAATCTCATGTTCGGGTAGCGGTGACATAATTTCGAGAATTCCTTTATCATAAGCAACCCTGGCGGCACGCTTTTCGCCTAATTCTTCTAAAATGTCTTCAAATTGTTGCCAGCTGACATCTTTTAGCAGTATACGTTGTCCCGGTTGGACATCTAATTGCTTAAATTTGATTAACATTAGTAATTCCCTTTTTTGTCTACTAATTAGCGGCTTGAGCCGCTAATTACGTTTAAATTCCACTACCCAGATACAGTTATTAACTCCTCACAAGTTCTTTCCCACGCTGATTGTGGATCATCGGCGGCGGTGATTGGACGCCCAATTACGAGATAATCGGCTCCAGAGGCGATCGCTTGTGCTGGTGTAAGCGATCGCTTTTGATCTCCTTTATCAGCCCAAGTTGGTCTGACTCCCGGACAAACTAGCAAAAAGTCATCCTTGCAAGTTTGCCGCAATTGTGCTACTTCCTGCGGCGAACAAACTGCCCCATCCAACCCACTTTCTTGAGCCATCAGCGCCATTGCGAGGGCATATTCTGGTAATTCTAGGGGAATTTTCAAATCAAACGCCAACTGCCGAGAAGAAATACTCGTCAACAAAGTAATCGCAATTAACTTTGGCGGCTTTACACCAACTTTTGCAGATTCTTCTTGCACCGCTTCCGAAGCTGCTTTCAAGGCGTCTGAACCAGATGTAGCATGAATTGTCAACAAATCCACGCCATAACGAGCCGCACTGCGACAAGCACCCGCGACTGTATTCGGGATATCGTGAAACTTCAAATCTAGGAAAATGCGTTTTTGGCGGGATTTTAGCAAATCTAAAATTTTCGGTCCAGTGCTGGTGAACAACTCTAAACCAACTTTCCAGAAAGTGACTTGCTCAAGCTTGTCCACCAAAGCGATCGCACTTTCTTCATCCGACACATCCAGGGGAACTATAACCCTCTTATCTGTGTTCATCTGTGTTTATCTGTGGTTCCTTAACTTTTATTCAGCAACCAAGCGGACAAACTTGTTTTTGCCAACTTGCAAAACTTTACCTTCTAAATCTGTCAGCGAATCGAAAGTAGTATCAATATCGGTAATGCGATCGCCATTTAAGCGCACCCCACCCTCTTGAATTTTTCGCTTTCCTTCTCCACTACTTTTGCACAAACCGCTAACATTGAGGATAAAAAATAACTTAGCAGGAAATTGAACCTCTGATAACGAAAATTCTGGAACAGAACCACCTTGTCCACCTGTCTTTGCGGCAACTCTTGCCTCATTTGCGACTGTTTCACCATGATATTGTCGAACAATATCCCAGGCGAGAAGTTGTTGGCGATCGCGTGGCTTTTCTGGTAATTTGTCTAAAGCTAAATCTGTCAGCAGTTTAAAATAATCTTCCAGCAAATGATCTGGAACCTGTTGCAACTTCTGATACATCTGTGATGGATGTTCTGACAAACCGACATAATTACCCAAAGATTTGGACATTTTTTGTACGCCGTCAAGACCATTTAAAATAGGCAATAGCACACAATATTGAGGTTTTTGCCCAAAATGACGTTGTAAATCTCGCCCAACAGCCAAGTTAAATTTCTGGTCAGTGCCACCTAATTCCACATCAGCTAGCACTGCCACAGAATCATAACCTTGCATTAATGGATAAAGGAACTCATGAAGGAAAATTGGGTTCTCTTTCTTATAACGTTCGGCGAAGCCTTCTTTTGCTAGCATCTGCCCCACCGTCATCGTGGCAAGTAACTCCAAAATTTTCCCTAAGTCAAGTTGAGAAAGCCATTCGGAGTTATAACGTACCTCTAATCTCCCTGGTGTGTCAAAATCCAATATAGGTCGCACTTGGTCAAGATAAGTTTGGGCGTTTTGCGCTACATCTACCTCTGTCAGTTGGCGTCGTACCTCAGATTTACCAGTTGGATCACCAATGCGAGCTGTAAAATCGCCAATAATCAGCACTGCTGTGTGACCGGCATCTTGAAAATTTCGCAGTTTCCGCATTGGAATGCTATGCCCAAGATGAATTTCCGCTCCTGTGGCATCAATTCCGAATTTTACCCTTAAAGGTCGCTCTGTAGTTGCCAACAGCTTTTCTAAACTTTCACTTTCGCTGTCAGTATTAGTAGGTTGTGGAAAAATTTCAGTTAAACCACGATGTAGCCAAGAAAAATTTTGCGCCATACTAGAAGACTGAATATTAGTTATGCTTTGCATCAAAGAAGTTCAGTTAGTTATTTTTACAGGCAATTTGTCATCTAAGTGATCTGCCAAACTACTATAATTGCAAAAAATAACCGCCTTGCTTCGCCGAATAAATTACAGTTATATTTACAAGTGAGGAAGTGGAATCGCCGTGTCGTCTAGGACTTTTGAAGATAAACAGCCGCAACGTCAGGCTTCATCAGGTTTTGACTTTTTAAAAGGTGTAGGTCAGGTAACTGGCGGCACTCTTTTGTCCCTGACCATGCTAACAAGTTCGATTGTCGCGGGAGGACTAGTGGGTTTAGCCATTAGTTTCCGGAACTTGCCTGATGTAAGACAATTACGTAACTTTTTTCCATCAGAAACTACTTACATTTATGACGTTAAAGGTAAACTTTTAGCCAGTGTCCACGGTGAAGCGAACCGGGAAGTCGTATCGTTAGATAGAATTTCGCCAAATTTAAAACGGGCGGTATTAGCCAGCGAAGATGGTCACTTCTACGATCATCATGGAATTAACCCTAGTGGGGTTGGACGTGCCGTGGTGACAAACTGGGCGGCTGGTGGGGTGAAGGAAGGTGGTTCCACCATCACCATGCAATTGGTGAAAAACCTATTTTTGTCTCAAAAGCGTGCTTTTACCCGTAAAATTGCCGAGGCGGTTCTAGCGATTCGCCTAGAGCAAATTCTCAGCAAAGACCAAATTTTGGAAATGTACCTCAATCAAGTCTATTGGGGTCATAACAATTATGGTGTGCAAACGGCGGCTCGCAGTTACTTCAACAAATCCGCCGAAAGTTTAACTATTGGTGAATCGGCGATGATGGCGGGCTTAATTCAAGCGCCAGAAGAATTCAGCCCGTTTATCAGCATGCCTAAGGCAAAACAAAAACAAAAAGAAGTGCTCGGACGGTTGCGAGAATTGAACTGGATCACCCAGCAAGATTACGACGATGCCCTCAAGCAAGAAATTAAACTTGGTAAAATCAGGTCTTTTCAGGGTAGTGCCTTACCTTATGTTACCAATGCTGTGTCGCAAGAGTTGGCGAAAAAGTTTGGACGTGACGCATTAATTAAAGGTGGGATGCGGGTACAAACCACAGTTGATGCTGACTTTCAACGCATGGCGGAGCAAACTGTCAGCAAGTGGCATAAGACACTTTTGGGGCAGGGGTTATATAAGAATCAAATGGCATTGGTGGCAATTGACCCCCGCACGCATTTTGTGAAAGCATTGGTGGGCGGTGTGGATGCCAAAACCAGTGAATTCAATCGAGCAACCCAAGCTTTGCGTCAGCCTGGGTCTTCTTTTAAGCCGTTTGTTTACTATGCTGGTTTTGCTAGCGGTAAGTTTGGACCAGACTCGACGGTGGTTGATAGCCCAGTCAGCTACCGCGATGGTAGCGGTTGGTACTATCCAAGAAACTATGATGGTGGCTTTTCAGGTGCAATGTCGATTCGCACTGCCATATCGCAGTCTCGCAACATCCCAGTCATCAAAGTTGGCAAAGCTGTAGGGATGAATAAAGTTATCGAAATTTGCCGCACTTTAGGAATTATGAGTCCGATGGAACCAGTGAGTTCTTTGCCTCTAGGTGCGATTGGTGTTACACCTTTGGAAATGGCTAGCGCTTATGCTACCTTTGCCAATTATGGCTGGCAGTCGCCTACAACGGTAATTGTGCGTGTGACTGATAGTAGTGGTAATGTATTGCTAGATAACACGCCTAAACCCCAGCAAGTCCTCGATCCTTGGGCATCGGCATCAATTATTAGTGCGATGCAATCGGTTATTACTAATGGTACCGGTAAAAATGCCGCCATCGGTCGTCCGGCTGCTGGCAAGACCGGAACAACTTCCTCAGAAAAGGATATTTGGTTTGTCGGTACTGTGCCACAGTTAACGACTGCGGTTTGGGTCGGTAGAGACGACAATAGACAATTAGCAAGCGGTGCAACGGGTGGTGTGATGGTCGCACCGATTTGGCGCGATTTTATGCTCAAAGCCCTGAAGAATGTTCCTGCCGAGAGCTTTAAGTCCCCATCGCAATTTCCTCGCCCAAAATCGAATGGCAATTAAATCTTAAGAGTTAGTGGGTAGTGGGTAGTGGTGATTAAAACAACGCTCCAACTAACCACTAACTCCTAACTTCTCTAAACCTGCTTTTCTAAATCGGTTTTCATCCGTTCTAAAGTTAGGTTCATTTGGTCAAACATTTGTTGCGGGGTGACACCAAACTGACCTAACTGTGTTTTAATTTGCTCCATAGTCATTTGCGCCATAAAATCTTCTGATAGCTCGAAGCGCTTCATAAAGATACGATATCGATCCATCATCGCTTCCATTTGTTCAATAAACAGCTTTTTACCCTCGCGATCAAATTTGCCGTAATTGTTGCCAATTTTGATCAACGCTTGATAATCTTCAAACAGCTGCTTGGCTTCTTGCTGAACTATATCAGAGTCAAAGAATCCCATTTTTCCTATCTTAAACTGAGTTATAAGACTCAGAGCGCGTATACTTTTGCCTTCATAGTCTAATTTTAGTCTAGGGAACTAATCTAGAGAAGAAGCTTCGGTTGGAGTACGGTTTTTTACCGAAATTTCAACACTTGACTTGAGAAATTTTTCTTGCACTACAACAACTTAAGCTGTAGTGGGTTTTTTAAGAATAAGATTTATAAAATGATAAATATTCAGCTTTGGCTATTACGGCGTTCGCTTGCTCCAAAGATCTCACTTCTTGTCCACAGTTTTCTTCAATTTCTTCAGCTATCAGACTTTGAAGGGAGTAAAGTCTAAAATAAGCAGACAAATTTGAATGGTTGTGCTCGTGTGACTAGTTTTTTGTTTACATTGTAGCACCTAAAAGAGCGATCGCTTTTCTCAAGCAGCAATGCTGTGCATTATGGTAGCGTTTGAGAATCTAATATTCGTCAACAGGGATTTGTTCGGTTTTCGGTAAAATGGCAGCAATGCTAAATTTCTCAACTTTTGAGGAAAGCGATCGCTCTTTTAGTGTCAAAACTGTGGTGGTGATAAATTGATTGGGAATATGTTGACTAAGCGAAAAAGCCGAAGCATCGCTGCCATTTTAGCTTTTTCTGGCACGCTGACAATTTCGGGATTACATAAATTTTATCTGGGACAGCCGCTGTGGGGTTTGTTATATGTCTTGCTTTCCTGGACACCGATTCCCAAAGTAGCTAGCGCTATTGAGGGAGTTTGGTATTTAGCGCAAGATGAAGAAGCTTTTGATCGTAATTTTAATTTGGGGAAGTCAGCGGTAAAAAATTTACAAGCGAACAGCAATCAGATAACAGCTATGGCTGAAGCTTTGCGCTCCTTGGATACTCTTCGCCAAGATGGATTAATTTCTGAATACGAATTTGAGCAAAAACGTCGCCAATTGTTAGACCAAATTACTTGAAAAGTGGGAAAATGATGAACAATTGGCTACCTTTGAACCTCAGGTTGCAAAAACTCCGTTCGCGGCTTTTGAATGACCCTTATTACCGACTACAATCTGGCGAAGAAATTGCGATCGCTGCACAATTGGGTATCCGGATTGATGCGAATCAAGCAACTGTAGATGATTGGTTGCGATTACCGGGTTTATCGATTCATCAAGCGCGATCGCTTGTGGAAGTTTCGCGTATTGGTGTTAAATTTTACTGTATTGAAGATATTGCCGCTGCTTTGAGTATACCAGCGCAGCGACTAGAGCCACTAAAGCTGATTCTTGATTTTAGTTATTATGACGACGAAGCTTTAGGGAATCCTACGCAAATTAATGTTAATACGGCAACAGTTGAGAATCTAGTAAAAATTCCTTATATAGATGCGTCATTGGCTGAAGTGGTATTGTCCAATCGTTTATCAGGGGGACATTATCGCAACTTGGTAGATTTTCAGCAAAGGTTGAATTTATCGAGTGATGCGATCGCTCAATTAATGTATTACCTAAGATTTTAAAGTCACGACAAACATAACTTTAAGCCCGTAGTGACCACTTTACTGCTCACTACGAGTATATAATAACCATCCCTATCAAGTTCCAAAGACGAAACTTCGAGCTTGAAATACGAAACTTGTAAATTTTATTGCGTAGGAATTAGCCTAACCACTGAGGATTCTTAGCCGTACCGTCAAAGCGATCGCTCGTCTTAAATAATTCGTACTCACCTTTTGCAGCAACCTTAGCCGTTTTTGCAAGCAAAGCTGCGGTTTGCTCTTGACTCATCGGCTTAAATGTGCGTGCTGCCTCAAACGCTTGGTTGAGAATTTCCATACTGTCACCCCTTCGGGGAATTCACGCATTCACGCATTCAAACATTTTGAACCCCACGGATAAATCCGGGGGCTTGAAACAACGATGCTGCGCTTTTTATACCTCCATTCATAAATTCTTGGCACAAGACCGTTGCTCCAATCCAAACTAAAATCCAAAATTCATGCAATTCAAAAATGCAGAAATTAAAAATTATTTAATTATTTTTGAATGCGTGAATGCGTGAATTGGAGCGTTCGCGCAGCGTCTCTGAAAGAGAAGCGACGGTCAATGCCTGTAATTACAGTTGAAGTTGGTAGGTTCATGGCATAGTGGAGGCATTCAATAGGCTTAACTGTATTACTCTTAAGAATAATTTGATCGCCCATTGCTTTCATGCCCAGGACACCGATTTGATTCTGTACCAATTTGGGTAAAACTGCACGCTCAAAACTGCGAAAATGGGCATCCATAACATTAAGTGGCAGCTGCACTGCATCAAAACGTAACCCATTTTGAGCGGCTATTTCTAGCATTCTCAGGTGAACCAAGGGATCTTTGTGTCCTGTAAAGCCAATGTAGCGAACTTTACCCGCCTTTTGCGCCTCAAATACTGCTTCTGCTGCACCACCTTTAGTAAAAATCCGGTCTGGGTCTTCTAGACGGATAATTTCATGAAATTGCATTAAATCGACGCGATCTGTTTGTAGACGTTTCAGAGACTCGTCGATTTGCTTGGCAGCAGATTCCTTGGTGCGACCATCAATTTTGGTCATGAGAAAGACTTTTTCGCGGTAGCCGTCTTGTAAGGCTTTACCCATGCGAATTTCGCTACCACCATTATGGTAATCCCAGCAGTTGTCCATGAAATTAATTCCACGGTCGATCGCACTGCGGATAATTTTAATGCTTTCTTGCTCGTCTTTCTGCCGTCCTATATGATGACCACCCAAACCGATTACAGAAACTTTCTCTTTTGTGCGTCCCAGCGATCGGTAAATCATATCACCGTTTCTGGTTGTCTGTTCTGTTGTGGATGGTTTCTGAGCAGTTTCATTTCCAGCTAACAGTGGACTGAGAAAACCTTCTGAAGCCGCTAGTCCCGCAGCCAAACCCGAAATCGAAGCTGTCTTCAGGAAATCTCGTCTATTGATGTCCACGAAGTCTATCAAGACATAGTGGGAGGGTGAGAACCCCTACGATAAATCGTAGGGATGAAACCCGACTCAAAGGGCTTTAGCCCTGTGTTTTCCTTAATTATATAAACTCCTACAAAGCATGATATTATCTTGTAGGAGGCAATAAGCAGTGTT
>JAHHID010000140.1 GCA_019359015.1 Spirirestis rafaelensis WJT71-NPBG6
TTGCAGCCTGGGAAGCACGCAGAAATAATTTGTCACGCACTGGGGAAAAGGCAGTTTACTACCGCAGATGCACGAATTAAACTTAAGCGTCTTTATCCTTCAATTGTTTATTGACAGACTACTAGTTTGATTAAAGCCGGATTGTTACAAAAAAATGTTTACTTAATTCCACCTGGATATGAATTTACGCCCTTTGGTAAAATTCCCGTTGGAGCATTAGAGTTTACACTATTCAACGAAGTGCAAGAGCCACTGTTACTTAAAAAGCTACTAAAGTTAGAGCTAGCTTTTAACCATGCCTTGCACAAGAATGCTCCCGATTTACCGCATCGACTCACCGATTTAGAATTGTACCGCGCTCAACTCAAACGCATCCTATCATGTACTCTCTATTTTTTAGAAATTAAAACAACTAAAGAAACTTTGTACAAAATAGGAGTAACTCAACGACCTATTGCAGAGAGAGTATCAGAAATAGAATTTGATTTGCGATCGCACCTCTTGGGCGTGGGAGCGCGATCGCACTATCAAAGCATTACCATTCAGGTGTTGGGAACCTGGGTTAACCGGGGTAATGTTGAATTATATTTCAAACATCGTTACCGTGACTTTAATTACCCCATAGGCAACTTAACAGAATATTACAAATTTAATACCGAGGATGCCAAAATCGTGCTACACGACTTGCAAGAAATGAAGGCTAAAGTACTTTCTTCGGTTGAAATGGATATTCTTAGGGATAAGCCTAACCCAATTTTAGTTGCCGTTTAAGTCGAAGGAGCGATCGCTCTTATAAAGAAAAATTCTTTGAGGATAAACATGCATTTATAGCGATCGCCTGTCTCCATTATTCAAGCGAGGAAAAGTCAACAAGAGCGACGGGCTACACCGCGCGCACATACAAAGAAAATCCCCACACTATGAGGCAGGGACTACAAGCTTACTCACAAAGCAGCTATTAATACAAGGTCAACTAAGATACTTTCGGTTGCTGCCATAGAATGAGTTTCAATTTTTCGCAGTAGCAAACCCCATCACTGATTTGGTGTTCGTGGTCAGCTAGCCAATCATAAATTTGTGCAGCTTTGGTTAGTGCCACTTTTTCTGAATGATAAAGCATCGGAGTAGGGCAGTAGGCTTCGCCATTGATGTGTACCGCTGCAATCTGCCAATAGTCACTCTCTGGTACAACTTCTAAAAACCCGTTACTGTAGCGCTGGATTATTCCTATGTTCATCAAATTTTAAACTCAAGCCACGACAAAGCCGATGCCAGCCAATTCTTGCTTTTCTCGCTGGAATCATGAGGGAATACAGTAGCAACCCCTCAAGAATGATTGTGGGTTCGTAGTCAATGAAAATCTGAATTATTGGTCACTTTTTGGCTTTATTCCGTTATTGGTAGCAATAATGGCAAGAGGAATAGACACTTTTCGTTGGCTAAATTACTCCTCGGTCAGTAATGCAGTTTCGATACTTCTTAGAGTCAAAAACAGGGTGTATAACTGGTAGTATGCCAAAAATCCCCCAATGCGATCGCTGTCTCCTTTACAGTCATAATCCCCACCTCGTCTGTACCGTTCACCCAACCGGACCAGAGGAAAATAGCTGCTTGGACTTTCGAGAAGACCCCAACATTGAACCAGAGGAACTGTGGGAACCAGAAGGTGCAAGTTACTATAATGGCGAGTTAATTTTGCAGCCCGAACAGCGGTGGACGCAACAGCAGCAGCTAGAACTGATTGACTGGCATCCAATGTTTACCGGCAAATGTCCGCTCGTGCGGAGCCGAGTTTGACCGAGATTACATCTACTGGGTGCATTGGGACTACTCCTGTGGCTGGATGGATGATACTGTGTAGACTGATACTCACTCTCTTGACTTGCTACGTGATCGCCTTCTACTTTATTTCATCAATTTCCTCTCTACGAGACACTACGTGAACGCTTGAAAATTATCAATTCGGTGGGTGGAGATGACGAGCAATCGCACAGACTATGACGAAGTTAAAGGGCAGTAGTGCGATCGCGTTTCAACTGTCTACACCTTGGTATATAAGCATTTGTGGACATCAAACTATCTACATGCTGGTATATAAACATGTGTAGACATTGCTCCCCTGATTTTCAAGCGTTCACGTAGTGTCTCGTAGAGAGGAAAATACTGAGTGCGAAACGTTTATCATCAGCACGATTGTGGATTGCTTATCAAAATATTATTGTGCGGAATATGTTTTCCTAGAACCCCCCTTCTAATAAGCGATGTCTCAAACCACTGTCCAATCGCTGGTGATGACAATCCCGCCGCCGCTGACCGAACACCCAGCAAGCGTTTACCTTTCTTCACTTGCGCCTGGGTCGTCACCGACGATGAAGCGATCGCTCTCTTTAGTTGCCCAACTACTAACTAATGGCGAGGCTGATTATTTAACATTGGATTGGGCAGCGCTGCGCTATAAACATACCGCCGCCATTCGTGCTGCACTCATCAAGAATTATGAACCGGCGACAGTTAACCGTATATTATGTGCATTACGGCGTGTTCTCAAGGAAGCGTTAAGACTTGAATTGATATCACCTGTTGACTATGCTCGTGCAGTTGATATCACCAGCGTGAAAGCGTCGAAAGAATTGAGGGGAAGGGCGCTAAGTCAAGATGAAATTGATTCACTAATGAGGGTTTGTTTTAGCGATCGCACCCCTGCCGGATTTAGAGATGCTGCATTAATCGCTATCCTTCGCGGTGCCGGCTTGCGTCGGGCTGAGGTGGTTAAGCTTGATTTGAAAGATTTTAATAATGATGGGTCAATTAAAATCCGGTCTGGTAAGGGAAGAGTTGACCGGACAGTTTATTTATCTCCAGGTGCGACGAAGATTGTAAATGATTGGCTAGAAATTAGGACTCTTGAAGCTGGGGCGTTACTGTGTCAAGTTAATAAATCCGGTCGGGTGGTAATGCAGCGACTCACGCCCCAGGCGATATTGTTTATTTTGCAGAAACGATGTAAAGAAGTTGGTTTAGAACATTTCTCGCCCCATGACATGCGGCGTACATTCGTTTCTGACTTATTAAATGCTGGTGTTGATATTGCTACTGTTCAGAGTTTAGCCGGACATTCAAATCCTGCAATAACTGCACGGTATGACCGTCGGGGAGAGGAGAGAAAGCGGATTGCATCTGCACAGTTAGAGATTTTAGGACGCTAGGTTGGTGGCGCTCGTTTCACGAACTTAAAGTAGGCTGCAATCGCTTAAAAGTACTTAGGAGCGCTTTGCTGCTAATATCGCCAATGTGGAGTTAAATGCGGAAATGCCAAAAGTCACAGTTGCAATCGGACTGAGTGTCTTGGCTATCATTCTAGGTAGTCTCATAAGTTCGGCGTACTTTGCTATGATTCAGATGCCAGGGGAAAGCTTCAGGGGTCAGTTGCCGGAACTGACTCAGAAAGAAACCACACTACGGGATGCCCTAAAACAAGATGTGGAAAAGCTTGCCAGTGAGATTGGACAACGTAACTACGTGTACTACAAAGGTTTGTCGGCTGCTGCTGATTTCCTCAAAGCTTCCTTTGCCTCTGCTGGGTACTCAATTTCACAGCAGGGATACACCATTAACAACCAAACCTACTACAACCTTGAAGTTGAAATTCAAGGGTCACAACGAGCAGACGAGATTGTCATTATCGGCGGTCATTATGACTCAGTGTCCTTTAGTCCGGGAGCAAACGATAATGGCACTGGTGCTGCTGCTACCCTAGAGCTTGCTCGTCTATTTGCTGGTAGCAAGCCTGAGCGAACCCTTCGCTTTGTCGAGTTTGTCAATGAAGAACCGCCCTTTTTTCAGACAGAAAATATGGGCAGTCTAGTGTATGCCAGACGTTGCAAACAGCGAAAAGAAAAAGTTGTTGCCATGCTCAGTTTGGAAACAATGGGCTATTACTCCGATAAGATTGGCAGCCAGAAATATCCCGCTCCTTTGAGTTCTATCTATCCGTTACAAGGAAACTACATTGGCTTTGTTGGCAATATCAATTCTGGAGCACTAGTTAGGGAGGTGCTCCTTTCCTTCCGGAGCCATACTCAATTTCCCTCTGAAGGTGCTGCTCTTGCTGGCGAGATTCCTGGCGTTGGCTGGTCAGATCATTGGTCATTCTGGCAGCAGGGCTATCCAGGTGTGATGGTTACAGATACCGCGCCTTTCCGCTATCCTTATTACCACACCCAAGGAGATACTCCCGACAAAGTTGACTACGAGCGCTTGGCACGAGTCGTTGCTGGCTTGGAGCGTGTCATTGCCGAACTTTCAGGAGTCAACGAACAGAAATGAGAAAGAGGGGGAGTCCCCTCTTATCCTCGACCCTTTACCCCTTACCATGCACCCCTTTCCCTCTCTTGGTAATAATGTGAAGAAAGCCCTCTCCAAAAGTCAAGGGGGCTTTTGGGTTCAAACAAAGGCGATCGCGTGTCTTGGCGGATGGGTGATCGCGAATTGTTTCATCGTTTGTTCTTTGAGCGTCTTATAAATCCGATAATTTCCGATAACGGCACTCCAGATTTTTGCATTGATTGAATAAGCGCGATCGCACCTATAGGAACTGAACCAATACTGCGCCCCTTCCATTCGCCATCAATTTTTTCTTCCCAGTTAAAACCCCAGCGCCAATGCTTAGGGTTATCTGGGTCGCGTGTTTCCCCGATTACACGCGGATATGAGGCTATGTTGCCATTTTTAAGCTTCTTGTTTTCTAAGTATTTGTACAAACATCCCTTGCGTTGCCTGCGTTTTCGTGGGGGTAATTGCTTTGTATCAGCAGTGCTTTCCTCGCTCGAATTCTCTGGTGTTGTATTACCCTCTATTGAAGATAAGCTAAGTGGTTCTATTGAGGGTGATTGCTTTTTATCCTCTAAGAATTTTTCGGGTATCGATTCAGACTGTGGTAATCTATTCTCTGACTCTACTCTCCACTTTTGAATCGTTGCTCCAAGCCACTGAATTTTAAACCCCTTAAAGAGTGCTGGTTCATTATTCCAAAACTCGTCTAGCTCGTCCTCCGATATTGATAAAGCCTCAATTATTTCTTGGGTTGACAGTAATTGAGTTGAGATAAAGGATTCTACCGAGGGCGATGCTGGCAACTCTGCGTCAGAGTGAGTTACTGAGGGCGCGTTTATTGTCGATATGAGTTGAGTTTCCTCTAAGAATTTTTCTATTAGTGCTTGGGGCGCAATCGCCAACTTACCAACAAGCTCATCATCTCGTTCCCAGATGTAACTTAAATTTTGCCCAGATATGGGCACAGGGACTTTACCAAAACCTAGCCAATCGACCACAAAACCAAGGTCAAAATTGTCTTTAATAATTCCCAATGATTCGTACTGGTCAATGATGTAAGTTCCTGGTTGAGCATTAGCTCTCAATATTTGCGTTCTGGGCGAGGTAACAGACCCGCTTAATTGCGATCGCTGCTTGGAGGGGGCAGACTGATCGGGCGTAGAGGTCGTTACATTCTCGGCGTTTCTTGAGGTGGTGGCGTACTCCTGGGTAAATGGGAGCTGTATTGATATTGCCTCGCCACCATCCATCAATACTTTTTCCACCCAGCCAACTGGGAACCCCATCATCCATCCTGGTACTGCTGAATTTAGCTTGTCCCCGCTCTTGATAAATGTTCTTAATCTCTGCTCCAATCTGGTCTGACCAGCTGGTCTGCATCCCGTTGAGCCTTTGACGTATGTTGTCGGAGTAGGCAACGATGAAAAGTCTTTCTCTTTCGTGTGGACTTCCGAGTTCCGCAGCTGATATGATTTGCGGATCGTCCCAGCTATAGCCAGCCATTCTGAGTCCTCCAAGCACTGCTCGTAATCCTCGGTTGATAAGTCCTGTAGGATTTTCGATAATTGCAAAGTCTGGTTGCCCGTCTGCAATGCACCGCAAGGCTTCAAACCAAAGTCTTGATTCTGGATGGTCGAGTCCTGTTTTGTTTCCTGCAATTGAGGTTCCAGTGCAAGGAAATCCAACTGTGTACAAGTTAGATTCTCCACGGCTGGGGCTGTAGTCTCTGATGTCGCTGTGGATGCGGATACCAGGAAATCTGTATTTGAGGATTGCTTGAGCGTCGGGGTTGTTTTCAATAAACAGTTCTGTTTTGATGAGTTCGCTTGCTCCGGCTGCTCTAATTCCAAGTTCAAAACCGGCGATTCCTGCAAACAAGCTTGTGTGTTTAAGCAATCCGGCTCCAACTCCTGAGCAGAGGTCAAGTTGTTTAAGTTGCATTCTGCGTTCGTTCCTTTTTCCTCTAAGAATCTTACTTCTGATGCCAAAACTCTAATCTGCAAATCATGACTATCGAGTTTTACCCAAAACTCTGGACTTCCATCGTCGTGACAACCGCAGACATGCCCCTTTTCACCGGAATATTTCTTAAGGGTAAGAATTTCGCAGCGATCGCTTCCAGAATGCTTTTCATCCTCGGATTTGGGATTATTTCTCCGTTCTTCCAAATGTTTCTGTGAATCCCGTAGAGCTTAAGCTTTCCTTCATATCTTTCAAAAATTTTTAAAGCACCACCTTCTGTTTCTGTAGTGTCTTTAAAAGTTTGAAGAGTATGAAGAGTATGAGGCTTTTCAGAATCCTTACTGTGCATCGGTTCTGGCGCTTCATTTTCTGACATCCCAGAATGAATTCCAGAATCCTGGAATTCATTCTGATTTTCCAGAATCAATTCTGGATTGTCAGAATCTATTCTGGAATCCTGGAATTCATTCTGATTTTCCAGAATCAATTCTGGATTGTCAGAATGACTGGCTTGTTGAGAATCAGTTTGCCATCGGATGATGATTTCTGCTTGATCGATGTTGATGAGTTGTGAACTTTTGAGTTTTGCGATCGCCTCATAAACGCTGCTTTCGGGAATATCCCACTCAACGGCAAACTCTGCTGGCTTAATACGAATTGGGCGATCACACCAGGGATTTTTTAGTTTGAGTGCAAAATAAACGAAAGTTGCATTGTTGACAATTCCTGCGTCCTTTAGCTCCTTAAGTTCCTGTGCCTTTAATGCGTAGTGTCGAACGGGTGCTAGTTCTTCGTGATGTTTGTAAACCTCCTGCCAGGGTTTTTCTGCACTTAATAATTTTTTTCTGAATATCCATTCCCCCTCATCTTCAGCACGCGGAATAACTTCTAAAATTTCATGTCTGATTGATTTGCCCTTGCTGCTATCCCAGGCAGCTTGTAGCTTTAAGCATGGATGGCATCCTTTTTTTAAGGCGTTGTAGTGGGTCTTAATTCGGGGCAATCCTTTGACATTTCCGGTATTTCCGTTATGTATATCTTTGGTTTGCCCAATATAAGAAAAGTTGGTTTTTTCGCAGTAAATTCTGTAAATTACGCCAAATCTGTATCCGTGGACTGCGATTGCATCACTTAACGTCATCCGATAATGCTGCTCTGTCATGACTGCACCTCAGTCACAGCCGATACACACAAAGATCCGTCTGGGGATACTTGAGAAAAACACCGTATTGTCATAATATTGTCGCAAGTTCAAAAATTGCCCTGATAAGATGTATGTTTATCAGGGCTGTTTTATTTGGAGTAGAATTGTAATCTGATCAACCTACTAAATTGATCGGATTTATCTAGTAGATAAATTATATTTTAAATTGTATCTAGTAGTTACAAAACTAGGGAATGAAATATTTATGCAAATTTACCAGCTATTTAAGCAGGCGATGGATCAACACGGCATTCAGGGAAAGGAATTAGCCGCACTAGCTGGTATAAGCCAAAATCACCTATCCCAGTTTCGCTCTGGGCAGAAATGGGTAAGCCCAGAGGTATTTGCAGCTTTACTAGAAGGGATGGATCAGCTTGCCCCTGGCTCTAGAAAATACTTTTGTCAACTATTGGCTGAGGAGCCATTAGCGGAAAGGGACACGAGTAAAAGGCTTGCGGAAATGATTGAGGCTGCTGATGATGAAGAAATGGAAGCAGCATTATTAGCAATTGGTCGCAAGTGGAAGAGAACTAAGCAAAATTCAGCTATTTCAGATAATTACAGCGCGGGCTTTGACTCGGCAATTGCTGTGTAGATAGTATGATTGATAGCTATCTATTATCAAGGTGCATAATTACTATTTATGCTGGAAGGAATCAAATTTGTGTCGCTGGACGATATAAGACGAATCCTAGATAGCTTGTCACAAGAAGAAAAAGAAACTCTGTTATCCGAGCAGATGAAAAAGCTGTCAACTGAGTCTAAGGCACGAGTTTTAGGGTTATCTGAGTCTGGGCTGATGGTAATTACAGGTTCGTTTATCAGTCTCAACTCTGATGTGTCAATTAACCCTCTTCTGTCACTCTCCGAAAACATTTGCCATTTCTGAGTTCTAGAGCCTTTGCATACGAAGCGATCGCGGCTATTTTTTTCTAATAACAAATACAACACCCATTTTTTTCTAATAGGATAGCTTGTATTAATTGCCTGATGAGGCTTATAGCGATCACCCTCTCGGAGAGTGACAGAAGAGGGTTAACATCCAAAATACCTCTGGGTTTGATGCAGAAGCGGTTTTTAACGCGTTGGTAGATTTTCGCAAGTCCCAAAGGGAGAAGAGTTAAGCGATTGCCGCAGTTACGCATTTCTTCTGATGATTCTTAGAGGAAAATAACGCGATCGCTGTTTGAATAATTCTTAGAGGAAAATAACGTGATCGCTGTTTGAATAATTCTTAGAGGATAGCTAGTAACTATGAAGCTTGCGTCTTTCGCCGAGTCTCCCCGTAAGGTCTTGCGCTTTCGCATTCATGCTACAAAACAAATCTAAAATAAATGTGTGAACGCAACAACGAAGAGTGAACAAGCCCAGAAGATAGCGATCGCATCCAAGGCTGGGGTGTGGAGTCAGCCAGGGTTGGAGAAGCCGTGGGAATATCGACGCAGATATAAGTAACCAAATTTAGCTTCATAAAGTAAATTTAATAAAACCAAATTTAAAACTGTTATGCCTGACCCTTTTTGAATTGGAGCGTTGGCGCAGCCTCTCCCCCTGGGAGAAGCGACTTGACTACCTAATCCGATACGCCGATAGCAAATCAGGGGGAATGACAATTATTCAATCAGTCGAAGATGTGACATCTACTAACTAACACAGTCGCGCCACATCCCAGTCATCGAGTAGGAATCACTAATTTCAATTGGGCAGAATTGCTGAAAACCGTACCGTTGATAAAATGAGATATTACGAGAATTAGAAGACACAAGATAACAACCAAATTTTTCTGTATCGGCATAATTCAGAACTGGTTTTAACAAACTCTCGCCAATTCCTTTTCCCCGTGCTTCTGGTTTCAGAGCAATAAAAAACACTTCGCAATGGGGAGCTTCGGGTTCACTCGCACCAAGTTTTTGGATTAGTTCTTCACAACGTTTTCCCGATTCCCAACCGCAAAAATGCGATGCCCTCGAAATAATTTCAGCCAGGATTTGTTCAAATTGCTCGTTAAAAATTTCTACTTCCGCAGGATACCAAATACAGGCTCCTTGTTCCTCTGGCGCAGTAATGATTTCACCTCGCTCCATTGCATCAGTTGCGAATAGCTCAAAGAATGCGTTTAAAGCCTGGAATTTATTTGCATTTTCACCAAAAATAAAGGCAAAACAGGGGTCATCAATAAAACCCTGTGTCAAAATTTGTGCGGTTTTTTGAATTTGTGTCTGAGAATTTTTTAACATCAGATTATGACCTCTGTTGATATTTTTTACTTAAGATGTTTCCCTACAAAGATTGTAATAGAAAGATGGTGGGAACTAGTTATGAGTGCCTATTTCTTACTAAGTTTACAAGCCCAAGCTATAAATGAATCTGACAGTGAAAGTCACAATGAGAAAATATGACCACCAACCTCAAGAGAACCTATGGATTTTAGTAAACATCAGTGGTGGGATTTTACTTTGGGATGGAAGTCCACCTTAAACAATTTAAGATTAATTATTCAACCATATATATTCTGGAATTTAATTAAACCTTGGTTAATCGTTTTTATTAACCCTAAATTACAGTTAGGATTCCAGAAATTGATAGAGATAATGAACCAATTTCAAGGTTATATCACCGTGGATTCGGGGTAAACCATAACATAGTTCAAGGATCACAGGACTTACGCAACTGGCATAAAGCGCGAGTGGGCAGACAGGGCAAACACATCTGAACATGACAAGCGCGGGGGTAGTGCGAGGGATTTGCGCTTCAAGGCATTCTCACAGACAGGCGATCGCCA
>JAHHID010000141.1 GCA_019359015.1 Spirirestis rafaelensis WJT71-NPBG6
TGAAAACTGGTATGAACTCCAAAGAAATTTATCTCTTCAGGTAGCTCGTGACTTCATTCTGGAACATCTTAAACAAAAGGTTGGCTTGAATGCACATAGTCAACTTCCTGTCAATGCGTAAGTCCTGGGGATCTCTTTTAGGTTTGCGTTTGCCAACTTTTCCTGGTGGACGAGTAGTTTTTGGGGTTTCTTCTGGCTGTACAATTGTCTTTGCTCCAAGTCCTAGAGCAGAGCGTAAGTTTTGTACGTCTGTTTCTGTTTCAGATAATTGTCGTTCGTCCTCTTGAATTTCCTTGAACATTCTCTGACACTGAGCAACTGACCAAGCAGGTTTTTGTAAGTCTTTGAGAGTGATTGTTGTTGCTTCTCGATCCAGAGCATCTTTAAGAGCGCGTGTTAACCAATTTTTTAGTATGCCAACACATCCTAAAGTACGTTCGTAAAAATATTCCCAATGACTAACTAAATCTGGAGCTTCTGCAAGTGGCATCTGCTGCTGGAAAGTTAACAATACACTTTTGAAAGCTTCTACATCCTCTGGATTGTCAGCACAATAACGACGGAAATGAATATCGACGCTACGACGTGAGAGTTGACCGCTCAAATTACGGAATGTAAGTAGTTCGTATGTGCCTAATAGACAGTGCAAGATGCCTGTCATATTTGCTATAGATTTGAGGCAGTCTAATTGATCTTGTAGCTTGTATCCGCTTGCCATCTTGCCAAAATGTTGTGCTTCATCTACAAAAAGTACGTCTGGACGACGATGGATGAGAGCATTTTCTACAGCTCTGCGTAGAGCAGGTGCAACTACTTTCGACTCAATATTAATTTTTCCAAAATTATCGCGATAGATACCACGCACACCGTAATCAAACTTGTAATCGATTAAGGGTTCTTCTAAGGCGATTAAAAGGCGTGTGTAGTAATCTTTCCAGTTGAAGTTTCTCGATTCTGGGGCTACAGCTTCAATACCAACAACAGGAACACGACTGCGATCGCTTTCCAGTTTAGGTAATGCTAGTTCTATTAATTTCTGCTCAACGCGGAGTCGCAAAGTTGTTTTACCAACACCACTAGCACCATAAACAAAGATAAATGAAGCTCCTGCGGGTTCGGCAATTGTTCGCATGAGAATTTCATACACTTCTTTAAGTCGAGGATGCGCTACGGTGTAATTCTCAAAGTAGGCAAGCCTTTCTGGAGCAGGTAGTTTGAGGAGTTCAAGCGGAAATCCAGTAGATTTTGTCATAATTAAAACTCCTCGTAAACTACAAGTATCTCTGGGACGAGCGCTTCATCTTCAGCCACCTGAGTATCAGTATTTTCAAAAGGAACTTGAATAACCTTTGGTTGTTCGTTACGGCTTGTTGCCGCTTTTCCGCCCTCAATTACTCTGAAGACTTCCTTAACTTCTGCATCATAGGAACGCTGTTCTAATAGAGCTTCTTGAGCTTCTACCGATGCTAAAAATTCTGCTAAATTCTTAGCCGAAACTTTAGATTGTTGTGCATGATTTGAAGAGCGTTTGCGTAACTCGATACTAGCTAACTTCAGTTCTTTTTCTGAACGACCTTGGAGTTCTACATAATATTGAGAGCTACACTCTACCCACTTTCCTCGAACAAAGGCGTAAGCGATACCAATATTAAACGGGTCGTATCTTATCTGCACAGAGGTATTTTCAATTTGAGGATCGCGGAAACTATTAGACCAGTAGTAGATTGAGTTAATTTTTACGCCACGTCCAGCTTGAACTTTTGCTTTTCCCTCTGAGGTTGTAGGTAGGGTAAGAATCTGAAAGTTTTCATCGTAAGGAATCATGCGGTGAACCCGACTGCCACCAATCGCCATACCCGCAGCAAACGCATCCCTCGGACTCTGGAAAAGTGCCGGATGTTCGTCTGTATCGTAAACTTCGTAAGCCCAAGCACAAAGATATTCATAAAGTAAACCAAGTGTCCATACAGCTTGATTTTTAGGGTTAACTGACTTGGTAACTTGGCGGACGTTACGAGTTATTTGTGTATTACCGAGTAAGTTATGGACAAATTGAGTATTGGAAGTTCCAAATAGGCGTTCGCAAACCGAACCAAAACGAGCTTTGGCTGGAGGTCTTTGCTTTTTTGTACATTCAAAAGTAGCTAGTAGTGTTTCAAAATAAAGGCTGTGAAACTCTGCACCGTTATCTACCACTACAATTTGGGGAAGCCTACCGTGACGCTTGACACAAATTCTTAGCACCATTAAGCAAGAACGATATGAGGGTGAGTCAAACGTTAGGTAAACTGCCAGCAATCGCCGTGAATAAGCATCTACGAGAAATGTTGCCCAAGGTCTGCCAAGATTGCGACCTGTATGAGAGCAAACTAGCTCTACATCTAACTGGGTATGGTCGATATGTCCAATTTCAAAAGGGCGATCGCCGTGTCTTGGGGTAGTTTTAGTGAGCTCCCAATAGAAGGATTCATGCTGATAAGCGGCACGACGACCTTGGCGTTTTTTAGTCTGTTCGTAACCAGTACGGCGTTTTACTTCTTCAGTAAATGCTTTGTAGCTCGGAGCAATTACACCAGATTGTTCGCAAGCTCGAACTAAAGCCCCGTAAACCTCCCACATTCTTTTTTGTTTAAGAGTTTCATAGTCTTCTAAAATAAACCTCTCCATAATTGCTAAGGTGTCTTCGGGCAGCTTGCGCTGACGATTACCTTTGACACTGCGATGGGACAAAAGCCCAATATAGCCGCAACCGTATTTTTGAAGTGCAGCTAGATATTTAGCTTTCCAGTGACGAATGGTACGGGCTGGTATTGTTTCCTTTTCTGGGGGATGTCCGTTTAAGTAAGGTTCGATAGTTTTGTAGCGTTCAAGGGCTTCTGCTTGGTCTTCAGGACTAGCTTGATAAAATCGCTGCCAAGATTCTGTGCTAATAGCTGTTTTTTCTGGTATTTGGAGACTGGTGATTTTTCCTTGGCGAACCAGATTCTCAAATATAGCTTTTTTAAGTTCAATTAACTGATTATTTTCTGCGCCAAGTATAACCTCTGTTTCTCCAACATGGATGATATTTAAACCTTTGCCGTCCCAACTAACAGTCGTTCCAGTAACTATATTGATTACAGGAGAGATAGCCGGAAGACTTACACTTGGCTGTTCAACCATTAATCTATAAGCACTAGCAGTTTGTTCGTCACGGAAGATTAGACATCTTTCTGGTTCAGCAAGTGGTGTAGCATTTAAATCAATATAGATTTGCTCTTGAGCAATTAAGGTGTAGATGTCGTCAGATTTAGCTTTTGTTGACTGATTGAGTAATTCTGCTAAAGTGATTCCTGGTTGAGATGACACAACTGCAAGTAATGATTGAGCGATCGCTTCTTCCACTACTAGAGATTCTGAGCGATAATAATCTTCTAAAAATTGCAGATTACGTTGCACAACCCAATTGATTTCGCGATCTGAACGAATGCGGTAATAAAGCCCAAACTGGTTAGCATAGACTTCTCCTGGCGGACAATGCCATTGATTATCTTCTTCAGAGTAAAAGTAACGATTGGGGTTTTTCTCTGCTAATTTTTTCAGATCCTGCTCAGTTTTACACTCTTCCCAACCAGCCGAATTGGTTCGGATGACAAAGAAATCTGGGGTGTGTAAAACGCCTAATCTACGTCCGTTACTTGCTTGATAGTCAAGTTTAATTTGCGGTGGTTGATCGTAGAATTCTAGAACATCTTTATCATGTTCTAACTGATAGATAATTGGCAGTTCAACCCGATGAGACTCAAATTGAATCGTGACTCCCATCTTGCGACTAGGGTAGCGTCCCGAAACATTCTTACTACCGCCACCAACGCGACGGGATGGCTCAGATGAGCGAACTTTCTCAATAATTTTTTGCCCTGCCTCGGATATTTGAAGGCGAGCAACCCATTGTTCAAATTGCTCTTTCATATAGTCCTTAATAAGCACTTTGTACTTGATTTTCTGAACCTATAACAATAAGACCATAAAGTTAGAAACTTGCTTGTCTAATGCTATATTACTTAACTTTATAACACTTATAGTGTGCAAAACTCCACTGATAGTAGATGGATTTAACGGCGCTACTGGTTCAGTATTGTTTTGTGACGCAGAAACACCCCAGTATTGAGTACCGCTTTGGCAAGGCGATTAGGCGGCGAAGGCGAGAGCTAGATTTATCCCAAGAAGAACTGGCTGAAAGGTCAGGGCTTCATCGCAACTACATCTCAGGTATCGAAAATGGACAGCGTAACCCTTCGTTAAAAAATATTGTTAAGTTAGCGGCAGCTTTGGAGATATCTGTCTCCGATCTCTTTGTTAATTACGGCATCGAGGTTAAGAGTGAATCGAAAACTAATTCCTGAAATTTGGCTTTTAAAACTAAAGACCAGCGTTTAGGTTAATCCAAGAGAGATGACTATTTACTTAGAACATTGGAACCTAAAACCTTTAGAAATCCCGCAACGGAGTCGGTTATTTTCTCTTGAACCTGTGGCGGTGGGAACTCCCTACACAGAAAGTCTTAGTAGCTATCTCCATCGTTTAGCGCAGGCGCATTGTTTAACCTCTCAAAAGCTCGTTATGGGAGAAATTGCGCCACTTATCCTCATCTTTGAGGATAAATCTGAGCTATTGTCAAAAAATCTGAGTCACCTATTGGGAAATAGCGATGCTAAACCGACTATCAACGGAATGCGAGAAATGACAGCAAAGTTAGTCACTGTCTTAGAAGAGTTAACAATGCGTCAGGATTTACGCTTTTTGACCCTTTTAAGCTGGAAAGGGATGATTTATGACAAGGGGTTATTTCGGAACTATCGCGCTTGGTGTCCTTGTTGTTGGGAAGAGTGGAAGCAGGAGAACAAAACTATCTATGAACCATTATCATGGTCATTTAAGGATGTAGAATTTTGTTTGATTCACAAACAGCGATTAATAGAAGAATGTCCTCATTGTGGTTCGCGTTTACCTGTGATGGCTAGGTTTTCACCTGCGGGATTTTGTTCTCGTTGTTACGGGTGGTTAGGACAGGAAATTAAAGGCGAAGAGGAAATAGAGAAATATCGAGTGAATATTCAAGGAATTGGCGAATTAATTGCTATTACACCTAAAATAGGATATGAACCTATCCCGATAGAGTTAACCCGCAAGTTACAGTTAATTTTATTGGTGTTTGAGCAAGCAATTGGAAAAGATTTGAGATTTCTGGGGGATTTACAGGGAATTATGGAACAGTTGAGGATAGCTGCAAAACAGCATCAGAACAAGCCTTACCATTTAGTAAAGCTAATTATTCCGGTGTGTGAGAAAGCTAAGATTAGTATGTCGCAGTTATTTTTGGCTAATTTTAAAGAATTGAGTGAGATTTTGTTTGAGAATTTTGGTCTGAATTTACACCTTTAGAGGCGTATTAGCAGAGTTTGACAAGCAAGTGGCGCTAGAAGCATTTTGTTAGGGACAAACTGTGATTCCCTTTTAGAGCGATACCTGCGGTGGGCTACGCCAACGCATTCACGAACTTTTGCACCAAAACCTTAAACGCTTTTCTGAGTAATGGAAAAATCAAGTGGATGAAAGACTAGTACCGCTGCGCGGAAGTCAAAAGTCAAAAGTCAAAAGTCAAAAAGCTGATTTCTTGAGCTTTTCGCTGCTTTGGAATGGTAGCTTTATTTTCGCCGCGTACTACTAGTGCGATCGCCGTCTTGAGGCTATTACTGGTAAGTGATAACTGACCCCCGATTGCTGAAAAGATGGCTCGAAAACCCCGTGACCTCAAGCCCAACTACTGCTACCACATCACCACCCGTTGCAATAATAGGGAATTTCGCCTGACACGCTTGGAATGTCGGGAAGTGTTCCTTTATGCCATCAAAAAGGCACAACATAAGTACGGCTTTAAGCTCTATGCCCTGTGCATCATGAGCAATCACGTTACACCCCGAAGGCTGAACCCTAGTATAAAGTAATACAGGTAACCTCCCCATATGATAATCGTGAGTCCCAATGTCGGTTATTGGCACGATTTCATTATACCTCTGGTACGAATCTCCTTTTCTCCAACCTACGCGATCGCAAAACTGTTCCCAAATGTTGTCCTGATATGTTTGAGTCCCTCCCAGCAGATGGTAAATTTCACTCTGGATGCTGATGCCAAATTTATTGTTACTATTTTCAAGCCAGAGTCGATTAATTTCCTTAAGAGTTTCACAGGGGAAATTATTCAGCAGATCCCGCCAATCTTTATAGTTTTCTTTAACCATGATTTGGTAAAAAATCCAAGCTGTTTCCTCATCTGCCTCTTTCCACTGTTTTAGAATCTCCTGTAATGGCTTATCAATAAGCTGATATAGTTCTTCCCAAATAATTTTGTCTTTCCATAATGCGGGACTTCGTTCTAGTTCTGTCAATTTGTCCTCTGCATCTTGTTTGTCCAAAATTTCATTATTGAGAAATTCCAATAATCGAGGGTTTCCATCTGCTAAAGCTAAGGCTCGTTCCCGTAAAGCATCAGATACTTTATCAGAG
The DNA here is from genome assembly GCA_019359015.1 of Spirirestis rafaelensis WJT71-NPBG6. Taxonomy (GTDB): domain Bacteria; phylum Cyanobacteriota; class Cyanobacteriia; order Cyanobacteriales; family Nostocaceae; genus Hassallia; species Hassallia rafaelensis. The sequence continues at coordinate 6,547 of JAHHID010000141.1, forward strand.
CTAAAATTTTCTAATCGGCTTAGTTTTTTAGTTAACTCTGCATTTTTTAATGGTTCTAGACCTTGTTTATAGAAAAATTCCAATAAGTCAGAACCAAAATCATAGCGACAGGTAATAATAATTCTATTGTCAGTTCCCGTTTCTTGGATTGCTTGTACTAAAGCTTCTAAAATTGGGGCTGCTTGAGGTTTAAGTATGTATCGACCTTCACGGGGTTCGAGATTCCATTCAAAATCATCAAAAATAAGTAGAAATGGGTTTTCTCTCATGTCTGCTAATTGACGGAACAAGTAAACTAATCGGGATTTGAGTAGAATCTGGCTATTTTCCAGATAGGTGATTAGTTCCAGTTGCGAGGGTTTAATCAGCTTATCCTTTAACTTCTTAATCAAATCGAATTCATTAATTTGTCGCCACCAGAGAATCTTTTCATGTTCAGGTAATCTATCCCACAATCGAGAGGCAATGCTACTTTTACCCCATCCTCCCATCCCGTAAATTAATATCCCTACTTTGTTATCATCCGTCTTTAGAGTCCGTAAACAATTCTGTAATTGACGGCGACGACCAACAAAATTCTCTCGATTTGCAACCCTTAACCGCTTTTCATCATCCCTGAACTCTAGATTTGTAGTGGGTTTGGGCAGTTGTTTACGTCCGGTTGTCCTCAAGGGAGTTACTAATGCCTCCACTAAAGTACTTGCCACATACAACCGTAGAACCTATCCCACTAATAACATTTTGTTAATCCAGATGTGGATTGTAGCAAGGTCAATGAATGCGTCAAAATAAACATGAGTGACGTTCCCATCTGACAACGAGACGGCGGTATTTGCGTTGATACCATGCAAAACACCGTTCCTGCTGAAATCTAGGAACAGAAATTTTGATGGGTCTTCCTCTGTTTTTCTTCGTTTTCCAGACTCGTTTTGGGATTTGAGGGCGAATACCTCGTTTGCGTAAGTCAGCGCGTTTTTGCTTTGAGTCGTAACCTTTGTCAGCAGCCAGCACCTTGATTCTCTTACGTGGTCTGCCCCGCCTCAAAGTTTTTAATTTTACTTTGTCAAGCAGAGGGAACACTTGTTCTCTCTCACTAGCGTTAGCTGGAGTAGTAGAGAAAGCTTTGGGCATTCCATTACCCTCAGTAAGGGTGTGAATTAGAATACCTTTGCCTTTACCACCATAAGCAACCCCTTCACCACCACCCTTTCCAGGGGGAAAAAGACCCGTCAACCGCGCCAAACTCCCAATTTATTAGTCCTTTCTCCGAAGCGATCGCTAAGACACGCGCTTGTAAATGTTCCAATGTTCCGTCTTCACGCCACCGTTTTAACCATCGGTGGGAAGAGCTTTTTGATGCCCATCTATCCCCATGTGGTAGATCACACCATCGACACCCAGTAATCAGAATATACAGCAGACTATTTAGTACATAGCGATATGGTGCATGAGGCATTCCTTTGCCACGCTTTTCTGGCTCCTTGGGAAACATATCCTCAAACAACTTCCATTCCAGGTCGCTCAATCCTTCAAAACGTCCAGCCATCACCCCATACACTCAACTCCACTGATAAGTAGATTACCACATTCTGGCATTAGTGGGATAGATTCATGAGTTAGTCACCGAATTATTAAGGCTAAGTCCTAATAAGCGTAAGTACTACCAACAAGGACTGAGGGCTATGAGGCTTATTCTATCTGCATCCTAGCCCTTTTTGTCCCCCCGTAATAATCCGGTGTTATGTGGTCATACTACCTATAGAATCCATTTGGGATCTTGGTAAAAAAGTATAATCAGGGAAAAATGCCATATTCAAGCAGCTTGACAGATAAAGAGTGGGAAATTATTGAACCCCTGTTACCCAAAAAGAAAAGAACCAAACCCCCAACATGGAGCAAGAGAGAAATTTTAGATGGGGTTTTGTATCAACTGAAGAATGGTTGTAATTGGTGTGATTTACCCCTGGATTTACCTTTGTACTCAACAGTGTTTTGGCACTACAAACCCAAGAAGAGCAGAAGGGGTAATTGAGAATATCAGGGATGTGTTACATGGACGAGTCCGCCAACAGATTAAAAAAGAAGCTAAATGGACAACCTTAATCATCATTGACTCACAAGCAGTGAAAAACACTTGTAACGCTAGTGTAGAGTCGAAGGGGTTTTGTTTCTACAAAGCTACAAACGGGATTAAAAGGCATTTAGGAGTGGATACCTTGGGGTTTCCTTTTTTTAGTCACTGCACCAAAGCTAATGTATCTGATGATCAGGGATTAATTGAAATGTTGACTCTTCACATCGATTACTTCAAATCTAAGCCCGTCAACATTCCCAAAATTACCATCCTTCTTGACAACGGATATCATCCCCAGCAACTAGAGGAGGCGTTGAAGAAAATTTATCCGGCTATTATGACCAAGATTAAGTTCAAGTTGTCACCCAAACCATCCAAAACTCAAAAGGAAAAGGAAGGAAAAACGGGTTTTGTCCCAGTCAAAGCCAGATGGGTCATAGAAAGAACTAACTCTTGGATGGAAAGATGTAAAAGTCTGGTCAAAAATTTTGAACGAACTCTTGAGCATGCTACCACCAAGGTTAATCTTTGTTTTGTCCGCCTCATGCTTAAAAGACTAGCGGCTAGTTAGATAGATCCCAAATGGGTTCTATACAATTCCAGAAGATTCAGGTGTAATTAATGGTATCGCAATTAGTCCAGACGGGAAGTCCCTATTTTGTTTGGCATCAAATGGGATTTCAATTTGGAATTTGTCTACAGGAGAGTTAGCTCAAGGGCTATGTGTAGCGACCTGCAATACTAATCGCTCAAACCTGCAATCAAGGTATTTTCAAACCAGGATTAAATGCAACTATAATTGTGTCTCAGCCAGGATTAATTGCAACTCAACCAGGATTATCTGCAACTGAACCTGCAATCATCGATTTCGACCAGGATTATCTGCAACTATAAACAGTAAAAAAAACGAACGTTTTCTTAACTCCTTCACTGGTAAGGCTTAGAGAACCTTAAACCGTTGGTTTTCAAGTTAAAAAACTTGGGTTTTGAATTCAAAGTTAATTTATCAAATTCACCAAATGAGTTTTTTGACAAACTCCTGTCAATACTTACAACTCAGTCCTAGTAAAACGTTGAGTCTATTTGCAAATAATCCTGGCTCAAACCGATTATTGCAGGCTGGTTGCAGTTAATCCTGGCTCAGTTGCAATTAATCCTGGCTCAAATGAAATTATAGTTGCAAATAATCCTGGCTGAAAAACAACGATGATTGCAGGTTGGGGGATTTATAATTGCAGGTCGCTACAACTAAGAAGATGTCACCGCATCGCATCCGGCATAGCAGCATCACAACAGCGCTGGAACATAGCAACGGGAACTACCAGAAAGTCCAAACGTTAAGCCGCCACGCCAGCCTGGATACTATCAAAATCTACGACGACAACCGGAGAGCGTCGCAGCAGCAACAAGAATTATCAAACTTGCTTGGCGACTTGATTTAGTGCAGTGCGATCGCAAACAATGTGCTTTTACCCATTGAATGACCAAATTGTGAACCATAATCTGACGAAAAGTTAACGGAGTTTCAAGGGTTATAGCCAAAACGACAGATCAAATTTTG
>JAHHID010000142.1 GCA_019359015.1 Spirirestis rafaelensis WJT71-NPBG6
GCGATAACAATTTTCTAGTTCGTCAATACTTAGATGAGGTTCTATGGAAATGCGTCTTGGCATATACTTCGTAATCTAATCCACTTAGACGATTATACTATGTGCAATCAACCGGATTTGATATGATGCCACCTCAAGGATAACTTGCTGCTCCTGCTGACTCACTCGTACAGCATTATCAAGCAGGTTCTGCACAACCCGTTGAATCTCAAGCTCATCACCGTAGACAGTGGGCAGTGACGGAGGAATTTTATAGCTAATTGCACAGTTTCGCTTCCAACTGATATCGGTGCGGATAATAGCTTGGACAAAGATATTCTTCCAATCAAGGGTCTCGCAGTTCAGATTCTTACGAACTTCTATTTTATGGCGAGAAATATCTACGAGAGCTTCGACAATCTTAAGGAGGTTTTCGTTAGCCTGACGGCAATCTTCAAGCACGTATGCCCCAGTCTCGGTTATGGAACCAAAAGCACCACCGAGTATAGCACGCAGAGTGGCGCGAGTTGCTAGCAACGGAGTACGCATATCGTGGGAAAGGGCAGAAATGAGATCTTCAATGTGTTGGCGTTCAGTCGTAGTTATATGTTCTAGCTTGTGTAAATTACGCCTTAACTCCATTTGGGTAATAACTTGACGGCTTAAAGTATGCAATGCCTGCACTTGCTCTAAGCTAAGCTGTCGTGGAACACGGTCAATGACACAAAGTGTTCCCAGTACATATCCTTCGGGTGTAATCAGAGGAGCACCGGCATAAAACCGAATATACGGGTCAGAACTTACCAGTGGGCTGGTGGCGAATCGCTCGTCGAGTAGTGTATCGGGAACAATCAAAATGTCATTGGGCTGCAAAATGGCGTGGGCACAGAATGCCACATCCCGTGACGTTGACTCAACATCTAATCCGACTTTCGATTTGAACCACTGACGGTAATCATCAATCAGGCTGATTAAAGCTATGGGAGTGCCACAAATTTGTGCTGCTAAAAGGGTGAGGTCATCAAAGGCAGCTTCACAGGCAGTGTCGAGTATACGATATTGCCGAAGGGCTTCCAGCCTCGCTATTTCATTTTGAGCGAGTATAGCTTTCATTTTCCTTACTATCTATAGCTCTGAGACAACATTTTGTTCACTCTCCACTCAAAATTGGCTCGGTGAGAATTTGAGACGTGAAAGCTCTATCATATCAATCGTTACAGCCTGAGTGTACCTTAACAATTCAAAATTCAAAACTAAAGACATTTTCAGGCGGGCATTTAAACCCTGACTGAAACCGAGGCTACCTTTAGACGTAGGGGTCTTAAACCCTTTAATTTAGGATAATTTTACAGCACGTAGTACCTTTACTACTCAATAGTCAAGTTATTACATGCATTTTATAGTACTATCGTAGCACATCACATCTTCAAGACCAACACAGTTTCTTACTTATCGCCCAATTCCTACATAATGGAACCCAGCCAAATGCAGTTCTTTGGGGTCGAGGAAGTTGCGACCATCGATCATGACGGGATTGTTCATTAAAGTCGCCATCTTACGGTAGTCTAAATTCTGGAATTGCTGCCAGTCTGTCACAAGTACCAACGCATCGCAGCCGTCGGCTAAACGCTCTGGATCGGTTTCTACTACCACACCTGATAGACCATCACGCAGCCCGCTTTGGGAAACAAGTGGGTCGTATGCTTTAACCTTAGCTCCCAATCGGTTCAGACTCTCGATTAGATTGAGTGCTGGGGCGTCGCGCATATCGTCTGTATCGGGCTTGAAGGTGAGACCCAGTAGCCCTACGGTTTTGCCTTTAAGAATTTTGAGCACCTGCTGGAGTTTTTCAACGGCAATCAGGCGCTGGCGCTCGTTAACGCTTACAGCAGATTTGAGCAACTGAGCCTCGTAGCCATAGTCGTCAGCGGTGTGAATTAGAGCAGAGACATCCTTGGGGAAGCAGGAACCACCCCAGCCGATACCAGCTTGCAAGAACTTGTTACCAATGCGGGAGTCTAAACCAATCCCTTTAGCAACCTGAGTGACATCAGCACCGACGCGATCGCATATATTAGCAACTTCATTAATAAAGCTGATTTTGGTTGCCAAAAATGCGTTGGCGGCGTATTTGATCATCTCCGCTGAATTAATGTCAGTTACAACTATCGGCACTGGTGGTAAAGATTGGTCAGCAGCAAACTTGCGCTCCACAATTGGGGCATACAGTTCTTTCATCATGGCGATCGCTTTGGGATTATTGCTGCCCAACACAATTCGATCTGGGTTAAAAGTGTCGTACACTGCCGAACCTTCGCGCAAAAACTCCGGATTACTGACTACATCAAACGCAGGTAGCTTTTCCAAAACTGCTTCGCCATTACTAGTACCACCAGCGGTGACTAGTACTTTTTGACGTTCCGCAACTCCATCCACTACAATCATCCGCACCCAGTCACCTGAGCCTATGGGCACTGTAGATTTATTCACGAGCACCTTGTAACCTCCGTTCAGGTGCGTGCCAATTCCACGAGCCACGGCTTCTACGTAACGTGTATCACTTTCACCCGTGGGTAAAGGAGGTGTCCCGACAGCAATGAACAGAATTTCCCCGTGGGTAACTCCTGCACCGAGATCCGTGGTAAACTCAATGTTGCCAGATTCAATAGCCGATTGCATAATTTCCGAAAGTCCTGGCTCGAAAATTGGCGATCGCCCAGCCTTCATTAACTTCACTTTTTCTTCGTTGTTATCAACGCAGATGACTTGATGCCCGATATGTGCTAAGCAAGCACCTGTGACCAAGCCGACGTAACCAGTACCAATGACACAAACGCGCATATTCTTTTAATCCTCTTAATTTTTAATTTGCTAGTAATCTTCACTTTGCTAGTTCAATGACCACTGACGATTGCTCGTCTTTGTTCCGAGTCCGGAAATCTTTGACTGTCAGTTCTAATCCTTCTTTTAAAGGAAGCGTAGGTTCCCAGTTTAGATGAGTTTTCGCTCTTGTAATATCTGGGCGACGACGACGCGGATCGTCTTGAGGCAATGGTTTAAACTGAATCTCTGCCTTAGGATTGATTAACTCTTGAACAGCACTAGCCAGTTCTAAAATTGTGTATTCTTCCGGATTTCCTAAATTAACAGGACCAATGAAGTCACCATTCATCAGCCGCATTAGCCCTTCCACGAGATCCGAAACATAGCAGAAACTGCGAGTTTGTGAACCGTCGCCATATACTGTTAAAGGAATATTACGCAGAGCTTGAGTGACTAAGTTGCTCACCACTCGACCATCGTTTTCCAACATTCTCGGACCATAGGTATTGAAGATGCGGGCAACGCGAATGTCCACATCGTTTTGCCGATGATAGTCAAATGCCAGAGTTTCAGCGATCCGCTTGCCTTCGTCGTAGCATGAGCGAATTCCAATTGGATTGACGTTACCCCGGTACTCTTCCGTCTGGGGATGAACCTCTGGATCGCCGTACACTTCCGATGTTGAAGCTAAAAGGAAACGCGCTTTTAGTCGTTTAGCCAGCCCCAACATATTTAGTGTCCCCATCACATTGGTTTTAACGGTTTTGACTGGGTTGTACTGGTAGTGAACTGGAGAAGCGGGACAAGCCAGGTGATAAATTTGATCGACTTCTAACCGAATTGGTTCAGTGATGTCATGGCGGATCAGTTCAAAATACGGATGCTCTAACCACTTCAGAATGTTTCGCTTGTGACCAGTATAGAAGTTATCCAAGCAAATAACTTCGTGTCCCTCTGCCATCAGTCGGTCGATGAGATGGGAACCAATAAATCCAGCACCGCCGGTGACTAATATTCTCATAGTTTGCTAGTTAGTTACAGCAATTAAAGGTCTTGTGGTGCAGTTGTGCCAAGTAGTATCGTAAAGTTCAATGCTCTTTTATAAGGCGCGATCGCTAACTAGACTGACCTTGCAAAATTCGACGTCTTTGGTTAGCCCCTGTTCTCTTTAAAGCAAAAGCCTCAATTTGACCGTAAAGGGATTGGGGCAGGAGCAAAACGAGATAAGCTGCTGCTAAGGTTAAAAGCGTACGGCGCGGCTCCTTAAAGAGAATACGCCAGTTGGTTGCCAAGGCTTGATTCACTAGTTTCACAGCCATTGCACCATCTTGCAGAGTTACTGCCCTGCGGGCTAAATACCGCAACTGATAAGCTCTAGCCAGTGCTTCCCATTGATTAACTATTTCTGGGGCGTATAAACGTGCCCTAGAGATTGCCAATTCCCAAGAATCTAACTGCTTGAGCAAGTTTGCTGATAGTCCCCCTGAATTTACCCGATATAAGGTCAAAGCTTCAGGAATACCCTCTATTTGCAGATCGCTCTTAACAGACATCCGAAACCAACATTCAACATCTGTTGAGTCACCATTGGTATGGCGCGATTGCTCATCGAAGTAAAAATCCTCAACAGTACCGTAAAGATTGTCTTGGAATTTAATCGCTTCAAAAACTTCTCTTTTAATGACTGCTGCCGAACCATTGCTAATTGGATTTCGGCAAAGGACAATCGCGCTCGTAATTCCCTTGATCTGAGGCATTTGATAAATACCTAAGGGTTTTCCATCGTCATCAATAAAAGCAGAGCGGCTAAAGCTTACCCCTACATTAGGTGAATTATCTAAATGCTTAACGTGTTTTTCTAATTTTTCTGGCGACCATAGGTCATCAGCATCTAAAAGAGTCAGATATTCTCCTTTAGCATGGCGAATACCAGTGTTCCTCGCCCCAGGTAATCCCCGGTTCTTTTGACGAATAATTTTAATTCTAGGGTCTGTAAATTGCTGACAAATTTCTATACTCCGGTCAGGAGAACCATCGTCAATAATTAAAATCTCAATATTTTTGTAAGTTTGGTCAAGAGCCGATTGTAGCGTAGAAGCTATATATTTCTCGGCTTTGTATACTGGGATGATAACAGAGACTGTTTTCATTTTGACAAGAACCTTTTTCTATAATAAAACGATACGTAAGAGGCAGAAACCGCAGTTCCTTATACAGTTGGCTTGGACTGACCTTCAAGAATGTATTGTCTTTGGATAAATCCTGTAATTTTTGCAACAAGAGTCTCGATATTAGCGTAAGCAGATTGGGGTAGGAGCCAAAGCAAATAAGCCGCTGCCAAAGTCATAAGCGTAGGACGTGGCTCTTCCAGGAGGATGCGCCAGTGAGCAGCCAAAGTCCGATTGATTAATTGCACAGCTATAATTCCCTCTGCTTGCAGACGTACTGCTCTGCGAGCTAAATGCCGAAGTTGATAGGCTCTAGATTGGTTTTCCCGTTGGGCAATCAGTTCGGGGGCGTAGGAGCGTACTCGCTCAATTACCTTTTCCCAAGCCTCTATTTTCTTAAACCAGTTAGTTGAAAGCGTTCCACCAGTCACTCGATAAAGCGTTAGAGCTTCAGGAATACCTTCAATTTGCCAAGGGGTTTGAAGCGCAATCCGCAACAGCAGTTCCATGTCCTGTGACATCCGGAAGCATTCATCAAAATAGAAGTCTTCTACAAAACCATGAAGATTATCCTCGAACCGAATGCCTTCAAATACTTCACGTCGAAATACCCCCGCTGAACCATTTCCAACTGGATCGTGGCAGAGTAAATAGGGTGGGGTAATTCCGGTAAGTTTGGGCATATGGTAAGTTCCCAAAGGTTGCCCCGCTTCATCAATGAAAGCCGAGCGGCTAAAGCTAACTCCCACTGCTGGTGATTTTTCCAGATGAGCAATATGTTTTTCTAACTTTTCTGGTAGCCACAAATCATCAGCATCTATCAAAGCCAAATATTCCCCTTGGGCATGGCGAATACCAGTATTTCTAGCCCCGGCTAACCCACGATTTTCCTGTCGAATAATTTTAATTCTGGAGTCTGTGAACTGCTGACAAATTTCTATACTGCGATCTGGGGAACCATCATCAATAATGAGAACTTCAAAATTTTTATAAGTTTGTTCAAAGACTGATTGCAGCGTAGCAGCTATATATTTCTCTGCTGCATATACCGGAATAATTACAGAAACTTTTTTCATATTTGAAAATTGGCTTTGTTTCACTGATATTCTCAGGTTGTAGTGTTAATACAGTAATCTCCGATATAGCAATGGAAATACTACCTGCTGGCTACAACCCCACCTTCTACTGATAGCATCCCATCAAGGTGCGAGAATTATCCATCTGGCTATCCGCTTAACTCTAGTATCAAGCAGCAGCTGAATGAACACCAACTAACGGACTTGAGATCATATACTCTCGGTACCATTGGACAAAATGATCAATACCTTCTTCAATTGAAGTCGTTGGCTTAAATCCCACATCACGCATTAAGTCGTCCACATCAGCGTAAGTGGTGAGAACATCTCCCGGTTGCATGGGTAAGAAGTTTTTCTTGGCTTCTTTACCCAAAGCCTTTTCGATGGCGCTAATAAAGGTCATCAACTCTAGTGGTTGATTATTACCAATGTTGTACAGCTTATAAAGTGCTTGGCTACCTTGCAAAGTAGTCGTTTGGGGTGGTTTGTGCATTACCCGAAATATTCCTTCGATGATATCATCGATGTAAGTAAAGTCCCGTTGCATTTTGCCGAAATTGTAAACATCAATGGGTTTACCTTGAGCGATCGCTTGCACAAACTTGAAATATGCCATGTCTGGTCGTCCCCAAGGACCGTACACTGTGAAAAAGCGTAATCCTGTAATCGGGATCTGGTAAAGATGGCTGTAGGTGTGTGCCATCAGTTCATTGGCTTTTTTGGTAGCGGCGTAGAGAGAGACAGGGTGATCGACGTTATCACTGACAGCAAAGGGAACTTTGGTATTTGCACCATACACAGAACTGGAAGAGGCAAACACTAGATGCTGAATTTGGCTGTGGCGGCATCCTTCCAGAAGATTAACAAAGCCTGTGATGTTACTGTCTACATAAGCCCAAGGGTTTTCGAGTGAGTAGCGTACACCTGCTTGGGCAGCAAGATGGACTACAGAGTCGAAGGAGTGGTTTTGGAAAAGTTGAGTAACAAGAGTGCGATCGCTCATGTCCAAAAACTCGAACTGAAACCCGGGCTGGGAAACGAGTCGTTCTAAGCGAGCTTTTTTTAGCCTGACATCATAGTAATCATTCAAGTTATCGATGCCGAGCACTTCGATCCCTTCTTTAAGAAGACGTTGTGCTAAGTGATAACCAATAAATCCAGCAACCCCAGTAACCAGTATTTTCATAGTTAATATTCCTCAAATTTTAATGATTGCTATCCAAAATAAGTAGTTAAAAACTCCTACATTAATGCCTTTGCAAACTCAAAAAGGTATCATTTCCTCGCTTTTTTCACAACTTGTCTAGGATTGCTGTAGAAGCATTTTTCTCATTAGAGCCTCGCATAGGAGTAGCGCTATTTTCACTAATTCGTTGGAGTAAATTGTTAGCAATTTGAGGCGAAAGTATTCGTTTTAATAAAACCTTTAACAGTAATTTTTGAGTTTTTTTGTCTAGTAAAGTCTGTGGATAAACTCGGATTGCCATCATCAACTTCTGACCAGCCTGCTTAACTCCATCGATTCCAGGAACACGTGTCAAGCACAGATGGGCTGAATACTGATAGGCATTAGCTAGGCTGTGATTCTTGAGGGCTTGAAATTCCGTGGGAGCTGCTTGAAATGCTCGCTCAAGTACAATGAACTTGCATTTTTCCATAAACTCGATTTTAGATGACATCGAGCTTGAAGATTGACGATAAAAAATTTGTGGCTTGGGAACAACAACAAAATCCCAACGAGCCGCTAACCGCAGCCAATAATCCCAATCGGCAGAACCTCCTGCTGGTGGATAAAACTCTCCTACAGACTCAATCGCTTGTTTACGAATCAGAGGATTTGAGCCACTGGCAAGGAAATTTTTGAGTAACAGCTTGTCATAAACATTTCCTTCAAAAAATATAGGTTCATCTGGATGCAAAGATTTTCCTTGTTCATCCATGAAGAGCGTCCAGCTATAAGCAACACCTGCCTCTGGATGCTGTTGTAAGGCTGTAAGTTGCAGTTCTAACTTATCAGGTGACCATAAATCGTCGGCATCAAGAAATGCAATAAATTCTCCAGTAGCATGAGCAATTCCACGATTGCGAGCTACTGGTAAACCACCGTTTTTATAAGAAAAAACCTTGAGACGAGAATCTGCAATTGTATTAAGTATTTCTAAAGTTCGGTCAGTTGAACCATCATTAATTACAATTATTTCAAAATCTGAAAATGTTTGTTCATGAACCGACTTAATAGTCTCTAAAATAGTATGTTCAGCGTTATAGGCAGGGACGATGATGGATATCGTTGGCACAACATTTACCTCAATGTAGTAGAAACAGTTATATTGGTTGTCAGTTTGTTGCTCAAGTGACTCTCGCCTGACCTTAAGGGTACTTAAATTTTGTAGTGAGCAAAAGTAGAATTATTCAAACTAGTGAAGGCAATTTTCTGCGGAAAACATATTTAATAGCCCAAATAGTAAACAGAGGCAGCGCTAACCCATGAGTCATGAGTACTGCTGCGGCTACCCAAAAGATTCCCCATTTCACAGCAATCAGTAAGGAAATTGCGAATACTACAGTGAAAATCAGATCCCAATAAAGGTTAATATGAGTTTTATCAACAGCTTGGAGTAGTAAAGAAGCAGCAATAGAAAAGGGACGTGGCAGAGCTGAAAGACATATCAATACTAATATTGGAATTGCTGCTAACCACTTTTGTCCAAAAACAATTGGCACATAAAAGGGCGCTAAAGTCGACTGTAGAAGAACGAGTGGAACGACAACCAGAGCAATGGTTTTGAGACCACTAAAAAATCGTTCTTTAAGCTGCTTGAGGTCTCCACGAGCTGAACAAAGATGAGGGTACATAGCCCAAATAAACGAATTCATAACATTGAGGCTTATCCCTAGTCCAGCATTAAAGGCGAAATAGTAAAGTCCTAGGGCCTCAATTCCAAGAAAACGCCCGACCAGTAAGTAATCTAAGTTACTTCTTAGCTTATTTAATAATTCACTTCCAAGAACGTTTTTAGCAAAATTAGCAATTTCACGCCATCGGTAAAGATTAAAGGACTTAGTAACTCTCCAGGGATGGTTCATACGATTGATAACGACCCAGACTGGAGATGTCAGGACAATCGGTAATACTATAGCCCACATTCCCAGACCCAATAATGCCAAACCTATAGTAAGAAGATTGCCGAGTAGGGATTGCGTAACAGTACATAGTGCTAATATATTTAGTCGATTCTCTCGCTGAATCAATGCACACTGAACCATGTAAGTCGGCAACATTAAGTAGACTGTAGCGACTATACAAATAGGTAAAATGACTTGCGTATTCCCATAAAACCAAGCAATAGGAAAGGCAGCGATACACTGAATGATAAAAAGTGCTCCGCATAAAATCCAATTAAGCCAGTACGATGTATTAGATAGAACTTCCACATCCCGTTCATCAGCTTGAATGAGTTTAGCTCCAATCCCAGCTTTGAGGCTAAAAACATCTGCAAAATCTTTTGTGGTAAGAACAACTGCTGCTAGACCGTAATCGTAAGGACTTAGTATGCGAGCTAAAGTAACAGTTGTTGCCAAGCGGAAAATACGATTCGCTAACTCTGCCCCCCCTAGCGAACCAAAATTACGAATAAATTGACTAGAGAATTTTTGCTTAAGTTGAGTGATTAACATTAGGTCGTCCTTAGAAGATAATTACATCTTTGTCCTGTAAATTCGACCTCTAAACATAGGTTTTATCAAGGTTTTTATCACGAGGAGAATTAGGAGTTTGCACTTCTCCTTTGAGCGCAATTCCCATGATGATTAAACCAGGCCAGTATAGATAAGCCAAACGCTGTTGACTATCATTAAATGTAAAGAGAAATAGAGTCAAAAGAAAAAACAATGCTACTCTGGCAGTTGCGCTTTTCTCTGCCTTGATAGCCAAAGTTATAAAGCTTAATAGCATTGGTACTAAAAAAGCAGTAAAGCCAACTAGTACAGCACGGCGTAAGTAAAATATCCATAGTATGAGATACTAAGCACAAGCATTAAATAGCACTAAAAGCAGAAAGAAGGAATGAAGAGGTGGCACAATTAGCTCCAAAATCCTTAAGCCT
>JAHHID010000143.1 GCA_019359015.1 Spirirestis rafaelensis WJT71-NPBG6
CTCATCCTCGTCAAGAACTTTGAGAGAACTCTAGAAGACAGCGACTGCCAAGGTTAATCTTTGTTTTATTCGGCTGATGGTTAAGAGACTTGCAACCCCTTCTTAGATCTCAAATCGGTTCTATATAAAGGCATCGATGCTAAAGTCTTCAGCATCCTCCTCATCTTGGTATCAAATTCTGCTTCTGGGATAATGTTGAGTTCTTTTGCACTAACTAAAGCAGCGATCGCAGCTGCTTGATCCCACATCGTCACCGAGGTAAAACCATCGACGGAATTAACCAAGCCGGTTTCTTCGTTCCAGTTGCGCTGAAAATATGACCAAGCTTGACGAGCAGTTGCAGTTTCTTCTAAGGTGAGTGTTCCAACACCAGAAGCGACGTAGGGAGTTGTGGCTGCAAGTTCACTTTTAGTAATTGGTGTCCCTTGCAAGCTCACAGATTGAGCATCAAGCTTTGCGACTATTTCCGCTTGCTTTTCAGATTTTTTCTCAGGGGAAGTATTTTGAGTTGATATTGCCGATTTTTGTGCAGAAGTCAGAGAAAGTTGCTTAGACCAAGAGTTGAGCAGCGCGATTGTGATGACTGCGGTAACAACTCCTCCCACAGAAGCCAGTACAGACAAGCCTTTTGGCGGGGGTTCAAAATCGGAATTCATAGTTAGCTATTTAAAGTTTCATTACGAACTTTATTTTTCCCAACTTTAAGAGCTAACTAACAGATGTTCTAGAAACTGGTTTGGATACCATTCATGACAGGTTAACTGATATCTTGCACGTACATTGGTCAATTTTGGGTTGGTTGAGTACTAAAGTGCGATCGCGCGGATTTGTCGAATGCAAAACACCACATTAATCAGTAACCCGTCCTCTGTTAGACTTAATCATGCTTCTCTTGGTTTTAGAGTCAAGGCGTTTTTTTTGAGAACTGCGAGTTGGTTTGGTGGGTTTGCGTCTTTGAGGTAGTACGACTGCGCTTTTAATAAGTTCTTTGAGTCGTTTTAATGCTTCCTCCCGGTTTTTCTCTTGGCTTCGGTGTTCTTGAGCTTTGATGACGACGACTCCCTCCTGGGTAATGCGTCGGTCATTTAGCTTTAGAAGTTGCTCTTTATAGAAATTGGGTAATGACGAAGCCTCAATGCTGAAGCGCAAGTGGATGGCAGTGGAAACCTTGTTGACATTTTGACCTCCCGCTCCTTGTGAGCGAATCGCACTAATTTCGATTTCGCTGTCGGGGATAATGACATTGTTAGAAATTTGCAGCATGACTTACATATAACTTATCTACTGTTATATTGAGTGATTTTGCTGGCTGTGGCTTGCACTTCCGCTTTTGAGAGTGAGTGCGATCGCTTTAAGATGTCACCTAAATCTTTGAAGTATGCTAGATAAAGAGACTTGTATTAATTGCGTCTGCTTCAAACTAAAAATCAAAAATTGAAGCGGACGAGCGAGGTTATGTCATGAAACGTCTTATTGTAAGCTTTTTGTCCATTTTGTCTTTAGTAGCAACAACTCAGTCGGTGACAAGCGCTCAGACCATAACGCAAAACCCCAATCGCTTTAATGCGAGCCAAGGCACTGGCAACTTGCTCAATTACCCTAGCGGAACGCGGATTTATAATAATGGTTCCATTAACCTAGGCAATCAAAAGATGATTTATCCCTCGGTAACGATAAATCATGGCAACGGTTCTAGTACTTACTATTACCCAAATGGAACGCGCATCACCACCGATAAAAACAACACAGTTAGCCCTAGCGGGACTTTTCTTATACAAGGCATAAATGGGGGACTGAACAATGAAAATAGAATTAAGCCAATTCCGAATGGGAATCTTTAGGTGATCAAAGTCACCCTGCCCGTATCTAAATCGTAACGACCTCCTACAATTTTTAGTTTGCCAGACTGTAGCCGCTCAGTTAAGAGTTGCGATCGCTGCAACCGTTCAATTTGATATTGCACATTTGCTACCACAGCGTTCTCAACTGCGTCACCCGGTTGGCTCTTAACTTTTTCTACGGCTGGCTTAATTGCTTTAACAAAGGTACTGATTTCACCCAGCAGCGCTTGTTTTTGCACAGCTGCGGTGACAGCTCCACATCGCTCATGACCGAGCACCATCAGCAGTGGAGTACCTAACAAAGCAACTGCGTATTCAATACTGCCTATCGCTTCAGGTATAGCAATATTCCCAGCAATCCGAACATCAAAGATATCTCCAATGCCCTGATCAAAAACAATTTCTGCGGGCACCCGTGAATCTGCACAACTGAGGATGGTTGCAAATGGATGTTGAGCTTGAGCAACTTCCTGCAACCGTGCTGCCGATTGATCCGGGTATTGAGGTTTATGCTGGATAAACCGCTGATTTCCTTCTATCAACTTTTGCAGCGCTGCATCGGGACTGAGGGATTGAGACACTGACAAAGGCATTTCGGCAGCTTTAACAGGTTGAATCTGCCAAAGTAAATCGCTCGCAGTTACCATCATCCCAAATGCCCCGGTAACTCCTAACCTTAAGAATTCACGACGTTCAATGAAATGCTTGCTTGGATTCATGATTTGCTTATAACGATGCGACGAATTTTATAGACTAATTATCAATTACAAATACAAAGTTAGACATTTCAGTCCTCTGATTGCTCAGGTAATATTTTCCTCGCCGATGTTTTGAGAACTTATTGGGTCAACCACACTTCCTTAACCAAATATACATGTTTAATGGTTGACGACAGAGCTACAAGCTGGAAAGCACCTGTAGGTGTCATGATTTTCAAAACGTAGCTTTCGCTATAGCTGGCTATCTGTCCAGTAACAGAACTAGATGTCTAGCTCTGTCCACTGTTTGGCAAATAGCAGTATTCCGAGCTTCAACAATTTCGCTATCAAATCTCGATAACGTCAAAGAATCTCAAATGGTTCAATTATCATTATTTGAATTATCCTGATAATTGTACTTTTTAATCTTCAGATTCTTCAGAAATTGTTTCTGATTCACTTTCTGGTATGATAACTTTGGGCTGAGGCTTAACAGGTTTGGGACCCCGCGCTAAAGCTGGGTTAACCGATTGTCTGGATTCATCCCCAAAGGATGCTTTTTTACCTCTACCCTCCGAGCGGTCATCATTCCGTTTAGAGGTTTTAGGTTTGGGTTGAGCAGTCGGCATAGAATCCGAATTTTCTGACTCGCTGCCACTATCTGCTTTAGGCTGACGTTCCGATTTTTTGATTGGGCGTTCTACCATTGTTAAATATTGTTAATTCACTTGTATAGTATATCGCTTTGGCAATAAGGAACTAAATTTTCACCTATTGCTACACAATATCGACTGCGGCAAAAGTGATGACTTCCAATAGCATAAAATTACACCGAATAATTGTTACTTCCTATAAGTAGAAAAAGCATCATCGCTTTGGCAAAAACACTTATTTAATTGCTGAACAAAGTAATTTTTGGAACATTTGGAGCAAAAAACGCACTCAAGCAGCAATTTGACATTAGACCTCTTGCACTCATTCATTTCGTAGTATGATTTCAGCCATTTTTTTTGTCAAGTTGCAAAGGCTATATTTGCACACAATTTTTTATCAATAGAGGGTTGTAACTGCTACCAAAAGCTTATTTAAAATTGTTCAAGATTAAAGCAATTTTCTACCATGCAAGAAAAGCTTCACTTATAGGGGTAAAGGGGAAAGGGCAAGGAGTAAAGGGGGGAAGAAATTGAACACGGGAATTGCGACCCTAAGAGAGCTTTTGACCACGCACTTATTTGTGGGGGTCTTAAACCCACGCAGGGAAAGAAGAGTGAAAAAATTTTATGCGTGTTTTAAATAACTTCTTCACATGAGTCCCTTTTTTCCTTTACCCTTTCCCCCTAGAGTGATAATAATCTATTGATGATTTGTATTCATGAAGAGGGGAAAAGGTTAAAGGGGAAAGGAAAGGAAAGCTTTATGCGTATTTCAAGCAACTATGAACCCTTTCCCCTTTTTCCCTTTCCCCTTTCCCCCTCCCAGATTGGTAATATTCTTGTGCTGTCATCAGCAAAAGCGATGAAACATTTGAATAAGTGCAAAAATACCTATAGACTTAAAGTCTGTAGGTACATAAAAAAGCCCGCCTAATCGCGGACTATAAATTGGTTTATGGTTAATCGGTAATTAGAAGTTTTTCAGCAAGCGCTCGCATTTATTCTTCTATTATCCCCGGAGTAGTATTTTTGCCATGATCAAAAAAGCGAGACATCAAAGGTAAAGCGATAAAAATACCTGCCAAAACTACTAAAAATACAGAAATTCCATAAATTTGGTCACGGGGGATTTCCAATACACCGCGTAAAATTACTTCTCGTAAAGCAGAAACAATAGTAATTTCTACTGCGGCTCCTACGGATATTTGCTGTTCTTGTAGATAATTAATTAATAGGCGAAACAGCTCTACTAAAATCAAAATAAACAAGATATCCGATGTGACTTGCCGTAAATCTAATGGATGCAAAAAGGAGAAAAACATATCTCCCAATCGGATCAGCATCACACAGAACAAACTTAGACAGAGAGATATGATAATAAAGTCTTGAAAAATCTCCAAATTCTTGACAATTCTATCCCGCTTAAACCAATTATTTAACTCACTAATCAACCGCTTTGGCATGGTATCTCCGGACAGTGTATATTCGTCCATCTTTATAATAGGCAATTCCAAAAGAATAAATGAAAAATCTTAAAATTGTTTTTATTAATTGTGTGAAAAAACCTATTTATAAATTGAGCCATTTCCTATAGCCAGATATTTTAATCACCCTGTTTTTTCCAGCTTTAAACAGTTGCTACCACGTCCCCAGTTGTACTTGTGTCATAACCGCCAATAAATTCTAATTGGCAGTAAAGCAGCCGATGTCCTAACGTACTGAGCAATTGCTGCACTGGTGCTTCTTCTAGATATTCCTTGAGAATTACTAAGTCGTAGCGCGAGGAATGCAAAGGTATAAATCCTAATCCATAGGTAGCGGCTATAGATGCAGTACTAATACCTGCATCGGCAATTCCCGTGGCTACAGCTTCGGCTACATCATGGTGGTTTTTAACGATGTCATCAAACCCTTTGACAGCGTGGAACGGTATTTGCTCTTTTTGAAGTATTCGTTCTAAAAGCATCCGACTACCGGCACCGAGTTCACGGTTGACAATGGTCGCTCCCACTTCCACCAAATAGCTAATAGATCCTCAACTTGACAGCCAAGTGCTTTGGCTAAACGAAGTGTAATCGCATCACTCAACTATTAAAGAGCTAATAGAAGAGTTGCATAGGCGATCGCACCGAGAGCAAATGCCCAAAAACGACTTTCTTGTTCTTCGGGCAATTCTTCCTTAAGAACATTGAGTACAATACCTCCGGCTAAAAATGCGAAGAGAACTGCTACTGCTGCTTGATGAATTTCCGTGCCACTGCCAATTACCCAACCAACAATTATCGCTGCTGCTAACAACCACCGTCCAATCCGGTCATATATTTCTTTGTGGTGTTCGCGCAAACCATTATCGTTGACTACAAAATGCAGCGCCATCGCAAAGGAAAAGAACAATAAACTATTGATACCTGATTCTTCTCGATGTACTAACAAATAGCCAATTAAGGCGTTATAAACAGCAAAAGAAGCAATGTGTATCCAAAAAACGTCTAAAGAGGTAACATCTCCCTTGCCCATTTTTTGACTGCGTTGGCGTGACTTTTTTGCAAATCGCTCCAAACCATAAAACACTGCTAAACCTAAAAGTGCTACGAGATAAACGTGATGCTCTAAAAAAGCAAGTCCAATATCCAAACTGCCTTGGAGCGTTACTTGGGCTTTACTCAGTTCTGGCAAAATGTGGACGAACACATAAGCAACAGATACACCGCTACCAAAAGACAGCCAATAACGGCGCTGAGTAGTTTTGAGGAAGCGCAATTTACCAGACAATATATGTATAATGGCTAAACTAATAACACACAATGCAGATATAGTAATCCGGAATGATTCATGAGAAAACGCCATATTTATTGAGCTTTGGAAAGTCAGAAATTTGACCATGAACTAATAACTCGAATACAGCCTTAACGACAGAGAAAGAGTGGGAGAAAAAGTAGAATTCTCGAATCAGCTTTTTTGCTTGCAATCAAATATCTTCTACAGGCTTTTGTTGTGGGGCGTTTGGGGCAAAGCGTTCACAATTTATCAACCATTTTTGTTTTTCTAAGGAAGCATTTAAAGAGTCTAAATAATTTTTGATTTGTTGCGAACGATGATAACTCGCACCATCTCAAATTATTAAAAGTTTTGCTCTACCTGCTCTATTCTGGATGGATCTTGATTGCTTTGGTCATTAATTTGCTGATTCTGTTCGGATGAAATAACCAGTAATTACGTAACGTCCTAGACATACGCAGAAAAATTATATAGAATACTTCAACCAAACAATATTGGTAAATTTTTATACCAACAAAATTCTTCGATAAGTTGCCGTTCCTCGTCTGATGTCTGAAATTTGACCCATCCTTGTTCTTGTCTTGGCATAATGTTACCAATTTTCGCGGTAAATTATTGGTTATGTTGGTATTATTACTACCAAGCGGTAATTTTATGAAAAAACGTCATGAGCGGGTTGACGATGAACAGAAGACAATTTTTTACGTTGATCAGTGTAGCAGTTGCCAGCCTGCTGCTAGCAATTGGCTTACCAGTGCTGACTGACTCTACTGTGGTAGCACAGTCTAACGGTAACTTACTTGTTTCTGCTGCTGCTAGCTTAAAAGATACGATGGAAGAAATTAAGACTGTTTACCAACAAAGTAAACCAGGAGTCAACATCAACTATAATTTCGGCGCTTCTGGTGCTTTATTACAACAGATTCAGCAAGGTGCACCGGCTGATATTTTTATTTTTGCGGCGAAAAAGCAGGTGGATACATTAGAGCAATCAGGGCAGTTGGCTCCGGGGACTCGTGCGGTGTTAGCAAAGAACCGTTTGGTTTTGGTTGTGCCAAAGAATGTTGCCGGTGTTAACAGCTTTTATAACCTGACTGGAAATAATATCAAAAAAATTGCGATCGGCGAACCTAGAAGTGTGCCAGCAGGACAATACGGTGAGCAAGTCTTGAAGAAATTAGGCATTTTTGAGAAAGTAAAAGGCAAATTCGTCTATGCAAACAATGTGCGTCAAGTTCTAGCAGCAGTGGAAAGTGGTAATGCTGATGCGGGTCTGGTTTATAGAACTGATGCTAAAATTTCTGACAAGGTAAAAACCGTTGTTTCTGCTGATGAAAAATATCACTCACCAATTACCTATCCTATGGGTGTGCTGAAAAGCAGTAAAAATGCTGCTGCTGCTAAGGATTTTGTCCAGTTTTTGTCTAGTGAGCAAGCGAAGAGTGTACTCACAAAATACGGCTTTCTTTTACCTTAAAGCAATAATATTGGGTTGCATTCTTGAGACACAGGGTTGTTACCAGTTGAGCGTTGAACGTCAGAAATATCAACATCATTCATTAAGTAGAAACTTTGTATTTCGCGTCTTGTCTCTAACAATCAAGCCAAAACCGCATTTGAGAATCAAGGATTTACGTTCGCTACAAATTCAGAGAAGTAGATGTAAGTAATTAAACTCATAAAGTGAATTATGCCGATCGATTTAACCCCTTTGTGGATATCCCTGAAAACCTCGTTACTTGCGACAATTATTACTTTTTTCGTTGGTATTGCCGCTGCTTACTGGATGCTGGGATACCAAGGTAAATGGAAATCGCTGATTGAGGGAATCTTCGTTTCTCCGCTGATTTTGCCCCCAACAGTCGTTGGCTTTTTATTACTGATGTTTTTTGGCAAGTATGGTCCTGCGGGGCAATTTCTGGAAAAGTTTAACTTTAGCATCGTTTTTAATTGGTATGGTGCAGCGATCGCTGCTACAGTTGTCTCCTTCCCCTTGATGTATAGAACAGCGCTGGGAGCTTTTGAACAAATCGACCAAAATCTTCTTTTAGTAGCCAAAACCCTTGGTGCTTCGCAATGGACGATGTTTTGGCGTATCATGTTGCCTTTATCAATTCCGGGAGTTTTAGCCGGAACAACGCTGGCTTTTGCCCGTGCTTTAGGTGAATTCGGAGCCACTTTGATGTTAGCTGGCAATATTCCTGGACAAACGCAGACTATGCCATTGGCAATTTATTTTGCTGTGGAAGCGGGAGATAATAACGAAGCTTGGCTTTGGTCATTGGTAATTATGGGTACTTCCCTATCTGGGATTGTCGCGGTGAATATTTGGCAGTCAGCAAGGGAGAAGAGGGGGAGAGGGGGGGAGAGAAAGAGGGGAAGAGGGGAAGAGAGCGAGAGGGGGAGCAGGGGAGCAGGGGGACAACGAGGACAAGCTTTAATTAACAATTCTGGACTTTTTGTTGATATTGAGAAAAAGCTTTCTGGTTTTGAGTTGAAAGTATCCTTCAGCGCTGACAAAGAACCCTTGGGATTGTTGGGGGGTTCTGGGGCTGGTAAGAGTATGATTTTACGCTGTTTGGCGGGAGTAGAAACACCGACTTCGGGGCGTATTATCTTAAATGGAAGAGTGTTATTTGATGCGGAACGCAAAATTAATTTACCTGCACGCGATCGCCGAATTGGTTTTTTAGTGCAAAACTATGCTCTTTTCCCACACATGACGGTAGCACAAAACATCGCCTTTGGTTTACCGAAGGGATTATCTTCTACATCTGTGAAGCAGCAAGTAGAAGCTCAACTGATAGATGTACAATTACAAGGATATAGCGATCGCTATCCGCAAGAGCTTTCTGGTGGTCAACAGCAACGAGTAGCATTAGCTAGAGCTTTAGCATCTGTTCCAGAAGCTTTACTTTTAGACGAACCGTTTTCAGCACTAGATACTCACTTGCGGAGTCAATTAGAACAGCAAATGATTGCGACGCTAGCAGATTACCAAGGAACCACTTTATTTGTCACCCACAATTTGGAAGAAGCTTACCGAATTTGCCCAAATTTGTTGGTGATGGACTTTGGACAAAAAGTTCATTACGGCTCAAAATACGAAGTTTTTGAGCATCCTGCCACAGTTAGTGTAGCTCAACTAACAGGGTGTAAGAATTTCTCCCAGGCGATCGCTCTTGCACCGCAACAAATTGAGGCTGTTGACTGGCGTTGCACGCTGCGAGTAGTTGAACCAATCCCAGACGAATTATCCTCACTAGGTATTCGCGCTCATCATATCACCTTTAAAAACAATTTAAAAAGTGAGTCCAACCCCCATCTTGGTTTCTGCCGAGAGAGTGAAAATACATTTCCTTGTTGGTTGGTAAAAACCATCGAAACACCCCACCGAATGACTTTGTTTTTGAAGTTGCATTCGTCTAGTACAGGCAATCAAGATTATCACTTAATTGCAGAAGTATTCAAGGAAAAATGGACGACGCTCAAAGACCAACCTTTCCCTTGGTATGTTCATTTAGACCCCATGCGACTTATTCTCATGTCCGGGGAAAGGTAAAACAATAAACAATTTTTCAATGTCTTTAACTTTTTCCCCTTTCGGACTGCAAAAATCATCATGATTATTTTTTCCAAACTCAATAGCAATAAGTATCGAAATTTACAGAATAAATAATATTAATCATTTAAATATTTTGTTACCTACAAAATTGGTAATAAGTCGTGATCGAAACTGCAATACCAATCCATGCAAAATCTACCCTTGAGCTGAACCTAGACAAAAAGCCTTCTCCTTCTCCTAACAAAGACGCGCAAACATCCTATTCGCTCGTGGGGGAGCATTCGCACCTCGCGTCTCCCAAGGGGAGAGAATCTAGTAAACGAACGCTTGTGCCATTTTTATCTACTTTTTATGAAACCCCTGCACCTGTAAAACATCATTTTTTTGAGCGTGGTGAACTTATTCCATTAGAAAATAGCATGTTATGGCGAATAGAACGGGGAATAGTTTGTGCCTCAACCTGGGACGAAGATGGAAAGTCTACGACCTTAGAGGATGTTTGAAAAGTAGGGGGCTTCTGTAAGAAAGCTCACAAAGCTAATCGCTGAAATTGAAGACATCAGCACCTTGTGAGCAAATGACTAAAGCATATCCTAGCAATTTGACGTGGGAGC